>JAGNBF010000044.1:0-8950 GCA_018004935.1 Chloroflexota bacterium | reverse complement strand
AACACGGATAGGAAGAAACACGGATGGGAATGAAAAGGTGTGGCGTCATTTTCATCCTTCTTGGTGTGCCGCAGGCTAAGGGGGTACCCCGGTTTAGACCTGACATGCTTTCGGAAACCTGTCAGGTGTGGGTGGAATTGATTTTGGGACGATTACCAAGTGGTGAGATTATAGCGAGGCACAACGAGTGGGCAACCCAGGACAAAACAGGTACAGGGGAAACGTAGGGCAGGCGTGGGCTGATTTATGGTTTGGAGTTTGGGGCGGAATGGGTGGTGAGGGCGTAAACGGTATGGGCGCGGCCGCGACTCCAACGAAGTGAAAAATGGACTTCTAAACGGGCATATACCTCCAACAAACGAACGCCTAACGTATTTAACCGCCCCATGAGGGAGCGCTCTCGCTGTAAGGATGAACGGCTCATCCCCGGGGGAAATGGGGCAACATCCAGATAACCTAAACGCACTTGTGGATCATTGGCCATCAGGGCAATCGTGTGCATATCATTCAGGTAAACGCCGGGCAAATGACTATAAGCCTGGTGCGCCGGGTTATCCCCATTGGGGGCAAATACGGCAATGGCTCTGGCTCGATCCCATACATTGAGCCAATAACGGGGAACCCAGGCTGAAGGTATACGTTGCCAGACTTCCGCACATAGGGCCAGGTCAAAGGTTGAGGTCAGTTCATGCAAGTGAACAAGGTCCCGAACAGGGAGATAATGTGGCTCCAGGTTGTGAAAATATCCCTGGCGTTGCGCGGCCGCAACCGCTTTCTGGCATTTTTGTAACCGTTGCGGCCGCTCATCTACCACCACTAATTCTGCCGACCATTCCTGGGCCAGCAAGAAAAAGTCAAGAGCAAACCCATACCGTTCAGGCAAACCGGCAATGAGTAACCGTTGGGGTTGCGGCCGCGTTTTCAGCCATTGAGCTAACAAGCGACGGCGCACATAATATTCATAGGCCATGCCCATTCCTTCCCCTTCCGTCAAGGCCAATGGGTATAACAAATGCAAAGAAATGGGGAGAAGCATGGAGAAATAGCACCCAGAATCATTGACCTATCACCATTTAACAAAGGCTGTGGGGTCAATGACAGGGTAGGGTTAGACAGTCAGATGATTGTAGAGCATATCCAGGCTGAGATCAGGGACAACCGTCTCTTCGGTTTGTAATGTTAACCCGGCCGCGGCCGCGGCCAGACGCATCGCCTCAATCGTTTCCATGCCATTCAATAGGGCAAACAGAATCGCGGCCGTAATAGCATCACCCGTGCCCGTGCTATCTACCATCTGATTATACCGGGGAGGAATATAACCATTTTCCACGGGGGTAGCATACGCTAGGCCAAAGTCAGAAAGGGTAACAACCGCATTTTGCACCCCGGCAGTCACTAACTGCCGGGCCACTTGAATACTACTCTCTGGGTCAAACCCTGGAAATTCGACACCACAAAGTGCGGTCGCTTCTACCTCATTCGGCACCACCAGATGTAGTTGGGCCAGATAAGGGCATAGTTTATAGGCCAGACGTGCCGATGAAGGGTCGGCACAAACCGGCACGCTATATTGTTGCGCCAGTCGCATCACCATCGCCAGAGCTTCTTCGGTCAGACTTCCATCCACCATTAACATCTGGGCATCGCGAAACAGGTGACGATATTGGTATAAATAATGGGGGGTAATTTGCTCTGCGACCGATGTATCATCTATCGCCACCGATAAAGAGCCATCGGGGTTTAATAAGGCAATATACGAACCAGTGCGATACCCTTCGGCCACGATAAGATGTGCGACATTAACGCCAGCCGCTTCTGTTGCTTCCTGTAACATCTGCCCGGTGCGGTCCGGACCAATGGCCGAAATCAAAACGACATCGGCTCCCAAACGCCCTAAATTTTCGGCGACGTTACGCGCTGTGCCCCCGCGTGACTGACGGATAATGCCCGGATTTGATGTATGGGGTTGCAATCCGGCAAGCGGTTTCCCTTTTGTATCCATCAAGGATGCACCAATGACCAGGATGTGTTCGCTCATGTTTACTCCTCTCACACCAAATCAATCAGGCCACGTTCCTGATAATGATAATGGGTAATGATGATGCCAGAGATATTATCTCGCGGCCGCATACCCAAATGATCTCGCTCCTCGGCCGTACGGAAAATGACCTCATTCGTAAACTCGTCTTTAATCCATTCAATCACCTTCCCCATATACCAGACCTTATCTTCTACTTGTGGATGTCGCCGTAAACGGATATGACCCACCCGATCTTTCTCACTGACAATCCACAAATCACCATAATACCATCGTTCATCCGTTATCTGCTCCGTCTCTGCCAGCACCCAATCTTCAGAACCAAGATCTTTGAATAGCTTCCGCTCTTCCGTAGGAATCCTTTTGAACGCATCTTCATCTAACTTAAACCAGGGTTGAAATAGCTCCATGGCCTCACCGGGCGTGATCACCGGTTGGGGTACAGCCGCACTTAATAATCCATCTAATCGGTGCCGCCATAACTCTAACTGCTGTTCTAATCGTCTCACAAAAAGAGTCAGACGGTAATTGGGACGGCCAGGGTGCAAAAACTCCTTAAATCTTTGTAGGCGTTGCTGGGTTTTACGGTAATTTTCTAGGGAACGGCCCGGTTTTTGTACAACATGGCCTTCAGCAAAATAAGCCAGGCAGACTAACGGGTAATCACTAATCAATGAGCTGTGAAAACGAGCAGTATGAAAACTTTCTTCCGCGGCCGCGTTCTGACTCGTTGCCAGGTAAGATAGCCCCAAATTAAACTCACACAAACTCAGCCGCTGATAATCCCGTCCCGCCCGCAAATAACGCAACACCTGCTTGATCCGTTCCTGGATCTGGTACTGACCTTCCAGGCCAGCCCGGTGATCATACGGGTGCAATTCCGGAAGAGGTGGATGCAGTAAATTGAGCAGGAAACTGAGGCTGATGGCGATGTGGCTCACAGAGACTATACCTCTTCCATGGACATTTACTGGGGTGCCCCGTCTTCAGAATCTACATCGGTATACCCATCAAGGGCGTGGCGCACGTTATGGAGTTGCTGTAATAGTTGTGGCTTAGGGGGAATCACACTTTTACTATTTTCAACCAATCGTTCCAATGTTTCAATCAAACGCAGTGCCACCAAAGCCCGATTCACTTCCCTGGGGTTGCCAAACTGCCTTTCCTCATTTGCCTGACTCAAACCCTGAACCAACGCTTCAATCATAGTGGATTCACCCTCAACCCGTGCCAACTCTAATTCCTGCAACGCCTGAGCTTCCCCTTCGGCTACCAACACCTGCTGTTGCTTCTGCCAGGCTGATTGCCAATATTGCACCCGCTGATTTTGCACCGGATCGGGCGTAGTAAAAGCCGCCAACTGCACTTCTAATAAATCAATAAACGGCTTGCGCTGAGGGGTTAAATCGGTGGGCGCGGCCGCGTAACTCATCTGATTCTGCGCATCTCGTTTGATAAATGTCTTAAGCTGTTCATGAGGACTGACCTGCCCCCGCTCGGGAAAAGCAATTTCTGGGAAAATTAGCTCATCCAACAAATTTTCCGCCACCCGTTTCAGCAATTGTGCTCTTACCCGGCTCAGAGGAATTTTTTCCCAGTTACTGATCTGCCCATTTTGACCCACAACCTCCTGATAAGCCGCATAACGCACCGCATCCTCATCAAAAGGTAATGGCGTTCTATCTCCGGGAGTGCTTTCCCCCTGCGCCAGTCGGTAAGTCACCATCAGTCCAGTCCGTACCTCAATCCCATCCCGAGTAATAAGCCGAATCACCGGATCCGTGCGCTCTTGCTGGCGTAAATCAAAAACAACCCGGATAGTCTCAAAAGGCAAAAGTGTATTCCGCCCTGGCCCCAAAACCCGGCTATAACGACCATTTAACTCGGTGACAATCACATCATGCGTATCAATCTTAAAAGAGCCTGGGCCACCCACCCGCAACCACGGGTTATTACGCCGATCTTCTTCAAATTGCAAGCGCCGTACCGGCACACCAGAAGCTTCACCCCGCCCCGGCAACACGGAGAATAAAAAGTAGAAAAAGAGGGTGATTATCAGCCAGACCGTAAACCAGACAAGAATACTCCCCAGGCCAAAAAGCTGTTCCACAGGCACAGGCAACGGAATAATCGGTTGGGTTCTGGCCTGAGCCAACAGGGTAATAATGGCCAGAACAACCCCCACTGCCCCAAAGATACTGGCCTGAAGAAACGATTGAATCAGCGGCGATAAGGTACGACCAGACCGGGTGCTGGCGGGTACATTTACGGTAGTGGCGCGAACAGGCGTTACGCCCTGAAGCCGTGTCAGGTAACTGTCGGCGTCACTATCTTGAGAAAAACCGAAGAGGATTCGTACTAACCCCACCGTCGTGCGCCGGGCTACCCAAAGGGCCACTATCAGGGGAATGAAATGGCGCAAGACACGCGGAGAAAACAATTCAATACCCAGGGTCAGAATAGGCGTAAACAGATCCAGCGGCGGCAGGATAGCCGTAAAAAATCCCCAGAAGATGAGAAAGTAGGATTGGGTGGGATCAGTGCTGATATTCTCAAAGTGCCAGGCAAATAACCAGTAAGCAACAATCAGCAGGAACAGACCAACCGATTCGATTGGGAACTGCATGGCTGATGATTGATTGCTGTTTCTCATGAGCTTAAAGATAGGGTACAGATTTGATGCTTGCTGGTTATACCTCTTGCGCTGGCTCAAACCTCTACCCGTTCAGAATTAGGGTTCACGCAAAAAGCCCCGGATTTGGGAGATCGTCAATAACACCCGATTAGGAATTTCCGCCTGGGCTTCATTGTTTTGGTTCAGTTGTTCAATCGTTTCCAGTACCCGTAACGTAACAATATCCGTCAGACTCAAATCCTGCGTGTGATTCAGGGTTTCAATGTTATTCATAATCTGTTCGATAAGTTCCAGTTGGGCTTTGGCACGTGCCTCACGACTCCGGAGCATAGCCTGAGCATTACCCCGGATTTTTTCCAAATAAATACGTCGCTCCCATTCGGCTTGCCAGTTGGCGATGCGCTGTTTGAGCACAGCGAGGGGGGGGAAAATTTGCCCCACACTGACAGCTAACAGTTGTACAGCCCCTTCGCCGGTGTGCAAGCGACCAAATATCTGGGTCAGCTGATCATCTAATAACAGTTGAACTTCCCGACTTATAATGTCGAGGGGCATCGCGGCCGCATCGTTATACTCGTATAACTCGTTCAACGTCCGCCGAGAGAGAACGGTCACCAACAACGCGGCCGCAACCGGGGCAATTCGCTCTGTCCAAAATACCTCATCATCATCTTCCGTGATACCAATGGCATAACTGATACGAAAAATGGCTTCCTGAGCATAGGGGTAAATAATGTCATGTTCGGCTGGTATGCCTTCAGGCGAAGACAAACCCCATTCTTGCCGGTTTTGCCGCACCTGAAAGACCACGGTGATGGTTGTTTCCACACTCAGGCCATCACGCGTAGTCGCGGGCACGGGTAAAGTTCGGACATGCGGCCGCAAATCAATCACATGCCGGATAGATTCGCCAGGGTTTAACTTGACATACCCCGGCCCAGCCGCCCGGCGATGCTGGGTTCCCTCCACTAAAACGAGTGCGATATGGCTATCTACAAAGCCAATCCCCAACCGGGCAAACCCTTCGGACAATTCGCGGGGCGCGGCCGCGAACCCCCGAATACCTAACATGCGGCGCAAACGTTCCGGCAACATGATGCGGAAGGTATACCGCAACAGCAATAAAAAGGCTTCCTGGCGCGAATTAGGCACTTCTGCCGGAAGCAGGTAACGAGCATTTCGTTGTAAGGCAATGAGGAAGGTAATGATAAAGGCCGTTGCCCACAGGTAACTACCCAATAGGCCATGACGAACCCCTGTGGCATCGCGGATGAAAAAGGCAAAGAGCAGGAACAATGCGGCCGCGAGCAAGACATCCCGCGTACCCCACCCTGATTTTTCTGTTTTGGGTCGTCGCCGCCGTTTGGCCATACCGGATTGCCAGGGCAAGTTGCCACGGATACACCCTCATTTTTAGCCGATGCCTGATAGGTTTTTATCACCTGTCAGGTCAAAATCTCAGCCATCAATGGTTATATCCCTTTCAAACTTGCCCTTCGCCACAACAATGGTAAAATATACATCCTGTCAGGGCGGTTAGCTCAGTTGGTTAGAGCGCTACGTTGACATCGTAGAGGTCATAAGTTCAAGTCTTATACCGCCCATTTCTCCAAGCCGCTTTGAGCGGCTTTTTTGTTGCCACAATAAAGTTTCGAGTTTCGAGTTGCAGATAACTCAAAACTGAGACTACTGAAGAAAGGGGAGTTTTCACCGCCAAGACGCCAAGGTCGCAAAGATTTTCTCTGGAGTTCATCCGTTCTTGGCGTTCTTGGCGTCTTGGCGGCTCCTTTTTTCAGTAGACTCAAAACTCGGAACTCCGAACTCGAAACCCTTAGGGCCTGTAAAAGATTAAGTTCCGTCAAGACCTGACAGGTTTTCGGAAACCTGTCAGGTCTAAACCGGGAAGTTATATTTTTACGAACCCTTACGCATGAATCGCGTGCCCGTTAACCCCATGCGCCGCTTCCATCAACGCTTCACTTAGCGTCGGGTGAGCATGGACATTACGGGCAATCTCCTCCGCTGTCAGCTCCTGCATCTGCGCCAGAGTCAGCTCTGGCAACAACTCCGTCACATCCGGGCCAACCATGTGCGCCCCCAGGATTTCCCCATACCGGGCATCACTGATAATTTTGATGAACCCGTCCCGCTCGCCCAGCCCCAACGCTTTGCCGTTGGCGATGAAGTTGAACGAACCCACCTTAACGTCGTACCCGGCATCTTTGGCTTCCTGCTCCGTGTAGCCGAAACTGGCAACCTGGGGCACGCAGTAGGTAGCCCGGGGGAGCATCCGGTAGTTCAGAGCGAGGGTGGGATGACCGGCGATTACTTCGGCGGCCACCAGACCCATGGCCGAAGCGATATGGGCCAGACGGTATTCCGTGGCTACGTCACCAATGGCGTACACATGAGGCACATTGGTGCGCATCTGCTCGTCAATTTCAATGGCTCCACCTTTGGTGAAATTTAAGCCTAACGCTTCCAGGCCGATGTTTTCGGTGTTGGGTTTGAAGTTGACGGCCAACATGAGCTGATCGCAGACGATGGTTTTGCCGCCGGTCAGGGTGACGTGGACTTCATCACCCACAACTTCGATTTTTTCGGTGCGACTGTTGGTGTGCAAGTTGACACCCAGCTTTTTGTACGCTTTTTCTAACACCTTGCTCACTTCCGGCTCTTCACGGGGGAGCAGGTTGGGGAGCATCTCAATGATGTGGGTTTCCACGCCATAGTTGGCCCAGACATAGGCAAATTCCACCCCAATGGCCCCGCCACCGACGATGACGCCCCGTTTGGGCAGGGTGTCGCTCATAATGGCTTCCAGATAGGAGATGATATGTTTGCCATCGAAGTTGACACCGGGCAGGGTCCGCGGCCGCGCGCCCGTCGCTATAATCAGGTTCTTAAACTGTAACTCCGCTTCCCCACCCTTAGTCAAGGCCACCTTCAGACTGTGCGCCCCGGTGATGGTTCCCGTTCCTTCATGCACCTCAATCTTGTTCTTACGCATGAGGAACCCCACCCCTTTCACCAGCCGATCCGACACTTCCCGGCTCCGGCTATAGGCTACTTTGTAATCAATCTGGAGATTGTCAAAGCTAAAACCAAACTCCTTGCTCCGATGTTTTAAGGTGTGTACCACCTCAGAATTTTTCAACAACGCTTTGGAAGGGATACACCCGACATTCAGACAGACACCCCCCATCCACTGCTTTTCCACGATGGCGGTTTTCAGCCCCAATTGCGCCGCCCGAATCGCGGCCACATAACCACCTGGCCCCGCACCCAAAACAACAACATCATACTCATTGGCCATGGAAACTCTCCCTTTTAGTTTAGGACTTACGGGGTTGCTCGAGCCGATCTTCTGACCGTGCCCGGTGTGGCGCGGTGGGGACACCAGCCACAGCGCGTAAGTCGTAAGTTAATCCATGATGGGGGATAGTTACCCTTCAGACTGGATAACCTGTCACGCATCATGCATCTTTCACTTTATGTCACGCAGTACATTATACCGTTATCACCGGTAAGAGGCACAAGGGGAGAAAAACCTTGCCCAAAGGTTCACCGCCGGGCGGTCTCTCTATGCCCAACCGGCCAAACCCAAGGGCAAACGGTGGCCTTGCCCGGCTATTTCTTGCTCTCACCCGGCCACCTCTGGTAAAACTAAGCCCGTCACATCTTGCCCCCAACACCGCCTGTCCCTGTTCCCTTCATCGGTGGCTATTCCCACCAGGGCAATAGTATGAGCTAACCCCAGGCAACAGCAGGCTTCGACAAGCTCAGCCACCGATAGCGTTATGGTTTATCAAAGGACTCACTATGGACTGGCTCAACGGCATCGTCGCTATCCTCAAACCTGACGGCATCCCAGTTGGCACTGGTTTTGTTGTTTCTTCCAAAGGTTATATTGCCACCAGCACCCACCTTCTGCGCCTCGCCGGAGCGGACACATCGCGCCATTCCACCGTCCGTATCCGCTTCAAGGCGACGCAAACGGAAATGACGGCTCATGTTGACCCTGGCTGGTGCAGTCCCTTCAACGAAGAGGATGTCACCATCCTTTTTGTGACGGATCAACTGCCGGAGGGCGTGGAGCCGCTCCCCCTGGTCGCCAGCCGGGACACCGTGGATCACAAAATACGCAGTTGGGGTTATCCCGATGGCAATGAGACCGAGGGTTGGGCCGGTAAAGGGGAAATTTTAGGGGAGACCAAAGAAAACGGTTGTCGCCGCCTGCAATTTAGCTCCAAAGAAATCACCCGTGGTTACAGCGG
>JAGNBF010000043.1:49911-59621 GCA_018004935.1 Chloroflexota bacterium | reverse complement strand
GGACACGGTTGCCATTGGCGGTGTTGTAGGTAACAGTACCCCCTTCATAGATACCCATGGCGTCGAATTTTGTTCCCACGACCTGACCACTGCCATACAGGGTGGCTAATGTGCCTAAAAATGTCTCATCATGGTAAAGGGAGGTTGTGCCGTTTTCGCGGTACTGATCCTCGTGAAAGAATTCGGGCAAAGGTGAGCCTACATTATAGTCAGGGCTAATAGGGCCTGCAGTCCGCAATTCGCCAGTGAGGCCATTGGTACAGGTGCGATCTGCGACACCGCCGCTTTCTAGTTGCCAGACTCCGCTGGCATCCAGACAGGCCAGTAAGAGATCGCCCGCCATCCGTTGACGGGTTGTGGGTGTGGCGTTATAGGGGCCGGGATCGCCGTCATCGTAAGCCTGGTCGCCAAAGCGGTCCCGCAGGCCAATGAACATGAAGCCACGGCCGTCAAATTCAATATCAACCAGCATGGGTTGAGGGTTGACGTTTACGATGAAGCCGCCGGTATTGCGGCCGCGCCAATTGGGCAACCAATGGTCTGTCCAGGGCAACCACTCCGCATCGTTATCCTGACCGGGGGCTACTGTGAAACCGGCATCAAGCGCCTCGCGCTCGTAATCTAACGGTATGGACAAAATGGGCGTCGTATTGAAGGTATTGGTGACGGGATCAAACACATAAATGTGGGCATCCAGATATTGCAGGAAGGGCTGGACGGCGGTAAAGGTAGCTGTGGCTGGATCCAAACCGGCAATCATCGAAGCCGCCGTACACACCCCCCCGACATACAGTTTGCCATCGAAGAATTTAAGGGCAAAGGGCCGCCAATCGGTTGCATCGGGTTCGTTGGGGTCAAGGCCGGTGTCATCGCAGGTTGTGGGGATAGGAATGGTTACGGTGGAGATGTCCACAGAGGCGGGGGCTACGGGTTGCCCGTTACTGTCAAAGGTTAAGGGCATGATCACTAGTTCTCGATCATGCAAATTGACAGCATACAAAGTCTCTTCATCATCAGAGATTTCCAGATCACCCAGACCAATTTTGCCTACCTGGGGATAGGTGGCTGTATCGAGCGTGAAATTGTGCCCTGCGCCATTGGGGTGGGGGTTGGCGCCAGTTGTGACGATGTTTGTCAGGTCGAGAAAAGCCGCTGGTGCGCCCGTACCACTTATTTTGTAAATAGCTCCGGTGGTGTTGGTTGAGCCAACCCCAGAACCCCGCCGAATGTAGGTTCCCCCAAAGAGAACCCCGGATTGGGTTTGATAAGCCAGACCAAAGATAGTACCCACCTGCGACGCATTGGCGTAGGGATTTAGGGCTACCCCAGTGCCGTTGGCGGTGTAGGCGTGACCACTTATGACTGGATTGTTATTCGTAGATTGATCACCACGTTCCCAGTAGGGGACAACCACTTGCGGGGCGGCAATGCTGTATTGAGCCGGGTTGAGGAAGCCTGCATTGACATTGGCGACATTACCAGCAGAAATATCAATGAATTGAACGGTTGTGCCACCAGCGACACTGGGGGATAAGAAATCCAGACTGCCATTGACGGGCAGAGTGAATTCGATGCGGGCACTGGTTCCGCCCAGGGAAGCAGTGGCGTAAGTGCCGGTGTTGCTGGTGGTAACACTGCTGGTGTTGCCCAGGTTGTCTACCGCGGTGACAGTGATTCCGGCAATGCCCGGTTCGGTGGCATCAAACACACCGTCGCTGTCGAAGTCGCGGAAGACCGTGCCGCTGATGGTTCCCGCCGTGGGGGCGGCGGAAATGGATTCGGCTGGCCCTTTGCTCAGGAGCAGAAAAGCCAGGATCGCGCTTATGGCGAACCAGCGGGTAATAGATTTGAAATTGGATAAGGGTTTCATCATGTTAACTCCTCTATCTAATGCATCTTCCCAATGCTATGTAAAGAAAAAGGCCAAAAAATTGACACAATAAGCTCAGTCTATTGGATGAACCAGGCAGACATGATTAGTCGGATACCCTGGGTGAGGTAGATGAGAAAGCTGACTGGGTATTGCGGCCGCGAACCTGGATTAAGTTATGGACAATAGGGTCAGTTCGGGGCAATAGGTTTATAAAACGTAACGACTAAGCCCGTTGCCTGAGCTTGTCGCAGGCAAACGGGCTTCGATAAGCTCAGCCTTCCAGAGGGTTAGTCGTTACTGTAAAACAGTATCTGAGTGGTGATACGGTAGTTTTTTGCGACCTCAATACTGAACTGTACTTTAATCTAATGATCTCTCTATCAGCATTAGGCTAAGAGTACTGATCAAGGTTTGGATTTGGTTATAAAATCGGAAATGTGACTGATGTCTGCCTGGATTATTGTGTTTTTGTTTCACATGTTGTTAGATGTTGCTGGTGCTGATTGATCACAGCCAAAACCAAACTGCCCAACGCATCGGTTGGGCAGTTTAGGGTATATTGTTGGCAAGGGGTTTGGGGTTATTGGGTGGTGATTTCTTGCAAAGACCAGTTATCGCTTTCGGGCTGATAAAGGAAGGTGAAAATTGTTTTTTCGATGCGGCTGGTGGCTTGCAGGCTATAGTTGAACTCGAGGGCTTTGACAATGAGGTTGTTTTCGGGGGTGAATTGGAGCCGTTGGGCTTTGACATCGGCACCACCCGGTTGGGCCGCCAGGGAGAATTCTAAACGAGGTTCGCCGATGATGCGGCCGCTACCATCCAGCGCTACCGAGTACACGTCCGGTGTTCGGCCTGCCCCATAATAAAGCCGCTTCCCCTGGCTACTATTAAAAACCCCTAGCCCCAGGGCATCCGTATTCTCTTGTTGGGAAAGAATTTCACCCGTGTCGGCACTCACCTGATAAATAACGCCTACCTCGTCTTGCGGGGTGGAGCCAGCCACCGAAGCCACATACAGGCTACTTGTCTCACAATCGTAAGTTAATCCCAAAACACCATAAGGATTACTACCCGAGGGGGGCAAGGGCCAGGGCAAATCGAGAAATAATATCATTTCGGCCGTTTGGGTGTCGGTGCGGAACACCTTGTTTTGCTCTTCAACCGGGTTGAGTTCCTGGTTAATGACCGGAGCCGGGGCGACAAAAATATTGCCCAGCCAGTCAATAGCAAATGCACCAACTTTACCTGCATCGTCCCAGGTTTCGTGTTGGTAGATGCGGCTGTTGTCGGCCAGATCGGTGATGAGTAGGCCAATACCTAATTCCTGGGTGGTATCTACAACTGGTTGCTCGAAGTTGAGCGCGGCGACAAATTGGGGGGTGGCCTGACATAGATTCGTGGGGCCAATGGTGTAACCAGGGGGTAAGGGGGGTGTTGGGGTAGCGCTGGGTTGGAGGTTACAGGCGACTAATCCCCCTGATATAACCAGGATGAACAGATAAAGGGTGAGACGAGTTTGAGGTTTCATAAGGTTTGGGGGCAAGGTTCAGGTTAGCTGTAAGCGTTCAGTCATATAAATCCATCCGCCAGACCCGCCCGGACGTAAAACGACCGGGCTATGGTTACAAAGGCCGCTGGCCTGGGCTTTTAGCCCGCCGGGCGGGGTAACTGAACGCTTACGCCTGTCGAAACCAACGGCCTTTGACAAGCTCAGGCCCCTTCGACAGGTTTGTCGCCGGTTTCCCCACCCTAACCCCGCCCCCAGGGGTGGGGAACTTTTCTGGGCGCGGTTTGCTGACTTTGGAATCACGCCGCATAAGATAAAGGCGGTTACTCAGCGAATGGGCACGAACATAGGGCCAGCGTAACAAGGCCAGGCGTGGGCAACGGGGACACCGTTTTCGATGACGGTGTCGGCCCAGCAATATTCTTGGCCAGGGGTGGCCTCGTTTTCGATTTGGGGTACGTACCAGATTACCAGATCTTGCCCGTTGGTGGGTTCAGCCGGGGTAATGAATTGTTCTGGTCCTTGTTGATAATCGGTGTTGCAACAGGCCCCCAGAGTGGGCAGGTCGGATTTACCCTCGTCGTGGTCGTCATCGGTGCGGGTGAGGTAGAGGAAGGCGTTATCACCGCGGCCGCGATCTGCAAATTGCCCTTGCCCTGGTTCAATGTAAAACCCTTGCTCATCCGCACCTGTCAGCCGATACTGATACCCTTCTGGGGTGTAAGGTGTGTGGTCATCCTGCCTCTGCCACCCTTCGGCCGTCCAGGGTTGCCAGATCTGACCATCCCATTCGGCCAGGGTGTCCTGTGCGCCTGCACTACCACCGGTGATATCCAGGCGCAAAACGGGCCGGTACGTGCCATCATCACCACAACCACGCCCCAGATTCGCGGCCGCGACGCGGAAACGGCCATCATGATAGAACTCGTACCGCTGTTCATAGCGGTAGTTGCAGGGGACAGGCCAGTCAGGACTACGAAAATCTTGCACCAGGGCAAAGCCGATCACGGTGCCATTTGCCTGGATTTCCTGTACTGTTGGTCCGGCAAAAGCGACAACTGCCGCCGAGCTAAAAATAGGACAACCAACGGCATCACTGTAACCAAAACCATCTTGCTGGGAATAGCTGACGTGCCAATCTACCAGACTGGCACTATAGAGTACAACCTGCCCCTGATAGCGCACATTCGAGAGTTTAAGGCCATCAGAACTGGTTAGCACATAACTCATTTCCCAACCTTCCTGGTTGAGGAAGTGGCTTTGTTGACAATAGGTGGCATAGACAATTTCATTTTGTAGCCCACGTTCAGTGACGGTGGCCGGGCCGCTGGGTCCTAATTCGGTCCAGCGGATGCCCACGAGTTGTTCATCAGTCAGGTCAACAATGGCCCACAAGGCACGATCCCCGAGAATGAAGGTGGGGGCCACACAGAGGTGGCGAGAGCGTTCACATTGACTGCCATTGAGGGCGGTTTTGACATTGGGCATGACGGGTGTGCCCGGTGTGCCGCCCAGGGCGACCTGAACTTCAGGGGCGTGGCGTGCAATTTCCACTGCCAGATCGGAGAGGGCAGGGGGGATTTCGGGCTGGACGTTGTGCTGGTGTGAGACGGTGGAAACGTGGTTCGCGGCCGCGTCCACAAAAGCTACGGTTGTCAGGTTTAGCGCGTAGTTATACATCTCCACCCGGTAACAGTTTTGCGCGGGACAGGCGTTGTTGCTATCGGTCAGGTCACTGGGGAGGGCCAGACGCACGACCATGATTTCGTTGCGTAGCGGTGCGCCGGTGCTGGCATCATATGCATAAGTGAGAAAATCATTATGTTGCAGGACAAGGGTCTGGGCTTGGGCGGCGGCTCCCTCCAACCCGGTGAGCAAGAGGATGGGAGGAGTGGCCTGGAGCGCGGCCGCGACCTCTGCCCGCCGTGTTGCCAGAGCCGGTACCTGCTCCGCCAGACTGGCCGGATCAAGCGGTGTCGCCAGAACCCCGCCAGAGGGTGTGGGGGAGGGGGATGATGGAGTCTCCGTCTGGCAGGCGGCAAGAGCCAGTGAACCTAATAAAAGGGTAACTATACACATCAGAAACCGGGTTTTTCTTTTGTGGGGCATGAGTTGGCCTAAACAAAGCCCCGGTTTCTCTCGCGAGGCTATATCGTTACCTGACGCTCTGCGCGGGGATGCTCTCTGGGACGCTCTGCGTCCTACTTGACGTAGAGCATCGCCGGAACCATTCCACGCCGGGCGTGGAATGAGAATAGGCAATGGCAGACCCTCACCCCCGGCACCCTCTCCCTGGCGAGAGGGTGAGGGTGGAGCCTGTATCGTTATCTCTATTATATAGCTTTGGTATGGTTCTCGTTAGCGATTTGGTTTCCATTCTAGGGCGATTGCCGTTTTTTGTTTTCACGAGCGGGTGAACAGCCTGAAAGGCTGTTCTACGGGTTGGGCCATTTTTCGAGCGTGCTTTTGGCGGGCAACTGTTTTTGAATTTTTCCAAAATAATACAGGCATAGCGAAAGATCCATCCCCCTGCGATCCCAGCGGGAAGGGCAGGGGAAACCCCATTCATGTCATTTTTCGCAGGCGTCCGCCCGCGAAAAATGACATGAGAAAAAGTTCCCGCCCCTGGGGGCGGGGTTAGGGGTGGGGAAGTTCGGTACCGATATTAATTTATTAAATCTCAATAACCGTTGGTTAAATTGAGAATTGCGGGGATGAATGAGGCCAATTCCGTAACCGTTCAGTCCAGAGACGATTTTGTGCCATTTTGGATTACTTTAGCGGATTTAGAAAGGAACGGATTAAAGGCAACCTCTGGAAAATCCGATTAATTTTTAATCTGTTGATGTAACCCGACTGAACGCTTACGCAATTCCGATCTGGCTTCTGGTTACGGTAGAATATGGTGCAGGTTAAACAGGTGGTGTAGCCTTGAGGTTTATAAGATCAACGATTAAATAACTTTAGGACTTACGGGGTTGCTCGAGCCGGTCTTCTGACCGTGCCACTCCCAGCGAACGAGTTATTTACTTCTCATTCCATAGTGGCTTGAGATTCATGGTAGAGGCAAGCCCCATGTCTGCCTCTGCCTCACAAAATCTCCAAGAGCCAACTCAGGTAGGGCGGTTTGGGTATGAATCTGGTGACGATAGAAAATGTAAGTAAACAATATAGTGAGCGGGTGCTATTAGAAAAAGTTAATCTGCTCATCAATAGTGAAGATCGGATTGGACTGATTGGGGTGAATGGTAGTGGTAAAACGACCTTGCTCCGGCTGGTGGCCGGGTGGGAAAGTCCTGATGCTGGTAATGTGGTGATCTGGGGAGGGGTGCGGCGGCAATATGTGGCTCAGGAGCCAGAGCTAGACGACACTCTGACGGTTCTGGCGCAGATTTTTACCAGTGACTCACCCCAGATGAAGCTCTTGTTGGCCTATGAACAAGTGGTGGCGGAATTGCAAACGCGGCCGCAACATCCCCCCCTTCTGGCTCGTCTGGCGGATCTCACCCAGGAGATGGATCACACCAATGGCTGGGCGGCCGAAAATAACGCCAAAACAATTCTTACCCAACTCGGTGTTACCGAGTTTCATGCCCGCATTGGGCAACTGAGTGGAGGTCAGCGCAAACGAGTAGCCCTGGCCCGCGCCTTGTTAGATCCGGCCGACCTGCTCATTTTGGATGAACCGACAAACCATTTGGATGCGGATGCCATCGCCTGGCTGGAGTCATATTTGCGCGATGTGCCCCGTGCCTTGCTAATGGTGACGCATGATCGTTATTTTTTGGACCGGGTAGCCAACCGGATTGTGGAGCTAGACCGGCGGGAGTTGGTGGCGTATCCGGGCAATTACACCGCTTATTTGGAAAAACAAGCCCAACGGCAGGAACAGTTCGCGGCCGCGGAAGAAAAACGCCGAGGTATCTTACGGCGTGAACTGGAGTGGTTGCACCGCAGTGCGGCCGCTCGCACCACCAAACAACGTGCCCGCATTGAACGAGTCGAAGCCTTACGCCAGATTCGTTATGACCTGGGTGAAGATCGAGTGGCTATGGCATTGGCCAGCAAAAGGTTGGGCAAAAAAGTGCTTTCCGCCCGTGGCCTCAGCAAAACTTTTGACGGTCAGACCCTCTTCCGCGATTTTGACCTGGATATGGAACCCGGTGGTCGCATTGGCATCATTGGCCCCAATGGTACGGGGAAAACCACCCTGTTGAATGTTTTGGCGGGCAAAATTCTGGCCGATACGGGCACCGTCACCTGGGGGCCAACTGTGGAATTAGGGTATTTTGACCAGGAAGCGGAGGTACTCAAAAATGAGATGATGGTGCATGACTTTATTGCTGAGGCCGCACCGCTCATTCGTACCGATGAGGGAGACCGGTTAGAAGCGGCCCAAATGTTAGAGTGGTTTTTGTTTACGCGGCCGCAACAACGGGCCAAAATTGCCAGCCTGAGCGGGGGCGAGCGGCGACGCCTGGCCATGCTCTACACCCTTGTCCGCCAGCCCAATGTTTTGCTCCTCGACGAACCCACCAATGACCTGGACATCCAGACGTTGGCCGTGTTAGAACAATTCCTGGATCAATTTCAGGGTTGCCTTATCGTGGTCAGCCATGACCGCTATTTCCTGGATCGTACTGTGGATTCGCTCATCGGCTTTGAGGTCAGCGGGAAAACCCATCGTTACCCCACCCCCTATGACACCTACACCCGATTCCGCACGGAAGCGTTAGCCAATCAGGTAACACCCACCCCCTCCCGCCCCATTTCCCCCGCCTCTGCACCGGTAGCTCCCTCCCGCAAACTCAGCTTCAACGAAAAAAAGGAGTTGGCCCGGTTGGAGCACCGTATGGCCGAACTGGAAATAGAGCAGGCCAGCCTGACCGGAGCCATCAATAACAGTGGCCCGGACTACCAACGTCTGCAACAACTCACTGAACAGCTTCATATCCTGGAAGCTGAACTGGAACAAACCTTCGAGCGCTGGTCTGCCCTGGCCGAACGTGCCGAAGAGGCCTGATCGGATGTAGCACAGCCTGAAAAGGCTGTGCGTTCTCCCCAATTGTTATGACACATATCACCCAACTATATGATTTTTGTGACTATGACGACCCTGTAACACCCCTTTATTCTTCAAAATAGCGAAAAGTCATTTCCCTGACAGGCATTGTCGTGTCATAAAAACAAAGGCTTCTTGCGGAAATTCGCGGGGTGTGGCTACATGGTGGGGCTGGCCTTGTGCCTGCTCCGTTGAGGGCAACCACAAGGGTTGCCCCTAAAGATGGTATCAACCTTCTGAAATCCCGAAGACCCGAACAAAGCCTGCCTGGTCATTTTGTCAGCAAATTGCCCACTTTTCTCAGTGGATATGGCTCTGCCCTATTTGTTGGCCTGACCTGTTCCTAACCAGACTGGTCATTATGGTTCTTGCGATGAAGGAGTAAACATTATGATTCTCGTTATTGGTGCGACAGGGAAATTAGGGGGAGCAATTACGCAGTTATTGTTGGCGCAGAGGAAGAAGGTGCAAATTTTGGTGCGGCCGCAATCCAATGCCGAATATTTAGCCAGGAAAGGATTGGCTACCTCTGCCACCGACCTCATTCACAAAGGAGCACAACCCGTTTATGGTGATCTGAAAGATCGTTTGTCATTGGAATGGGCTTGTGAGGGGATTGATACGGTCATTACCACCGCCAACTCCGTCATGCGCCATGGGGATGACAATGTAACAACGGTGGATAAAGAAGGGAACCATCGTCTGATTGATGTGGCCCGCCTGGCTGGCGTCAAACAATTTATCTTCATATCGGCGCTGATGGCGTCGGAACAAAGTCCGCACCCCTTTTTGCAGGCCAAAAGCCAGACGGAACGGTATTTACGGGAACATGGCCCAGCCTATACGATTGTGGCTCCCAATGCTTTTATGGAATCGTGGCCTATGCGTGTGGTGGGTTTGCCCGCTGTGCGGGGGCAAGCAGTGAAAGTGATCGGGAGTGGTGAACGAAAGCATAGTTTTATCTCATTGGATGATGTGGCCCGGTTTACGGTGGCCTGTGTGGACAATCCTCGCGCCCTGAATCAACGATTTGTGTTGGGTGGGCCAGAAGCGATGTCATTCCGTGACGCGGCCGCGGTTGTCAGCCAGGTGTTAGGTCATGAGGTTGCTGTGCAGAGCGTAGCCCCCGGTGAGCCTGTACCTACCCTACCCGAAGGCATGTGGCCGCTCCTGGCTGGCTTTGACCAAAACGATACCCTTGTAGATATGAGTCAGCTTATACGAACCTTTGGCTTGCGTCTTACCTGCTGGCAAGAGGTTGCCCGCCG
>JAGNBF010000043.1:16339-49811 GCA_018004935.1 Chloroflexota bacterium | reverse complement strand
TCACCCTTAATCCCCACCCCTAACCCCGCCTCCCCCTTCCCTCTGAGATCGTAGGGGGATGGGTCTTCAGCCCAAACCTACCAGGCTGTTGCCGCCAACAAAATGTCACTTTATGACCGTGGTAAGTATATGTTTGCCTGGCCTTTGCCTCTTCTGTATGCTAGACAGTTGGCAACGATGGTTGCCGCGAGTGGGTTCCCCCTTTCCGAAATCGGGAATCGTCAGGGGGATGAGTTTATTCTGGTGAGTATGTAATCGCCCTGGTAGACGCTCCCCTCGTTAATCATTCAACAATTTACGAATTCACCGATTCATTATTTTCTTCCTCTCAACCGAAATGAAACACACCCTTTACCAAATCGCCCTACAAACTGGAATGAGTCCACAGAAGAGTGAAACATTGATGTTGTGGAAGAACCGCTGGTTGATTGTGCTCATTTTGCTCCTGGCATTGGCTCTACGCACCTACCGACTGATGGAGTTACCACCGGGATTGACCCATGATGAAGCGAATCATGGGGTGGAAGCTATGGGGGTGCTGGCTGGGGATTGGTACTTTTATTTTCCTCGTAACTATGGCAGTGAGCCGCTTTACAGTTATCTGGTGGCGCTGACAATGGCTGGGGGTGGGGAAAATTTGCTGGCACTGCGTTTAGTCAATGTGTGGTTTGGGGTGTTGGTTATCGCGGCCGCGTATCGTCTTACGCTTGATCTGTTTAGGGATATGGGTAATGGCCGTCATAGAATTGTGGCAGTGGGCGCGGCCGCGGTGATGACCCTTACCTTCTGGCCCCTTGCCTCTAGCCGGGAAGCGTTGCGGGCTGGGGTTTTGCCCTTCCTTACCACAATGGCCGTATTAATATTCTGGCGCCTTGTCCAAGATTCGGCGCAGAATAGACAGTTACGTATGAACGATGCTCCGCTTTCAGGAAGCGAGTTTCATGTCAGGCGGCTCTCCTTATACGTATTCGCTTTTGCCCTCTTTATTGCCCTCATGCTCCATACCTACCTGGCGGCGCGAGTTGCCTGGCTCATCTTCCCTCTCTGCCTGGGCTACCTCTTTTTGTGGCATCGAGCGTGGTTTTGGCGAAGCTGGCGACCTGTGCTGGGGGGGATACTCCTGGCAGGCTTGCTGGTTATCCCCATGTTTGTTTATCTCCAAACGAATCCTTATGCGGAAACGCGTCTGGAAATGTTGGATGGAACCTTGCAGGCATTACGCGAGGGGGATGTCCTTCCCCTACTGCGTAATATCGGACGAGGGCTGGCCGCTTTTATTGTGCCGGGGTTTGGTGATCAATTCCTGGCGTACAACATTCCTGGCCGCCCCGTTTTTGATGGATTGATGGGGCTGTTTGGTCTCATTGGGCTGGCGCTTTGCCTGGGGCGTTGGCGGCAACCGGCCTATGCCCTCATTCTCCTCTGGCTGATGGTAGGCATTGCTCCCTCCCTGGTGACTGGCCCCACGGCCAATACCACGCGCAACCTGGCCGCCCTGACGCCACTGATGTTGTTACCTGCACTTGGTCTGGTCTGGGTAGGGGAGAAAGTGGGTAGTGAGCCAGTTATGGCAGGGGGTAAACGACCGGGTGGGGGCAAACGGGGCGGATATAAAAAGGTGTTCTTCTGGGGGGTGGTGTTGGTTATTTCGGGCTTCATTACGGGGCGGGATTATTTTGAACGGTGGGGTGAGAACCCAGAGGTACGGGCCGCTTATCAGCATACGTTGGTGCAGGCCGTGGCCCAGGTGAATGAGACCGCGGCCGCAACCCAGCCCCTCGTTTTTTCCACAGTTTATCCTGGCCCGGCTCATGATCCCTCCATTGCCCAGGTGCTACTGGCCGATAAAGAACAACCCACACGTTGGGTAGATGCCCGGTTAGGCCTTATTTTTCCTGGTGATGCGGCCGCCACCCTCATCGTGCCCTCATCTACCCCCTTACATCCGGCCTTTGCCCCCTATGTTCAATATCAACAACAATTTGACCTGCGCCCCGATGATCTCGACCCTTATTTTTCTGTATATGCGCTTAGGCCAGGAACGCGGCCGCGGTTGGCTGAAGCGGTTAATTTTCAGGGGGCCATTGCGCTAACCGGAGTGGCCTGGAGTCACAACCCGGCCCAACCAGGGGATGTGGTGGAGCTGATGTCCTGGTGGCAGGTGTTGGATCCCATCCGTGTTGGTCCCCTTGTTCCCCCGGCTTTTACGACCGATATCGTATTTTTCACCCAAATTTTGCGCCCAGATAACAGTATTCTCGGGCAACAAGATCGGTTGGATGTTCCTTCGGGGGGTTGGCAAATGGGCGACATTGTTGTACAAATACATCAATTGGCTTTGCCGACTGACGCGGCCGCGGGTGACTACACTGTTATCGTCGGCCTATATGATCGAACTTCCCTGCAACGTACCCCTGTCATTAACCCATCGGGCGACCCCATAGACGATAAAGCCATGGTTACATCGCTAACCATCCGCTGACTAAATAGCGCTTTTACGATTGACGATTTTCAGCATGGTTCAGGTTTGCTTTACAAATCTGTAGGACGATTTTGTAAATTGTCCTACGGGCGCTTTACAAAATTGCCCTGTAAGCATTCAGTTCAGAGACGGTTTTATGCCGTTTTGGCTACATCAACGGATTGAGAAAGGAACGGATTAAAGGGGATCTGTGGAAAATCCGTTTGTTTCTTAATCCATTGATGTAACCTGACTGAACGCTTACATTTTCGTTTTATGATTATTGGTACTCTGCCCAACCCAGGGGCTGTCAACCTATGACTGATCGGCGTAAGGTAGATGAACTTTCCGTAGATGAGTTGGAGTCGGTGTTGTACCGGAAGAAGCGGGCGTCCCGGCAACAGCGACTACTGCGCCTGAAGCAGGCTGGACGTGTGGTGGAGGTGGCCGGTTTGCCAGCCCCACACCCCACCCCCCCGCCTTTGGTGCGGCCGCGTCTTATCCCCAATGGTGCCCTTCGTCATTACGCCCTGACCCCAGAAAACGGTACGCCGGAAACGACCAGTGAACGCCCGCGCCGACGGCGCGTCCAATCACGTTGGATCCTCAATCAATTGTTGCTTTTTGTGGAAATTATAGGGATGGTTGGTTTTTTACTGGTGTTACTTTCCCTGTGGACTACCCGGCAGGAGCTAAACGCTGAGGTCGCGGCCGCGCAACAAAATGACAGCCTGGCCATGGCCTTACCCACACCTGTTCCCACCCCAATCATTGGTGTTGTCATTTTGCCCAGTGGTCACCGCCCCCCGGTCGCCGGTCGTCCCCCTGAAGAGGGCGAGGCGGGTGATATTCCCGAACATCTACGCCCATTTGTCAATGCTTATGTTCCCCCGCCCATTCCCACACCTGGCCCGGAACAGGCACGCCTGATTGAGATTCCGGCCATTGGGGTGAACCGGGTGATCGTAGCCGGGGATGATTGGGAACAATTGAAGAAAGGGGTTGGTCATCATATCAGTTCCTCACAGCCGGGGCAAAACGGTAATATGGTTCTCTCGGCTCACAACGACATCTTTGGCGAAACCTTTCGTCATCTGGATAAGTTGGAGCCGGGTGATGAAATCCTCATTTCCACCGAGGTCCAGACCTACGTATATGTGGTGCGAGAGATCCGAGTTGTGGAGCCAACGGAAGTATCGGTGATGGAGCCAACAGATTACGCCAGTGCCACACTTATCTCCTGTTACCCTTATCAGGTTAATAACAAACGCATCGTTGTTTTTGCCGACCTCGCCGAAACCCAATCCCTCGAGGCCAGTACACCCTAGTACAGCTTTACGGAAGTCTTTAATAGGTTTGTAGTAATTTGAGTTTAGAGTTCAGAGCCAGAGCTAGAGGGTTTTCCAGAGTAATTTCCTCTTACTCTCTCCTCTCGCTCTAAACTCCAGTAGTAACGACTTTAGTTGTCTTATGCTGGACTGCTAAAGCAGTTACTACGAACCAAAAACATGTCACGAACTTCCGGGAACTTGTACTAGTACATCAACGCATAAGTCCTACATTTAGTTTGTTGCCGGAAACCCCCACCCTAACGATTCCCGGCCAGAAGGGAAAAAAATAGTTTGAGCCGTTTTTCGCGGGCATTCGCCCGCGAAAAACGGCTCCTAAAAAGTTCCCCGCCCCTGGGGGCGGGGTTAGGGGTGGGGGAAATCCGAGTATGCCATCCCCCTGGTGAACCGTATGGGGCGATTGCCTACTCACCCCAATGAACCCACTACCCTAACGATTCCCGGCCAGAAGGGAAAAAAATAGTTTGAGCCGTTTTTCGCGGGCACTCGCCCGCGAAAAACGGCTCCTAAAAAGTTCCCCGCCCCTGGGGGCGGGGTTAGGGGTGGGGGAAATCCGAGTATGCCATCCCCCTGGTGAACCGTATAGGATGCGTGATGGATGAGATGGGTTACAATAGGCTAACGGCCTTTGTCACCATAGCCTGATCGTTTTACGCCCGGTTATGGTGGATGAATTTACACAACTTAGTAATCGTTCGGAAATAAAATAGGTGGCACGGTCAGGAGACCGGCCATCGTGCGTAAGTCCTAAACTGAACGGTTACAAGTAGCATTTTGGGTTCTTTGGGAATTCAAGGGTATCTTCTCAATATTTCGGGGCAAACAAGGCCCAAGCTTGTCGCAGGCCGTTGGTTTCGACAGGCTCAACCAACTTCACCCCACTTTATTGAGAAGATACATTCAAGGGGTTGACACCATTTGGTAGGGAACCCCTTGTGGTTGCCCTCGACTGGGCAGGCACAAGGCCAGCCCATACAGATAGCGTTGCCCCAGGAAACCCCAAGACTTACATTTTTGTACACGAGGGTTTTTCATGACTACCGGTAAAAAAGTACGGCGCGTACGGCGGCCGCAAGGCTCTACCACTCCCCCTAAGGCAGATCAATCGGCCACTCCCGTTATCAAAATACCAGTTCCTTCCAAGTCGTTTACTTCCTCAACGGAAGAAGAGTTGCGGCAGGAATACACTTATGTTTTGCAAGATTTACGACGAGTCTTCACCCTCGCGGCCGCGATGTTCATCTTACTTATCTTGATCAATCTGTTCTTGCTTTAGCCTTTGGGCGGTTAGTTGGTTTCCCCTGGATGCTTTGGGTTCGCTCAAAATTAAGTTGGGTGGTGCGGTCAAGAGACCGGCCACAGCAAATCGCTAAGGGTTTGTAAAAGATTAAGTTCCGTGTTCAAAATTGGTGACTTTTCTAAATTGGGTCAGGTCTCTACCCGCATGTTGCGCCATTATGACCAGATGGGGTTACTCAAACCCAGCCAGACAGACGAGTGGACGGGTTATCGTTATTACACCATTGAGCAGTTGGCCCGCCTGCATCGTATCATCGCCCTCAAGGGGTTGGGTTTTAGCCTGGAGCAGGTAGCCAATCTGTTGAACCGGGGGGAGACAGTGCCAGCCCTGGAGTTGCGTGGCATGTTGAAATTGCGGCAGGCGGAGATTACGCGGGAGTTACAGGAAAAACAGAGCCAACTCGCCAGCGTTGAGACTCGATTACAGCAAATTGAGCAGGAAGGCATTCCCTCCCCCTATGAAACAGTCGTTAAATCATTGGTTCCCCAGACTGTCGTTTCCTGGCGACAGGTAGTTCCCCATATAGCGCAGATGACTTACTATTGCCAGACAATGTATGAACATCTGTATGCAATGGTAGAACATCTCCACATTGTGCCGGTCGGCCCCGAATTAACGCTGTATCACAATGATGAGTACCGGGAAACAGACCTGGATGTAGAAGTTGCCTTGCCGGTAATGCCGACAACCCAAATTACCTCTGATTCGATGGTGTTACGGGAGTTACCAGGGGCTGATCTTGCGGCCGCGCTCATTTATGAAGGCCCCATCCGCGACATAACCCCGGCTATCCTGGCCCTACTTACCTATGTCGGTACCCATAATCACATCATCACTGGCCCCCTCCGTGAATATCACCTCTCTGGCCCTGTACACCAAAATGGTCAGCCCGTTCCTTCAGCTATTGTCGAGTTACAAATACCCATCGCGGAGAATAAACTGGGTCGGTAGTGGGTGGTGGGTGGTGAGCCGTAAACAAGTCCCTTTTCCGTTTTTCCCCTTCCTATAACCCTATTTTGCCTCTTGACTTTGACATTGTGTCAAGGTGTAGATTCGTCATTGCCTGGTCAACGGATTTATCCACAGTCCACTTCTTTTGTGTAACTGTTCAGCCTTCCAAAGGTTTGTACCACGGGGCAACATCTACACAGAAACCTTCAGAAGGTCATTTTCCCAGGAAACTGAACGCGTACCTTTTTTATGGAGTTTTGGCAATGACGCAATTAGCTATACCTCAACATGTGATTTTAGGAACAGGCCAGCTTGGTTTGGCGATTATGGATGAATTGGTTGCTCAGGGGTTGCCGGTGCGGTTAGTGAACCGCCGCGGCCGCGCTCCCGAACCTTTGCCCCCCTCTGTGGAAATCGTGGCTGGCGACGTTACCAATCCAGCCGATGTGGCCCGGCTCTGTACCGGGGCTAAAACTGTATTCCTCTGTGCTCAGCCCTCTTACACAGAGTGGCCGGAGAAATTCCCCCCCCTTATCCAGGGGGTGATCCAGGGGTTGTCCGGCTTGGGGGTAAAGCTTGTTTTTGGTGACAATCTTTACATGTACGGCTCTACGCACGGTCAGCCCCTGCATGAAGGTTTGCCCTATGCCGCTACCGGCCATAAAGGCCGTACCCGTGCCCAGATCGCCACCCAATTGTTGGACGCGCATCGCCAGAATCGGGTGCCAGTTGTCATTGGCCGGGCCTCAGATTTTTATGGCCCCCGGGTGACGAATTCAGCAGTGGGGGAAGGGTTTTTCGCGGCCGCGCTCGCAGGTAAAGCTGTCAACCTCATAGGGGATATTGGCCTGCCTCACACCTACACCTACATCCGCGACTTTGCCCGTGCCCTCATCACCTTGAGCCAACAAGAAAGCGCTTATGGACAGGCCTGGCACATTCCCAACGATCAAACCCTTACCACGCGCCAGTTTGTGGATCTGGTGGCCCAGGAAATGGGGCATGCGATCAAAATTCGTACCATTGGCCCGCTCGGCCTGACTCTGGTAGGGTTGTTCCAACCCGTGGTGCGGGAAATGAAAGAGATGTATTATGAATTTGCTGAACCATACCAGGTAGATCACAGCCGTTTTGCTCAGCAATTTGGCAATGGGGTTACTCCCCATCGGCAGGCAATTCAGGAAACTGTTGCCTGGTATCGGCAACATCAGGGGCAAGGGTGAGTCCCTGGCTCCCCACCCCTAACCCCACCCCCAGGGGCGGGGAACTTTCTCCTGTGCCGGTTATGGAGCGCGGCCGCGCTCCATAACCGGCACGCCTGGTGTTTCCCCTTCCCGCCGGAAAGCGCAGGAGTTTCCCATGTGCCTTTGACACACCAAGAGGGATGAAAATCTGTAGGACGATTTGGTAAATCGTCCGGGCGATTTGCCAAATCGCCCTACATTTTCGTAGGAGTTCCCCATGGGCCTACGGCGCACCAAGATGGATGAAAATGACGCCACAATTTTCATCCCCATCCGTGTTTCTCCCTATCCGTGTTTCCAGTATTTGTGGCTATTTTCGTAGGAGTTCCCCATAAGCCTACGGCACACCAAGATGAATGAAAATCTGTAGGACGATTTGGTAAATCGTCCGGGCGATTTGCCAAATCGCCCTACATTTTCGTAGGAGAATGGGCGAATCAACTCATTACCCGATTAATCATTTAAACAACAAAAGCCCCCGATTTTGCCCGCCTTAAAAAACTCCCCGCCCCTGGGGCGGGGAACTCCGAGTATGTAATCCCCCTACACCGCCTATTGGGCCGCTACACGATTCAACCTGAGCAAGGTATCATCGTGCCTCATATCCAGGCCAGCCTCAACCCTAATTGGGTAGGCACTGACCAGCAACGGTATTTCCAATTCCAGAATGACGAGCAATAACTTCTTGAAGTCTATAATATACTTACCACCAGAGTCATAAAATGACATTTTGTTGGTGGCAACAAATTGGGTAAGCTCTGGCGGAAAACCTATCCCCCTGCGATCCCAGAGGGAAGAGGGGAAACCACGCCGGAAATCGCTCCCCGCCCCAGGGCGGGGTTAGGGGTGGGGGGCCAGGGATACACCCGACGCGGCGATAAAGCACAGGGCGAAAAATGTCAGATTATGCCCATTGACAGTATGACCAATAACGAACTGGTTATTCCCTGGATAATCACAACGAATTTACACCGATTATGGAGGAAAGATGAGCGATATTAAATTTGGAACGGATGGATGGCGCGGCCGCATCGCCGACGACTACACTTTTGATAATGTACGCCGCTGTACCCAGGGGTTTGCCACCTTTTTGCACCAGCAGGGGCTGGCGGAGAAGGGGGCCGTGATTGGGCATGATAAGCGGTTCCAGGCGGAGTTTTTTGCGGCCGCGGCCGCGGAAGTCCTCGCCGCCAATGGCATTCATACCTGGCTCACCGATGGGGCCACCCCCACCCCTACCATCTCATACTCAGCCTTCGCCAAACAGTCCGGCGGCGCGATCAACATCACCGCCAGCCATAACCCACCCTGGGATTGTGGCTTCAAAGTGCGCGACCCCAACGGCGGGGCCATTCCCCCCCATGACCTCAAAACCATCGAGAGCCTCATCCCCCCGGATATGAGCGGTGTCAAACGGCTCCGGCTGGACGACGCCATGAGCGATGGCCTGGTAACAAAATTTGACGCCGCGCCCGCCTACATCGAACAAATCCACCGCCTCATTGATGTCGAACCCATCCGCAAAGCCGGATTCAGTGTGCTGGTGGATTGCATGTGGGGCAATGGCGCGGGCTGGTTCCCTCGCTTGTTGGGCGAAGGGGCAACCACCATCCACGAAGTCCACAACGAACGCAACCCCATCTACCCCCACATGAGCCGCCCCGAACCCATCCCCCCGAATGTGGATCACGGCCTGAGTTTCGTCACCCAACTGGGTGCGGATGTGGCGATCATCAACGATGGTGACGCCGACCGGGTGGGTTTTGGTGACGAAAACGGTAACTTTATTGACCAACTGCGCGTCTATGGCCTGCTCGGTTACTATTTCCTGGAGATACGGGGCGAACGTGGCCCCATCGTCAAGACTATTTCCACCACCAAGATGTTGAACAAGTTGGGCAAATTGTATGATGTGCCGGTGCATGAGACGGGTGTCGGCTTTAAGTTTATTGCGCCGAAGATGATGGAAGTGGGGGCGATGATCGGTGGTGAGGAGAGCGGCGGTTATGCCTTCCGGGGGCATGTGCCGGAGCGGGATGGCATCCTGGCGGGATTGTATCTGCTGGACATGATGGTACGCACGGGCAAGAAGCCATCGCAACTGCTGGACATGTTGTTTGAGAAGGTGGGGGCGCATTTCTACAGCCGGATTGATACCCCGTTTGAGGCGGCGAAAAGGGCAGAAGTGCAGGGCAGGGTCGCGGCCGCGAAGCCTGACACCATCGGCGGCTTGAAGTGTACCGGGGTCCTCACCATTGACGGCTTCCAATTCCTCATGGAAGACGGCGGCTGGCTCCTCATCCGTTTCAGCGGCACCGAACCCATCCTGCGTATCTACTGCGAAACCACCCACGAAGACCGGGTGGATGCCATTTTGCATGATGGGCAGAGGATTGCGGGGTTGGCGTAAAGAGAGACTCAGAAACTAAGAAACTAAGAGACTGAGAGACTGAGAGACTGAGAGACTGAGAGACTGAGAGACTGCCGCAGTTTGAGAAACTGCGGCAGTCTTTTTTAGTTGGTTTTGCAGTATACTTGGGGCAGGAATAAACGAGGTGAATGATGATAACCACAACGCAAACTCCCCTGAAAGCGATTGAACTGGTAGGAACGGTCGGCAAAGATCATCTGCTCCGCACCTATCGCCCGTTGCCCCTGCCCGAACATACTCAGGTTCGCATTATCGTGTTATACCCTGAGTCAGAGGAGTTAGAACCACTTACAGACGAGGAATTTGAAGCTCTCACTGACGAATTTCGGTTTAAACTGGATACCGCTGGTTACGATACAGAAGAAAAACTTATTGAGTTAGTTCAAGATGTCAAACGTGAGATAGCTCAAGAGCGTTATGGGGCAAAGCAATAACCGTGATGCGTGTTTTATTAGATACACATATTTTTATTTGGGGCTACCTACACCCTCAATCACCCTCGACCAATCTGTTACAACTCTTACGGGATCATCCAGAGCAATTCACTCTTTTGTTTTCGGATGAATTGTTAGAACAGATACGTCGTGTTGGTCGCCGAGTTGGGGGGCGTCGCTGGGTGGGTGGTGTGTTGGCCCGAATCTGGCAAGATTTTGTGATTGAGATGGTCGAAATCACGGAAGATGATCTGATAGATGTATCGCGTGAATTTCCCTCTGTACCCAGTGAAGATATGGGTATTTTTCTCATCGCTTATCGCGGCAAGGCCGATGTGATGGTGTCAAATAATCGGAAGTTTGTACGAAACGCGGCCGCGTCCCAAAACCTGTTCACCTGTCTTACCGTTGAGGAGTTCCTCAGCCAATACACCCATCAGGGCTGAGTTCCCTCAGTTCCTCACAGTTCCCACGAGTTCCTTCCTATGCAACCCTACATCCAACAAGAATACCCTGACGAATTTGCTCATTGTTATGGTTGCGGCCGCTTGAATGATCACGGCCTGCACATTCAAAGTACCTGGCACGGGGATGAAGCGGTGGCAGTCTATCTGCCCAAAGCGCATCACATCGCTGTGCCCGGTTTTGTGTACGGGGGCCTCATCGCCTCGATTATGGATTGTCATGCGATGGCGACGGCCGCGGCCGCGACCATCCAGAGCGAAGGTGAGGCTCTCGACCGTTCCACCCTGCGCTTTGTCACCGGCTCACTGCACGTCAACTACCTCAAGCCCACCCCACTCGGCGTACCCCTGACCGTTCGTGCCCGCGTGAAAGAACAAAAAGGGCGCAAACTCACCATCACCCTGGCCCTCACCGCCAATGATGTCGAAACGGCCACCGGTGAAGTGATTGCGGTACGGATACCGGATACGATGATGCGGTAGGACTCGGGGAATGAAGTGAGCAGTGAGCAGTAAACAGTGAGCAGTAACCAGTGAGCAGTGAACAGTAAACAGTGAACAGTGATTGGTTATTGACAATTGGCTATTGACCATTAACCATTAACCATTTTTAGAGTTCCCATGCTCATAGACACCCACTGCCACCTGGATTTTGACCGTTTCGACCCTGACCGGGATGAGGTGGTGGCGCGCGCGGCCGCGAACGGGGTCACCCGCCTCATCATTCCCGCTATTGACCGGGACAACTGCCCTACCGTCCTGCGCCTGGCGGAACAGTACGACGGTGTGTTTGCGGCCGTGGGGGTGCATCCCAACTCATCCGCCGATTGGCAAGATAGCTGGATTGACGACCTGCGCCAGTTCGCCCAACACCCCAAAGTGGTCGCCATCGGGGAAATTGGGCTGGATTATTACTGGAAGCGCTCCCCCCAAGAAGTCCAGCATCGAGCCTTCTCCGCCCAACTGGCCCTGGCCCACGAACTGGGTTTGCCGGTCATTGTCCACAACCGGGAGTCGGATGAGGATGTGGTGCGGCTGTTGCGCCAATCCCCCCTCAACGGGTTGGCGCGTCCGGGGGTGCTCCATTCCTTCTCTACCACCTGGGAAATTGCCCAACAGGTGCTGGACATGGGGTTTTACCTGGGGTTTACCGGGCCGCTCACCTTCAAACAGGCGGATGAACTGCGCCGGGTGGCGGGGCAAGTGCCGTTAGACCGCCTGCTGGTAGAAACGGATGCGCCATTCCTGGCCCCGCAACAGAAACGGGGCCAGCGCAACGAACCGGCCTATGTGGCCTATGTGGCGGAACGGCTGGCGGCGGTGCGGAATTTAGATGTACCCGCATTAGAGCAACAAACGACAGAAAACGCGCTTCGATTATTTGGTAATAAGCTGAACCGTTAATTTCGTGGTGCGTGTTGCATCCCCTTTTTATTCCACGCACCACACACCACGAAACACGCACCACACCATGTTAGACCTCTCCATTATTATTGTCAGTTGGAACGTGCGTGATCTGCTCCGCAACTGTCTTGATTCCATTCAAAAAGGCAAAGGGCCTCTCAACCTGGAAGTGATCGTGGTGGATAGCCATTCCCACGATGACAGCCCCGTGATGGTGGCGCAGGAGTTCCCCTGGGTACGGCTCATCGCTTGTAATGAGAATGTGGGCTTCCCACGGGGTAACAACATGGGCATGGAGGTGGCTCGCGGCCGCGCTATCATGCTCCTCAACCCCGATACCGTTGTAGTGGGAGAGGCCCTACCCACCATGATGGCCTACCTGGATGCCCACCCCACAATCGGCGTCATCGGTCCCCAATTGCGTTATGGCGATGGCTCGATCCAATCCTCACGCCGCCGCTTTCCCCATCTGATCACCGGCTTCTTTGAGGCCACCTGGCTCCAGGGACATGCTCCCGCCTCGATTTTGCGTGACTACTACGCCCAAGACATCGCCGACGATGAGATTGCCCCGGTGGATTGGGTGATGGGGGCGTGTATGCTGGTACGCCGGGAAGCGATTGATCGGGCGGGGATGATGGATGTGGGTTATTTCATGTATTCGGAAGAGCTAGATTGGTGTAAACGGATTAAAGCCGCCGGGTATGAAGTGGTTTATCTGCCCACAGCCCTCATCATTCATTATGAAGGCAAGAGCAGTGAGCAGGCCGGGGCACGGAAACATATTTATTTCCAGCGGGCCAAGTTACGTTATTACCGTAAATATTTTGGGGCGGGCGCGGCCGCGATTCTGCGCTTTTTCCTGTTACTGCAATACGCCTGGCAGTTGGGGCTGGAAGCAACCAAAGGTATCCTCGGCCACAAACGAGAGTTGCGCTGGCAGAGGGTGAGGAATCATTGGGAAGTGTTGAAATCGGGGTTGAGGCCAGCCGGTTATTAGTGTATTAGTTATTGGTATATTGGTTATTGGAACTGGGGCACGGTTCAAAACAGTGAGAAATTAGCTTTACAGTTTGCGGTTACAACAACGAATTTGAGGAAGGAGCGAATCCGATCTTAATCCGTTTGTTCCTCCCATCCGTTGTTGTCATTCTGTAAGGGTAACTTGAACCATGCCGGAACTGGTGCGACAAAATCTTTTGTTGGGTGGTACAGAATGAGCGAAATTAGTAATCCTCATGACAAGTTTTTCAAGGAGATGTTTTCGCGGCCAGAGGTGGTGCGTGATTTTCTGAACCACACGCTACCCGCCGAGGTACGACAACAGCTGAATCTGGATACATTGGAGCTACAAAAGGATTCCTTTGTAGAACCAGAGTTGGAAGAGTTTTTCTCTGATTTGCTTTATCGAGTGAATATCGAGGGAAACGCGGCCGCGGCCGTTTACCTGCTTTTTGAACATAAAAGTTATCCCACCCGCAAAATCTTCCGCCAACTCTTGCGTTATGAACTCAATATTTGGGATACGCAGGAGCGAAATACGCCAAAAAAGCCAATATCTGTTATCATTCCCATACTGATTTATCAGGGTCGTAAGCCGTGGCACATTCCTACCCAGTTTCGTTCACAGTATACAGGCCCGGAACCTTTGCGACGGTTTTGGCCCGATTTAGAGTACGAACTGGTAGATTTATCCGAGATTGACGCGGCCGCGCTCAAAGATGCATTACTCTGGCGCGTTGTCTGGTACACCATGCAGTTGGCAATTGACCGGGAAGAAGTAGACCATCTACCCGAAATCATCCGCTTACTGTTTCATCTGGTTCCACAACAGACAGCTTTGCAGTTTTTGGAAACCAGCTTGCGTTATATCGCTTATGTGAGCAACCGGGTATCCAGCAACGAACTGCGGCAGGCTGTCATGCAGAGTCTACCCGGTGTAGGAGAGAAGGTTATGGGCACAATCGTCCGCGAATGGTTGCAGGAAGGGCGACAGGAAGGGTTGCAAGAAACCATCATTGAAACCCTGTCGCTTCGTTTTGGCGAACTGCCGGATGAATTGGAAGAAGCGATTCAGAAGGTGAAAGATTTGACCCGTTTGCGGGCGTTGCATCGGCAGGCGGTTTTGGTAGACAGGTTGGAGAATTTTACACTCGCGTGATGCGCCATTTTATGGAGGGAAGATCAGGTGGCTCACTATGTAACCATTGCTTTACCCGATAGAGTTTATCACCGCCTGAAGGAGATCGCAGAAGTCTCCGGGCAGGGGTTGGAACCGGTATTGCTTCGTACCATTGAGGAAGGGATGCCGCCGGATGTAGACCGGGTGCGGCCGCAATACCGCGATGGCCTGTTAGCTTTACATAAACTTTCTGACCAACAGTTGATGGACATGGTGATGAATCCCCTGGAAGAGCACAAGGGCGAGCAAAAGAAGTCTGATTGGGAAACCCTCAAACGGGCTTATGCCTCTCGTCTGCTCAAATGGCGCGGACATCCCATCCCTACCCCTTACGAAATCTCGCTGGATGAAGAATAACTGGAGTTTAGAGCGAGAGGAGAGAGCTGGAAAGAACTACTCTGGAAAACCCTCTAGCTCTGAACTCTAAACTTCAGGAATAAAAGTGGTGCGTGTTTCGTGTTGCGTAAAAGCATGGCGACGGATCACGCACCCTTGTCCTGAGTGCAGTCGAAGGAACGCACCACGTTTGTATGAAAATTGGTCTTATCACCGGCGAGTACCCCCCGATGGAAGGGGGTGTGGGGGCCTTTACTCAGGAGTTAGCCAGAGCGTTTCATGTCTTAGGGCATGAGGTGCATATTTTGACGGAGCGGCGGGCGCGGCCGCAAACCGCTGACCGTGATTGGCGTAAACTGCGCGAACCTGTGGCTCTTCCCTTTGCCACCCTTTACCCGTTTGTCCGCCACTGGACCTGGCCCAGTACCGCCCAGGCCGCCGATTGGGCCATTCGTTATGACCTGGACGTGGTGAACATTCAGTACCAGGCGGCCGCGTACAATATGCGTAGCGCGGCCGCGAACTTTCTCCCCTGGCGTCTCAAAGGCATCCGTAAAACTGTCGTCACCTTCCACGACCTGCGCGTGCCTTATCTCTTTCCCAAAGCTGGCCCCTTGCGCCAATGGGCCATCCGCTTCATGGCCCGCCATGCCCACGGCATCATCGTCACCAACCCGGAAGATTACCAGTCACTCCGTTCACCATTCACCATTCACCATTCACCATTCACCATTTCCCAAATTCCCATCGGCAGTAACATCACCGTCCACAAACCGGACGCGGCCGCGATTCAAACCCTCCGCACCCAACTTGGCGTACCCGAAGGGGGCTGTTTGCTGGGTTACTTTGGTTTTCTCAACGAGAGCAAAGGGGCCGATACGCTACTCCGTGCCCTGGCAAACCTGGATGAACGCACCCACCTGGTTTTTGTCGGTGGGGAAACGGGCACAAGCGACAGCGACAACAACGCCGCTTTCCTGACCCAACTGCGGGCGCAGATTCAACAATTGGGGCTGACGGAGCGGGTGCATTGGACGGGATTTGTAGATGATTCGGCGGTGTCGGTTCATTTAGAGGCCGCCGATATGATGGTGATGCCGTACCGGGATGGGGTTTCGTTGCGGCGGGGGACGCTCATGGCGGTGTTGGCCCATGGTCGCCCGCTGATCACCACCCACCCCACCCATCCCGCCCCTGAATTTGTGCATGGCGAAAATGTGTGGCTGGTGCCGCCGGATGACGCGGCCGCGTTGACAGAAGCGGTGCAGGAGCTTGCGGCCGCGTCCATTCTCCGCGCCACCCTCGCCCACAACGCCCACACCCTGGCCGAACAGTTCACCTGGGATAAAATCGCCGCCCAAACCGTCAACTTTTTCACCTCACTACGCTAAACAGCTTGCCAGACGTGTGGGAAATTAGGTAAGATGAAGACAGTGATGAGCCATCTGGAGAATCCGGTATGCAAACTGTAACTGTCCACCTGACAGAACCCGTTTTTCAACAAATCAAACGATTGGCAAAAGCCCGCCAACATTCAGTCGAAGATGAGGTGGTGGCGACTATCGCGGCCGCATTGCCCCTATCAAATGACGATGAAGCACCACAACTAGACCAACTGGCCTTTTTGTCAGATGAGGAGCTGGAACGAGCCGCCCAGGCCCGATTAAGTGAGAAGGAACGCGGCCGCATGGATACATTATCCGCCAAACAACGCGGCCGCGGCCTTTCCCCAGTAGAACAAGAAGAAGTAGACGCATTATTGAATCGGTATGACTGGCTGATTTTATTACGCGCTGAAGCTACCCGATTGTTGAAGGAACGCGGCCGCGATCTCACCCCCTCTTACAAATGAATCGCCCCTCACTCCTGAAAGCTCGCCGCATCTGGCGTCAGTCTGGTTGGAACCCGGCAGAAAGCAAGTAAAATTCCCCGCATGTCTGATACGAAACAACTGATTGCTCGCTATGAACCCCGGCTCTTGCGCCTGATTCTGCTTTTGTTTGTCTTGTTGGGGTGGAGTTACGCTCTGACGACGCCCGTGTTTGAGGCGTCGGATGAGTTGTGGCATTATCCGCTGATTAAGTTCCTGGCCGATGGCAACCCCCTGCCCGTGCAGGCGTTTGACCCGGATGAGGCTGGCCCCTGGAAACAACAGGCCAGCCAACCGCCGCTTTATTATTGGCTCGCGGCCGCAACCACTTTCTGGATTGACACTGACGATTTACCCCAGGTGCGCTGGCTCAATCCCCATGTGGACAACGGCATCATCACCACAGACGGCAACATTAACCTGGTGGTGCATGATCCAAACGCCAACCCCTGGCAGGGCACACTCCTGGCGGTGCGGGTGATCCGGGTGCTGTCGGTGTTGCTGGGGGCGTGTACCGTCTACCTGACCTACCGCATCGCCCGCGAAGTGGCTCCGAACCGGTCCGAGATAGCTTTGGGCGCGGCCGCGATCAACGCCTTCATCCCCATGTTCCTCTTCATCAGCGGGGCCGTCAACAACGACAACCTCGTCGTGCCCCTGGCCTCGCTGGCATTGTTGCTGATGATCCGGCTGGTGAGAAGTGAGCAGTCAACAGTGAACAGTGAACAGTTACCCATTCACCATTCACCATTCACCATTCACCATTCACCATTTTCCCGCCTTCTCCTTCTCGGCCTCATCATCGGCCTCGCCGGTCTCACCAAAGTCACCGCCCTGGGATTGCTGGCTTTGGCCTGGGGCACGATCTTCATCTGGCAATGGCAACGCTCTGATCAACAGGTTACCCTCAAATCAATCCTGCGCCTGCTTTTACTAACCACTGGTTACTGGTTACTGGTCACTGTGCCTTTTCTGCTCGTGGCGGGCTGGTGGTATGTGCGGAACATTCGACTGTATGGGGATTTGCTGGGCTGGAATGCGTTTATCGCCGTGCTGGGGCAGAGAGAATCCCCGGCCTCATTGGCCCAACTGTGGGATGAACGGCACGGCTTCCTGCAAGCATTCTGGGGGCTGTTCGGCGGCGTCAATGTGCCGATGGCCGGGTGGATTTACACGGTGTTGAATGGGCTATTGGTTGTAGGGGTGGTGGGGTTTGTGGTTTATCTCATACAGGAGACTAAGAGACTGAGAGACTGGCGACTGCGTTCACTCTCTCAGTCTCTCAGTCTCTTAATCTCTCTTGTTGCTCGCTTCTTCCCCCTCGTCATCTGCCTGCTCTGGGCGGCCGCAATTGTGTACGGGCTGATCCAATGGACAACCATCACCTGGTCGTCGCAGGGGCGGCTGGTGTTTACGGCCATTTCCGTGCTGATGACGATGTTGACGGTGGGGCTGGTGGGGTGGATGCCGCAGAAGATAGCCGGGTGGGTTGTGGGAGTGATTGCGGTGTTTATGTTGGCGGTCGCGGCCGCGTCCCCCTTCGTTTACATCCGCCCCGCCTACCAGCCCCCATCCCACACCCCCGAACCGGCCCACCCTGTCAACATCACCTTCGGCAACCAGATGCGCCTCACCGGTTACGACATCTCCGCCACCACCTTCCAACCGGGTGACGAGGTAGACATCTGGCTGGCCTGGGACGTACTGGCCGAGATGGAGCAAGATTGGAGCGTGTTTGTCCATCTGAGCGATCCGGTGCTAGAACTGCCCATCGCCCAGCGGGATATGTATTTTGGGCAGGGGCTACGGGCTACCCGCCTGCTCCAACCTGGCCAACACCTCATCGAACATTACCATGTGACGATTCCCCAGACGGCTATCGCTCCAGCGGAATTGCAGTTGGTGGTCGGCTTGTACCAATTCGGCACCAACAATCGCTTGCGGACAGATCAAGGGTTAGAACTGGCTCTACTGACTCCCTTGCAGTTAGAAGCAATTCCCGGCGAACTGCCCAATCCGGTGGGGGTGAATTTTGGCGATGAGGTGGAGTTGGTGGGGTTTACGATGGAGCCGCGCCGCGTTCGGCCCGGTGAAACGGTGGCATTGACGTTGTATTGGCGAGCACTGCGGCCGCAAACCCAAAACTACACCTTCTTCGCCCAGGTGGTCGGGGATTGGGGTGGGGCCAATGAACGGTACGCGGCCGCGGACATTCCCCCAGAGGTCGCCACTTCAGCCTGGTCTGTGGGCGAGGTGCAAACTGTGACGCTCCCCCTCACCCTACGACCCGATACCCCTGCCGAGGCTTATCCCATCATCATTGGTTTGTACACCCAGGGGCCGGATGGTAGTTTTAACAATGTGCAGAGGGTGGATAGTAGCGGCCGCATCCTCAACGAGGCTTTCCTCAACCTGACACCCATCCGGGTTGATAACTGATATGAAGTTGGATGAGATTTTCCCCCTTTCGTTGCAACTTGAGTTTAGAGTTTAGAGCCAGAGCTAGAGCTAGAGGGTTTTCCAGAGTAAATTCCTCTCGCTCTCTCCTCTCGCTCTAAACTTCAGGAATTAAATAACTTGCTTGCTAAGAGTGGCACGGTCAGGAGGTAAGCGTTCAGTTACCCCGCCCGGCGGCTTGACCGCCGGGCTAAACCTACGGAGCTTTGCGGGCTAAAAGCCCAGGCCAGCGGCCTTTGTAACCATAGCCCGGTCGTAAATGACCGGGCGGGTTTGGCGGATGAATAGATATGACTGAACGCTTACGTCAGGAGACCCGCCACAGCAAGCCGCTAAGTTAAAAACAAGCGATTACTTAAGGCTTATAAAAATATAACTTCCCGGTTTAGACCTGACAGGTTTTCGGAAAACCTGTCAGGTCTTGATGGAACTTAATTTTTTCAGACCCTTAGTCTCCAGAGGTCAGCACAAAAAACGCCGATGTCCAGATATCAATTGTTCCCACGGCGACCCTGTCCGCCTTGACCACCCCGTTGCCCTTGACCACCCTGTCCACCGGGCATTCCCTGGCAATCCTGCGTTCCCTCACAGGTCTGGGTTCCATTCATCCCTGACATACTGTTCATGCCACTCATCCCCTGCCCCCTGGCTCCATTTTGGCCCATCGGCGTGCTGAGAAGGGTGTCGTAAGCGACCTGATCCAGATATTGTGGCACATACGTGGCCCCGGTCAGTTGCGTCAATTGGGATGTGAAGGCCTGCAGATGGTTTTCTGAGCCACGAATCAGACTGCCATATACCCGGATGATGTCGGTATGGGTGATAGCCGTCAACCCTTGTTGCAGGTCGGCAATATCCACCTCTTCAATCAACGCCCCCACTTGCAGAGCGGCTTCGGCTGACTGGCTACCCTCGGCAATGAGCTGATTGTATAGGTCTTGCAGGGTGGTATTGGTGAAGACACCCGCCCCATTGCTTCCTACCGGATCGGCCAGGCCGTAGCGGTCCAACAAGGTTTTAATCGAGGCCATGTGAGTTGATTCGCTGTTGGCAATGCTTTGGAAGAGGGGCAATTGCCATTGAGCATAAAAAGCCAGATATACATCGCGGGCCAGTTTCTCTTCCTCGCGCATGTAGATGAGGCTGTCGGCTTCGGCCTCGCTCAAGGGGGTGAGAGGGGGCGCGGAGAGGGCTTCGTCTACTGATTGAGTATTGGTAAGCCTGGTTGTTTCGGTAGATGGAGCGGTATTGGGGTTAGCCGCGGCCGCGACCGGAGCCATAGCACAAGCGGTCAATACCAATAGCAACAGGGCCATTATCGTGAGATTACGTAGTTGAGTTTTCATGATCCTTTTCCTTAACGATTTTGCTGATAGTTCAGCCAAACCTGATTGTGTGCTGTCTTTCTGTGGCTTTCTCTTTCCGCCACTTCCCCTAAGATAAACCCAGGTTGTGTAGAAATGATGAACATCCACGTCTCTACGTAATCGTTTGTTTTTAACTTAGCAGTTTGCTGTGGCCAGTCTCCTGACTGTGCTCGTTGGGCTTCGGTGGGGACACCGGGCACGGCACAGCCTTTCAGGCTGTTTACCCTCTCAAGAAAACAAAAACGGCCAACGCCAGGAGCAAACCCAATTGAGAATGGCGGGAATCAGACTGATGATAAGACTAACCAGTGGGTTGCATAACCAGGTAGCTCGCTTTTGGATTCGATAGTAATGATATGTTGTTCCGGGTGGAGCAGGTCACGGTAATTGCCCGAGAGGTCGGCATCCAGGGGTTGGGAATGCTGGCTCAGGTTATACAGGCAGAGAACCTGTTCACCGTCCCAGCTACGCCAGTAGGCGAGGATGGCCGGGTTTTTGACAGGAATAATGGACATGGAGCCGCGACGAAGCGCGGCCGCGTGTTGTCTTGTCTTAAGTAATTTGCGGGTGCGCCACAGGTAAGAATCTTCATCCATCTCCTGCAAAGCCACATTGACATACTGATAACCAAATGCCGGGTCACTGATCACGGGAAAATAAGTCGTTTCGGCGGTTGAGAAACCCGCATTATATTCAGCGTTCCATTGCATTGGCGTGCGGCAACCGTGCCGGTCAGGGAGCCAGATATCGTCTCCCATGCCAATTTCGTCACCATAGTAAACGATAGGGGTGCCAGGCAGGGAAAGGTGTAGGGCATTCAGCAGAAACCAGCGGTCTTTACGATTATCAAGCAATGGTGCCAGACGGCGGCGAATACCCAGATTCAGACGCATTCGGGGTTTGGGTGCGTACTCTTGCCACATCCATTGTCTTTCGCCAGGGGTGACCATTTCCAGGGTAAGTTCATCGTGGTTGCGCAGAAAGGTCATCCATTGGGTTCCCGGGGGAATCGCAGGCGTGCGGGCCAAAATATCCGCAATAGGGGTTTTATCCGCCTGTTTCAGGGCCATATAGAGGCGGGGCATGATGGGGAAATGGAAACAAATATGGAACTCATCCCCATCACCGAAGTAAGGAAGTAAATCGTCGGGCCATTGGTTGGCTTCGGCGATGAGGACACGCCCGGGGTACTCTTCGTTTATCAGGCGACGCACTTTTTTGAGGAACTCATGAGTTTCAGGCAGATTTTCGCAATTGGTGCCTTCCCGCTCGTACAGGTAGGGCACGGCATCGGCGCGGAACCCATCCACGCCGGTATCTAGCCAGAAACGAATGATGTTGAACATTTCTTCGTGTACGGCAGGATTGTCGTAGTTGAGATCGGGCTGACTGCTGTAGAAACGATGCCAGAAGTAGCGCCCCGCAACTTCATCATAGGTCCAATTTGATTTTTCGGTGTCGAGGAAGATGATACGGGCGTCGGCGTACTCGGTGCCCGTGTCGCTCCAGACGAAGTAATCATGGTAAGGTGAGTGACGGTCTTGACGGGCGGCCTGAAACCAGGGATGTTGGTCGGAGCAATGGTTCATGACCAGGTCAATGACGACTCGTAGGTTACGCTCGTGCGCGGCCGCGACGAAGGCCTTAAAATCTTCCAGCGTGCCATAATCTGGATGTACTCCCGTATAGTGGGCCACATCATAACCATCATCTACCAGAGGGGACGGGTAATGGGGGAGAATCCAGACACACTCCACCCCCAACGATTTAATGTAATCCAGACGCGCCATCGCCCCGCGAAAGTCGCCATGACCATCACCATTACTGTCCTGGAACGCCCGCAAATAAAGTTCGTAAAATACCGTGTCGAGATACCACTGCTCAGACATGAAAACCTCCAAAAGCATGTAAATTTGGGTCTGTGGGATTTCGTGGGGTACGGGCAACCCTTGTGATTGCCCCATACGGGGCAGGCACAAGGCCAGCCCGTACATTTGGTGTCAACCCCCTGAATTCCCAAAGAGCCGTAAATTTTTCATTCTCTGAGATTTTCGGGGAATGACATTTGCAGTGAAGACAGGCCTTCGTGCTCACCCAGGTGAGGCCACCACGGTGGGTTGCCTCTACCCTGGGATGATTGCCTGTTGCGCAACATGCACCCATCCCGCTAATGGTTCCCAGATTTGGAAAGGGGGAACCCTGAGTAGGCAATCATGCTCGCCTCTACCACCGAAATCCCAAAGAGCTAACTTTTCCTGGTAGAATACCATAAATTATGAGGGATGACGGCTGATGCAAAAAACACAACTCTGGCAATTTCTGAAATCGCCCCTATTTTGGCTTACCGTACTCTTTACGATACTTCTTTTGGGCCTGTTAAATCAGTGGGCCTGGATGCGTGGCCCGGAAGAGTGGCGCTGGCCCGCCTATTTTTTGCCCGGAATGAGCCAGAGGATCTGGTTCCCCGCTCTTACCCTTCTCCTGACCATCGGTCTGACCTATATGTTCCGCCAGCGCTGGTCGGAACGTCAATCAATGTTTGTCCCGGTTTTCTTTTTTGCGGCCGCGGTGCTTATTCAATTAGGCTTCCTTTACTTAGAACACGCCCAAATATTGATTACGCTCTTTCAGCGCACAGTATCGGCCAGTAGTGGCGGGTTTTTTAATGTGGCCGCTACTATCAATGACAGCACCAGCCTGAACGATCTGCTACGCCACTTTCCGGAGCGGATGGCCCAATTTAAAGCCATTCACCCCCGTACCCATCCCCCGGGTTTACTGCTCCTGTTCTGGGGAGCGACCCAATTGCTGGCCCAGTGGCCGGTTTTCACCGAACTCTTTAGTCAACTTGTTCGGCCAGCTATTTGTCAGGATATTGGCCTGGCACCTTTGAATAATGCCGTGCTGGCCAGTGCCCTGGTGCAAATGAGTGTGCCTTTGTGGGGAGCCTTGACGGTTTTCCCCTTTTATGGCCTGGCGCGACGCCTGTTTAATCGGCAGGTGGCTTATTGGGCAACGCTGTTGCTCATTTTGACCCCCTCCATGGTTCTCTGGGCGACCCGTTGGAACCAGTTGTATACTTTCATCGCGGCCGCGACCGTTTATCTGGTTTATAGGGGTCTCACCGAAAACAAGTGGCATTGGCTTTTTGTGGCGGGCATTATGGGTTCTTTCGCTACCTTCTTTAGCCTGACCAACCTGGCCCTGGTAGCGATTGTTCCCGTTTATGTGATCCTCTTCCACCTCCTTTTCACCACCGAGAAGGCCCGGCAGTTGCGGCCGCTGATCCGTCATCTCCTCTGGTTCATTGCCGGTTTAAGCACCCTCTGGCTGATCTACGCCCTGGTTTATGGGGTAACTTTTGGACAAATTGTGCGTGGCGGATTAGCTGTGCATGGTGAATTAAACCGGAGCTATGCCCTGTGGGTGGGGTATAACTTGTACGATTTCTTCCTGTTTTTGGGTTGGCCCGTGGCTGTAGCTTTGCTCATAGGGCTGGGGCGGATGGTACACCTGGTGATCAGACCGGCAGAACAAGGGGGAAAGACGGTTCTGCCGTCAGGTATTGTCTATTGGCCGGTGATGGCGTTCTGGCTGATTCTTTTACCTCTGGATTTATCTGGTATTGTGCGGGGGGAAGTGGCCCGTTTGTGGATGTTCTTGGTGCCGTTGGCGTTGTGGGCGGCTTTACCGGTGTTGGCTTCGTGGTCGCCCCGGTGGATATGGGGAATGATTGGTTTTCAAGCGGCCGCGTTGATTTTGTTAGGGGTCAACTTACGCCCGGTGGAGACGGGGTTTGCTTATTTTGCGCCCCGCCTGGTAGATACGACTGTGCCCACTATCACGCACCCGGTCGCGGCCGCGTTTGGGGCCGATCAAACCATTGAGTTTCACGGCTACAGCCTGACCCCAGAAACCCTTCACCCCGGTGAAACGCTAGAAATTACCCTCTATTGGCAAATGCACGGCGAAACCTACTCCGCCTATCCGTATACTATTTTTGTGCATCTGGTAGACATGGCGGGTGTGCCCCAGGCCCAACATGATGGTCAGCCGCAAGAAGGAGCCTTGCCCTGTAGCTGTTGGCAAAAAGAGGAAATGATAGCCGACACCCATCGCCTTGTTTTACCTGATACCTTAGCCCCAGGAACCTACAGCTTGCGTGTGGGTTTGTACCGGTTAGATTTACTGCTGGCGGGTGATCCCAATCACCGCCTGCCCGTTGTGGGCGCGGGCCAGCCCGGTGATTACGTGCAACTGGGTGTGGTTGAGGTGAAGTAGACCCGCCTTGGAGTTTGGTGTTTTTTGTTTTCACCAGAGGATGGGATACACAGCCTGGAAAGGCTGTGCTACATCATTTCCAAACGATTGTTTACGCCTATGATTATTCGGGGGTTTTGGCACAGCGGAACCCCAGATGAACCCGCGAGACGGTGGGATCAAAATTGGTGCGGGTAGTGGCTTTCACCTCTTCAGGATTAGATAACCAGGATCCGCCCCGAATGACTTTAAACGAACCCTCTTCTGGCCCCAAAGGATTTACCTCAGTGGCGGTGCGGTAATAACGCGGATCGTACCAATCGGATACCCATTCCATCACATTTCCGGACAGATTGTAAACGCCCATCACAGAACGTCCTTCCGGGTAGCTGGTGATGGGAGCCATTTCGGCAAACCCATCGTCGAACTCAGTAAAGCGGTCACTAAAATTCAGCCAGGTGCCCTCAAAGGCATCTCCCCAGGGATATTTTAGCTTAAGCTGGTTGATAGGATCATAGCTGGCGGCATATTCCCATTCCGCCTCGGTAGGAAGTCGTGCCCCACGCCAGGTACAGAATTGATCGGCGTTGTACCAGTTAACCGCAGTTACCGGGTATTCATCATAGGTGGGGTTGCCGTAATAATCAGCGAGATAAGCGGCAGGTGAAGTACATTCCCCCGCGGCCGCGCACAGGCCATATTCCCGGTTACTTACCTCCGTTTCATCCAGATAAAACGCATCCAGATTCGCCGTGTGTGCTGGTTTCTCATCACTCTCCCCTTCATCATCCCCCATGATAAAAGGACCGCCGGGCAGGTAAATCATCAAACTGCCGGTCTCATTGACCAATGGCTCCGGGGTGGGGGATGGGGTGGGGGCGGGGGTGGGGCTGGTGGTGGCCGTGGGGGCCAGTTGGGTAATAGCCGCAATGACGCCCGATTCAAACGTGGCGGTAGCCGCTACCGGATTTTCTACCTGTTGCGCCCGCTCGTTGGCAATAAATAACCCGGCGCTGATGCCAATGAGAAGGAGCGTAATCGCCAACAGGCCAAAGATGGTGCGCTGTTCAATTTGTTTACGGGTACGACGCGGCCGCAAGGGGGGCGGCGCACTTTCGGTTGATGTTGGTGTTGTCCGGCGTAAAGGTTCTTTGCCTGTCACCGGTAGCACCTTGCCTGTTGGCCGCTCCAACGCCCGCACAAACTCATCTACCGATTCATAGCGCGTATCAGGCCGTAAGGACATAGCCCGGCTGGCCACAATTGAGAGATAGGGTTCGATGTTGGGGTTAACCTCACGCGCCGGTATCAGATCAGCCAGACCACTTTCCCGGCGGAGGGCATCGGGGGGTACTTTGCCCGTGAGCAAGGTATAGAGCGTGGCTCCTAGTGCATAAATGTCACTGGCTGGCGTTGCGGCCGCTTGTTTGGCCTGTTCTGGTGCGGAATAACCACTACTACCAGGGCTAATTCCCAGACCAGGCAACCCGGTGTCTACCAAAAATAGTTCATCCGTTGGCGTCAGACGAATATTAGCCGGTTTAATATTCAGATGGATCTGTTTTTGGTTATGCAGATACATCAGGGGACGCCCTACAGCCTGGAGCCACTCAATAATCCGGTCGGAAGGCAATGAGCCATATTGTTGGACCAGGCTTTGCAAATCAACACCATCCACATAGTCACTGATGAGGTATTGCCCAACCCCTTCCAGGGCAAAATGATCCCGAATCTTGGGTAATTGGGGATGATTTAGTTGGTGCAGACGGCGGGCTTCCTCACGGAAGAGGCGTTGAATCTCCGGTGAGGGGTTCAAGTATTCCTTTACCGCTACATTGGCCTGGGCCGTGGTGTCCCAGGCCCGATAGACGGCTCCATAGGGTCCTTCCGCCAGAAGATGTAAGATGCAATATCGTTGATTGAGCCGTTCGCCAGGTAATAAAGGCATAGGTTTGCTAATTTGAGCTTAGTGTATCTTTAACAAAGAGCTTGTGATAAACCTGACAGGTTTTCAGAAACCTGTCAGGTTTTTAAACATAACAACCTTGTTAAGAGCGCATTAGGAACCGTCTAAGAATAACTTCCCGTTTTGTTATGACCGGTCTCCTGACCGCGCCACCAGCGGTCAGGGTCAGAACCCCGCCACCAGGGGCGAGGAACTTTTCTCGGCGCGGTTTGGGGGTATCTACCCCCAAACCGCGCCAGTGGGTTTCTCCTTTTCCCAGAGGGAAGGGGATGGGGGATGGGTCTTCAGCCGGGAGCATTCCCCGCCCGGCGTGGAACGCGCACCTGAAACTGATTACCCTCACGCGTCAACTCCCTGAATAACCGTTGACCCACGTCTGAATTGTATGCGAAGCAGGGTTGAGATGACAAAGTTGACCCGCTTTCCCTTAGGATTCGTTTGTAAATAACCTTTGCCCTTTGTTGTCGCCGTTTTCCCGACCGTGCCACCCCCCTTTTCTCCCACCCTAACCCCGCCCAAGGGCGGGGAACTTTTTCTCATGTCATTTTTCGCAGGCGTCCGCCCGCGAAAAATGACATGAATGAGGTTTCCCCTTGCCCCTTCCCAGTTGTTGATTAAATGGTAACTATTCAGGTGTCACAACTTATTCCCACGCTCGGCGTGGGAATTCCCTCTGGGACGCTCTGCGTCCTACATGACGCCGAGCGTGGAATGAGAAGGCCCTCACCTCCCATTAAATGATTAATCGGGTAATGAGTTGATTCGCCCATCCCCTGGCGATTTCCAGCGGGAAGGGGGGAAACACCAGACGTGCCGGTTATCGAGCGCGGCCGCGCTCGATAACCGGCACAGGAGAAAGTTCCCCGCCCCTGGGGGCGGGGTTAGGGATGGGGGAACTCCGAGTATACAATCGCCCCAGGTTAGTGGTTGATCTCAGGCATCAGATGGGCGAAGAAAGTTATAATTGACGCAAATTTGGTTTTTGACCATATCTTCTCCATGTTTCGGGGGAAACGTAGCCTGAGTTTGTCGAAGGCAAACGGGCTTCGATAAGCTCAGCCCTCGAGAGGGTAAGGGTTCACTCAAAATTAAGTTGGGTGGCATGGTCAGGAGATCGGCCACAGCAAGGTGACAATGTGAAGGGAGAATTGGGCGAAAAATGAACCTTTGGCCGGGTTGTTCGTATCAGGGACAAAGAGGCAAGGAAGGTTACAATTGGCGGCTATTAGCAACCTGATTCGGCTCCCCCTGATAACCATGAAGGAAAATCTTGCCTTTGTTGGGTCCGCGGCCGCAACAATTCCCGATGAGCAGTTGGCCTTAGGGGTGCAACAAGGCCAACGCCAGGCCTTAGCTACCCTGGTAGAACGGCACCATTCGCCGTTGCTGGGCTATTTGTACCGGCTCAATGGGGGCGACCGTTCCCTGGCTGAAGATTGGGTGCAGGAAAGTTTTTTGCGGGTGTTGCGTTCTATTGGGCAATACCGTTACCCGCAACCGTTCAAACCCTGGTTGTATGCCATTGCTACCCATCTGGCCCGCGATCATTTCAAAGCGGCCGAAACCCGCCAGACGGAAAGTGAACCGGATGAGCCGGGTTTCTGGCAAAACCGGGGGGGCACGGTCGCGGCCGCAGAGCATCTCTTTATCCAACAAGAATCCCAGAACCGGGTCGCGGCCGCAGTTCTCCATCTGCCCCCAGCCCAGCGTGAAACCATTATTCTGCGCTATTACCAGGATTTTTCCCTGGCCGAAATCGCCGACATCCAGGGTATTCCGGTCGGTACGGTCAAATCGCGGCTGTCGGTGGCGTTGGGGCGGTTGAAGGATGTAATGAGTGAATGAGCCGCTGGCGGCGGGTAGTTTCTTACTATACTGGCAACGGGCATAATCTGAGGTTTTTTCGCCCAGTCGCGATCGCTTAATAATCGTCCAAAAATAAGTTCCGCACAGACCTGACAGGTTTTCGGAAACCTGTCAGGTCTAAATCGGGAAGTTATTTTTAGATGTTCACTTAGTCGCCGCGTCGGGTATAGCGGCCCATCGCCATGTTATTGAGTTCCTACGAGTTCCCAAGAGGGGGTCTTTGGGATTTCAGGGGGTAGGGGCAACCCTTGTGGTTGCCCTGGGCGGGGCAGGCACAAGGCCAGCCCTTACATGTAGCCACACCCCACGAATTCCGAAAGAACCCCAAGAGTTCCTATGAGTTCTCCTTCCCCTGATGAAATTTGGCGCAAGATGCAGGAAGATGTGGCGGATACTGACCGGCGCGATGGGTTGCGGCCGCTAACCGAACCCCTGGCCCAATGGTCAGCCCCCCAGCCCTCTCCCGCCGAAACCCGCCAATTGCTGACCCAGCTACTCCCTGAACTCCCCTCACCCCATGCCTCTCTTGCCGCGTCTCCCCCTCGCCCCCTCGCCCGGCTGACGGAATCCTGGCCCTGGTTGCTGATTCGCGGAGAGTTACGGGTGGTGCGGCGAGAAATCTGGCTCGCGGCCGCGTTCCTCATGGCGTTGGGCGTTCTGGTAACGCTGTTATCGAGCCGACCGGACGAGCCTGGCCTGTTGTTTGTGCTGGTGGCGCCCTTGATCGCGGCCGCGACCATCGCCTTCATCTACGGCCCCGAAGTAGACCCGGCGCAAGAATTGGTACAGGCTACCCCTGTCCCCATAACGTTACTCCTGCTGACCCGCCTGCTACTCGTTTTTAGTTTTGATCTTGTTCTGGCTTTGGTGGGAAGCGTTGTCCTGACCTTGCTCCAGCCCGACATCCAACTCTGGCCCCTCATCCAAAGCTGGTTGGCTCCCATGACGTTCCTCTCTGCCCTGGCCTTCTGCCTCACCGTCTTCACCCGCAAAGCCGAAGCCGGGATCTTGTTCAGCCTGGCCCTCTGGTTCACGCAGGTGATGATCAACCCGAACATGATTCGGGTCTGGTTGGGCTTCTGGCCCGATCTATTGGCCGCTTCCGCCCAGCCCTGGTTGTGGGGACTGGCTGTGGTTCTGGGGGGCATCGGGCTGTGGTGGGCCGGTTGGTCGGAAGGGTGGTTGGTTGCCGGAAATAATGGGACATAAACGCGGATAAACGATTTTCTGGTGTAAATTATCCGGTGACGTACAAGTAGAGACGCAAGATTTTGCGTCTTTACCCTACCAATCAGGCCCAAATGATTTCCAGGGTCTTTGGGGTTTCAGGGGGTTGACACCCTCTGTAGGGGCAACCCTTGTGGTTGCCCTCGGCGGGGCAGGCACAAGGCCAGCCCCTACATCTGGCCGCACCCCACGAATTCCGAAAGAGCCGATTTTCTGAACGTCTATAATATCAGCCAGCAATTTTCAATTTGAATGATAAACGTCTCGTAATCCGCCTGGCGGTCAACTGGGGTAGCACAGCCTGAAAGGCTGTGCTACGGTCTGGGCCATTTTTCGAGTGTGCGCCTGGAGTCCAACGGTTTTAACCGTTGGCTAAATTGAGAATTGCTGAATATCAGCCTGGGGTTTTAACCCCAGGCTGGCTGGCAGACCTGTGGCAAACAGTATGAAACCTCTCCGGCATCTTCTTCTCCTTATCATTAGCAGTCTGGTTTTCTTAACCATGCCTGGTGGTTCCACCTACGCGGCCGCAAACGCATTTCGCACCCCTGCCCGGAGCCAAGCCGAAGGGGTACAACACACCCCATCCTTCACCCCCACCCCCTGCCTGTTCCCCGTCGCCGAGCCGGAACGAGTCGAGTGTGGCACGCTGACCGTACCGGCTGATCATGCCCGGCCCGATGGCCCGACCCTACAATTGGCCGTGTCTATTTTGCACAGCCAGCGAGAAGACGCGGCCGCACAGCCGGTTCTCTATCTCGCTGGTGGGCCAGGGCAAGCGGCCGCGTTCCTGGCCGGTGTGCCCTCAGCCCAATTACCCCTCATCACACAAGGCCGTTGGGATTTCATCTTCCTCGATCAGCGGGGAACCGGCCTCTCCCAACCCAATCTGCTCTGCCCCGTTGACCCCCTCCAACCCGATTGGCCTGCCTTGCTCACCGGGGACAATGACCTGACTACCGTCCGCAACGAGCTGAACGCGCAAATGGCTACTTTATGCCACGAATCGCTGTTGGCGCAAGGGCTTGACCCGGCCTTGTTCACGACGGCCCAAAACGCCCAGGATGTGGTGGCTTTGCGCCAGGCGTTAGGGTTGGAGCAATGGCTTTTGTATGGTTTTTCCTACGGCACATATCTGGCGCAAGAAGTCATGCGCCTGGACCCCGATGGCATTCAGGGGGCCATTTTGGATTCACCTGTCCCGGCGGCTGTTAACCTGGGGGTAGAAGCGGCCCGGCTCGCGGCCGCGTCACTCGAGCACCTCTTTACCGCCTGCAACGACAACCTGGCCTGCCGGGTCGCCTACCCTGACCTGGAAAACCGCTTCTTTGCCCTGGTCGAGCAACTCAACGCCACACCCTTGCCCATTTCCCTCGGCCCGGTAATGGTTTCCCTGACCGGGGATCACCTTGCCAGCCTGATGCCGACCCTGCTGGGCACACCCACCCCCTACGCCCTGGCCCCGGCCCTCATCGCCGACCTGGAAAAAGGGGAGACAGAGCGATTGGTGCAGATGGCCGGAGACGTTTTGGCCCCGATTCAGCCGGAACATGGCCTGCGTTACAGCATCATCTGCCATGATTTGTACCAACCGGTGAGCGCTGAGGCCCTGAACGCGGCCGCGACCAGCCTGCCCGCCGTGTTCAGGCGCGAAGCGATGCGGGAAAATGAAGCCCTATCGGCCATGTGTGTTGATTGGCCGCCCGGTGATGGGGCCGCGCCAGCCCCACTCCCCCGCCACATCCCTACCCTTATTTTGGTGGGGGAATTGGATACCGGTACACCTGTGGCCTGGGGGGAACGGCTGACACAACAATTCGATCTCAGCACCCTGGCCCTCGTTCCTGGTGTGGGGCATAGCGTCTTGCAGGGCGGCGATTGCCCCAATAGCGTCATGCTCGCCTTCCTGCTCGACCCATCCACCACCCCCAATACCGACTGTCTGAACCAACTGCGCCCGGCGACCTTCACCCTGGATGAAGATGTGTCTCGCCCCTGGGCCAGAACCCTGGTGGTTCTGTTCCTTGCCCTCATTGCCGGAACAACCGGGCGAGCAGGGGTGAATCTGCTCCGCACCCAACCGCTGGCCCAAACCTGGCGGCAATTTACCTGGCGTTACAGTTGGCGGGTGGTGGGCTGGTGGCCGCTGGCCCTGAGTGGGTTAATTTTGACAATGGTTCTGACCAACGAGGAAACCCCTATCGCCAACGATAATCTGAGTCTGGCTTTTACTGCTTTTGGGGTGGTGGCGGCCATTGTTCCCCTCATGACGGGTATGCAGGCGGCCATGCTCTTCGCGCCGGATGATGAGCCGGGGTTAGAGGTGCAATTGGCGGCCCCGCGGCCGCTGACCTGGCTGGTGTGGGAGCGGTTGACCTGGATTTTGTTGGGCCAGGGGATTATTGGCCTGGTGGGCATGTTGGTTGCCCGTGAGGTGGCCGGGGTGGACGAGGCGTTGTGGATCAGTCTGGCCCGTTGGCTTGTGCCCCTGATCACATTGGCCGGGGTGGGGCTGTTTATTACCCTGATGTCGCGGCAGACGGCCTTTGGCGTCGCCATGACCGGGGTGTTGTGGTTTGCCTTGCTGGCCTTTGGTGATGGGCTGGTGGCTCGTTGGCCGTTCCTCTGGCCCATTCACCTTTATCTATCACCCACTACTTTCCCCCTGGCCGATTATGCCTTGAACCGGGGGGTGGTTTTGTTGGCCGGGTTGGGCTTTTTCCTGATGGCCCTACACCAGTTGCGTGATGAGGAGCGGGTGTTATTGGGGACAAACCGGCGGGGTAGGGCGGGGGTCGGGGCGGGGATAGTGAGTGAAGGGGGCGAGGGGTGGTTCGCGGCCGCGGTCAACCCTTCATCCCGCCAACGCTTCCTGGCCCAACTGTTCATCATCACCCGCAACGAATTCCGCCTGCAATGGCGGCGGCGGGCTACTGTGGTCATTGTCCTCAGTGTCACCATTTTCCCGGTGCTGACGGCCCTGCTCATTCGCAGTGGCGGGCAGGAAATAATTGGGCCAATGGTCGAAGCTGGCGTGTTTTCCGCCCGTGAAGCCCAGGAACGGCTCACCCAATCCATCATCGCCTTCTCCTTTGCCCCCCTGTACACCACCCTACTCTTACTCGTTCCCCCCGTCGTGGCGGAAATGATCCCCAAAGACCGGCAACTGGGCGTCGCCGAACTATTTGATAGCACCCCGCTATCCACGGGGGCTTATCTGGGGGGGAAATTACTGGGCATGTGGCTGAGTCTGCTGATGGGGATGCTCCTCAACTTTTTCTTGACATTCGTGGCGTGGCGTTGGCTCCTGGGGCCAGTATTGCTCCTGCCCCTGCTCGAAACCTGGCTTTTTGCTTGTGGCACAGTATTGCTCCTCAACGGAGGATTGGCCGTATTTCTCTCGGCCGGGTTACGCCAGCGCCGTTGGGCGGTGCTCATCGGCCTTGGGGTGGCGATAGCGTCTCTCATTAACCTGGGCACATCACTACCGCACAACCTGTTCTTTTACCTGAATCCGGCCCGACCCGCCTTTTTGGATTATTATGCGTTGCGCGTCTTCTCTCAACTCAGCAGTTTGCTGAATGTGACAACGGAAATGGGGGATGTATGGCTGACGATTTTAGGTGGTCTGGTTGAATTGGTGTTGGTTGGTTCTCTGGCCTGGGTCTGGCTGAGGCGGAAAGAATAATTCCCTCGCCCCAGTGGGGAGAGGGCCAGGGTGAGGGGCAACATCCCTCATCCCCGGCCCTTCTCCCGCTCCGGGAGAAGGGGGCTATTTCCCTCGCCCCAGTGGGGAGAGGGCCAGGGTGAGGGGCAACATCCCTCATCCCCGGCCCTTCTCCCGCTCCGGGAGAAGGGGGCTAATTCCCTCGCCCCAGTGGGGAGAGGGCCAGGGTGAGGGGC
>JAGNBF010000043.1:0-16239 GCA_018004935.1 Chloroflexota bacterium | reverse complement strand
TTCCCTCGCCCCAGTGGGGAGAGGGCCAGGGTGAGGGGCAACATCCCTCATCCCCGGCCCTTCTCCCGCTCCGGGAGAAGGGGGCTAATTCCCTCGCCCCAGTGGGGAGAGGGCCAGGGTGAGGGGCAACATCCCTCATCCCCGACCCTTCTCCCGCTCCGGGAGAAGGGGGCTAATTTCCTCTCCCCGGTGGGGAGAGGGCCAGGGTGAGGGGCAACATCCCTCATCCCCGACCCTTCTCCCGCTCCGGGAGAAGGGGGCTAATTCCCTCGCCCCAGTGGGGAGAGGGCCAGGGTGAGGGGCAACTTTGGGCTAAGGAGACAGTATGATTGAGATTACCCAATTAACAAAGACGTATCCCGGTGGGGTGCAGGCGTTGCAGGGAGTGAATTTGCACATTGGCCGGGGGATGTTTGGCCTGGTGGGGCCAAATGGGGCGGGCAAAACGACATTGATGCGGATTATGGCCGGAATTTTGCGCCCCACGGCGGGTGATGTGCAGGTGTTTGGCTATTCGCTGAAGTCGGCGGAGGGCAAACGGGCAATCAAGATGGGGTTGGGTTATTTGCCCCAGGAATTAGGGCTGTACCCGGATTTGACGGCCCTGGAGTTTTTGGATTACATGGCGGTACTCAAAGGAATCACGGACAGACGCGGCCGCGGACAACAAATCGCCGAACTCCTGGAACGAGTCCGCCTGGCCGATGTGGCCAAACGTCGCCTCAAAACCTACTCCGGTGGCATGAAACGGCGCGTGGGCATCGCCCAGGCCCTGCTAGGCAACCCCCAGGTGGTCATCGTGGACGAACCCACCGCTGGCCTTGACCCGGAAGAGCGTGTGCGCCTGCGTAACTTGTTGGGCGAAGTTGCCAGCCGTTGTACCGTCATCCTCTCCACCCACATTGTCGAAGACATCAGCCAGAGTTGCCGCGATCTGGCGGTGATTAACAAGGGGAAGGTGGCTTTTCAGGGTGGCCCAGGGGAACTGATTGCTCAGGTGCAGGGGAAGGTATGGTTGGTCAAAACAGAGGGCGAGAAACCTGACGGAGCGACGGTGGTTGTCAGTAGTATGCACTTACACGATGGCACGCAATACCGGGTGCTGGGCGACCTGTCCGCCCATCCCCAGGCCACCCCCGCCGAGCCGAGCCTGGAAGATGGGTATATCTGGTTGATGCAGGGGGTGACAGATGAACGGCTCAACCCGGACGGTTCACGTCCGGGCTGAGAATGCGAAGGCCGTTGGTTTGGGGTGGCATTCCGGCGGTTTGAGCACTGGACGATTTTTGGGGGGATGTGGATTGCGGCCGTAATTGGATGTCGCTCAACTGGCTAAAGCAAAACCAAAGACAGGAACTTGCATGACTGTCAAAGGTTGCCGAGTCGGGTTTCTTGCTCGTTCGGCCACAATGGATTCCAGTTGCCGCAGAATGGCAGGGGCAAAATACTCTTCACCACATTGAGGGCATTTTTCCACGGGAACACCCTGAATGATAATCAGATCATCACCAATCCACTCTTCAATGTGAGTGGTGGTTGCTTCAACCTGAGCATAACCGCATGTGCCACATTTCATTTTATCACCGTCTCTTCCGCTTCTTATCATAGTCCCACAGATGTGTATGAGGATAATAAACGGTATTTATCTGCAAAACATCGTCCACGACCTTGCTGGCAATATGGACCACATCGCCGTTGAATCTTTCACCTGCAATCAAGAAACAATTAAACCCTTCTTCGTCCACATGTGTTTCAACGATCTGCCCATTGGCAATGGTTTCTTCAACATCATTCAGAGTTATTTGGCGTATGCGACACTCATCCCGGGCGTGGCGTGTAAGCCGATATTGCTCAAGACTGATGAGTTCGCGGATTTGCTTGATGTTCAAGACAAAGCTACCTCCACTGCCTGATGAGATTATAGTGACAGCAAGGAACCATCGCAAGACATCGGAGGCTGTAAGGAATGAGAATTCAATAAGTTACAGGGGACTAGAGACTGGAGACTGGAGATTAGACCAGTCTCCAGTCTCTAGTCGCCAAACGCAGTTCCGCAAGTTATTTCATCCGCGTTCCTAAGCAGTGTTTATGCTGTTATCAAAGCAATATTGTTTTGGGCGGGGTCTTGGATGAAGACGGTGTTGCCTTCGCCGTGGATGGGCCAGTTGTGGGTTTGGGCACGCTGGATGATGGTTTGGAGCGCGGCCGCGTCTGGCAACCGTAATTGCCACCAGCGCAGTTGTACCGCCTCTGCCGGGGGTGGGGGCGCCCCAACACCGGCCCAGGTGTTCAGCCCCACGTGGTGGTGGTAGCCGTTGTAAGAAACAAACGCCGCCTGATCCCCATAATACATAATCAAATCCATCCCTAAAATGTTCTGGTAAAAGGCGACCGCCTGGGGCAAATGGTTCACATGCAGGTGGATGTGGCCTACGATGGTTCCTTCGGCCAGCCCTGCCCACGGTTTTCCCTCGTTCCGCACCAGGGAGAGCAAATCAGGAATGTCCAGCCGGACGGTAGTCATCGCAATCGTGCCATTTTTGTTTGGCCATTGGTCGGCAGGGCGGTCACGGTAAATCTCGATGCCGTGCCCGTCCGGGTCGTTCAGGTAAATGGCTTCGCTGACGGCATGATCGGAAAACCCCCCCAGAGGTGTTTCGGTTTCGATGAGGTGGCGCAAGGTGCGGGCCAGTTCCAGCCGGTTGGGTACGAGGATGGCGAAGTGGTAGAGGCCGGTGACGCCCTGGACATGTAGGGCGTGGGATTGCTCCTGTAGGATGAGTAAATCAGGGCCACCTACACCCAGGAACGCGGCCGCGGCTTCTTGCCGGTGTAATTTCAGGCCAATGTTGTGCTGATAATAGTGGAGCGAACGTTCCAGGTCAGAAACCGTCAGATAAACAGTCCCAATTGTGTCATACATAATCAATCTCCTGGTTAAAGGGATAGTGGATAGTGAACAGTGGACAGTGGGCAATTCTCATTAGTAACATCTCAATAAAGTGCAGGTAACTATTCAGGTATCAGAATTTTTTCCCACGCTCGGCCCCTCTCCCGAAGCGGGAGAGGGGTGTTGGTTCCCTCTCCCTGGGGAGAGGGTTAGGGTGAGGGGCTGAATAGTTACAAGTGCAGAACCTTCGGAAGGTTTGAACTACGAGCCAGGCCATAGATGAAACCTTCCGAAGGTTTGCCCCGGAATATTGAGAAGATACGGACAGTATAACAAAAAAGACAGTCATCATGGGTGGTATGATGACTGTCTTTGGCATAATGGGCGTGGTTCAAAAGTTGGCAAACGGTGTTTAGGGATGAGAATTAAATCTTGAGTTTAGAGTTCAGAGCCAGAGCTAGAGGGTTTTCCAGAGTAATTTCCTCTCGCTCTCTCCTCTCGCTCTAAACTCCAGTAAATAACTTGCTTGCTAAAAGTGGCACGGTCAGGAGACCGGCCACAGTAGTTTCGTAAGTTATTTAATCTTCGATCCTTAGGCGGCGACGGCTTCCCCTTCGGGTTGAGCGACTTTTTGCAGTTCTAACTCAATTTCGATGGTGATTTTGTCACTAACCAGGAAACCACCCGCTTCCAGGGCCACATTCCAGGTCAAACCCCATTCAGAGCGGCTGATGGTGGTGGTAGCGGAGAACCCGGCGACGGTCATGCCCCAGGGGTTTTTGCCGGTACCAGAATATTCCACATCCAGGGCGACTTCTTTGGTGACACCACGGATGGTTAAATCGCCGATGAGGCGGCCATTGTGGGCGTCGTCTTGCTCTACGCGTGTGCTTTTGAAGGTGAGGGTGGGGAAGTTTTCGGCATCTAAGAAGTCAGCCGAGGCCAGATGACGGTCCCGTTGTTCTTCTTTGGTGTTGATGCTGGACGCCTGAATGGTGATGTCTACGTTGGTGTTGGCGGGGTTGGTTTCATCGTAGTTGACAACGCCAGCCCAATCTTCAAAGCGGCCGCGAACTTTAGAGATCATCATGTGACGGGCCATAAAGGTAATTTGTGAATGGGTGTAATCAATGTTCCAGGTCATGGTATAGCTCCTTGTGCTTTCCGATATTTAAGTGGACTTCAGTCCGTATTTCTGCTATGATATTAACGGACTTGAGTCCACTTGTCAAGAGATTGCCAGAAACCTGTACCAAAGGACAGGTGAGGGCTGAATAGATGAATGGTTTAGGGTTCGTAAAAATACAACTTCCCGGTTTAGACCTGACGGGCTTCTGAAAACCTCAGCCATTTTCAATTTAACCAACGATTATGGAGATTGAACAATGAGTATCGGTATAGAGCTTCCCCCATCCCTAACCCCGCCTCCAGGGGCAGGGAACTTTTCTGGTGTCATTTTCGCGGGCGTCCGCCCGCGAAAAATGACACGAAGGGGGTTTCCCCTGCCCGCTGGGGTCGCAGAGTAGAAACTGTGCCGAGTATGTGTGGATATGTGGGGTTTCCCCCAGCTACGAGTGTTAATGTCCTTTGATTAAGGGACTGTTAATCAGTCGCAAATTGTGTTAATCTGGAGCGATAAAAATGTGCCTGATCAGAGTTGATGATTTTCCCCCCATAAAAACAATGATAGAACTAAACCTGCGAATTAATGAGGAAAAAGGAGAGCGGGCAGACGCGGCCGCGAACCGGGCACTTATTCTGGAAACCGCCGAGCGTCTTTTTGCCCAACAAGGGGTAGCCGCCGTCAACATGGCCGATATTGCCGCGGCCGCGGGTGTGGGCAAAGGCACGTTGTATCGCCGCTTCGCCAACAAGGCCGAACTCTGCCTGACGCTTCTGGACACGCAAATGCGTACCTTCCAGGATGAGATCATGGCCCGGTTGCGGCAGATGGCCTTACAAAACGTCCCTTATTTAGAGCAGTTAGGCCATTTCTTAGAGGCATTTGTCCTATTTGCTGATACCCATTTGCCTGTTTTGTGTGAAGTACAGCGGGAAGGGATGTTTGGTGAGGAAATAGTAGACCGGCCCTATATCTGGCGATATTTGACGGTGAAGGGGTTGTTGGACGCGGCCGCGCGCCGGGGCGAAATTTCGGCCAACCTGGACACCGCCTACCTGGCCGATGCTTTGCTCGCCCCTACTCAGGCCGCCCTATTCCATTTCCAGCGTGATCAACGGGGATTTTCTTTAGAGCGCATCAGCACCGGGCTACGCACCCTGGTTGAGGGGTTAGGTCATCAGACGAAGTAATCGTATCGGGTCTTCGGGATTTCCTGGGGTACGGGCAACCCTTGTGGTTGCCCCACACTGGGCAGGCACAAGGCCAGCCCGTACATATGGTGTCAACCCCCTGAATTCCCAAAGAGCTATCGCATCTTCTCAAAACTTCTAATGGGCGATTTGTGCGGGTGTTCACCCGCACAAATCGCCTAACTCCGTCCCCAGGGGCAGGGAACTTTTCTCGGCGCGGTTTGGCGGGTGTCCGCCCGCCAAACCGCGCTGGTGGTTTTCCCCCCTGGATCGCCGGGGGATGGGTCTTCAGCCCAAACCTGCCCAAGCTATTACCGCCAACAAAGTGTCACTTTATGACCGGGTAAGTATAGTTACTTTTCGGAAATATATGACCGGCACTACGGGGTAAACTTAAAATCATCGAAATGTATAATCACATTTCCTTCATCAAACGATTCTACAAAAACCGCAATGTCTCCCAGAATCAAATCCTGATTATCAACCTGTCCCACCTGCTGATCATTGACATAAAAATTTATCTGTCCAAATGATGCGGCTTGAATCTTCAAGATATTGACGCTGTTTAGCTCTTGCTGAATAGCCGGAGTTTGAAACCACCCATCCGAAACCAGATAAGTCAAATCTTCACAGGCGCTTTCGCAAGAGTAGACACTGGCAAACCCATCACTACTGATTTCCAGGGCAATGAAGGAATCGGTGGCATTATCTACATTGATCATCATGCCATAGCCGTTGTTTATGGGACCAGAGACAGCCGTAGTTGTTACTTCATAAGTCCCTCCTCCAACCAACTTATCGGCGGTTGCCCAATAAAAGCCATTGGGTTCGATCAAGTTAAAGACATAAACGCCATCAGAAACATTGCCACTTACTTCTTTGTTGGCTTCACTGGCCCAATTGCCCAGACTATCAAAGGTTTCCGTAAAACTTAAATCAAATGTAGCGGTTGGTTCAGCCGGGGCATCTGTTGCCGTGGGTTCATTGGTGCCAGAATTGGCATTGCTCGTATTCCCATCAGCCGAGCCACCGCAGGCCAATGTGACCAAAAGAATAGCCACAACTGCCACAAGCCAGATTATGCGCCTTCCTGATGGAATAGAAGAGGGATCTAACTTCATACATCGTCTCCTTCATGAACTATTGGGTATCACCCAGAGGGAAGTAAATAAAGTCGTCAAATTCGACGACCACATCACCTTGTGTAAAGGTTTCTACCAAAATACCGATATTGCCACTGTTCAAAGAGCGATCCTGGACTTGTCCTATTTCTTCATCGTTGAGTATGAACGTCATTGTTCCGTCTTCAGCCATGACCAGGAGCGTGTTGCTGGCATTAAGTCCCTGGTTGACAGCATCAGAGGGGAACCAACCCTCATCTACCAGGGGAGTGAAGGTTTCACACGCATCTGCACAGTAGTAAATGCTGACATAGCCATCACTACTGATTTCAAAAGCATAAAAGGAGTCCGTGCTGTCATCTACCATGAACATCATCCCAAAGCCATTGTCTAGTGGCCCTGATACGGCGGTTGCCGTAACCCCGTAGACACCATTACCAAAGTTTTCTTCGGCGGTAGACCAATAATAGGAGTCTGAGGCGATGAGGTTGAAGCGATAAACACCATCTATAACCTGGCCAATAACGTCGTCTTCATCGCCTGTGGCCCAGCCCCCTTCTTCGTCAAATAATTCAACAAATGCTTCCCCTGAAGAAATTACGGTGGGCACTTCTTCACGGGTTGCTATTGGTTCTGGTACCGGGGTGGCGGTTGGTTCAGGTGCGGTGGTAGGGGGTGGCACCGGGGTATCGGTAGGTAATGGCACGGGGGTAGCCGTGGGGAGTGGGGTGTCGGTGGGTATTGATGTTGCTGTAGGTTCTGGTGTAGCGGTAAGGGTAGGAGCCAGTGTGGCTGTTGGCTCTGGGGTAGGGGTGGGTGCGGGTAGCAGAGTGCTACAGGCCAGTGATAAGGTCATTAGACAGGCAATAATAAAGGCGATTGGTTTGGGGGTGAATTGGGGTAAGGGTCTCATTCTTAAACCTTTTCCTTGTGGTAAGCGTTCAGTCATATATATTCATCGGCTAGACCCGCCTGGTTGTAAATGACCGGGCGGCCGCGGCATTTTAGACGTTCAGGCCAAATTGAGAATGGCTGATGTTTAGCCCGGCAGTTTGACCGCCGGGTGGGGTAACTGAACGCTTACTTCTTGTGTAAACGACTGACAATATAATCACAGGCTTGTTGTGGGGAATCGGTGAGGAGGAAGAGGTCTAGATCCGCGGCCGCGATTTTGCCTTCTTTGACCATGGTTTCCCGTAACCAGCCGACTAAGCCACTCCAATACGATACATCAAACAAAACAACAGGGAAATTAGCCATCTTTCCCGTTTGTACCAACGTCAGAGTTTCAAAAAACTCATCCATCGTGCCAAAACCCCCCGGAAATATGACTGAGGCTTGAGCATATTTGAGAAGCATCACCTTGCGAACAAAAAAGTAATGGAATTCAAGAGACAGGTCAACATGGGGGTTAATATGTTGTTCAAAGGGCAATTCAATATTTAGCCCTACGGATAAGGCTTCGGCCAGGCGTGCGCCTTCGTTTCCGGCTTGCATAATGCCAGGTCCCCCACCGGTGATGACCGCATAACCAGCGGCCCCCAAGAGCCGGGCCGTTTCAACCGCTTGTTGATATTGATGGGCATCTGGTTGTACCCGTGCCGAACCAAAGAGCGTTACGGCTGGCCCTATTTCGGCCAATTCATCAAAACCGCGCACAAATTCGCTCATTACCCGCATGACGCGCCAGGGATCGGTATTACGGAAGGGGGTTTTTACCTCGTGAGGAGCGAGGAGAAGATGTTCATCGTGAGTGTAGGGACGTGATTGAAGCATAATGGTCTATGGAAGAAAGCAAGGACTAACCAGTTGATGGCTCCCGGTTTCTTTGGCTATGACTGGCGTTATTGAAGCAAGAGGAGTGCACCCCCAGCGATGCCGCGAACACAAAACTGCTTCTATGTTCAGGTAGTTTCTCGTGTGCCAGAAGACAACGATAAGTTCGCCATTTTAGCCCAATCATCTATGCAAGGGCAAAGTTTATCTAGGGTCTAAGGGCGATTACATACTTGGAGATTCCCGTCCCCAGGGGCGGGGAGTTTTTTTAAAGCGGGCAAAATCGGGGGTGTCACCCCCGATTTTGCCCGCCAAGTGGGTTCCCCTCTCCCGATTTCGGGAATCGTCAGGGGGATGGGTTCATTTTGGTGAGTAGGCAATTGCCCTGGAGAAAAACCCGGTTTCTGACGTGAATAGTTACTTTCCTGATATACTGGTTAGCGTCAAGACCTTGGCTTTTGGTGATTGTGTAGGGTATAAGGGCTGTTTTTGAGCCATGATTTGTAACATCTCAATATTTTGGGGATAACGAGGCCTGAGCTTGTCGCAGGCCGTGGGTTTCGACAAACTCAACCCACGGCTACCCTGCATTATTGAGAAGATGCTATGATTTCTAACAAAAGGAGCTACCAATGAGCGAGTTGAGTGAAAAATTGAAGCAGAAAATGATGGAGAAAGGGAAGGAAGACGCGGCTGCAAAAAAAGCGACTACCCCAGCGGTTGCCGATGCCGCTGATGATGAAGCCATTGAGGGTATCAAGCAGGCCAAAAGTGGGGGGCAGGGCCGTTTGAGTGGCACGCCTAAGCCGGAAATGACAGAGCTTGCGGCCGCGGATGTTATAGAGGTTGCGGCCGCTCAGCCAACAGAATACACCGTCGTCAGTGGTGACAACCTCAGCGCCATCGCCCAGAACTTATATGGCGATGCCAATCGTTGGCGTGATATTTACGAAGCCAACAAAAAAACCATTGGCGCAAACCCCTCGGCCATCCGTGTGGGTATGGTTTTGGTAATCCCGCAATAACCAAAAACGCCCAAGCAAATGCCCGTTTTCTGGGAGGTTGATCATGAGTCACAAACATCACTCTAAATCACGGAAAAATGCTGGCAAAAAAGAGGAGCCTGAACCGGAAACCCTAACCCCTAACAGCCAAAAGCTGAAGAAAAAATTTTATGAAACAGAACTGGCCCGCCTGCAAGAAGAACTTGTCAAACTACAATATTGGGTTAAAGAGAAGGGCTTACGGATGGTGATTGTTTTTGAAGGGCGGGATGCGGCCGGTAAAGGGGGAATGATCCGGCGCATTAGCGAATGTTTGAACCCCAGAGGTTGCCGCGTTGTTGCCCTGCCTTCTCCCACCGAACGAGAAAGAACCCAATGGTATTTCCAACGCTATGTTACTCATCTGCCTGCCGCCGGGGAAATTGTGTTGTTTGACCGCAGTTGGTACAACCGGGCTGGTGTTGAGCGGGTCATGGGCTTTTGTACCGAAGAGGAGTACCAGGAGTTCATGCGTTCCTGCCCGGAATTTGAACGGATGCTGGTGCGGGCAGGCATCATTTTGTTGAAATACTGGTTCTCGGTTAGTGATGAGGAGCAGGAAAAACGATTTCAGGCACGGGCCAAATCCCCCAGCAAACGGTGGAAACTCAGCCCCATGGATGTAGAGTCACGGCGACGCTGGGTAGAGTATTCACGAGCCAAGGACAAAATGTTCGCCTACACCGATATTAAACAGGCTCCGTGGTATGTGGTGAATGCCGATGATAAACAGCGAGCACACTTGAACTGCATTGCCCACATTTTGAGCACGATTCCCTATCAGGATATTGTTCCAGGGCCGATGGAATTGCCCCCGCGTGAGGAAGATAAGGAGTACGTCCGGCCCCCCATTACGGATCAGACGTTTGTACCGTCAAAGTACTGAGGAATGGGGTAACTACGAATGTGGGTTTGGGGTGTTTTCCCAAACCCACACCCGGCACGTTCCCTGTTTCTGGAACCACTAGTACACCTGGGCGGAACTCTCTCGCAGGTTTAGAAACCAGGTTTTTCTCCTGTAAAGCATTCCGAATTTGCTGTAAAAACCTGGTTTCTACTTATGCCGTACTGTACTAGAGTAGTAAACCGCAACACTTCTGGGTTTACCGCTTTTGTGCCCGGTTGAGGGTAGTCATAACTTCCTGGGTGACATCTTTACCCCCTTGCACATTGCGGGCCAAGGCTTCTATCGTGAAGATAGGCCCCCAGGGGATACCCCACCAACCGGCCAGCAAGGTCAAGAGGGTGAAAGGGATGCCGTGCCAGAGCGCACTTTCACCGGCCCGGATGAAATAAATGCTGGAACTGCGTTTGAAGGTCATGATCAACACGGAAACACAATACAGGTACACTACAAATTTGCCACCTTGTTGCAGTTCCGCCTGTAACTGACCGACGGTCATGTTGTCTATCCCTTTAATGGGGGTCATGGCAAGGTCCTTTTGTTTAGAGTTTGTTTTTGGCGGGGACTTTTTTGCCCAGATATTTGAGCACTACCAGGGTAATGTCATCGAATTGGGCGGTTTCTCCAGCGTGATCACTCACGGCCTGAATAATAGCGTTGAGGATGGTATCGGTGGAGCGGGATTGGTTCGCGGCCGCGACGTATTTTAGCCGTTCTACCCCAAACTCATCATACGCCTCATTAATGGCCTCTGTAACGCCATCTGTATAAAAAACAATCGTGTCTTGCGGCTGTAAACGGATCTCCTGCCGGTCAATCATAATTGGCTCAATCACTCCCAGAGCCATCCCACTACCTTTCATTAAACTGATTCGCCCATCTGCCCGGAGTAAAACTGGCGGATTATGCCCGCCATTGGCATAAGTCAACGTTTGGGTGTGCGGATCCCAGATAGCGTAAAATATCGTCACAAATAAATCCGAACGGGAGTCATTACAAATAATCTCATTCGCCCGGAGAAGCGTCTCTACCGGATCGGTGCGGCTAAAGGCTACCGTACGGATGATGGTGCGGCTCAATGCCATGAAGAGGGCCGCGCCAAACCCCTTATCCGCTACATCGGCAATCACAATTCCCCAACGCTCATCTGCCAGAGGGATAAAATCATAAAAATCACCGCTCACCAGTCGGGCCGCCTGCCAATGACTGCTTACATCTAGCAGAGGAATGGCTGGACGGCTTTCGGGCATCAGGCTACTCTGGATGCGTCGGGCCACATCTATCTCTTTTTCTAACCGACTACGTTCGGCCGATTCCCGATACAACTGATCATTCATGACGGCTGTGGCCGCCTGGTGGGCGATACCGGCCAAAATTTGTAGCCGTCGGCCAGTTAGGGGGCGACCATTGCTGGTTGGCCCAATCAGCATTGCGCCAATCATGTCGTTGCGGGCATTAAGCAGGAAGGTTTCGGCCGTGGCATTACCCATGATGTCGCATAGCCATTTGGGTAAACGGATAGTGTAATAGGCGGCACCTGGGGTGAGCGTGTTTTCTTCCTGAGGATACACCCCCAAGAATTCACCCCACTCGATAGCCTGCGCTTCGATGATGCCGCGTCCCATCTCGCTGATACCATAACTGGGGCCACAATGAAACATCTCTTTTTCCTCATCCCAAATGAGAATGAGGCAAGATTGCACCCCTACCAACATAGGCACAAAACGGACGATGGTGTCTAAAATCTCATTCAGTTCAATAAGGCTATTGACCGTCTCGGCGACGCGGAGTAAGGCGGTATTGACCCAGGCTTCTTCTTGTTGGGCTTGTTGGAGTTGATCGTTGGCTATAGCCTGGGCTGTCTGGCTGGCAATGTTGCGTAGTAGTTCAGTTTGCCGTTGATTCAGGGCGGACTGATCATGGTTGATGTTGCCCCGGGGGCAGGGCAGACTAACGAGTAAATGGCCGATAGTCTGATTTTTGGTGATGAGGGGGAAGAGAGAAGTTTCTGAGTGTTCGTGCACTACAGGCCAGGGGGGTGGTTTATGGGTGGTGACGGGTTCCTGGCCGATGTGAGCGGCATCTAGGGTGGGCCAATCGCCGACGGCCAGGGGGTCTACACTCGTATTACGGGGCAGGCCAAACTGCGCGGCCGCAATGTAATGCTCCATTTCTTCATCCCAGAGCAAAATCATACATTGGTAGACCCCCAACAGGATGGGTGTAAGGCGGGTAATAGACGCGGCCGCGTCTTCCAGGTTTTCGGTGCGGCTCAAGGCTTCTGCTACCTGGAGTTGGGCTGTTGCCAGCCAGGCTTGTTCACGCTGGACACTGATTTGGCGTGCCCGGTGAATGGCGGTGGCAATACCGGCGGCCAATGCTTCTAGTACCACCTGTTCCTGGCGGGAAAAAGCGTTGACATCCCGCGCCTGCACATCTAACACGCCCAATAACTCCCGTTCTACCACTAGAGGTACAACGGCTTCGGCGTGGGTTTCGGCCAAAATGGCATCCAGGGTAGGTTCGCCGGAAGCCCCAATATACCGTTCATCATTAGCCGTATTATTACTGACAACCGTCTGGCGGGTCTCTAATGCCAGACCAATCAGGCCCTGGCCTGGTGTTACTAACATCATGCCGGGTTTCACGACCGGGGAGCTAGAGGCTTTCAGACTGGCCGCGCCGGTTTCAGGGTCTACCGCCAAAATTGAAACGAGTTGAAAATTGAACTGTTCACGGGTGAGATGAACTACCTGGGCAAAAATTTCATCCAAATCTTGAATGGCGTTGACTTTTTGGGCAATGCGCCCCACCAGTTCCAGTTGGGCCGCTCGTTTGCGTTCGGCGGCATAGAGGAAGGCGTTGGCAATTGCGGCCGCGGCCTGATTGGCCAAAATCATCAACCGGCGTAGGTCATCTTCATTAAATCGGTTGGGCTGACTGCTCTGGGCGGCCATAATGCCAATGACCTGATCGCCACTGACCAGGGGAATGAAAATGGCGGAGCGAGGGGGAGAATGGCTGATATAACGCGGCCGCGCTGGGAGCGTGTCCATTTCCTTTTGAAAATCATGCACCAGAAGCGGTTTTTTCTCCTGGCGTACCCACCCCACCACACCCATATTTTCACTCAGGTCAAAAGTCTGCTGTTTTTGTAGCTCCCCATTAATTGTCCAATAAATAATGTGGTACAACACCCCTTCAAACAGGCCAATCTGAAAAGTGCCGTTATCAATAACCGCCCCTACCTCATGGGCAATGAGTTGCACCAATTCGTCCAGATTTAATTGCGCGGCCACAATCGCCCGGCCTGCTTTGCTTAGTTTATGCAACTCATTAATCTGTTGTAGTAATACGCGACGTGAATGATACCGTCGCCAGAGGAGGTACCCGGCCAACAGGATCGCCATACTCCAGATTAACAGCCACATCAGCGTATTTTGCCAACTCCACTCTGGCTGAAACAATAAGGACTGCACCATTATCACCCTGCCTGCGTTAAGGCTTCCTGGGCCGCTTCGGTAGAGGGAAAAATCTGGAAGACTTTATCGAAACCCACCATACTAAACACTTCATTGAGGCGAGCATTGAGACCAGCCAGGTACAAATGCCCACCATGTTCCTTGGTTTTGCGCCAGGCTCCTACTAAACAGCGTAAACCGGCACTATTGATGTAGTTGACCTCTGCCAGATTGACAATGATCTGGTATTGAGCCTCTTGTAATAATTGTGTCAGTTCCACTTCTAACAGGGGAGCCTGATCCTGATCCAGGCGACCACTCACTTCTACCAGGATCACGTCGTTGGCCGAGATTGTGTGTTGAATGCTCATACATCCCCCTTAATGTGTTTTACCATGATCAGTTGATTGCCTGTATGCTCATCGAAACTGAATAACACTTTGTCCATCATCTTCTTCATAAAATGTAAACCTAATCCCCCAATCTTCAGGTTATCGAGTTCGTTCAGGCCTGGTACTTCTTCTGGGGTTGGGGGCACGGATACAGTGGCAGGGTTAAACGCTTCACCTTTGTCTGCTAGAGTAATAATGAAAGCCTTGTTTTCCACGGCCCAGGTGATGTGGATAGGACCTAGATTTTCTCCACCGTAAGCGTGTTCGATAATATTGGTACAGGCTTCATCACAGGCCAGTTCAATGTGAAAAATGTCGTCTTCATCGAAGGGGAGTGTTTTGGCCGCGGCCGCTACAAACTCACAAATAACACGAATCTGATCGTAACGTCCGGGCACAGTCAAACTTTGTTGTTGGCTCATGTCTCAATGGTGAGGGTGATCAGCTACTCTTTCTCGAGGGTGATAAACCAGTGAGGGATGTAGATAAAACGCGAATAGGTGAGGTTACTCTGGAATGGATAGATGCATATTGGGTTTTCTCAGAAACAATAAAATCTCCGAGAAAATCGGGAAAGGCATCCGTAACAATTCCGGCGAGTAACTATACAGCCTCGCTGGAGAAACCGGGTTTTTGCTCAGGCCAACTCATGCCCTACAAGAGAAAAACCCGGTTTCTGATGTATATAGTTACCTTTTTTTGGTTCTGGCTCGTCCAGATTAGGAAGTTGCCTCGTAAAATGCTTAGGAATAAGAACTAAATAACTTGTTCGCTGGGAGTGGCACGATCAGGAGACAGGCCACAGCAAATGTTTCATGTTATGGTTCTTGGGAAATTCAGGGGGTTGACAGCAGATGTAGGGGCTGGCCTTGTGCCGCCCCGTGTGGGGCAACCACAAGGGTTGCCCGTACCCCACGAAATCCCCAAGAACCCAAGTTATTTAATCGTCAATCCTTAGGGTTCGTTCGCAATTAAGTTGGGTGGCTTGGTCAGGAACCGACCACAGCAAACGCCAAAATTATTTACGAATGAACCCTTATTGGCCCAGAATTGCCCAGGGTCAAAACCTTTAGGGTCTGAAGCATTACGGCATATTTTCCCAGAGGCGGTGTGGTCAAGAGCCGGTTACAGCCAGGAGATAGACTGTGCACAGAGGATGTGTTGGGTGTTAGAAGCTACCAACAGCCGATGTATCGTCGTCATAGTATTGGAACAGACTTGTGAGGCCAGCCAGATCCAAAACTTCTTTGACTCGTTCGGATGGTTGGGACATACGCACATCGCCGTTGCTCTTTTTGGCGGTGCGTAGGGCCGAGACAATGGCTCTTAAGCCAGCACTACTCATATATTCTACCCGACTTAGATTCAGGATCAGTTGGTGACGATCTTGATCAGCCAGTTGTTTGAGGGTTTCGTCAAGTTCAGAAGCGTTACTGCTGTCAATGCGGCCGCTGACCTCGACCAGATCCACACGTTTGAATGATTCAACTAAAATAGCCACAAGTTCCTCCTACGAAAATGTAGGGCGATTTTTTAAATCGCCCAGTGGACGATTTAAAAAATCGTCCTACAAATTTTCATCCCTCTTGGTGCGCCAAAGGCCCATGGGGAACTCCTGCGAAAATGTTGGGCGATTTGGCAAATCGCCCAGACGATTTACCAAATCGTCCTACAAATTAGGACTTACGCGCTGGGCCGATGTCCTCACTGAGCCACGACGAGTACGGTCAAAAGACCTACTCGAGCGACCCCATAAGTCCTTAGTGAACATCTAAAAACAACTTCCCGGTTTAGACCTGACAAGTTTTCGGAAACCTGTCAGGTCTGCGCGGAACTTATTCTTGGACGATTACTTAGTTTATAATATCTCTTCAATAAAGCGTGGTGACGTTGGTTGAGTCTGTCGAAACCAACGGCCTTCGACAAGCTCAGGCCACGTTTCCCCCAAAACATTGAGAAGATACCAATTTATAGACCTCAAACTAATGATTTGGAGTAGGGCTGGCCTTGTGCCTGTCTCCTCAGGAGAGAGCAACCACAAGGGTTGCCTCTACAGCAAAAATCTTTTTCTTAAGAATTATAGTAAGGGCATTATATCAGTGACGGCACAGGTGGCAAAGGTTATCCTTAGAGCCTGTAAAAGAATAAGTTCCGTTAAGACCCTAACCTGGACAAGCCAGAACCAAAAAAGAGGGTGACTATACAGCCCCTCACCCTAACCCTCTCCCGTGGGGAGAGGGAATTAACTCCCTTCTCCCGCTTCGGGAGAGGGGCAGGGTCAGCGGTTTCACCTTCTTACTTCCACGCCGAGCGTGGGAATAAGTTGTGACACCTGAATA
>JAGNBF010000138.1 GCA_018004935.1 Chloroflexota bacterium | reverse complement strand
CTGGAGTAGAGAAGGGACGGATGGTGAGGCTTATGATTTAACGTTTCCAATCGGCGAATAAATCAGTCGTAATGGTGAAAAGTTGTCCGCCGTGGTCTTCTAGTTCGTTCATCGCGGCCGCGGTCTCCAGGCTGGGTATTTTGGCAGTGGGTTAGAAGGGGAGACCGCCACTCATGGGGAACTCCTACGAAGATAAGACGCGGCGATGGGGCGATGGGGTGATGGGGCGAAAAAACGCCGCGTCGCCGTGTCCCCGCGTCACCCCATCGGATTTTCATCCCACTTGGTGCGCCGTAGGCCTATGGGGGACTCCTACGCCATCGCACAAAAGGATTTGTCTTGACGATTTAACGTTATCACTGTAATATGTAAGAGCTTACACATCAAGTTAAGCACTTACATCCCGTTCGCTCTACTTTAGGATAGCGTATATGGCAAATGCTACAATATATGACGTATCTGAACTGGCACAAGTTAGCATCGCCACTGTTTCACGGGTACTGAACTCCCCCGATCAGGTAAGCGAGGATACCCGCGCTCGCGTTATTACGGCCATAGACGAACTCGGTTTCGTACCCAAATTCGAGGCTATCACTCGCGCCCGCAAAGCCGTAGGACGCATCGGCATTCTCACCCCCTCTTTCACATCTGATTCATTTGTAGAGCGACTACGAGGATTGGTAACGGCCCTTTCTGGTACATTGTATGAGCCAGTTATCTATAACATTGATTCACGGGCCCAACGGGATGGTTATCTTACAAAATTGCCTATGACACGTCGGGTAGATGGTCTGATCGCGATTGACTTGCCTATTGACGAGGCGGCCGTAGCCCGCCTCATAAAATACAAACTTCCTATCGTTCAGATTGTGCCCTCAAGTCAATCCCATGTCAGCCGTCACCTCACCACGATCATTCACAACGACAAAGAAGGCGGCCGCATAGCGGCCGAGTACCTGCTTGCAAAAGGGCATCGCCAACTGGGGTATATTGGGGATACAGGCCAACCCGAATATTTAGGCACGTTCACAGACCAAAAGTTGGACAGCTTTCGGCAGACTTTAGCCCTGAATGGCGTCGCCCTGCCCGACGATTATGTGCAACTTGGCCCCTTTGGCATGGAATCGGCGTGGCAACTGACGCATCGTTTACTACAAATGCCCTCTCCCCCCACCGCTATTTTTGCGGGTAGCGATACGCAGGCCATTGGCGCACTTCAGGCTGTTCGTGAAAGCGGCCGCAAAGTGCCAGATGATGTGGCTGTGATGGGTTTTGACGATATTACGGTGTCCGCCTACATGGGTTTGACGACCATTCACCAGCAATTACAAGAGTCCGGTCAACTGGCCTTAAATTTGCTGTTGGAACAGATCGAACAAGGTATCAGGGTCGAAGCCCAATCCATTTCTTTGCCTTTTACATTGATGGCACGAGATACGGCGTAGTATTTTCCCGAAAACACGCGCCATCAGTTTTTTTTGCTGATAATGTAAGAGTTTTCATCATCAAGTAAGGACTTTCTAGCGTATGTATAAACCAGGACATTCGGTTAAACGCCTACAGCCTCAGGAAACGGTCGTAAAAGATATGCCCTGGTGGAAAAACTGCGTCATCTATCAAATTTACCCACGCAGTTTTCAAGACAGCAATGGGGATGGGGTAGGCGATTTGCAAGGCATCATTAATCGGCTCGATTATCTGCAAGAACTGGGCATTGATGCGATCTGGCTTTCGCCGATCTACCCCAGCCCAATGGTAGATTTTGGGTATGACGTGGCCGAATATTGTGACATTGATCCGCTCTTTGGTTCATTAGAAACATTTGATCACCTGGTAGCCAGCGCCCATGACCGGGGACTGAAACTGATTTTGGATTATGTGCCTAATCACACCTCCAGCGAGCATCCCTGGTTTGGGGAGTCACGCCGCGGCCGCAGTAGCTCCAAACGCGATTGGTACATCTGGCGAGATGCCAAAGAAAATGGCGAACCACCCAACAACTGGGTTTCATTCTTTGGGGGAAGTGCCTGGGCATGGGATAGTCAAACAGAACAATACTATTTGCACCTCTTTTCAGATTGTCAGCCCGATCTCAACTGGCGAAACCCACACGTTATAAAAACCATGCACGATGTCCTCCGCTTCTGGCTAGATCGGGGCGTGGATGGGTTTCGGATGGATGCGGTGACCATGCTGATCAAACATGCTGAGATGCCAGACATGCCACAAGCGGATGGCTTGCTAGGTGCAGAGTTGTTGCAGAAGCATATCTATGTTCACGACCAGCCTGAAGCTCATGACTTATTGCACAGTTTCCGGCGGTTATGTGATACGTATGACGGTCATCGCGTCATCATCGGTGAAACAGGCGATTTGAACCCTACCAGGTTGGTTTCTTTTTACGGCCGCAACCTGGACGAAATGCACTTGCCATTCAACTTTATTCCCATGCACATGCCCTGGCAGGCCAACGCCATGAAACAGGCTGTTGTAGATTACTACGCCGCCCTTCCCGCAGGAGCAACCGCCAATTTTGTATTTGGCAACCACGACATTAGCAGAATGGCAACACGTTATGGTTGGCCCAACCACCGTTCGGTGGGGATGTTTTTGCTCACACTGGGGGGTGTTGCCACACTTTATTACGGCGACGAATTGGGCATGACAGATGGCATTGTGCCAGCAGAACAGCGACAAGACGTAATGGCGCAGGAGTTTCTGGATAATGGCACCGGGCGCGATCCTGCTCGCACGCCCCTGCACTGGCATACCGGAGCCAACAGTGGTTTTACCGCACATGGCAGTACCCCCTGGTTACCGCTGGCAGACAATTACCAGACAGTCAACGTTGCTACGCAGAAAGGGGAGCCAACCTCAACGCTCAATTTTTACCAGACCCTGATTGCGTTGCGGCAACGTCTGCCCGCTTTGCAACATGGGTCTTTTGCCATTGTAGAAAATACGCCAGAGGACATCTTGATTTACCTGCGGCAATATAACGAACAGCGGTTATTGATCATCATCAATTTCGCCGCTACGGAATTTACCTTGGATTTATCCCACCTGGCGCAGAGAGCTGTTTTACAACTCTCTTCACTGTTCACGCCGAAGGCAGGCATCAATATCGAAAGAATTACGGTGGATGCCCATGAAAGTTTGTTGTTGCAGTTGGATTAAAGAGAAATGAGATGAATTTGCTGATGATGAAAGCAAAGAGGAGAAGATATATATGATGCGATGCAACGCTGTATGAAAACAGATATTTCACTGACCAAAATCTCACAAATTTGTTTTAGCAATAGGGATTCATCCCCGCTCACTCTGCACATTAAGGAGAAGATAATGAAAAAGTTAGCAATTATTTTCCTGCTTCTGTTCCTCGCGCTGACGGTGATCAGTTGTGGGGGGAATACACCGAACACGAACTCGGACACGAACGCGAATACGGCATCGGATACGAATGCGGATACGGCATCGGATACGAATGCGGATACGGTATCGGATACGAACGCGGATACGACATCGGACACGGACGTTGAGGACACAAGCGAAACAGCACCTTCATCGGAGGCTCCTGTTCAAATCACGATACTGGGCACGATCAAGCCAGAAATTCAAGAACCCTTTGAAGAAGCTGTCAAAGCCTACAATGAATCACAAGACGAGTACGAGGTTGTCATTATTCCGCGTGACAGTGACCCCGTACAGATGATGACCTCTTTGTTTGCCTCTGGGAACATGCCTACCATCGTCAATATGGGGCAGGAGTTCTCGCTCTTTCAAGAAACATCCTGTGATATAACCGACGCCGAATTCTCGCAACTTGCCTTTGAGGGTACACAAGCAGATGTGACGGTTGACGGCCGTGTTTACGGTATGCCCATCACAATCGAAGCCTTTGGTCTGCTGTACAACAAAGCTGTTCTTGATGAGGCCATTGGTGGCGACTTTGACCCTGCTACCATCAACACCCGGTCAGCTTTAGCCGAACTGTTGGCGCAAGTGGACGCTTTAGACAGCACCGATGCCGCGATTCACGTTTCTGGTCTGGATTGGTCTTTGGGGGCACACTTCACCAACGTCATGTTCACCGATCAATCACCTGACGCGACCGCGCGTCTGGCCTTCATTGATGCACTACGGGCTGGTAATGCGGATCTGGCGAATAACGCCGTATACAACAGTTGGTTAGAGACATTGGATATGCTGTTAGCCTACAACCAAAATGCCGATTCCCCTCTTGCCCCGACCTATGATGACGGCGTTTTGGCCTTGGCTGATGGTGAGGTAGGCTTCTGGTTTATGGGCAACTGGGCACTTCCGAACCTTCTTGAAGCAAATCCGGATGTTGAATACGGCATCTTACCTGTACCAATCAGTGATAATCCAGAAGACTACGGCAACGCCCAGATTTCTATCGGTGTTCCTTCAAACTTAGTCATTGATTGCGAACAATCAACTCCTGAACAACAGGCTGGCGCGATTGATTTTCTCAATTGGTTCATCACCGATCCGGTCGGTCAAGATTACTGGGTTAATCAGTTCAACTTCCTGCCTGTATTTGAAGGCATTGCCATTTCTCCCGCAGATGCGATGTCTAATCAAATTATTGCTTACGCGGCCAATGGCCAGAGCTTACAGTGGATGAACAATCGTTATCCGGCGGGCGGCTGGCAAGACATGGGGGCCAACATGCAGAAATATGTCGTCGGCGAACTTGACGCGGCGGGTCTGGCTGGCGCAATCGAAAATTACTGGGCCAATCTCGAAGAATAAGAAGTCTACTTTTCCGTGAAGGAATGGCATCTTCTCAATATTTCGGGGCTGTGACCGGTCGCCCGACCGAGCCACCCCAAGTTATTGAGAAGATACCAACCTGGCATCGAAAGTGGCCCGGTCCGAGACCCGCCACAGCCGGTATAGTTAATTCCTGATCCTGAAAGTCAGGAGGTCGTCAGCGTGGCGGCCTCCTGACCAAACTTCTTGATGCTTTCCTGAATACCCCAACATTCTACGGTTAGAGGGTATCTTCTCAATATTGGGGGGGAAAACGAGGCCTGAGCTTGTCGAAGGCCGTTGGTTTCGACAAGCTCAACCAACTCCACCGTGCTTTATGGAGATGTCACGTTAGAGGGTCATAAAATGTACGCACAAAAAACATTTATGGAGCGACTACGAACGTTTTTAACGTTTGCCCTTATTCCGCTTATCGCTTTTACGACTGTCTTGCTGATTCCCTTTCTGGTGGGGGTGATGCTAACTTTCACAGATTGGAATGGCATTACGCCAATTGACTCATTCAACTACAACTGGATTGGACTGGACAACTTTGCTAAAGCGTTTTCCTCGCCTGAGTTTCTCGGCGTGTTGTGGCTCACCGTTCGCTATGTTGTTCTGGTGATTATATTTACCAATGTTATTGCTTTTGGATTGGCCCTGCTGGTATCGTCCCAATTGCCATTTCGTAATATTTTTCGAGCCGCCTTCTTTGTCCCCAATCTGATCGGTGGCATCATCCTGGGTTTTGTTTGGCAATTCATCTTTGCAACTTTTGTGCCGTACATTGGCGACACAACCGGCATTGAGCTATTGAAGTTTTCTTGGTTAGTTGAAACACCAAAAGCATTCGCGGCGTTGGTTATCGTTAGTGTGTGGCAGTTGTCTGGGTACATGATGCTTATCTATATTGCCGGGTTGACAGGGATTTCTGATGAAATACTGGAAGCCTCTAGCATTGATGGGGCGAATGGGTTTAGTCAGTTGCTTTACATCAAAATACCGTTGTTGGTAAACGCCTTTGCGATTAGTGTCTTTCTGACGCTTCGTAACAGCTTTATGGTATTTGATGTCAATCTCTCTTTAACGGATGGGGGGCCATTCAGGTCAACCGAAATGATGACCTTACATATATTTAATGAAGCGTTTGTGGCGCAACAGTTTGGAACCTCGCAAGCCAAAGCCCTCGTGCTCTTTTTGATCGTGGCGGTGGTTGCTGTGGCTCAAGTGTTGATAACCAATCGTTTGCAAGAGAGGACAAGCTGATGGTTAAGCAAAAAAAAGCCGGTTATTTAATCCTGGCTACTATTTTAGCGATTTTTTATATAGCCCCTTTTGCGGTTGTCCTGGTTAATTCTCTGAAAGGTCGGCTTGAGGTACTGAGAGACCCGATAGCCTTCCCAACCCAATTGGACATGGCAAACTATACGGCGGCTTGGGAGAAAATGAGTTACCCAGTGGCATTTATGAACTCGTTGCTTGTGACTGTCGTGGCGTTGGCTGTGTTGACTATTTTCCCGGCTATGATGGGGTATTATCTGGCCCGCTTTGAAACACGTTTCACGAAGTTCATCTACGGCTTGTTAATTGTCTCTATGATTATTCCGTTTCAAGCGTTGATGATTCCTTTTGTGAGCATATATGGCCGTCTGGATATGTTAAATAGCCGTGCGGCGCTGATCTATTTTTATTTGGGTTTTGGTGTCAGCCTTTCTACTTTTCTGTATCAAGGTTTCATCCAGAATATCCCCATTGCCCTGGATGAATCGGCCGCGATTGAAGGGGCGAGTAAGTTGCAGATATTTTGGCGGGTGATTTTTCCTTTGCTGAAACCGATTTTCACGACCAGTTTGATACTGAACGCGCTCTGGATTTGGAATGATTTCCTCTTGCCTTCGCTGGTTTTGTTCCAGGGAGCGCGGACCTTACCATTAACGGCTTTTAGCTTCTATGGACAATATACATCGCAATATGGTCAGGCGATGGCGGGGTTGGTGTTGTCTATCATCCCGATCATTGTTTTTTATATAGCCTTACAGCGCAATATTATTGATGGTATTACTGAGGGGGCAGTGAAATGAGGAAGGGGAATTGTACCTGACTTGGGTCTGGCGTTTTTTGAATCTAGCTCTGGTTAACGTTTGACTGTAAGGTGCAATCACGGAATGTAGACGCGGCCGCGACCCTTGTGATTTGCAATAAACAAGATCGTCTCCACAATGGCGTCAGCACATTGTTCCCGGTAGGCTCGTTCGGCCAGTCGGTCAACATTACCAATTGTCAAAATGGGCAATGAATCTAAACCGTTTTCTTCCCGAAGCGTCATCTCCAGGGAATGTGAGCCTTTCATGTTGCGGTTGTTTGTCAGCAAAATCATCTGATGCGCCTGAGCGAATCGCCAGACGGCACGATCGGTGGCGTTGGTAGCCAATCCGACACGAGCAAAGGTGAAAAATTCAACAGTCACCATTTCCAGCCAGCCGGTACTGTTTAACGCCCCGCTCAGGGCGTCGGCAAATCCTTCAATGTCATGATCAACAAGAATGCTTATGGAGCCGTCTGCCACTTTTTTTTTCGTTCCTGTAGGCGTTGATAGATAGCTTCTTTGCCAGGTGGGGGGGGTAAAGTGGCAACGTGGGCAAAATGTTCCCGATTTTTCTCGCGCCAATACCGCTCCGTTTCCGCCGCTTCACGTAAAACCTGCTGGTATTCCGCTTCGACTTCTTCACGGTGGGCTTCGATGTAGGCCAGGACATCCTGCATTTGCTGGTCGGTGAGGTTGTACCAGTCGCGGATGAGGTGGGGGGGCCACTCTTCTTTGAGGCGATCCATAAGGGTGTAGAGGGTCAGGCGCGAACCACCGACGGTGAGGCCCCGCCCGGTGCGGACAACAGTGGGTGTGCCATTTGTTTGACTCATACTCGTTCGCTCCTGCAAAAATGTAGGGCGATTTGGTAAATCGCCCAGAGACGATTTGCCAAATCGTCTTACATTTTGTAAAGCTGATTTGAACCATGCCACAAAATCTTTGGCAATTATACCATTTCATGCGCCCGGATTGGCCCAGACCTCTTGCCTTGCCGCGCTGATTTCTTCAGCAGAGAACTGGTAGGGTTGCCAGAGACCACCCAAAGAGACAACGCGACCCTGAACCTGACGTGAGCGCAAAAAGGCCACAAAATCACGCAACAATAACAGATTCTCGGTGGGGAGTTGGTCAAGTTCGGTGACGATTTCTTGTTTGATGAAGGAAACATCTAAAGCCATGAGTGCCTTCCTTTCTACTAAACGAAGCCGGTGAAGTTATTATACTCTATCAAGCAAGTCAACGAAGGCCGCGAACCGCTCTGCATCATCTTGCGCCTGCCAAAACTTGAGGTCAAAGGAGCGATCCATGGCCTCAAGTTTGCCCTTGCGTTCCGTGAAACCGGGGTGTGTCGTTGTGGGTGTTGGCACTGATGGGGAGAGGGGGAAGGGGGACGCGGCCAACAGTCTTATCTAGCCCTCGTCAGAAACAGGAACCCCACCCCACCGACCACAACCAGCCCCAAAACAACGAGAACACCAGACAACCAATTGCCGGTCGAAGGAGTTGACTCGGTCGGGGGTGTTCCTGTTGGAGCGGGTGTCACAGTGGTGGGCACTGTTGCGGATGAAGTGGCAACCACAGTGACTGTGTTGGTAGGTAAAGGGCGAGGCGTTGCCGTGGGTTCAACTGGGGTAGCGGTAAATGTAGCCGTAGGTTCAGCTTCGGGTAGCCGATAGGCGGCGTTTTCGTAGAAGTAAATATCCAACTGGTCGTTCGTATCATCAGGGACAAGCGGTTCTTCAGAAGCGAAGACGAAATAATGACCATCAGACGAAAACACCCCTCTGCTGAGCAGGGGATCTTCACTATAAGCTTTGGCTACACCATGAACTTCATGCGTTGTTAAATCATAAATAAAAAAGCCATAAGGGTGTTTACGCTCACTAGAATTGGGCCACCGGTAAAAAGCGGCATAACGCCCATCAGATGAAATATCGTCTGCGCTAGAACTTCCGGCCTCACCCTGGAGTTGGGCATCTTCAGGGAGTTCAGAAATACGGAGTGTTTGTCCCGTTTGTCGATCATGAACAAACACGTTACCAGTTTCATCGAAATTGTTGTCAATAAGGTTGTCAGCAAACGACGCAAAGATAACATACCGACCATCACCTGAAATTGCTGGACCATAAGACCCGCTATTCGCTTCACCCCCGTCTGAACGAATCGAAACTCGACTGGTTTGTCCTGTTTCCCTGTCGTTGACAAATACATCATAGTCCTCATTCCGATCCCCCATAACAAGATTGCTGGCATTAGATCTAAATACGATATAACGCCCATCGGCGGAAGCCGCGTCTACAAAGGCGAGTCCATTAACTTGGGTTCCTTGCGCTTTTACAGAGAGAGGCTCAGTTTCTCCTGTTTCTATGTTATATATGAAGATGGCTGTGTAAGAGCGACTATTGGCTTGGGTTGAGAAAAGAATAAAGTGGCCATCCGCAGTAACAATGGGACAATCGTGCCTCGCTTGAGGAGTATCATGAAGCACAGTGATCCGCATTGTCGTGCCTGTTTCTCGATCATGCACAAAGTTATCGGGAATACCATTGGTGTCATCAGCTACTAAATTATCAGCCCTGGAATCAAAAGCTATATATCGGCCATTCGCTGAAATAGAAGGGGGACAAGCAGAGAAAGCGTTGGCTTCAGTGCCATCAGAGGCAACTGAAACACGGACTGTTTGGTTTGTTTCCCGATCATAAACAAACACATCAACATATCCGTTCGTATCATTGAGCACTAGATTACTAGCTGCCGAGCGAAAGGCGATATACCTACCGTCAGCTGAGATGGCTGGATCAACAGACCAGTTGTTCGCTGGGCTGCCATCCATGCCAACGGAGATGAGCGTAAATGGCCCAGAACTTATTTGGTGGTTGGATAGGGCTGAGAGAGGGTGTATTGCGGCCGCAGACAACCACAAAACCAGAACAAGGATGATAAATAAGAGGCCGGGTGCGAAACAACCAGATCGTTTACTCGGTTTGAGGTGTATCTTGTTCTTGAACGTGGGCCGTGTTTGTAACATTTCTTGCATCATTGTCGTGACCGTTGGCGAGAACTGGGGGCGGGTTCAGGTTTTCCAGTTTTTCCAGGATTTGTACCAGGTTGATCTGCCACTCGTGCGTGGGCAGGTCGCGGTTGAGCCAGATGGCGTTGCGGCTGACGCGCACGGCCGCGCCCAACTGCCGTTGCAGTTGATACCGATCTATCTGCTCCAACCCATCAAACTTGATCCGTATCTGCCCGTTTTCGCTCATGATCGAGGCAATCCTGGCCCGTGCCGCCAAGTATTTGATGCGTAACTGGTACAACAAATTGTCCACCGGGTCGGGAATGGGGCCGAAACGATCCGCCAGTTCCCCGGCCATGGCGTCAATCGCTTCCAGGCTGTCCATCTGGGCCATACGCCGGTAGAGGCGCAGGCGTAAGGCGGAATCGGGCAAATAGTCGGTGGGGACGTAGGCCGCCAGGGGCAGGTCAATGAGGGTGGCTTCGGGGATGTCGGCGGGCATGGGGGTGCCGTTGCGTTGGGCCTTGCGCTGGGCCACGGCGCGGCTCAACATGCGCGTGTACAGGTCAAACCCCACTTCGGTGATGTGGCCGCTCTGTTGTCCGCCCAGGATGTCGCCCGCGCCCCGGATTTCCAGGTCGCGCATGGCGATGGCGTACCCGGCCCCCAGTTGGGTGTTCTCGGCGATGGTTTCCAGGCGGGCCTGGGAATCCTGCCCCAGACTGCGCCATTTGCCGTGGAAGAAATAGGCATAAGCGAGTTGGGTTCCTCGCCCGACGCGGCCGCGTAACTGATACAACTGACTCAACCCAAACATCTCCGCCTTGTCCACAATCAAGGTGTTGGCGTTGGGGATGTCCAGCCCATTCTCCACAATCGTCGTGCTGACCAGAATGTCAATCTCCTTGTTGACAAACTGCTCCATGATATGTTCCAGCTTGCGCTCCGGCAGTTGCCCGTGGGCGATGGCGATCCGCGCTTCGGGCACGAGTTTGTGCAACCGTTTCTCGATCACCTCGATGGATAACACCCGGTTGTGGACGAAGAAAATTTGCCCGCCCCGCTCCAATTCGCGCAAAATAGCCCGGCGAATCAGTTGATCATCACTCTCGCCGACGTAAGTTTGCACCGGCAGGCGTTCCAGCGGTGGCGTCTCGATGAGGCTGACATCACGCACCCCGGCCAGACCCATGTACAGGGTGCGGGGGATGGGGGTGGCGGTCATCGTCAGCACATCCACCTCGGTACGCAGTTGCTTGAGCCGCTCTTTGTGCGCCACCCCAAACCGTTGTTCCTCGTCAATCACCAACAGCCCCAAATCCTTAAACGACACATCATCGGAGAGTAACCGGTGCGTGCCGATGATGACATCTACCTTCCCTTCGCGTAGCGACTTGAGGGTTTCCGTCTGTTGGTGGGCGGTGCGGAAGCGGGAGAGCATCTCGACCGTGACCGGGAATGGTTTGAGCCGCTCCTGGAAGGTGACATAATGTTGTTGCGCCAGAATGGTGGTGGGGACGAGAATGGCGACCTGTTTGCCATCCATCACCGCTTTGAAGGCGGCACGTAAGGCCACCTCGGTCTTGCCGAAGCCGACATCGCCACACACCAGGCGATCCATCGGGTAGGAGCGTTCCATGTCCTGTTTGACTTCCTGGATGACGCGCAGTTGATCTTCCGTCTCGCGGTAGGGGAAGCTGGCTTCCATCTCTGCCTGCCATTCAGTATCGGGCGAAAAGGCGTGGCCGGGGATGGTTTCGCGGGCGGAGTACAGCTCGATTAACTCATCGGCCAGTTCGTCCACGGCCCGTTGAGCGCGGGCTTTGGCGGCTTTCCACCCCTTTTCACCCAGCCGGTTGATGGTCGGGGCGCGTTCCTCGGAGCCGATCCATTTGCTGAGGCGGTCGGCGTGGTGGACGGGGACATAAAGGGTGTCGGTGCCGGAGTAGCTGATTTGTAGATATTCGCGCTCGTTGCCACCTACCGTGCGCACCACAAGCCCCTGGAACTGGCCGATGCCATATTCCAGATGGACGATGTAATCACCGGGTTGGATGTCGGCGAACGGGGTTTCGGGCGCGGCCGCACGCGGGGCAAACCGTTTGCGCGGTTCGGGCCGTTTCCAGCCAAATATTTCGGCGTCGGTGAGCAGGCTGAGCAGGAGCCGACTCTGCCCCGGCACATCCAGGTTGAACCCCTCAGCCAGACTGCCCTGGACAAAGGTGAGCGGCTTCTCTGGCAGGCGGGGCAGTTCGGCCGCCGGGTGGATGGGGGGCAACTGGAGTGCGGTTTCGATGATTTCGTTGCGCCACAGCTCGGCCAGCCGTTGCGCCTGCCGACTGACGAGAATGGTGGTTTCGTTGTTGGCCTGGGCGTTGCTCAGTTGGGCCATCAGCGGCCGCACCTGTCCGCCATACCGTGGCCCCGTCTGGAAATGATCGGCCAGTTCCGAGACGGGGGCGTTGTCTCCCTCGGCGGAGTCGCCCAGAATGAGCGGCTGTTTACTGCCCAGCCGCTCGGCCATGTCGTCCCAGGCGAAGAGGGGGTTGGGGTAGTCCGGGGGCAGGCTGGCCTGTTCGTTGGCCAGTTGGTCGGCGTGATTGTGCAGTTCGCGGGCGGCGGTCAACAAATCGAGCCAATCATCCACCACCACCAGCGCATTCTCCGGCAAATAATCGAGCAACGTTCCCGGCTGGCTGTACATGAGGGGCAAATAATATTCCAGGTGGGGTGAGGGTTGACCCGTTAGCAGGTCGGAGATGTCATCTTCCCAGGAGGGCAAATCGTCATCTCGTTCTTGGGTTTCGCCTTCCAGGTACGCGCCCAACCCCTGGGCCACAGCGGGCATGGCTTCACGGGCGGGCGGCACGATGACCCGCGTCACCGGGGCGATTTGTCCATCCAGGGAGCGTTGCGTGGCCGGATCAAAGTAGCGGATGGTGTCAATCTCATCGCCGAATAACTCGATGCGGACGGGCAGGGCACTGCTATTGGCCGGGTAAAGGTCGAGGATACCACCCCGACGGCTGAATTGGCCGGGGGCTTCGACGACGGTGACGGCTTCGTAACCACTTTCTTGCCATGTTTGGAGCGTTTTTTCCAGATCAAACATTTGCCCCGGTTTGAGGACGCGGGTGGCGGCGATGAAGCGGGAGCGCGGTAGAGTTTTCTGGAGCAGGGCGCGGGCGGACGTGATGATGAGGGGGGGCGTCGCGGCCGCGGGGATGAGTGGGTGTTGTCCGGCGAGCAAACGGGTGAACACGGTGAGCCGGTCCAGGCGGGAGCGGCCGCTCCAGGGGCCACGTTCGTAGGGCAGGGGCGTTGGCTCGGTGAAGCGCAGGATGACCCGCTCATCGGGGAGCCAGGTTTCCAGGGCCTGTTGCCACTGCGCCACCGCATCCACCCGGCCGGTGATGAGCAGAATGGGCCGGGTCTGGTCTAAAAAGAGGCGAGAGAGGATGGGGGCGCGGCCGCTGGTGGGCAAGCGCAACGGGTCGCGGTGCTGATTGCTCCGCACGGTGTCGTTGACCTGCTGATAGGCAGGAAGTTGATCGAAAATGGATAGGATACCGGATAAAGTCATAGCTAGACGTGTTGCGTGTTGCGTAGTGCGTTTCAGGTTGCAGTGAGTTGCTCAAAAACAGTGACGGCCATTCCTGAATCAGTAAAGTAAAAGCCTCGCTTTACTTCACAATCGGGATGGATAAAAGCGGTTTCTACCGCTAGTGGAAAAGGATGGAGACTTATAAGTTGAGTGGCGTATCTTTTGCTGTAGCTGTGTGGTAGATTCAGAAAAGGATTTGAGGGTGAATACCAGGCCGAAGAACCATCTGTCGGGTTTGCCATGCAGGTGATTTGGCCGATCAGTTGACTGTCATTGTCAAAAACACGGTTGATGATAAGGTCGGTGTGTTGGGTGATATGTTCAAGAACCTGTTTTTCCAGGATTTCACTTATAGCACCACAGGCTGAATGAGCAGGAGTATGCCCTAAAATGTCCAATTCAAAGTCATTTTGTTCGGTCCCATAGAGACTGGGAATGGCACTTACTTCGCCAGGGCCTTGAAGTCCGAACGCGGCCGCGCCTCGGTCTTGAGGGTTAGGATGATGTTTCAGTACGTGTAGCAAGGGAGCAATGGCGCGATGATCGCCAAACTCACTCATTAGGCCACAAACGTGATAACAAAAAGGGCTGTCGAAATTCTGTAGAAAAGGTAAAACCAGATCAAAACCCCGTACTGAATCAATAGCAAGAACTGCGGTGATAGCGTTTGCTGGGATGTCTAGGCCTGGATCGGGATCGTCAAATAGCTCCGTCAAAACAGGGAACACTGTGTCTGCTCCCAGGACTTTCAGTTCTTGCACAGCCAGGATGTTCCTTTCTGCATCATGACCAAGCCCCGCAAACGTGGCTATAAGTTGTAGGATTCTTGTTTTGAATGATGCTGTGTTATCAGACATGATAAGTTATGGGTTCAGCCGGATTACAACAACGGATTGTAGGAAAGGAACGCATTACAACAGCGAATTTGATGAAGGAACGAATTTTGATGAACGGATAGAGCTTAACAAAGCAAAACAGTTCTTGTTCATCACAACCTCAACATGTCATTCTGACGAGTCTTCGAGGAAGAATCCCATGAGCCTTGCCCAGCAAAGCGTTGGACGGGCAAAGGATACGGGATGCTTCGCTCCGAAGACTCCGTACCCTTCGGGGCGTACCTACAGCATGACACGCCAAAGTTTCTGTACTCATTGAATGGGCGCACTGCCCGTGGATACTCTCAGCATGACACGCACCACGCACCACACACCACGCACCACGCATCACGTTTCCACTACGCCGCCATTGTGATGCGTCATCGCCAGATCAATGCCGGATTGCAGGAAGGTTTCGACGGCTTTGAGGGTGCGGTGGAGTAAATCCTGGACGATGGGCAGTTCGTCGCGGTCGAATTGTTGCAGGACGTAGTTGGCCGGGGCCATGCGTCCCGGTGGGCGACCAATGCCCAGCCGGGCGCGAGGAAACTCCTGGCCCAGGTGCTGAATGAGGGATTTCATGCCATTGTGACCACCTGCGCCCCCTTTGCCGCGCAGGCGCAACGTGCCCAATGGTAAATCCAGTTCGTCGAAGATAACCAGGACGTTTTCCACCGGTACTTTGTAAAAGTTGACCATCGGCCCCACGGATGAGCCGCTGATGTTCATGCCGGTCTGGGGTTTAGCCAGGATGACGGGATGCCCGGCGATAGTACCACTGCCAACGATGGCTTTGCTCTGGACGCGGGAGAGTTCGATTTTGTACGCGGCCGCAATCTTATCCACCGCCATAAAACCGATGTTGTGCCGGGTGTGGACATATTGCCGTCCCGGATTGCCTAAACCGACGATGAGGAATTTTTCCGTTTCCATAAGAAAGAGATTGGTGTATTGGTATATTGGTGTATTGGGGTGAAGTAACCAATATACCAATACACTAATACACTTCTTTTATCTGTTAATCCGCCCGGAGAGTTCGCGCCAGCCCAGGCGGAAGAGAAAGCGCAGGAAAATGTACAGCCCCAGGGCGGCGAAGGCATACGCGGCCAGGCGTACTCCCATCCAGAAGGCCGACCCGAAACTGCTGGTATCCACGCTGGCGATCTGCCCAAACACGCCCCCTTCGTTACTTTCGGCGGTGGGTGTGACGATGCCCGCGCCGCTTTCCGGGGTGGCGGGGCGGGTGGGCGTGGGGAAGGGGGTCAGCGAGGGCAGGATGGCCGGTATGGGTGTTTCGACCGTGGTAAGCGGTTCCGGTGTGGCCCCTCGCGTCGGGGCGTCCTCATCCGGGGTCGGTGTGGGCGTGGGGCCGCTGTTGCTAATCGTCAACCCGCTGACAAAATATTCGTCGTAGTTGTAATCCTGCCGCACCACCCGCAGGCGTAACTGGTAAACGCCATCGGGAAAAACGGGAGCATTGGCGTCGCGGCCCACCGTTGTATCCCAGATGGCTAATGTGCCTTCTACCACTGGCTGACTGCCCTCGGCAAAGACGATCCAGTTGGCGTCGGCGGCGTTTTGGCGCAGGAAGGCCAATTCGTAGCGTAGGAACTGGGGGTGGGTGGCTGTGCCTGTGACGATGACGACCCCGCTGAGGGTGTCGCCGGGGGCTGGGGCGGTGACGCCGTTACTTTGGGCGAGAAGGGTTTGCGGCCGCGTAAGGATCAGCATCAGCATCAGAAGCCAAAAGAGGGCTGACGGCTGAGGGCCGCTGGCTGTTGGCCGCTGGCGGTTGGCAAAAACGCCAGCGGCTCGCGGCTCGCGGCTCGCGGCTATTGAGTTCCCACGGTTGTTGAACATTTTTCTGATCATCTTGTCTATAGCCCCCTGACAGTATCACCTTTCTCTGGAGCGGGAGCAGGCAAAATTAGCACGCAAGTCTACCATATTGCCAGGAAGGGTGACAAACGTAACCGAGAAGTTCTCAGGGCGATTGCATATTCGGATTTCCCCCACCCCCAACCCCGCCCCCAGGGGCGGGGAGTTTTTTAAGGCGGGTAAAATCGGGGCGAAGCCCCGATTTTACCCGCCGAGTGGGTTCCCCCTTCCCG
>JAGNBF010000137.1 GCA_018004935.1 Chloroflexota bacterium | reverse complement strand
CAAATCGCCCTACATTTTCGTAGGAGACAACATGAACGGGGTTCACCAGAGGTGATGAAAATTTATCCGCAGATTACGCAGATTATTTTCACCCTTTATCCGTGTTTCTTCCCATCCGTGTTTCTTCCTATCCGTGTTTCCACTATCCGTGGCTATTTTCGTAGGAGTTCCCCCATGCCTAACCACATCCAATCCAACCCCGACTACCCCGACATCACCCAGTCTGAGCAGTGGTATGCCCGTTCTTTTGGCCTGATTCCGGCGCATACGCAGACCCTGGCTAAAGGGCCAACCCAATACGTCAATGGCGTTGCCCCCAAATATTTGGAGCGGGGCAAGGGGTGTCGCGTGTGGGATGTAGATGGTAACGAATACCTGGATTACACGATGGGCGTTGGCCCCATTTCGTTGGGGTACGCCTACGAGCCAGTAGATGCGGCCATCCGCCACCAGCTCAAGGACGGCATCACCTTCTCCCTGGTTCACCCCCTGGAAATTGAGGTGGCCGAGCTGATCCGGCGCATCATTCCCAACGCCGAGTCGGTGCGTTACGCCAAGTCCGGGGCGGAAGTGACCAGCGCGGCGGTGCGTCTCGCTCGTGCCTACACCGGGCGGGATAAGGTGCTCTGTTGCGGTTATCACGGCTGGCACGATTGGTACATCGGCGTCACCAGCCGCCATGCCGGGGTACCCAACGCTGTGCGCGACCTGGTTCACACCTTCAACTACAACGACATGGATTCCGTGATGGCCGCTCTGGATGACGATACCGCCTGTGTCATCCTGGAACCGATGGTGTTTGATTTCCCCAAGGCTGATTTTCTCTATGATTTGCAGGAGGCGTGTAAAGATAACGGCACGCTCCTCATTTTTGATGAGATGTGGACGGGGTTCCGGCTGGCGTTGGGTGGGGCGCAGGCGTTTTTTGATGTGGAAGCCGACCTGGCCTGCTTCTCTAAAGCGGTTGCCAATGGGATGCCGCTGGCGTTACTGACGGGCCGGGAAGATGTGATGCACCTGCTGGACGAGGATGTGTTCTTCTTTTCGACATTTGGGGGGGAGACGTTGAGTTTAGCGGCCGCGAAAGCCACCATCACCGAACTGCAACGGCACGATGTCCCAGCCCACCTCTGGAAACAGGGGCAAAAACTCCTCGACGGGTACAACGCCCTGGCCCGCGACCTGGGCATAAACCACATCACCCAATGCAAAGGCCACCCCGCCCGTACCCTCATCACCTTCAGCGACCGGGCTGGCGACCCCCTTCTGCTCAAATCGTTTGTCCAGCAAGAACTTATCAAACGGGGCATCCTCTGGTCAGGCTTCCATAACCTCAGTTATAGCCACAAAGCCACCGACATCACCTACACCCTGCAAACCTACGCCGAGGTGTTGCCCCTGCTGAAACAAGCCATCGCCACCGATACCGTCGCCGAACGTCTACGCGGCGAACCCGTGCAACCCGTCTTCCGCCGCACCGACAATTTTCACACCAAGCCGGTGGCGAATGGGCGGATTAAAAATTTAGAGACTGAGAGACTGAGAGATTGAGAGACTCAAAAATGAGTAACACGTTCTACAGTCTCTTAGTCTCTTAGTCTCTCAGTCTCTTTTCCTCTATGAACCTCTTCTCTCTCCACCACAAAACCGCCATCGTCACCGGGGCGTTGGGTTTGATTGGTAAACAGCATTGTTACGCCCTGGCGGAAGCGGGGGCGCAGGTGGTTGTTTGCGACCGGGACGAGGCGTTGTGTCGTGCGTTTGCCGCCACATTGTCTACGCCATCGCTGGGGGTGGGGGTGGATGTGACGGAGCCGGACAGCCTTTACCGGTTGCGCCAACAGGTGTTGGACAGTTTCGGCCACATAGATGTGCTGGTCAACAATGCCGCCATCAACGATATGTTTGAGTCGCCGCTCGCGGCCGCGGCCCAATCCCGCTTCGAGAATTACCCCCTCGACCTGTGGCAAAAATCCCTGGCCGTCAACGTGACCGGGGTTTTCCTCTGCGCCCAAATCCTGGGCACACCGATGGCCGAGCAGGGGCACGGCAGTATCATCAACGTCGCTTCCACCTATGGCCTGGTCGCCCCCGATCAATCCCTTTACCGCACCCCGGATGGTCACCAGCCGTTCTACAAATCCCCAGCTTATCCGGCGACGAAGGGGGCCGTGATTTCCTTTACTCGTTTTCTGGCCGCGTACTGGGGCGACCGGGGGGTGCGGGTTAATACGCTCACCCCCGGCGGCGTCGAGAACGGCCAGGCCGATTATTTCCAACAAAATTATGCCCGCCGTACCCCGTTGGGCCGGATGGCCTGCCCGGACGATTACCAGGGCGCCCTCATCTTCCTCGCCAGCGATGCTTCCGCCTACATGACCGGGGCCAATCTGGTAGTGGATGGGGGCTGGACGGCGTGGTGAAGTGGCCGCTGGCGGTTGGCTATTAGCCGTTGGCCTCTTCTGGCTAACGGCCAGCCGCTAACAGCCCATTGAGTTCCTATGAGTTCCCTTAACCACAAAGCGGCCGCAATCCGCCTCCTCCTGACTGACTGTGATGGTGTCCTGACCGATGGCACGGTGTATTACTCGGCCAGTGGTGAGGAGATGAAACGGTTTAACCTGCGCGATGGCATGGGGGTGGAGCGGTTGCGTCAGTTAGCTGAGATTGAGGTGGGCATTGTCACAGGGGAATGTTCCCCCGCCGTCCAGCAACGGGCGGCCAGGTTGAACATCACCGAATTTCACGAAGGGGTGAAAGACAAAGCGGCCGCGTTACAAACCATTTTGCGCCGTTATGGATTATGCGAGGAGCAGGTCGCCTACATCGGCGATGACACCAACGACCTGGGCATTATGGGGTTGGTCGGGCTGACCGCCTGCCCTGCCGACGCCCTGCCGATGGTGCAGATGGTGGCAGATGTGGTCTGCGGCCGCAGGGGGGGCGAAGGCGCGTTTCGGGAGTTTGCCGAGTTGATCATTGCGGCGAAATGCCAGAACGGGAGTTATTAGTGTATTGGTGTATTAGTGACTGATCAATACACCAATACACCAATACACCAATACACCAATACACCCACACACACTTTTTTTCAGGAGCAAACCATGACCCGTGTTCAAGTTGCTGACCGTTGGATTGGGGATGATGCACCGGTGTTTGTGATTGCCGAAATCGGGATCAATCACAACGGATCGCTTGATCTCGCCAAAAAACTGATTGCCGGAGCCATTTTTGCCGGTTGTGATGCGGTGAAGTTTCAAAAACGCACCCCAGAGTTGTGTGTGCCCCGCGACCAATGGTATCTGGAGCGGGATACCCCCTGGGGCCGCATGACCTACATTGATTACAAACACAAAGTTGAGTTTGGCTACAAAGAGTTTGCCGAGATTGATATGTACTGCCGCGAACGGGGCATTCTCTGGTTCGCTTCCTGCTGGGATGAGCCATCAGTGGCGTTTATGGAGCAGTTCGATACGCCACTCTACAAAGTGGCCTCAGCCAGCCTGACCGACCACGCCCTGCTCCGCACCATGCGGGCCACCGGCAAACCGGTCATGCTCTCCACCGGCATGTCGGAAATGTGGGAGATTATGGAAGCGGTGGACATTTTGGGCGTAGATAACCTGATGTTGGCCCATGCTACCTCGGCTTACCCTTGCCCGGTAGCCGATTTGAACCTGAAAATGATTCCCACCCTCAGACGCACCTTCCCCCGTGTGCCGGTGGGTTACTCCGGCCACGAAACCGGTCTGGCCCCGACGTATGCCGCCGTATCCCTGGGAGCCACCTTTGTGGAGCGGCATATCACGCTGGATCGGGCGATGTGGGGCAGTGATCAGGCCGCTTCGGTGGAAGTGATTGGCCTGCACCAGATGGTACGCAATATTCGGGACATTGAAGCATCTCTGGGGGATGGGGTGAAGCGGGTGTATGCCAGTGAAATGAAGTCGCGGGAGAAACTGCGGCGGGTGCGGGCGGGGAGTGAGCCGTTGGCAGTGAGCAGTGAGCAGGTGTTGGTGTATTAGTTATTGGTGTATTGGTGTATTGGTTATTAGTCCACGCACTACGAATCACGCATCAGGCTATGAACATCCGCAAGATTGACACGAATAACACCCAGGACGTGGCCCGGTTTGTGGGGTTGCCGTTTGAACTGTATCGCACGCGGCCGCAATGGGTTCCTCCGCTCGTCTCGCAAATGAAGTGGGCCATGAACCGGGCCAAAAACCCGTTCTACCACGAGTCCACCGCCGACTTTTTTATCGCCGAGAACGAGGGCGAGGTGTTGGGACGGATTGCCGTGATGAACAACCGGCGCTACAACGAGTTTCGCCATTCCCGCACCGCCTTTTTTGGCTATTTTGAAAGTGTGGACGATGAACGGGTAGCCTGTGCTTTGTTTGAAGCCGCCTATGCCTGGGCACGTTCCCACTGCCTCAACGAAATCATCGGGCCACGCAGTCTGACCGGCGTGGACGGGGGCATCCAGGTGGAAGGGTTCGCCCATCGCGCCAGCCTGACCGTACCTTACACCCAACCGTACTATCCCCAAATGCTGGATAGGGCAGGTTTTGCCAAAGACACCGATTTGTTGTCCGGGTATTTGCCGGGCAACTATGAGATTTCGGAGCGGGAGCAGAGGATTGCCCGAAAAATAGAAGGGCGGCGGCAATATTGGGTGAAGACCTTTGCCAGCAAGAAGGAGATACGGGCGTGGTTGCCGCGAGTGCTGGGGGTTCACGCGGCCGCGTTCAGCCACCTGCACAGTTACTACCCACCCACCCCCGCCGAACTCCGCGACCTGACCGACACCATCCTCACCATTGCCGACCCCAGCCTCATCAAACTGGTCATGCAAGATGACGACATCATCGGCTTTATTCTGGCGCACCCTGATCTGGCCGCCGGATTACAAAAAGCCAAAGGCACACTCTGGCCGCTGGGGTGGTGGCATCTGCTCCGGGAGAAAAAGCGCACCCGCTGGGTCAACATCCCGGTGGCTGGTCTCTTACCCGATTATCAGGGGCTGGGCGGCCATGCTCTGCTCCATCTGGAACTACACCGCACCTTGCAAGCGCACCAATTCCAACACCTGGACATCGGCCCGGTGGATGAACAAAACCAAAAGAGCCGGGCTGTGCTGGAGCATCTGGGCGCGACCTGGTATAAGCGACATCGGCTTTATAAGAGGGTTATTGGTTATTAGTCTATTGGTGTATTCACCCCAATAACCAATCACCAATACACCAATACACCGACATACCAACACACCTACTCCCATGACCACCATCCCTTCACCACCCATCGCCCTACCGCGGCCGCGACCCCTCCCTGGCGAAGATTTTTTCCGCAACCTGGCCCACAAACATCTCGACCGGGTGTTTGGTGTGGCTCCCGTTATTCCCTTCGATGATCATTCCCGTTTTATCCTGTTTAGCGACTGCCACCGGGGCGATGGCAGTAACGTAGACGCCTTCGCCGCCAACAAAACCTTGTTTCGCCAGGTTCTCAACGATTATTACGAGCAGGGGTACAGCTACATCGAAGTAGGGGACGGCGACGAGTTATGGCAAAACCGGCTCTTCCGCTCCATCCGCCAGGCTCACGCGCCCATCTTTGACTTACTGCACCGTTTTTACGATGCGGATCGCCTGCACATCATCTTTGGCAACCATGATTTTCAGGGGGGTGAGCCGAACGGTATCTGGAAGGATGGCCTGCCTACGCACGAAGGCATTATCCTGGAACATGCGAAGACAGGACAGCAACTTTTTGTCGTTCACGGCCATCAGGCTGATTGGACGAGCAACAATCTATTTATCTTCAGCAAGTTTGTGGTGCGACTGCTCTGGCGGCAGATGCGCCGCCTGGGGGTGGCAAAGGTGAATGTGGAATGGATCAACCCCCTGCACCGCACTCCCAACGAAGGCAAACTGGTGCAACGCATTGAAGATCGCCTTAGCAGTTGGGCCGCCAGACAACACCAGACCATCGTTTGTGGTCATACGCATATTCCCCATTTGCCGGTGCGGGGGATGCCTGCTTATCTGAACACCGGGCACTGCATGGCCCCGGGGATTGTGACAGGGCTGGAAATACGGGATGGGCAGGTGTGGCCGGTGAAATGGATGGCGCGAGGGGATCGCGGCCGCGAACGCCACCTCTGGACCACCCCCCGTCTGCTGACCGACCTGACCGGATAGTTAGGAACGAAAACTTGAAAAGTTAAGCGGGACGGGAGACTGGAGATTAGACCAGTCACAAGTTACCAGTCACCAGTCACCAGTCACCAGTTACCAGTCTCTCAGTCTCTCAGTCTCTCAGTCTCCCCCCCACATCATGCGAGTTGTTTTAATCACCGACACCTTTCTCCCCAAAATAGACGGCATCGTCACCACCATCTGCCATGTCCTGGATCACCTGGCTGTTCGGGGGGTGGAAGCGATGGTATTGGCACCATCCGGTGGGCCGACGGTTTATGCCGGAATGCCGGTGCGCGGCTGGCGTGGTTACACCGTACCCCTTTACGGCGAAGTCCAACTCGTTCCCCCTACCGTCAATCTGACCCGGACCTTGCAGGCGTTTCAGCCTGATCTGGTGCATCTGTTTAATCCGGTGTCGTTGGGGTTGGCCGGATTGCGCCAGGCCAAACGAATAAACATCCCGGTGGTGGCCTCTTACCACACCGACCTGCCCGGCTTCCTGCGCCGCTGGCATCTCCCCTTTCTCGCCGCCCCCACGCGGGCTTTTTTACGCTGGATACACAACCAGGCCGATCTGAATCTCGTCCCTTCGGAAGCGACGCGCCACGAGCTAGAGGACACCGGCTTTGAACGGCTAGGGGTCTGGCCGCATGGGGTAGACACGATCCATTTTCACCCCAAACATCGGGAACCAGCCTGGCGCAACTGGCTGACCCAGGGGCAGGATGAGTGGCCGCTGTTGTTGTACGTGGGGCGGTTGTCGCCGGAGAAGCAGATTGAACGGTTGCGGCCGCTACTCGACCACCTGCCGCGCACCCGCCTGGCGATTGTGGGGGACGGCCCGGCCCGGCGCAGGCTGGAAAAGTTATTCGCCGGGACGCCGACCGTGTTTACGGGGTATCTACGCGGCCGCGACCTGGCCCAAACCTATGCGTCCGCCGATCTATTCGTTTCCCCGGCCGCCAACGAAACTTTTGGTTGCACCGTTTCCGAAGCCATGGCCTCGGCTTTGCCGGTGGTGACGATGAACGCCGGTGGCCCCACTGATTTCGTGCGGCACGGCGAGACGGGCTGGCTGGCCGAGCCGGATAACGACGCGGCTTTGTTGGCCGGGGTGAGACACCTGTTACAAGATAAACCGCTAAGGAAGAAGATGGGCGCGGCCGCGCGTGCTCACGCCGAAACGATGACCTGGTCAGCCGTTTGTGACCTCTTATTGCAAACCTACCATTCCCTCAGCAGAACAGTGCCCCCGGATATAACATCTACCCCATCAGCCATTTTGAGTTCAGCAGAGTAACCGCTACCCTTATCAACGGTTCCAGCACCGTTGGCCCCATCACCCAACTCGTTGCCACCACCTACCAGGCAACCGACCCCACCTTTGCCATCAACGTCGCCATCTCCGGCACGGGGGGTGGGTTCCGCCGCTTCTGTGCCGGTGAGACCGACATCTCCGACGCCTCACGCCCCATCAAAGAAAGCGAAGCGGCCGAATGTGCCAGCAATGGCATCACCTACATCGAACTGCCGGTGGCCTTTGATGGCCTGGCCGTGCTGGTCAATCCGGCCGAAGAAGGGATGAGCCGTCCCGATTTTTGGGCCAGTGAAGATGATGCTCTCCTGGTCAAAGGCATCAACGACGACCCCAACGCGTTGGGTTTTTTCGGGCTGGCTTATAAGGTACAAACCTTCGGAAGGTTTCCAAATGCTATTGCCGATAATGTCTATTATCTGGTTAGCTATACTCACTACTGGGTGGCGCGATCAGGAGACCGGCCACAGCCAGTTGCGACAGATCAAAACGCCAACTTTGCTCCTGTTAGGGGATTATGAAATTGTTTATAATCATAATCAGGCGTTGCAACGAGCCACACGGCTCATCCCCCACATCGAAACAACCTTGATACCTGGTGCGGGTCATGCTCTGAATTTTGATCAACCAGAAATGGTCAACGAGCGGATTCTACCTCCGAAGATTGAACCAATTTAATCCGCTTTCTCCGCTTTCTTTGCGTCTCGGTGGTTCATTCTTTTTGAGGTAACAATGCGCCAGATTCCCCTACTTAAACTAAACCGATTACAACAGCAGTACGGGCCAGATTTTATCCTGCACAGCCAACAAGCCTATGGCGACCTGTTTACCGCCAAAGTCCCTTTTCTGCCCCGCATCCATTTTGCTCTGCACCCCAACCATGCCTACGAGTTGCTGGTCAAGCAGGCTCATAAACTGGAAAAACCGGCCCTCATCCGCCGCACCATCCAATCCTCGTTTGGTGATGGTCTATTTACCAGTAGTGGTGAGTTATGGCGTAAACAGCGTAAACTGATGCAACCCGCGTTTCATCATGGCCGCATCGCTCGTTACGCCGACCGCATGGTTCAGCACACCACCCATCTCCTGAACCAATGGCAGGCAGGGCAGGTGATTGGCCTGGATGAAGCAATGCACGCCCTGACCTTTACCATTGTGGTGGATGCCCTGTTTTCCGCCGATGCCTCAACCCAGACCGCCCAAATCAGCCAGGCGATGCACGACCTGGGCCAGGGATTGTCCGCCCAAAGCCTTTCGTTTCTGGCGGCGATGTTGCCGGATTGGGCACCTCACCCGGCTTTGCGCCAGAAGCAACGTGGGGCGCGTGGATTGAAACAGGCCGTCACGGCTTTGATACAGGAGCGGCGCACACTGGGAGAAGAGGCCAGTCCGCCCGATTTGCTCTCCACGCTTATGTTTACCCGTGATGCGGAAACGGGTGAACCGATGCGTGATTCACAAGTACAGGATGAATTGGTGACATTGTTTATTGCCGGGCATGAGACAACGGCGGTTTTGTTGGCTTGGGCCTGGGTGTTGCTGGCACAGAATCCCCAGGTTGAGGCCAGGTTGCAGGCAGAGTTAAAGGAGGTGCTTCGCGGCCGCGTGCCCACCTTCGCTGATTTACCTGCCTTACCCTACACCGGGGCCATCGTTAAAGAGGTGCTCCGTCTCTATCCCCCCGCCTGGTTCATTTTCCGTCAGGCCAAAGAACCGGTAGAACTCGAAGGCACAACCTTCCCGGTTGACACCCTCTTCTTTGTATTTCCCTACGCTGTCCACCGCGACGCACGCTGGTACGAGCAGGCCCACCACTTCAACCCGGAGCGATGGCTCACCGACCTGGAACAAACGCTTCCCAAAGGGGCTTACTTTCCGTTTGGCCTGGGGCCACGCATCTGCATTGGCAATGGTTTTGCCCAAATGGAAGCCCAATTACTCCTGGCGACCATCGCCCAACGGTATCACCTGGACGTTTTAGATAAACCAGAGATGATCCCTGGCTCACCGACGTTGGGATTTGCCCATCCAGTTCGGGTACGTTTGCAGGCGATAGAAGAGGTATTATGACCCTTCGCACACCTATTTATAGCCTTTAGGAAAAGAGATGGAAAAGGGTTGAGCTTTGTTTTTTCTCCGCGATCAGGAACCTTGTGGGAGTAATACTCATCACGGTCATAAAGTGACATTTGTTGGGTAGGTTGGGGCTGAAGGCCCATCCCCCTTCGATCCCAAAGGGAAGGGGAGAAACCCACTGGCGCGGTTTGGGGCATCCGTCCCCAAACCGCGCCGAGAAAAATTCCCCACCCCGTTGTTCATTAAATTTTTAATCGGGTAACGCATTCATTGACCTCATCCCCCCTGCCGATTCCCTCGGGAAGGGGGGAATTCCAATGGGGCATTTTTCGGGGCATTCGCCCCGAAAAATGCCCCTTAGAAAAGTTCCCCGCCCCTGAGGGCGGGGTTAGGGGTGGGGGGATTCCATTACCTCATTAATTTTTTAAACTACAAGAGCGTGGGAATAAGTTCGGACACCCGTATAAATACAATCTTACGGTGGAGCCGGGCTTCGACAAGCTCAGCCCTCGAGAACGTGCATAGTTACAGCAAAACAGCGTGTGGGGTGAGGGAAGTGAACCGATGTACGAGGAACAGTTACCCGTTATGTCTATACACAAGGCACTCCGGATGAAGCGGCAGGTGGAGCCAATCCGATCTTCCTTCCCGGTGTGACTCCCGTGGCTGGTTATTTGACCCAGATCATTCAAGATGCCGGTGGTTTTGAATACACCACCATTTACAAAGGTTTTGATGCTTTGGGCAATGTGCAGACTGTTATTTTTCTTGGTGGTTTTGAGACAAACGGTTCAGGGCGATTATGCTGATTTTGGCTACTTACGGGGGTTACCTGATACAGGTGCGCTGTATGAAGTAAACGAAGTCAGTCAAAGTCCTCACTTGACTTTCACCTTTCATACAACAACACCATCTGATTACCAGATTTGGGTGCACGGAATGGCTCCCAACGCATCTGGTGACTCGCTTCATGTCGGGCTTGAGGGCGAGAGCACGGCCAGCAGTGCCAATCTAACTGGCTTCAGCCAGGACTGGAGTTGGTCCAGCCTGACGATGAGCCAGACTACGGCGACTTTGCCTTTGACAGCGACCGGGACATTTAGCTTAAATCTCTGGTTGCGGGAAGATGGGGTACGAGTAGACCGGCTGCTTTTGGTAACGGATACCAATTATGTGCCCACTGGCGAAGGGCCTGCGGCCGCGGTTATGCAGGTTGTCACCCAAACCGTTCCCCCGGCCCCTCATTACCAAATTACCACGCTCAGCTATGATGGCCTTTACCGCCTGACGGAAGCCAATTACAGTGGCACCCTTGAGGCTGTTTACAGCTATGGCTACGATGTCCTGGGTAATCGCCTGGTTCAGACGACCACTATCACCAGCACGGAAGTCATCACATACCGCTACGACAGTGCCAACCGGTTAGTCGAAAGTGTTGTTCAAGGTGGAGAGACAACCCACTACGAATGGGATAGGATGAACCGGCTCATCACGACGACGGTTGCCAGTAACCTGAGCCGGGTTTATGGCTATAGCCAGGATGGGGAACTGATCAGTGCTGTAGTGGATAACCTGTTGACCACCTTTGCTTACAACGGCAATGGACAACGGTTGCTCATGTCTGTCGCCGGGCAGGTGACCAGTTATACGCTGGATTATGCCGGGCCTGGGCAGCGTATTCTCTGGGAACAACGTGCTGGAGAGATGAAACATTACCTCTACGGCCTGGCCTGTTTGGGTGAATTTGTCACCGATAGCACAACCGCAACAACAGAATGGCGTTATTACCAACATGATGGCAACAGCCTGGTGCGCCAGACAACCAACAGCCAGGCGGAAGTGACGCTGGCCTGGACCTTCTCACCGGAAGGGGCGGTGATCCTGGGTGAAGAAGGGCCAGTGACTCACATGGGTTGTGAAGGGGATACCATTTATGATTGGAGTACGGGGCTGATTTTTAAACGCGGCCGCTACTTTGACCCCAATACAGGCATCTGGCTCTCCATGGCTCCGGCTTTAGTCTGGCAGAGGAGTCAACGGCTTAATCGTCGCCAGCGACGGCAATACGACAAGCAGAGACGGATATATATTCTATTCTTGTTGTTGTTTGTGATGTTACTTCTGGCTGGATGTAAACCAGAACCTGACCCTACGCCTCCAGGCCCTACACCTACAGCAACTCCATGTCCTACTCCTACAACAGCACCCACACCCTTACCAACGATCCCGGCTCCATCATCGCCGACACCTATTCCTACCTCAACACCCTGGCCGCTAACACCGATACCGCCCACCTCTATACCTACACCGACCCAAGAACCTTTTGGAAATCCAATGTACAATGCTGAACAAACCGGCTATTATGATATTGGATTGCCTAACTCCGGCCCGCACCCGCATTACGGTATTGATGTTATAGGAGATCCATACGATGTTTTAGCGTCTACCCGCGGCACTGTACGAGTAGCAGATGAATGTAGCCCAAATTGCACAGTACCTGTAGGAACTGAATTTACAGAAGACAACAATTGGGGAACAGGTAATGTTGTAATTGTTGAACATAGGCAAGACGAATTACCTTCTTGGTTGATAGACAATTTAGGTCTGACCGCTTCTCAATCTCTGTTTTTGCAATATCAACATCTGGCCTCCATTGCGGTGCAGGGTGGTAACGCAGTCCAGTTAGGAACAACTCTGGGGATTATGGGCAACACGGGTAGGTCAGATGCTATACATTTACATATTGAGGCCACTATTGGCAATACAAATATTGTTGCCAATGGCGAATTTGATGTTAATCAATGGTTTACTACTTCGACATTGACCCACATCGATCCTGAAAGATTGTGGACATTGCCCGGACGGACAAGACCTACACCAATCCCAAATAGTTAAATATTAGAGTTTGGTGCTTCTTGTTTTTCTAAAGGTATATCAAAAATTCGCCAAAGTAGATTTAAATGAAAAGAGACAAAGCACCATCCCTGACAATCAACAAACATGGTTCCCCAAAAACCGTTACCACGATAGTATGGAGTTAAATGGTATGCCAAAAAGATTTTTCAGAAGCACTACTTCTATCTGTGTTTCTTTTATCGCTTTCAGTATAGTAAGTATTATTGGCTTACTAATAATAGGTTGTAAAGGGGCAGAGACTGATTCAAAACTATCCAGTAACGCGACTTTGACACTTTCTCCTACACCGTTTACGGTTAGTGACGTCACAACAACTATTTTGCCCACCTCTACATTCATGATTCCAATCCCTAGTGCAACCGCTTTAAGCAACAATCAACACAGAAGCAACTTCTTGCTTTATCAAGCAAACCTAATACCAGCTGAACTTTATCTCTTTAATTTACAGGATTCGTCTAATCGCTTTTTTCGAGAAGGGCAGATCGTTACAGGGCAACCGTGGTCACCAGATGGGACTAAATTTATTTTCGATCCAAACCCTTCTTACAGAAACGAAGCACAAACTCAATATCTGTCAATGTATGATTTACGTTCTGAGCGCATAACAGAACTTGATTTACTAGAACCAGCCCGATCTGTATTTTGGTCTCCTGATGGTAAAAATTTATTTTATACAGTAGGACGCACGACCAATCCACCCATACAAATGGTTGTTTACAATCTTACTACTGGTGAAAATGAAGTCGTTGCTGAAGTGTTTAATGAAAGTGAAGTTATTTTTGTATTAGCGGGCTGGTCTCCGGATAGCCGTCAATTTGCTTTTATTACTAAACTTAATGGACAAATTGATTTATACACATTGAATACAGTAACTAAGCAGATACAACAATTAACAAACACGCCAGAAATCGAAGTAGAAGCTCTTTGGTCACCCGTTGAAAACCACATTCTTTATGGACGAGCTGAAACCTCAGATGAATTATTTCTCTATATACCTCCCTGGGGTGCGCAAACGCTCCATTTGATTGATGAATTTGGTCAAAGTTTGTTATTCACAGATGACTTTGGAGACGTTACAACTATTTCATGGTCCTCAAATGGGCAAAAACTCGCCGTTTCAAGCATGGGCAAACTATGCATCTTAGAAGTAGTTGGTCTCTCTAAAAACTGCCCTCTTGAGCATGTGTTACCAAACGAAGTATATAGTACAGCATTTACTACTACTGCAATTTGGTCTGCGGATAGCCAGTGGTTAGCCTTTCGTACATCGAAGAGAGATCAAGTTGCTTGTCACATCCTATATGTTTATGAGATAGCAACCGAACAATTGCAAGAAATCAGGGAAGGAGGTTGTGATAATTCGCAAGCATATTGGTCGCGCTAACGGCCTTTTTCATAAACCTTTTTTTATCCTCTCAGGAGAAGGTTTTGGCGACAATCTTCCGATGATGCTCCTCAGAGCAAACTCCATTTGTTGAAGGTGAAAACGTATTGAATGAAACACATGATTTAAATTTAAAATCAAAACCATTTTTAACACGACAAGAATCACTTTTACTCCTGTCTGTTGCTTTGTTCGGCCTAGCTATTGTTTTAATCGTTGCCATTTATCTCCTCGTTTCCGGTTCTCAGGGAGTGCCTGTCGAAGAGGCATTACCTGTTACCGAAGAGCCAGTACAGGTCATGCTGGATCAGGCAGAGCCAATTGTCCTGGAGACATCCGGTTACACCTGGGTCATGGCCCCGCGAGCAGAATTCACTGTTGCCGCCCGCGTGATTGGCAGCCAGCGTTATTGGGATACACAAAAAAGCCTGGCACCCCTTGATCTGGCTTTGGGGTGGGGGGGATATCAGCAACCCCGAAGTAGATGAATGGATTCAATGGAGCCAATCGGGCCGTTATGTCCATCGCCGTGTTCAAGATGGCAGTCCCTATCCCCTTGATTACGTCAATTTACATTCGGCCAACATCCATATCATTCCCTCAACTGATAGCCTGGATTCGGCCATCAAACGGCTGGATGAGAATGACCTGGTGCTACTAGAAGGATTACTGGTAGACGTAACCGAAGCATCAGTTGGCTATGTGCTGACCTCGCTTACGAGAACCGACCGGGGGGCTGGTGCCTGTGAAATTCTTTATGTGCAACGGCTGGTGGTAGATGGCAGAGAGTATCGTTAAAGCGTTTCCTTTTGCGGTAGGTTTTATCTTTCCCTGATTTGCTTCCCTTCTCAGTCATAATGACAAGAGGTACATGTCTCATCACACAGATGAAAAACCGCTGGCCGCGGCCGCAGTCGCCGCCCAACTTAATGAGACCAACCCAGGTGCTCTGACCCAAATCGCACGGATAGTAGAGCGAATGGGGGATGAAAATGTAGCGCCCGCCCCAGGCCGATTTTGCACGTTGACCGTGCCGTTGTGCAGTTCAACCAATCTTTTGGTGATGGGCAGACCCAAACCGGTCCCTTCGTAACGGCGGGTGAGTGGATGTATGTTGAGTTGGCGGGGACGAGGAGATTCCTCGCTGCATCTGTAACGGCTGGTCCTCATCTGCGTGGCAGGTTTGGTCAGTCCGGGTTGGTCGAAAGCGTACCGGCGACATGACCAAGCTGAATTGGGGACCCGATTAGCTACGTCAGATGCAGGCCATTGTTAGGCGGGTCTTGAAAGCGCACCATCATTAGATACCGCTAACGAGGAAAAGCCTCGTCTGCCGTAGTGCCGATTCGGGCTATTACATGCTCGTCGCTGGCATCAACCGCAACGTCATTGACTGTTCTCCGACTTATGCCACCGACTGACGCGATGACGCCGAAGGACTTCATCACGGTGAAACTCGAAAGTCCCCGCCAACCCCTTGATAAGCACATCAACTGGAACCAACAGTTAGTCGGCTGGCGTATGCCGTATATCCCCATTGTAGTCGCGTTGATGGGCCTTAACTGCTTTTGTACAAGTAGGCTCCAATTCTGTCTTGAGGACAGGTACTCCGGCAACCACGGAATCTGGAAAAATAAGCCATACCAAAGCTTTCGTAACTGCGCAAAACTACCTCGTAAATGTATTTTCACGGCCCCATTCGGGATATTCAAGATCACCATTTTCGACAATCGGTCTGGATATTTGGTGGCTACCCACCAGGCGATGGAGCCTCCCAAGTCATGCCCAACTAAAAAGACCTGTTTCTGACCAGCCGCATCAATCAGACCCAGCACATCGGCGGCTAATACATCGAGGCGGTACGACGCAAGTCCATCCGGTTTATCGCTTAAGTTGTAGCCACGCTGATCGGGGGACCACACCCGGTAACCCGCAGATGCCAAATAGAGAACCAGAGACGCTGTTGGCGTCGCATGGGTTGGCCGCAATGGGGACAGGGAATGGGTGCGGGTACGTTGGAACGGGTTGAAGGCACGTCTGCGTGGCGGCATCCTCTGGTGAGAGTGCAACTGGTTGGCCTGGTTGTTGCCGAATGAGTGGGAGGCGATGCCGTAGACCAGGAGCAAAGAACCCGTAATAGCGCACCTTGACAAACCCTTTGGGTAAGACATGCTGAAGAAAACGGCGCATGAACTCCTGGACGGACAAGGTACAACGCCGCAGTTTGCCCGTCTCGGTGGCCCGGTAGCGAAAGGTAACCCGGTCATTGCTCACGTGATAAGGTGGCCTAATGTATTGTTGATCAATCCTTCCAGGTTAATGATGACGCGACCGCGAGTCAGGGTAAGAAAAGAACGGGCAGTGCGGCCGGACCATTGCCCGTCTGACTTGTTGCTTTGAACGTGAGCTGGGCTTTTGGGGGTTCAGAAACATGGCTTCATATAGGACGCGGCCGCAGGAGAGGTAGGGTGGTGCGGCGGTATTCTGGTAATGGGGCTAGTGCGGGGAAAGGGGTGGGGGAAGCGCGGCCGCGGGGTTAAGACTTATGCGCTGCGGCTGGTGCCACTCCCAAGCCACACAAGCACAGTTGGGAGAC
>JAGNBF010000042.1 GCA_018004935.1 Chloroflexota bacterium | reverse complement strand
CACCAGACCCATCGGCTCACCCACCCACGCTGGCCCGCTCCAACCCATGCCCATGATTGTACCGACCTGTTCCACCCCTGACACCGGTCTGGAGACCTGTTTTTTGACGGTACGCCAGCCGGGTGCGGTACTATTCAGCTCCCTCATGCTTGCTAACGTCCGGCTAAACCAGTTATTGCCCACCCACCCCCCGACCGAATACCAGGCCGTCGTCGCCAAACGAGTCTATCGGTTAATAATCCGTCGGCTGATGTCCCCGGCTGTTGTAGCTGGTGGTTGTATCACGGGTGTACTCGTCACCGCCACGTGGCCATAACAGAATCGCTCCGCCAACGAGCAGGCAGAATAACAAGACGACAATGAGGATAATTTCAGTTGGGGTTAATGGCCCGGTCATCGCGTACTCCTTATGATGGGGTGTGAGAAAAGAAAAAAGGGCACAACGACCTCGCGGCCGCGTGCCCTCTTTTTGTCTATTCAGATGAAAACCTTGTCTGGTCAGGAAAAAGAAAAAGGACATCACAGCCTCGCGGCCGCAATGTCCTTTCCTTTATATAGAGGTAACGAAGTGGCAGATAAGATGCCTACCTATTTCAAAATGGAATGTCCTCGTCCTCGTGGTCAGCCGTCGCCGCCCCGTTCCCCCCACCGTTGCCATTTCCGTTACTGCCCAGGAAACGCACGGTGTCGGCCACGATTTCATACGAAGTCCCGACCGACCCATCCTGACGGGTCCACAAACGTGGCCCACCGGTCGCCTCATCAGGACTCAAACGCCCCTCGACCAATACCTGACGCCCTTTGGTCACATACTGATTCACGGTTTCGGCTTGTTTACCGAACACAGAAACGCGGAACCAGGTCACTTCTTCCTGGAGTTGACCGGTAGCTTTATCCGTCCACTTGCGATTAGTGGCTACACTCAGGTTGGTGACGGCTGTCCCATTAGGCAGAAAGCGCATCTCCGGTTCACGGCCGACATTGCCCACGATGATAATTTGCTGATACATGTTAGGTTCTCCTTGTAGTGAAAGTAAGGTGGTTAAAACAAAATTCGCCTTATCAGGCGCGTTACGCGCCTCTGGTTTGTCTTCCATCAACGGCTGCGGAACACAGAACCTCGCCCGATAGGGGCACAAAAAAAGGGCAGAAACGGATGCCGAAGCACCCATTCCTGCCCTAGGAAAAGAATACGTTTGACGACTTAAGCCGTAGGCCGCAGAATCGCTCTCACATTGCCATCCAACGCCATGGCCCAGGCGACCTGCCATTGGTCATGTTTGACCGCCAGCAGTTCATGGTCACGATGGACATAACCAAACAGATTGCCATGGGGCGTGTGGGTGATGACCCGGTTGTTGTCGTTTACGCTGGTGGTAAGCGTCAGTCCCTGCCATTGGTCTTGGGCTAACTGAGCGACCCGTTCTTTGGCCTGTTGCCGGACGGTGGGAGGGACGTCACCCATCGTGGCATATTTCTGCTTGGCGGTTGTTGTCAGCCAATTGAACCAAACTCCATTCAAAGTCACCGGCACACCGGCACAATCCTGACAGGGCGCATCCTGATAATGCAATACCGGGCCTTGAGTCGTCCAGACAGGTTCACCCAACAATCCGATTTGCCGTAAGGCTTGAATCATCTGCTGAGCAATACCCGGCTCGCGGCCGCAACCCTCAGTATCATGACGCTTGGCCCCTAACTGCCACAGCACCCCGTCGCGCACCGGTTCCCCGTCCTGCGAACCCATAACGTAGGCATACGCGGCCGCGCCAATCAGCACACAATGACGCCGGTCAGCGGGCCATTCGGTCAGATAGGTCTCGCTCGCGGCACGGGCCGATTCGAGGATGATTTCATCTACTTCACCATCTATATCTATGGCCTGACGAATCACATCCCCGTACACCCGGCGGAACTCACGCCCCACCAGGAGCCAATCGCGGCTTTGTTCAAACAACTCAATAGGCGGACAGGCGACCGTCGCCAGGGCTTCCACATCAGCCCAGAAATGATGCCGATGTAATTCCAGGGCTGAGACCAGGACATCCAGCCAATGTTTGTCGGCTATCGGGGCTTGTACCTGTAACCATTCGGGCAGACGAGAAAGCAGGGCCTGGGGAATGGCCCGATGAGGGTGTTTGCGGCCGCGTTCAACCAGCCGTTGTAAGGCCATGGCGTTCCATTCTTTGACCAGAGAAAGGTCTGCACCCGTCTTGACCGAGCCGTCAATGACCGCTTCCAGGGTCGCCGGGAGATGGGCTGGCAGTTTGCCGTAAATGGCTTTGGTCAGCATGAGCACGTTGCAATGAGCACCTAACACACCCCGGTTCGCGGCCGCACGGACAATCGTTGACAGTAAGGCATTGGCAGAGTACACTGCCCCTGTTTCTGGTACATGGCCTGCTTCCGGCAAGGAACCATATTGGTAGTCCCCGCTATCAATCCGGGTCGGGAGCAGGCGACCTTGCATCATGGGATAGGTGAGCTTGCCGCCGGGTACGTCCCAGGCAATGGTGTGGCAGTGGGCCGTGGGTTTGAGAACCACATACTCACCCACCTGATTGGGCGAGCGCCAGACCAGGAGCTTACGCTGGCTCTTATCCGAAGCATCGGTAAAGGGCAGAACCCAGACGGCATCATCGCCATCACAACCCCCTAAAACAGGCACAATAAAATCGAGCCAATCGTCATCATTGACCCAGGCGGTGGCGCAGGTGAGATCGAGTTCGACCTGACCCGCAGGTACATTCCGGTCACCCACGTTGGCTGGGAAGAGGTAATATCGTCCGCCAGGGGCAGGCACGCGGAGCTTTTCGGTCCGGTGGCCGATGCGGTTCAGGTGCTGTTTGGCTACCGCTTTCACCATCCCGGCAAACCACATCAATTTGCCGCCACTGGCCAGGTATTCGCCCACATGCCAGTTAACCAGACCAGCCAAATCGTGTTCGCTGTAGAGGCGACCCATCATCGCTTCCAGTTGTCCGCTTTCGATACCGCGCAGGAACAACTCGCTTTCTATGTGGGTCCAGGCCACCAGGGATTCGGGGCTGAAAAACGGGTGCAGGTTGATGATGGATTGTACATCCAGGCACATCTGGTCTTCGCTATGCACCGGGTGCAGGCCGATGAACACCTGGCCGTTGGTGAGGGAGAGTTCTTTCTTGGCACTGCCGGCGGGGAAGAGCAGGTCGCAGGTGATGTCATCAACTACAAGCACATGGCCTTTGTCCTGCCCCTGACTGTGGAGCGTTGTGATTTCAAAGCGGCCGCAGGTGAGCAGTTCGTGACGATGATGATCAGAGAGGGAGAGCTGGTCGGCCAGACGTTCGACAAAAGACCGACTGATGAGGCCACAACCATCCCACAGACGGGCATCTAGACCGTCGCTGTATTCCAGAGACATATCGAACCGGTTGAAGAAGCTCCAGTAGCGAAACGGACGCATAATGCGGGAGAGCCGTTTGGACAGGACATAGCCCCCTTTGTGCAGAGACAAATCCAGGCCGGATTGGGCCAGAAAGGCTTCGGTATCCAGACCAGGAATCAGTAAATCCAGCACTTTGTCATCCTTGACCCAACGGAGCGTGGGGGTGGGAGCCGAGCAAATAGCGGCAATGGCTTCGTCGCCATCCAGCGGCCGCGTGATGAGTTGCCAATCGCTGTCAGTAGGCAGGAACGGGTAGACCATACCACCCAGAGCCGAGTGAGCGGTGATAACAGAGGTTTGCAGTTGTTGTGTAGACATGAGATCTTCTCCTTATGGATATAGGGGTTACGTTATGGATAGTGGGTTAAGGGGTACAAGGTAGAAACAGGTAGTAAATAGAGGCGGGAGTTGCGGCCGCGGCCGCGTACCTTAGAATGGCAGGTCAGCCATCATCAGACCCAACCTTTCATAGGGCAGACCGTGCGGCGGTTCGGCCTGGTCTTCGATAATGGCGATGAGGGTTTCCTCACCACCTACCAGCCGTTGGGCCAACTGCACCCCGGTCAGGCCATCCCAGAGGGAACAAACATCAACGACTAGCCTCTTCTGGCCGGGATGTTCTTCCTGGTAGAAATAGCCCAGGGTATGGTCAAAACCGTAGGCGATACAGGCGGTGCCGGATTCGACTTCTTTCTGCAAAAAGTAACGGGTCATGGTTCATTCTCCTTAGTGAAATGGGTTAGAAACGCAAAAAAGGCCGGAACCTGCTCATGACAGATTCCGGCCTATACTGAACAAAGGTATGCTGTTTTAGGGCCAACGAATGGTGGGCGACTGATTGTGGGTGACAGCTAACTGTCCTGACTCACGCGGCCGCGTTGGGCCAATGGGTGATTTCCTCGCTCTTCCCCTCTCGCTCTCGCTCTATCCTCTAGCTCCTTCTCAGCCACGCGGCCGCGGCCCGCACCATCTGCCCATGACACGCCCCATCACACCAACAGACCAGCACGGTGTCTTCGTCAATGGCTTGGAGCGCGTTGAGGACAGCCTCATCGCCTGCCTGGATGCACCGCCACAGATGACGGCGGTAATGGGGTAGGGTTGCGCCTGACTGATTCCCAAAGTCACGAACGCGATAAGGGTTTGCCAGAGGGGATGCTTTGAGGTGGTAATGGGGATTGGCCCGGCCGATATAGAGCCATTTGTTGCCGAAGGTGGTGGTTAACGCGGCCGCGGAGCCATACTGTTTGAAGTTGACGATGTGGGTCATACCGCACCCTCAGCTAACTGGGCCAACCAATGGGTGTGGTCTGTAACCTGTTCGGCCAGGGGCAGAGGCACCAAATCCACCGGTTCACTCAGACCCGGTAATTGGCCCATCACGCGTTGGCGTTCGTGCAATTGGTTGATGGCTTCAACCCAGGGAGCATATTCTTCCTGGCCTGCAGTAAAGTGGTGGGTATGCAACAGCGTTTGCCCATCAGAACCCACCAGACCAAACCCCACCCACTCCTCCGTACAACCCACGACCGCCATCTGGGGTAGAAACGAACCCACCACCCGCCAGATAAGCATGACCAACCGCGTCGCCTGGGGGGCTGTTTCGTCTCCCCAACCGGCCTCAACCATTTGTTGCCGGTGGGATGCTTCACGACTCGCCAGTTCGTCAGCGAGTTCGTTGAGTTCATGGCCGTTGTGCCCCTTGACCCATTGGGCTTGCACCTGATGTTGCCCGGCTAGCTGGCGTAGTTCTTCGACCAGGTCCTGGTTGGCTTTGGCACGTGCGCCGTTCAGCATATGGATGACATATTGGCTGTCCGTCACGAGCTTGACGACCGACCGTTTCTTCAAGGCTTTCAACCCTTCGATGGCGGCCTGAAGTTCCATACGGTTGTTGGTAGTATGGTCAGCCCCGCCGACTAATTCCTTCGTATGCTCGCCACAGCGCAAGATTGCCGCCCATCCCCCTGGGCCAGGGTTGCGCCGGCAAGCGCCATCAACGTATAACCAAATTGGGCTAGACATGAATCACCTCTCCTTGTGTAAGTTGGGACGATAAACACAAAGAGGCTGGCCCGATGTGATGAATCACACCAGACCAGCCCCTTTTCGCCCTGCTTACAGCCGAAAGGCTGTCTTAGGGTGGTGAGCTAGTAACCTGCTCTGTTTGGTGGCAGTTTGTTGTCAAATCCAGCATAACTTTGGAATAGAATGACAATCCAACATAACTTTAGAAAAAGAGACTGTAGCTCTTTCCCTGGCAACATAGTGCGTAGGGGTTCGCGCATTCTGGATTTGCAGCCATCGGGAAAATACTATTTTCCAGCGTTGCCGTGGACGGAAACCCCGTTTTCCAAAGTTGTAGTGGACTGGAGCAATGCCTAAAGGCGGATTTTCGCGTCAATCACTGGCTTTTCTGCTCATTGTTGCCCTTTCAGACCCTGTTCCATTCCAAAGTCATGTTAGATCCGACATTTCCGTAAAATTTGCGCCGCAATCTATTCGTAATCGTTTTACATATGACTTTTATCTCATAAATATTACCTGGAAATCACCTGTCATCCCTCATAAGTAATTTATAATTCGCCCACCTGTAGTCCTTTACATTATTGTTACATTGCGCCCATCCTCAAAACGACTCTTCTTCCCTGCATGTAACAAATTCATCATTCCCCAGAGCGGTTTGGTCAAGTATTGATCTTATTATGCTGCTTTGAGTAAAGCCTTCTCCCCAGTAAGGCTTTATGGCCTGTTGACCACCTTTGCTTACAACGGCAATGGGCAGCGCTTGCTCATGTCTGTCGCCGGGCAGGTGACCAGTTATACGCTGGATTATGCCGGTCCTGGGCAGCGGATTCTTTGGGAACAAAGGTCTGGAGAGACAAAACATTATCTCTACGGCCTGGCTTGCCTGGGTGAATTTGTCACCGATAACATAACCGCAACGACAGAATGGCGTTACTACCAACACGATGGCAACTGCCTGGTGCTCCAGACAACGAACAGCCAGGCGGAGGTCACGCTGGCCGGACCTTCTCACCGGAAGGGGCGGTGATCCTGGGTGAAGAAGGGGACACCATTTATGATTGGAGTACGGGGCTGATTTTTAAGCGCGGCCGCTACTTTGACCCCAACACGGGTATTTGGCTAACGATGGGCGGGGCGATGATTTGGCATCATCAGCCTATTCGCCTCTCTCGCTGTCAGCGACGACAATATAGTAAACAGCGAAGAGTATATCTTCTGCTTTTATTGCTATTGATTGTGTTAATCTTGACAGGTTGTGGCGATGAAGACTCTACAGCTACCCCTTCAGATCCTACAGCCACTTGCACTTGGACACCTACGCCTACACCAGCGGAAAACCCAAATTTACCGCCACCAATTGTGAATACACAACCACCACAACCACCGACGCCCACCACCCATACCACTAATACCTACTGGCACGCCAACACCGACAAATACACCGGCACCCATGGCGGGTTTTCAATTGTCGGACCCATTTGGGATTCAGGGAAATGGCTTTTACTGGAACTGTTTTTTCGGAGACTCTGCTTGTGGGTTGCCAGCAGGGAACCATGGTGGGATTGACTTAGTCTCGAAACGCTACATTGATAAGAGTTGTTCAGATGCATTTCCACGCTGTGTGAATCTAGAAGATGCCCTGCACAACCAGCAGAGATGCCTTACAGGACTGTTTATCACCTGTGACTGGTGAAATTGACAAAATAGAACCATCAAAGGACCGTGTACTCATTAATCAAGTGCGAAATCCTTCACGACCTCAAGATCCGTCCATCAATGGATTGGAAATCGAATTATACCATCTCAAAACAAGCTTCAGCCTATCAGTTGGAACAGCAGTGAAAACAGGGGAGACAGAGCTTGGGTATTTTGAAGATGATCCCATACCTCATTTACACCTAGGGGTTATTGAGAATAGTGTACATGTAGATCCACATCCCTGGTTACCATCAAGTAATCCGCCTAATCTTGGCCCTTATTATAATGATCGGGGAGGTCCATATACCCGTCTACCTAGCTAGCGTTAAATACTACAAGTAAAGTGGCTTACTTCCCCATTTTTTCGAAGTTGTGGAGTTATTTGATATGAGACGAAAGCCTAAAAAAACGGTTATCATCTTGTTGGCAAGCGTTATACTACTGGCATTAGTTATGTTCTATGGGGTATTGAAGAAATCCAACTCAACTGAGTTGTTAGTCGCCTGGGGGTGGCAAGGCAATACATCTGAACGCAAATGTATTCTCCAGGTCGTCAACCCCAAAAGTCAGGAGCGCGGCCGCGTTCATACCAAAGATGAAAATTGTAACTATCAGGTAGTAAACATCCGAGGACAACAACACCTGATTGGAGAACAAAATGATCCCAGAGCTATTGTTTCATATTCCATAACATCAAGCGGTGATCTGGTTATTGAGAAGACCGTCCGAGTAGAAGGTGTGACAGTTGTTCCGGGAGCACTGCACCCACAATTTGGAAATGGTGATGACATCTACTTCCCCGGAATCTTGAATAGTACTACCGGTGAAATGAAGGATCGCATGCAGCTCTTACGATTGAATTCTCAGACAGAAGAAATTGTTTCGTTTGTTGCTTATGAAGAGGGAATGATCGATTTTCCTCTACTTTCCCCAGATGGTTCTCATCTAATATATTCTGCTTTCCCTGGATTAAAGACATGGGCTGATTGTCGAAGCCATTGTCCCTCTTATTATCACTTGGTAAATTTAGAAACAAATTCAGATGTCAATCTAGCATTGGCGCTTAATCACCTGGGCGCAAACTCTACCTTCTCTCATTGCAATCTGCACTGGTCTCCAAACGGACGATTCATTGCCTTCAATCTTGGCTGTGAATCGGAATCTCCTGGTTACATTGTCATATTTAACGTTGAAGAGAATAAAGTTGCGACCGTCATTAAGTCCATAGAGAGTACTTCTAATGCAGATATAGTAGGCTGGCTCTCAAATGATGCGATCATCTATGGCCAAAGTGTGTCTAAAGAAGGGTACGAATTTCATTTTTATCGCTATTTCACCTATTCATTCTCTGAGAATGCATCTAACGAATTGACAGATCTCCCATTAACAAACAGTGAAGGTTTAGGTCTGGTTATAAGAGACGTTAATTGGACACTTGACGGAAAATATTTAGCAGCAGTTGTAAACGGGCGGAGTGAAACTGCGGCTCCCCTACTCGTAATGAGTATCGGTTCCGAAGAAGCACCGGTTTCCTATATCTCTTCAGACACAATCAACGAACGCCCTTTATGGTCCCCTTCAGGTAACTGGATTGCTTACATTTCATTTGAAAATCCTGATGCTTGGTACGAGGGTAGAAACATCGTCAGAATCACTGATCGAGCAGGGAACACAGTAATTGGTACAGGCATAGTCAACATCACCTCTCTGAATGGGCTTCGATACTTCTGGGTACACCCCTAGACTATGTCCGTTCAATCACTCTTTCCCATAGCTTACCTATTCTGAGGACGTATATCTTGAGTATTCCACACGGTAAATTTCAGCCACTGTTTCTAGCAGGTGTCATCATTGTTTGTGCAAATCTGCTTTCTTGTTCAGCACAGACTGACAACCAGCAATATTTGCTTGTACTTGAGCAGTACGTCACCTCACCTGAACCAGTTTATAGACTATTCACTACGTCCCTGGATGGCTCGCAGTTACGACAAGTGATCGAGTTTAGTAGTAGTAGCCTTTACTGGCTATCACCAAACGGTAAGCGGTTAGGCATCTTTTCTCCGTGGGGTGATAGTACTCTAAATATGCCTGCTCAGTCTTTGTTTATCTTCGATGTATTGAGTGGTGAGCTAATAGGCCAAATATCAGATATTGGTTATCTCTTCCCAGAGATACATCGGTTATATATATCGAACAATTCTGTAGTTTGGTCCCCTCAAAGCGACAAATTGTTGTATGAGAAAAAAGCACCAAATGGCTCTGGAAGTGCCCTCTGGTTGTATGACGTTAACACCAGTTCATCGTTTCCTATAACTGACGGGAAAACCATAGATAGGAATGTAGCTTGGTCTCTTGACAGTCAACATATTGCATTTACATCGGGCCACCCCTGCCATGAAGAAACTCCAAATGATTGTCCACCTGGGGAGCGTTTTTGGAATATTGCAGTTCTGAATATCGAGAATAAAGTTCAACACATCGTTACTGACTTTGAAGATGTCGAATTGATACCACAAAGAGAAGAAGTTATCAGATTTTGTAATTTGGTGTGGTCTCCCGATAGTCAGTTTATCGCTTTTGAAAACGAGTGCGATACTAACTCTATTGTCAATGACCATGCGGTGTTTGTTACCTCTGTAGACGGTACAAAGTTTTTTCAAGCTGCAAATGGCAAGGAACTAAGCGACGTTAACAGTAGTTTTAACTATTCGTATGAATGGTCTTTATCTAGCGAAAAGCTATATGTGGGTTATTCAAGGACAGAATATCTAGAACCTATGTCTGGATATGGGGGATTTATTGTTAAGGATGTTAATTCCTTAGATTCAACTCGTTCTGTTGAGATATTAGGAATGAAAGCAGGAACGACGAGTTGGTCAGGCGATAAGCAGAAAATTGTTATATTCACAGACCGATTCAAGATAGACACGACTATGCCAGGGCCAACTTTAATTGGTGCATTAAGTGAAGATGGAACTCTTACGATTGAGGGTGCTTCTGCCAATTTGCCTTATGGTTCTTGTTATGATCAGATGGTTCAGTGGTCCTCCGATAGTCAAATTCTTGCTTATACAATGGGTATCTCAGGAGGAGTCTGTGGTAATGAGTTAGAAGGTCGCGGTGTTGCGGTAACAACTCTGCATACCGCTCAAACAATAAACGCGGTTGAATCTAACGACCAAGGTTTATATAAACCTATCGGTTGGCTTGAAATAGTAAGATAGGTATTGGTTATCATTGTTTATTAGATATACCCACATTAACTATGTACACTTCGTTCTGTTTCTACGGTGCCGTCTCAGACAGTGCTCATTGGGCTAACGTACTGAGACAGTTATATTCAAGGTTCAAGGCAAAAGGCCTTCTAACATTTCTCAGTATCAGCTCCTGTTTGCTCATCGTACTCAGTGCTTGCACCCTAGAAAACCAGTCCACACAAAATGCATCCCCTACAGAATGGAACAGCTTAACAGAAACAATACCCGAATCATTGCCAGAGTATACAGTAGTTCCCACAATCATGATGGAAACGTCAGCGTTACCTACTGTTGATATGTCTAGTTCCACACCTACTCAATTAGCACAATCTCATTCAAGTCCCTGGGCAATTAGCACAACGATAACTGTCGAACCAGAAGCAAATGCTTTAAATGGTCATCTCTTCATCTATGATCCTGTTGGCATCCAACAGATAACACTAGAAGATAATCTATCTAAGTATCTGTTGACGGTTGACGCTGATTGGCCTGATTGGAGAGCTAGTTTTGCTCAAAACAAAAAATATTTAGCTTACTCAATAAGAAATACGAATGGGGTCGAGTTATGGTTTACACCACTACCTCACTGGCAACCAGAACGTCTGCTTGTAGTGGATGATGTAGATTTTGATTTTGCAACACCATTATGGAGTGTCAATGACCGTTATATCTTATTCGATTTGTCTGTCATAGAAGAAGGAGAGATAACTGACGAAGTCAAGGTTTTTAGGACGTACATCTTCGACACGAAGACTATGGAATTTGTACATCAGCCATATTGGTCAGGTGATTGTTTTACATTATCTACTTCACCACAAACAGGACAATTAGCAATTTGGTGTGACACAATGTCGGGACTGGAAAACATACCGGAGTTTCTCATATTAGAAATGAGTGGGAACCCACAGCTGACACAACAAACACCACAACCATTAACGGAGAAATGTTTTCCCAGTCGATGTGCATGGTCATCAGATGGTGAGTTTGTTGCCTATGTGGAAGATGATTATCCGCAAAAACTCTTTTCTGTATCAGTGCATAACCCTGCGCCAATTAATTTATATGATAAGTATACGAACAGTATCTATGGTTTTCCATATTGGTCACCCAATAGACAGCTTCTCTACTACACTGGTGCATGTGTAAATGGTTTCCAAAAACCTAGTGTTATGTCCGTAGCTTCTCAAGAAATTATTTGGTGTATTATGGAAACCTCTAATCGTGGAGAATATGGTAGTGTCTCTGTGATTCCTGTTAGCTGGTCACCAGATAGTCACTATCTTTCTATTCCGATTGCTCCCAATTTAGAAACAGAAATACTCATTCTAGACATCACAACACAACAAGAGGTTTTACGGATCGCAAATTTGGCTAGCATCATATTGGATATGGTATGGGTAAACAATTAGCCATTTGAAACACCATGGTCTCCAGATCTTTCATCTAGATTATTAACTGTTTCTTGTTTACTCGATTTGAACGAAGCCAATTACGGGAAACGCTACTCATACCATAAGGCAAAACTAGAGACTGGAGAGCATTCAATGACGACTCGCCTAACTTCGAGAAGTAATCATGCGTGAGGAGCATCTCAATTTAGAAAAAGGGTCATTCCTAACACGACAAGAATTACTCTTGCTCCTGTCTGTTGCTTTGTTCGGCTTGGCTATTGTTTTAATCGTTGCCATTTATCTCCTCGTTTCTAGCTCTCAGGGAGTTCCTGTCGAAGAGGTGTTACCTGTCACCGAAGAGCCGATGCCGGTCATGTTGGAGCAGGCAGAGCCAATTGTCCTGGAGACGTCCGGCTACACCTGGGTCATGACCCCACGAGCAGAATTTAGTATTGCCGCCCGTGTGATTGGCAGCCAGCGTTATTGGGATACACAAAGAAGCCTAGCACCTCTCGATTTGGCTTTGGGGTGGGGGGACATCAGCAATCCCGAAGTAGATGAATGGATCCAGTGGAGCCAATCGGGTCGTTATGTCCATCGCCGTATTCAAGATAGTAGCCCCTATCCCCCTGACTACGTCACTTTGCATTCGGCCAACATCCATATCATTCCCTCAACTGATAGCCTTGATTCGGCCATCAAACGGCTGGATGAAAATGATCTGGTGTTACTGGAGGGATTACTGGTAGACGTAACCGAAGCGTCGGTTGGCTATGTGCTGACCTCGCTTACGAGAACCGACCGGGGTGCTGGGGCCTGCGAAATTCTTTATGTGCAACGGCTGGTGGTAGATGGCAGAGAGTATCGTTAAAGCGTTTCCTTTTTTAGAGCGAGGTGCATCTCTCCTAGTAGAGAACCGGTTGTACCGGCTTTTGACCATCGGCGTTGTGGCTCTGGCTCTTGCCTTAACCCTCCTTACGCCCCATGATGCCCGACGCTTACGCATGCCCGAACCCTGGTCTTACGAGTTAGCCGCCCGAAACTTTGCCACAGGAAAGTGGTCGCTGAATATGGAAAAGGAAATCCACAGGGAGAATGTTTTTATCAACGATATGATGAGCAGGGCATGCCCTTGATTCCGTGGAATAGTCCGCTACAGCAACCGAGTATTCAAGTGAGAGGTAGTGATACAACTCCTATATTAAGGACTTGGTATCAACCTTTTAGCGATGACAATTTGCTCTTCTACGAAGACAGCTGCTTGCGTCAATAATGATAGGACCTACGTGATTGATCGAGTCGATCTCCTAACCATGCTTGTAGTAGATCGGTGGGCTTGTGCTGAACGAAGTCGAAGTGACACTAACCACAGCCCATAAATCCTGAGCGATAGATTCGAAAACTGTTGTCTGCTTGGGAAGTGTAATCGAAGGAGAACACTATGATGTTATTGAGACAGAGAATTGTTCACAGGTGGTTCATACTACTCATACTTCTCTCCATTTTTACAATTACGCCAAATAGTAAGGTCTTCAAGAACCTACTATTGCATACTGCTTTGTTGCCAACAGGTGTACTAGAACAGTTTGCTCCAATACAAGCAATGCAAACGGCACCGACTCAGTTAATACGTATATCTGTAGGGGTAGATGGGAAAGAAGCGAACAATTGGTCTGTTGATCCAGCCATCTCAGCTGACGGTAGGTATATCGCCTTTCGCTCGGCAGCCAGTAATCTGGTGCTCAATGATACGAACGGCTATGTTGATGTGTTTGTTTATGATCGGGAAACAAGCCAAACAGTCCGTGTTTCAGTTGCCTCTGATGGCACTGAAGCCAACGCTTTCTCTGCTTGTCCCCCTTCTATTTCAGCGAATGGCCGATATGTAGCTTTTGATTCCAGGGCTGATAATTTGGTAGCTGATGACACCAATGGTATTCCCGATAACTTTGTGCATGATCGAGAAACAGGCACGACAACGCGGATCACGGTGCTTCATGATAGCCCTCAAGCATGGCATGAGTGCCCCATTCTTGCTGCGGATGGCCACTTTATTCTTTTCTCATCTGCAGCCAATAGTAACTCTTTCACAGCCATCTTCATATATAACACAGAAACAGGAGAAACTGAGCCTCTCTCTGTAAAAGCCCAAGGAACCCAAACTAATGGACTCGCCTTTGTAGACGCGGCTTCTGCCGATGGGCGTTATATCGTGTTTAGATCTAATGCCATCAATCTTGTTATGGAGGATCGGAATGAGGACTATGATGTGTTTGTCAACGACAGAGAAACAGGTCAAACTAGTCGAGTTTCGATTCGTTCAGATGGGGGTGAAGCGAATAGCGGGTCTTATGGCCCAGCAATTTCAGGTGACGGTCGGTATGTTATCTTTGCGTCGTTTGCTGACAACCTTATTGACAACGATTTCGGTGAATCTGGTGATGTGTTTGTTCATGATCGGCAAACGGGACAAACACTCCGTATTTCTGAACTCCCTGAAGATGCCCAACTCCAGGATGAGGCCAGAAGTTCTAGCACAGGCACTATTTCATCTGATGGGCGTTATGCCGCTTTTTACCGGTGGCCCAATTTTCGTAGGCCTGAACTCCCTTACGGCTTTTTTATTTATGATTTAACAACGCATGAAGTTCATGGTGTAGCCAAAGCTTATAGTGAAGATCCCCTGCTCAGCAGAGGGGTGTTTTCGTCTGATGGTCATTATTTCGTCTTCGCTTCTGAAGAACCGCTTGCCCCTGATGACACGAACAACCAGTTGGATATTTACTTCTACGAAAACGTAGCTTATCGGTTACCCGAAGCTGAACCTACGGCTACATTGACCGCTACCCCGGTTGAACCCACGGCAACGCCTCGCCCTTTACCTACCGACACAGTCACAGTGGTTGCCACTTCATCCGCAACAGTGCCCACCACTGTGACACCCGCTCCAACAGGAACACCCCTGACCGAGTCAACTCCTTCGACCGGCAATTGGTTGTCTGGTGTTCTCGTTGTTTTGGGGCTGGTTGTGGTCGGTGGGGCAGGGTTCCTGTTTCTGACACGAGCCAGGTAGCATATCGAAGATTCAGAAGCGGGACGGGGATTCGCAGCCATACCTGTGTCGCATCTTATTTCCCAATCCAGCCTTTGGTTGCGTCTGCCCACCGTTATGCTCACGGTGATTAGTGAAGAGTTACAGGCTTGTCGCACTTATATCTGCTTGGACGACGATGATTTGTCCTTGTGAACGTTCAAACAATGCTGGGGTTTCAGCTTTTTATAGAAATTATGTTTACCTAATCCTTTCCAGGCTCTCAAGTCGGGTGAGTACTGCTACCATCAATATGGCACAATTGGATTCAGGGTGAGTAAATAGAATGAACACAAGTCGCCCTACTTGGGAGGCAAAACCCTTCTTAACACGTCAGGAATTACTCCTGCTCCTGTCTGTTGCTCTATTTGGCCTGGCTATTATTTTAGTTGTTGCCATTTATCTCCTTGTTTCCGGTTCTCAAGGAGTTCCTGTCGAAGAGACATTACCCGTCACTGAAGAGCCGGTGCAGGTTATGCTGGATCAGACAGAGCCAATTGTCCTGGAAACGTCTGGCTACACCTGGGTCATGACTCCACGAGCAACCTTCGCCAAGGCCATCCCTTTCATCACCGTCAGTGGGGTTGGCCCTCATGAAGCAGGCTGGACGATGGGATTTCGCCTGATTGGTTATGGCTTTAGATGATGCGTTAGCCAGTGGACTGGCTGTCAATATGCTGACCTTAACAGCCTCGTTAATTGCGGGCAGTGTGATGGCTCTCTATCGTAATTTCTACCAACAACAGGCTGGAGAGAAATGATTAAGTAAAAGACTCAGGCTCTTGCCCACACGGCCATCCAATGGATGCCCAACTCCAAGAGACTTTCACTACGAATCGGGATGGTACGGTAGCTTATATCTTCTCCTGATTTGCTTCCCTTCTCAGTCATAAGGACAATAGACACATGCCGCTTCATACTGGTGAAAAACCGCTGGACGCGGCCGCAATCGCCATCCAACTCCCGGAAACAGAACCCTCAGTTCTTCCGCTTGTTTTGCCCAGTTAGAGCTTATTCCATTCCCAGGTTACACTGGATTCGGCATTTGTAGGTAAATCCAAGGTAAATCTGGCATGAAATGAGTTCAGCGTCATCGAGACATGTGTCGTGTCTCTGTGTTTATTGCCTACGTTCCGGCCTCAGTCTCTCCCTATGCAGAACCGTTAAAGTTTTGTCCAGTTACACCAAAACAGCTATACGAGGACACATAACGTGTCTCGGTGAGCGAATTGTGGCGATATAACGATGTGACGATGTAGCGATACAGCGATATAATAAGTCACCGTAACAAGAACATAGGAGACGCTTCAATCATGCCCCTCAAAACAGTAGATCAATTCCCTTTTGTTTTTTATGGTGAACCGTTCACAATAGCCCTGGCAAGTGATCGTAAACTATATGTGCCCATGCAGGCTTTGTGCGAAGCCATGGGATTGCAGACGCACGGTCAGGTACGCCGTATTCGGGAACACGTCGCGATGGCAGATGCCCTGATTGATTTAACCCTCGTTTGGAGTTATGGCGACGAAGCAACCAGAGAAAGGGAAATGGTTTGTTTGCGCCTTGACCGCCTGCCTTTTTGGATGGGAACTATCCAAACCAGTCGTATTCCCGATGAGGCGAAACGAGACCGCTTGGTGCAGTTCCAGCGTGAATTTGCTGAGGTAGCCTGGGCAGCCTTTCGGCATGAAATCTTACCGGAAGACATGCGGGCAGAAATGGATGCCACATTACCCCCAGCACAACAAGAATATTTACGCCTCATGGACACAGCTGCTGCTCTGCAACAAAATCTGCAAAGCCACACCCATAGTTTGGGACAGCATGGGGAACAGTTGGGTCAACTGGAACAACGAATGGCCGCGATTGAAGCAAAGATACAAGGGACGGATTTTCTCAACCCTAAACAAATGAAAGAGTACACCGACATGGTAGCAATTGTGGCTCATGTACTCAAGCGGAAGCAAAAAGGAAATGAAGCGACGGTTCACGCGGAAGTCAAAAGACAATTTGAAGTTCCCTCATATCAACTTATCCCAGAGGCAGAGTTTGATTCGGTTAAAAAGTTTCTCCGCAATTGGTATGTGCGGCTATCGGGGGCGGGTGTACCCGTTCCTGGTATCTTTGAACAACCCAGCCAAAAACGCTTGCTGTAAAAGGGAAAAATGGACAGTCAACGCTCAGAACACAAAGTAGTCCTCCCCGACGAGGTCTGGAGTGAAACACTCATTCAGGCCAGGCTAGAACAAAAAACGGCTAGTGAGATCTGCGAATATGTCTTACGTTACTATACTCAGCTATCCGTAGAAGAAAGGCCTGCCATCCTGTTCCCCCGTGCTTCTGGTCAACAACGCTCTATTTATATTGAGCAACAAGTTTGGCTGGATCTGATCACCTGCAAAATCAAGGAGCGACGGCCTATTAGTGCTATTTTGGAGCAACAGTTACGCGCTTATCTGGGTTTGCCATGACGCCTGAACCCTGGCCTTTTACCAGCATTGTCTTGTCGCACAGGTGGAATCACATTCAGGGAGAAGATTTTCATCCACCCCCATCGCTTATAAATCAGACGCCTGATGGAGGCACAATCATCTATATCGAACCGTCAGTGGTGGCAGGTCAGGAATACCAGGAGACTTTTGCTCCTCTGGAAAACAACCAGGATAATAGACTCATGTCCCATCATGTCTCTGAAACAGCTTTAGACACGGCCGCCATCGCCACCCAACTCCAGGAAACAGAATCGGGAGTTATTACCCAAATCGCCCGCATTCTGGAACGAATGGGGAGTGAATTTGTCCAGACCGTCCTGGCCGATACGCTTCGCCTCGAAGCGGAAGGGGGTATGCTCACCGAAGACCAACAACGCCGCCGCACACCAGGGGGTGTCTTCTTTTACCTGGTGCGCGGCCGCGTTTCCCCCGAAGACCGGAAAGCCTTGTTCCCCATCCCCCGACGCCCGGCCAAACCCGCACTCCCAGCCACCGTCACCCTGAGTGATGCGGAACGACTGGCCCTTTACAATCAACTGAAAGCACACCGCGGAGTGGCAACCAACATGAAACTCACCCTTGTCGGCCGACCGGCCAAAATCCTCAAACGAGATACCTTCGTGGCTGTCACCCTGGCCAGCCGTGAACCCCCGGCCCTACCCAAAGGGCTACCCGAACTCCCCAGCCAGGACCCGACTGTTTATCTCGTCTACATCGCCAGTAAACAGTGGCGCAAAGTGGAAGAGGCCATCCAGAACCCGGAAGATAAGCTCATCATTGAGGGCTATCCCTATAACGACAAAAAAATGGGCGTTATTGGGGTGCTCACTCAATCGGTGACGACGGTTCACCTACAACGAGCCAAAAAAGAGGCCGATAAAACAATCGCTTCTGCATAGCTTAATTGAAACGCTATTTTTTGCCTGGCAGACAAAGTATTTCACGCAAAAATGCGCCCACGTCAAGTAAAAGAAGGAAAATCGCCTTAGAGAAGGCACCGAAAAGTTATTGCTTTGTTCTCCAGAGCGGAGACAATTTCAGCATGGCCAACCACACACCGTTTTCTGAAGCGAAAACCCAACTACGCCACTTCTGGTTACTTATATTTCTTATCTTCATGAGTGTCGCATTACTCATTCTGTTGAGCTTGTATGCCCGAACAAGGCAAAATCTTATTGCGCTCCAGGCCACAGCTACTGAAACAAGTTCCCAGTTCGCCATACAAATTGGTACGGCTACACCCCTAGCCATGCCAACAACTCCGTTCTCACCATCCTCTACTCCTTTAATTACCCCAGCCGCATCCCCGTCCATTGAAGCAACCTTAGCACACCTGCTGACTCGTGAGGCAAACCTGACCGCAGAACAGATTAATTTGCAACAACAACTGGCTCTTGCCCAGGCCAGAGAACTCGCGGCTTATGCTCAAGCTAATCTTGCTTTATATCCCCAACGGAGTCTTCTATTAGCTATTGAAGCTCTTAACAGCACCGGGCAATCATCAAACGCACCTGCGGCCGCACTGGAAGCCCTCTATCGAAGTTTGGCGTACAGCAATGGTATTGGCCTGCATCGCCACCTGGCTGAGATTACGGAGATAACCCTAAGCCCCGATAGTCGTTGGTTGGCAACCCGTAGTCGCGATAACACAATTCATCTATGGGATTTAACAGCAGTGAACGCGGCCGCGACTCCCTTCATTTTTTCAGCACTTACTTTGCCCTTCACAACGATGGCCTTTAGCCCGGATAACCGGTGGCTAGTCACAGTCAACTATGACAGTGTAGCTGCTGAAGGACAAGAAACTATTCTGCGTCTCTGGGATTTAGAGAAACCCGATCCCACCCAGACAGTTATTCATTTACAGAACAGTCGTAGCCTTATCAAACAGCTTACCTTCTCGCCTGATGGTCGTTGGTTAGTTCTGTCTGGCTCCATCATCGAGCTTTGGGATATGTTTACGCTCAGTGCCAGTGCCACACCCCTTGTACTCAATGGTCATCAGAATTGGATACAACAATTGGTTATCAGCCCGGATGGGCATTGGCTGTATGCCAGTGGCGAAGACGGCTTATTGCGTTGGGATCTAACGGCTTCAGACATCAGCAATTCTTTCACCTTATTAGTGAATAATGCCGATAGATACCAAAAATTAGCCTTGAGTCAGGACGGTCGTTGGTTGGCGGTCAGCCATTACAGCAACGGAACAGGCATTGTACAGCTCTGGGAATTGACCCAAGAGCCACCTGTCATGATTCCCTTAACCAGTGCGTTGCCGGGTAACCCTACACATCTACTTTTCAGCCCCGATAGTCAACGTCTGGTTGCTAATCTATCTTCTAACCAGAAACCACTGTATCTCTGGGATATCAGCGGTGACATGCCCTCTCTCACCCCTTATCTATGGTATGAAGCAGAAATGGGCACTGTGGCACATCTGGCTTTTAGCCCTGACAGCCATTGGTTAGCCACGAGCGGTTACGATCACACGGTTCGTTTATGGGATATGCAAACGGTAGAAGAAGGGCGTTATGTGTCCTATTTTTCTCTCTACGGCCACGAAAGCCCCGTTGTCGCCCTGGCTTTCACGCCAGATGGGCAATGGCTTATTTCAGCCAGCGCCGAATTCGGCAACGCGGCCGATAACTCGGTACGTCTATGGCCGATGTCCCGCCAACCTCATTTCCCTGCCGTTCCTTTTGTTTTGGATGGATTCGACAATGACTTTAGAGAACTGATTGTGACCACCGACAGTCGTTGGTTGCTTACCTTTGACCAATACATTCAAAGTGGTGAAGGGCCAGGGCCAGGAGGCGATAGTACAGTGCGCCTCTACGATCTGACAACAACACCTCTAGCTGGAGAGCCATTTTTTGATGTATTTGATAAAGCTTATATCAATGCCGTGGCTCTTAGCTCTGATAACCGCTGGCTCGCAGCCGCAAGTGAAAGTCAGGAAGCCTGGTTATGGGATCTGACCACCCCCAACCCTGCCAGCAACCGGCTCACTTTGTCCGGCTATGCCAGTGCCGTCACCGAGGTGCTTTTTACACCTGATAACCGATGGCTTGTTACTCTTAATGGGGCCGATAGGGCGGCGAGTGATAATGGGATTCGCCTTTACGATTTGAGCACGGCTGACCCTGCGGCCGCTCCCCTTATATTCACTATCCCCGGTGACAGACTCGGACAAGTAACCATAAGTGATGGTGGTCAATGGCTGGCAGCCTGGGGTGAGAATGACAGGGTTTATTTGTGGTCATTACAGACACCTGATCCATCGGCACCAGATCTACTATTCACCGTACCTAATTTGGGCTTTACTCGTAACGCCGTGGTAATAAGCCCTGATAACCGCTTTCTGGTAGCAGGTAGCTTTTGGCCAGATAACAGCGTCTATGTTTTTGATCTGACCACCAGCGATCCGACGAATGCCATTCATATTATTGGTGGCCATGAAAATTGGGTTGAACGCATCTTTTTCACACCTGATAGTCGCTGGTTATTAACAGCCGGATACGATTGGACTGGGGGGATACGGTTATGGGATTTAACGGCCGAAAATGCAGCCGCAACCATTCGTGTGCTCAGTTGCGGCGACGACCATTTTGCCACTATCAGTCTCAGTCGTCGTTGGGTTGTTACCACAGATAACAACCAGCAGGCCTGCTTGTGGGATTTAGCCCATCCTGAAACAACCTTACAACCCATTCAATTAAAGGGGCCAGAAAATTTGACGGGCGCGTTTACTATTAGTCCTGATGACCATTGGCTGGCTATTGGTGACAGAACCAATCGGCGCGATATTGTCCATCTCTGGGATTTAACCGCACCAGAGCCTCATCTGGCTCATATCAAGCTTCAAGGCATCGACATCGGTCAATTTATCACCTTTACGCCTGATGGGCATTGGCTCATCACAGCGCCTATTTGGGGCAACGTGCGTATCTGGAATTTGCAGGTAGACGAACTGGTAGAGGCTGCCTGCCAGACCGCAGGTCGTAATCTAACCCAATCAGAGTGGGCACAATTTATGCGTGACGAGCCGTACCGTCTGACCTGTCCTGCGTTACCAACAAACCTCGAGACCTCTTGACATTTTGTTCGATCGTGGCTTGATTCAAACTGAAGCTTTCACAACGAACATTGCGGCCGCGTCTGGGGCATTCACTATTCAAACCTTCATCGTTGCTGGTCAGATAACTGTTTAGAAACGAGCCAGATGTCTTTATTGATTTCTTGATGTTTTTGAGCATACCAACTCACTGAAACCAATCATGAACAAATATCCTTGGGGCACCGTTTTATTTCTGATACTCGTATTATGCGCTTGCAATGCCAACTCCTTCCCTGAACAAACACCGATAGGTCAGGATGGATCACCGCTTGTGGGAACAACCCCTACGCTCACACATACTACCGACCCAGCGCTTACTGCAACCAACGTTGCGGTCCGTTCCACGACTGTTCCTAGCCCGACACCCAACCCAACAAGCACAGCTACACCTCGCGTTTATGCCACAATCACTCGTCTCCCTTCACTAACCCCAACGCTCACGCCCACCCCAACCCTGATACCCACGTTGGCATCCGCACAGCTTCTCAAACCAATGCGCCCAACCGTTGAAGAGGTCAAAGCTTACCTGCTCAACCTACCAACGGTGTACTTTCATGGGGTATATCTCAGTTTGGAGAGTGTCGCCAGCGACGTAAACACGTTCAAGAACTACCGGGGGTTTTCAGAAGCACTCGAATTGATATATGAGGATGTCAATGGCGATCAACAGGATGATTTAATCGTCACCGATGTTTTGCTGACGGCTGTATTTCTCTGGGCTAATAGTGAATATCTGACGCCGTTCGTCATTGTGGGCTCAGAATGGAAATATGAACCAGCCTCTCGAACCAGCTTTGCGGATTGGACAGATGATGGTGTGCCAGAGGTCATATTTGATTATCGCAGTGATTCTGGCGGAACAGGGGTTAGATATTGGGGTTGGGAGACTTTTGTCATTCACTGTGACTCGAATGAGTGTGCCATTATCTGGAATGAGTTACTAACCACTCTTTATAGCGATTATAATCTGGGTGGGCTGACCCTATTTCAGAGCACGATTGACCATTATGTAGAGGATGGGCAACTTCTTTTGGAGCGTAATCGCTCACGTTTTTCAATTTATGATTCTTATTATTGGCCACCCGCAGGCTATTGGAATGTCCCAGTGGATACCCTGAAGGTATTTACATCAACCCAGGAAATTTATATCTGGGATGGCACTACTTTTGCCTTAACCGAAACAAGCGTTATGGGTGAACCCTATATCATCGAAACAGTAGCTTCACTTGAAGCAACGTATGGACTCGACCAGATCACCATAACGGCCGAGAATAATCGAAGTGCAACTGATAACAATGATTTTTGCCAGTTATTTCTTAATGAGGAGACAGTAGGGGAATTTTTTGGCTGTAAACACAATTTCACTACCGTGGAATGGCTAGATGTTACGGCAGACGGGCGACCCGAAATCGTTATTACAGCCTATTCGGGTGCGCGCCCTTCGGCATTCAATGGCACATGGCCTGATGTTGACTTTGAGGATTGGTTTTCCCTCTCTGATATTGACTGCGTGCATCAACATTGGCTGGCCTATCAGTGGGATGGCGTGACAGCAACGAAGATCGCTGATGTGGAAGGTTGTGTGGTACAAGAGAATTTGTATGGTGTTCGCCTGGCTGACTTAGAGGATGATGGTCAGGTCGAGATCATTGCAGCTAACCAGTGGTTCACTGAGAGCGAATGCACCACAGATAGCCGTTTCTCTTGTTGGTATGAATTTGATTACATCAACGATGTCTATAAATGGAATGGTTCAGAGTTTGTTCTATGGGGCACTGTTCCGCACCAGTAAGGAACGTTTGTTTCTTCATCTGAGCTAATCTGTAACAGTCACCCGTACAGAGCGACTAGTAACAGACCATACTCAAAAGACAACCTATTGCTGTTCACCTTTGCCACCTATACAGCGGGTTTCTGCCGCATATGGGCACGTAGTCGCGGCCGCGAGGGGGAGCCTGTTGTTTGTACTCATGCGGCTGCGCTGGCCTGGACCCATATCTCTTGCCTCGGGTTTACGGGCGATGAAAGGTTAGATTGTCTTACCGCCACTATCGTCGCCAACACTCGACCTTTCAGAGGTATCCATATCGTTACCCAAACGATTTATAACAGACCGGTAGTCGGCAGCCACAGGCGCAAACTCGTCTAATCATCCTCTTCCCCTGAGTCCAACTTATCTGCGCTCTTGCCCAGCGGCAGACCATCTTGGGCCTCGGGTTGCTCCAAGAAATTTCGATTGGAGAGAACCGGCGCACCGGTTTGTGTCTCAAATTTCTGCCTGGCATCCCCAGCTAACTCCCCACCTTCTTGGGCCGCATCCTGGTTCTCAGCAAATCCCTGAGCATCATCGCGCCGGGCAATGCGGGTCGTCGCCAACTCGCCCAACATCGTGAAAACCAATTCCTCATTGGTCATGTGATCCCGCAGATTTTGCCGCTTCAGACCTTTGAGCTGCTTATGCTCGCTGGGTGTTACACCAAAGGCACCCTTACTAATTACCGCCGTCAGCACGGCAAATTCTGCATCTTTCTCAACGCCGCGCTGTCGCCATTCTTCTGTTAGCTCATTACGAATGGAGATAGTTCGCAGACGGCTATCTATCCAGCGGTCGGAGTACCCTTTATTCCGGTATAACTCGCGTAAACGCTCAACCGCCGCCGCCGGATCAAGAAACGCGGCCGCTAATACCTGGTAACACTCCCGTTGATAGGTGATAAGCCGCTCACGCAATTCTGGTTTTACCCGGTTGGCGTTGATTCCAAAGAGAAAGCCGTTTATGTAATCAAGGGGCAGACAAAGCATGACCTGGGAGCCCCCTTGTTCGGGTGTACGTGTAACACGTACACCTTGCGCCATCGCGGATAGGACCGCATCGCGCTTGATTCGCTCCCGTTGTCCTGACCATGATAAGCCCATGTACTCTACCAGCGGCCGCACCGGAACATAGACGACCTGTCGGCCCGCCTCATCAATAACCACAAGGGCGGCTGGTATTTCATCGCCATAAAAATCAATGGTTACTTCTTTGATTGGCTCTAGTGACTGCTCATCCATACCTTCACCTCAATAGGGTTCTAACTCATCACTTTCTCAACCTACCATATATTCTCTTTTGCGCGGCCGCAACCTTCTCAGGCTTTGTTTGGCGTCCCAGGGATAGCGAACGAATGTTCTTGCCCGATTGTATCTGCTTGTACCTCATGAGCAACCGGAATTAGATTGGTACACCTGTTTTTACTGGTTGGCCGTTTGCCTGCTTCGCGGCCGCAGGTGCGTTTGTCACGCTCATTTGAACATTCAGGCCAAGCAAGGGCAGTGGGGTTATTTTGCTGGCAAACAGAATGGCAAGCAGAGTGAACGCGGCCGCGACAAACAGCCCTGGCGGAAGCAGGGTGAGCTTGATCATCAAATACTCCTTTGGGGGCAAAGGGTTGGGTCTGCCCCTGGTCATCCACGAAAACCGGAAAAGCGGCAAGCACTCAGGGGCTGGGGAGTGCCTATTCTTCCAGGGCAATTTGCGTGGGATCCGCTTCATATAGACCGGGAATAACTAACCACATCCATTGCCGGCATTTGAACAAACGCAAAGGCAACAAAGCTTCCGGATACGTCTGCCCACCATGCCCCTGCCAATGCCCCAGGCTTGATAGATTCTGCTTGGCACACGGTGGGGATAAATCACCGGGTTGGCCTTTGTCTGGGCTGTAAGCCCCATCATTCACGCACAACGGGACAGGAGCGGGCATGCCCCCGTTTTGGGTATATGGGCAAGGCTCGCCAGCCAACAGTTGGGTAACTGTGCCTGAGCAAACGAGCGTGTCAGGATAAAGTTGGCCGTCGGGGCTTATGAATATCGCTTGGGGTTTGTTTGTAATTGGTTGCATCGTTCACCTTGACCTGTTTACTCACACGGCTGGCTGTTGCTGTGAATAAGTCCGGAGTCGCGGCCGCGAGGGGGGAGTCTGTTGTTTCTCTTGCTGATAACGCAGAAAGGCCTGCACCTCAACCTTGTTGGTCAAATCAACCAACGTGCCATTGAGATAGCGTAACGGTTGAGCCGTTGGTCCGTAAATAGCTTCGGCCATAGTCATCGCGGCCGCAGGTGGCAAAGTTCGTGACGTTCCCTGGCCATTCGTTGCTGGTGACTGGTTACTGGGAGTCGGGGTAGATGTTGTCGCGGCCGCGATAGACTGTTTAGGCATTGGAGTTGCGACTGCACCAGTGGGTGGCCTTTCCAGTCCAGGACGAGAGGTGGGGCCACGGCGTGTGAGAGGGCGAGTGGGGAGAGGGCCGTTGACCGCTAGCCGCTGGCTGTTAGCAGTTGGTGTTGGTGGTGTTGCGGCCGCGGTAGGGGTAGGCACAGAATCAGGAACAGGTGGCTGGGTTGCCTTTTCTGCTGGCGTTGGCGCGGTTGGTGCGGCCGCGTTGGTCAGGACTGGCTTATCAGCAGGGCGTTGTTTCTCCGCTACAGGTTTGCCTGATGCTTGGGCTTGTTGTGGCGCCGCGGCCGCGGCGGTTGACGGTGCCGGATGAACCCGACCATTGGCTGGCTTGCCGTTCACTCCATTCTGGCTCGTCGTCGGCACCAGCTCATACGCCGCCATCTTACCTAACAGGTTCCGATGGGCCATCAACCGCAGGATGTCCCAGGCTTGAATATAGGCCAAAACCGTCTGCCCTAACCGTCGGGCTTCGTAAGACTTGAAAGCCACATTCGCTTCCACCTCAGCTTTGCCGTTGGGTGTCACCGCCCCAGTGGGTGTCTTTTTACCCGGCCCGGTTTTCAATTCCAGATACACCTGGTCGCCTTTGCTGGTCACAGATAGCACCCGGCTGGTCACCTTACCACCAGATTGGGCTGTACCTTTGTACTCCTTGTAGGTGAAGTTCGGTTCAGCCATTGCCAGGGCGTTAAAGACGACGCGGGCATCATCCACGTCCATAAAATGATGGGTGTGAACATCCATGCCGTTGCCCTTGCGGTACGTCCCGGCAAACAGACGTAATTTGCCGATGCCTAACGAATCTTCGATGTGTAAAAACTTAGCTTGGGTCACATGGCTACAGATACGCACCCGCATGGAAACGGGGTTTTCAGGGAGTTGTGCAGGTTGCATGATGGCTCCTTTTGGATTGAGATAAGATGATAAGCCAGCCTGGGCAAAACGGATGTCCACTTTGTCCACCCGGCGCAGGCTGGAAGCAGGAACAGCCGGTTCGAGGCTGTTCAGGTATTCGACGAGACGATCTTCTAAAGTGTTCATAGGAAAAGGGCCGCTGACGGCTGGCAAAAACCAACAGCTAGCGGCCAACAGCCAACGGCCAACAGCTTAGGCACGAAGTGTACGGCTAACGGCTAACCACAAACGTGACTTCCAGCCGATACCCGGCCTGTTTGCACAATGCCCGGTGAATCGTGGGATAGATACACTCAGTTAACCACTCCTGGGTCAGCCGGTTGGGGACATGTACGGTCAAAACAAGAGGGGTACACATTTCGGGTACGGCAACGGTCCCTTCTAACCAAAATGTGTAGGCTCCTTTGAGCATCTCGCCTTGCAAGGCGGTCAACGTTGCCTGCCACAGCTCACAAGCAGAGAAGGGAAACACGGACAAAGGCTGGCGCAGGTAAACGGTTAATAACCAGGCCAGGATGTGAGGGCAGTATTGCCCATCCCCCGGTCCGGCACGGCTCTCCGGCGGCCAGTCCGGACAGGTGCAGGCAAAGCCAGTACGGGTGGGAGTGAGACGATGGTAAGTCGTTATCCCTGGATGCGTGAGTGGCTCTTTCTGACACCAGGCCACAATTTGTGGTGTGGCGGGATGGCTGAACAGAGCGTGGTTATCAACAAACGCGGCCGCGTCCCTGACCGTTTCCGCTAAGGCAGGCCAGCGGTGGCAAGCATTCTGGATGGCTTGTTGAGGGGTACGGATAAGCGTTGGCGGAAGGGATGGGGAGAACAACGGCAATGGGGGTGGGTGAGTCGTGGGTGCGAATAAGTTCATCGGCAACTCCGGGGAGCGAGAGGATGGAGAGGAAGCTAGAGGATGGAGCTAGAGCTAGAGGATAAAGCCAAACCGGGTAATCTTCCTCTAGCTCTAGCTCTTCACGCTAGCTCAGAAAAGAGAAAGGGTCATGCCGTCGGAAGTATCCGGCCTGGCAGATCGGGACGGTCTGGTTCTTGGGGGCTGTTGGAGCGCACGGTGCATACTTTGTTGTTGCCGGTAGTGGCGATAGGGAGTGGCTCCGAGTTGTGCCAGGCGGTTATTGGCCGCGACAACTAGCGGTGTGGTCGGATGTTTCTGCCTCATGCCTCGCGGTGGAAGGGCATCATCCTGGTTAAAAGCATCCAAAAAGGTATAGAGTACCGTTTCATCTGCTTCCGCCTCTATCATCTCAACAGGCAAAAGGCGGAGATGTTCGGCTTCCTGCTGGTAACGCAAGGTAGAGTGAGCGCGGTTTTGCAGTTTGTTCCAGGCGACGAGCCACTCGGCTAAACAAGACCAGGTCAGGCGCGTTTCTGGGGTGGTCCTCATCTGTCCCAGTCGCCACTTGAGGGCCTCTGCCTGCCAGCGTTTGTCTTCCATATATATCTCTTCTACCGTGGTCGCGGGCGTCTTGTCAGGCACTCGCTCCCAGGACACATGATGATAGGGGGCAGTGAAACTGGCTCCGCCGGGTAAACGTACCAGGAAACATCCCGGATATGTTTCGGCTATCCAGACGACCCAACCCGAACGAACACGGGGAATCGCGGTGGGTGGTCGTATCAAACGGCCTTTGAAGATATCGCACGCCAGGGAAATGCCAGGGAAAACAACCCGCTCTGCCTCAGTCAGCGACCGCAGTCCGTAGCGGGTTATCATTGCCTCAATGGGCCAGGGGTAGGGGGGTGCAACCATGACGGTTCTCCTGTAACGTTAGCAAACACAAACAAAAAAGCCATTCCTCTGGCTAGAGAAATGGCTCTCTGCTTGTTTCGTTCCGTCAGACACTGGGCGTTAGCGACCAGCTAATAAGCGGGTCAGCAGTTGCGGCCGCGGGATGACCACCGGTTTTGGGGCAGGCGTGGAACCAGGCGATTCATCGGACGAGAGAACCGGGTCATGGCTGTGACCGTTGGCAAGTGGACTGAGAGTGTCCTTGCCATTGATGGGGGAAAGACCATTGGCTGGTGCAGATTGGGTCGCTATGCCGTTGGTTGGCGTACTTGATGATGTCAAACCATGGCTGATTGTCCCGTTCGCGGCCGCGCCATTGGTCGGTACGGTTGTCGTGGCAAACAAGGATGGCTGATGTTGATGACCATTCCCGTTGGTGAACAAGGGTCGCACCGCGTGCCCGTTGCCATTGCCAGTGGGGTGGGGGAATGATGTTGGTTCTACCTGGGTTTCTACCACTTCTGCTTCGACTATTTCGTAACCGCCAATCATCTGGTTAGCCTGCCGCAACCCGACATTGGCTTCAGCAAATGCCTGTTGCAGGCTCTGGGCCGAGACCTGCACTTCCCCGGTGACAATACGGGCCAGGGTGGTGACGATGTCGCCGCCGGATAACTCATCCAATTCGGCCAGGCTATCGTCGGCAATCGTATCACCGTTCACCCGCAGCGCGGCCGCGACTTTGGCGGCGACCAGGCGCAGGGCATCTTCTTGTAGTGTTGACTCGTAGGCGTAGAAATAAACCTTCACCGGTTCAGTCTGACCGATACGCCAGGAGCGGCGGCTGGCCTGGAGCACCGTGTAGACAGAGTAATCAACCGCCATCCAGACAATGGTAGGGAAGTCGAGCAAATCAAGCCCAGTTTCCACCTTGCGGGGATGGGTGATGAGCACATCTACTCCCGCCTGCACCTGTTGCTCTACCCACTTCTCCCGCTTGCTCGGTTCGGCGCGGAGAATGGCCGCTTTCAGACCGGCGTCGGCCAACATCTGTTTCCACTCCGGCTGAATGTCCAATGTATCTGTCTGTCCACAGAGCAGAAGCACCCGCCGACCTTGCGCTTTCTCCTGTTGGCACAGTTTGATAATGGCTCTCTCTTTGGGGCCAACAAATGTGTCAGGCAAACGAGGGATAGAGGCCACGACCTTGCCATCACGTGGGCAGGTGACAACCTTGCCGCGCCGGGGGGAATCGGGCCAGAAGAGCAGGGCGTAGAGATAACCGGCCAGGAGTGATTTGTCCCCTTTGACCAATCGTTCTTTGAGTTCTTCTTTCAGTTGGTCCTTGAGTGATTCGTATAACTCTTCTTGTTCCGGAGCCATAGGAATGGAGACGGGGATTTCAGTGTATTCGGGCAGGGGGAAACCCATATCACTCAAGGAGAGAAAGACAGAGCGGTTGAGGAGCCAGGGTAACATCGCCGGACTGCCACCGGGTAGCTCTTTCATCCGGGCATTGGAACGGCTGTTGGCCGTTTGTTTACCGGCCTCATCTAAAGTGACCGTTTCGATGGTTTGTAGGATGCCGTAAGACGTAATCCATTCCTTGCTCTTAACCCGTCGTTGGCCGATCTCATCCCGGTCTACATACACCTGGTTCATTTCCGGGGAGAGGCGGAAGAGGAGATGGAAGAGGCTAGAGGCTTTACCCCCATATACCGTCCCGGTTAAGGCCACGACTTTGTGGGCGGCCTGGGCCAGATGGTGCATGGCGTAACCCTGGTCGGAGTCTATACCTTTGTACTGGTGGGCTTCATCCACAAGCACCAGGTCCAGGCGGCCTTTGGCCCGGTGTTTGATGTAGGCCGAGAGAGGAACTTTGCCGTAGCCGAAGGTATCTCTAACGGCAGAACCGGTCCAGCGTTCGCGGATGGCATAGGGCACTTCTTCACCCTGGTCGGTGTACTGGCGAATAAGCTTTTCGCGTTCACTATATAATAGGAAGCTACCCCGTCGTTGGCTGGCACTGCGATTGCGGCTGAACTGGTACAATGGCGACCGGCATTTCGGATTATCGCACCGCCGGGTGGCCGATTTGAACTCACGTACCGAGAGGGGGACATCCCGGTTCATCTGTTGCTCGCCACATACCGGACAACACACCCCCCGACCTTGTAAGGCCATAATTTGCCGTTCGGATAGGACGCGGCCGCGCCATTGCCGTTCTTCCGCTGGCAGGTCCAACAACTTGATGGGCGATGAAACATCACCCCAGTTGCGTCTCACCTCATCGTAACCCTTGCTCCCGTGGCTATGGGATGCCGGGCCAATGAGGTCGTAGGCATGTTCCCACCCGGAAGCACTGCGGGCTGTGGTCTGTTTGAGGACACCGATGAGCGGCGCGGAATCAGGCTGATCACCGAAGAAGGCATCTACATCGCTGATGGTTTCCAGAGCCATCGCTCGTACACCGGGCCAAACGATGCGAGCTTCGCGTTGCCATTTGTCCACTAAATGAGGTGGGCAGAGGATGATGGTGCGGCGGGCGTTCATACCAGCGGCAATAGCGGCTCCTATGGCGGACTTGCCGCTGCCCATTTCGCCCACGATGATGCTATCTCGTGCCTTCTCCAACCGGGTCAACGCGGCCGCGGCCGCATGTTTCTGTGCCGGTAACAAACCGGTCTGGCCGTTCAAACCAGGGATGACGCGGCCGCGGCTCAGGCTGTTGAGTATTGGCCCATAGCCGTTGAGATTGAACTGATAAACCGGTGGATAGGCTTGGGCGACCAGGTCGGTGAGAGGGGTAATCCACTGTTGGAGAAACGTTTCCAGTTCTGGACCTTTGTAGCGAATGATTTCTCCCTGGGCATTGACGCTGGTGATGTCAGTAACGACCTGTTCCGTGTCCAGGTAGGTGATGCGTGTTTTGCCGTCGGGGAGTGGTTCGGAAAATGAGGACTTGCGGATGGTTTTGTAATTGCGCCCTTTGATGAGAAGCCGGGTCTGGGTTCCACTTCGGCCTGGCTCAGTGTCGCCCCATTGGTCTGGCTCTGTGCTGGCCGAGAGAACCTGGTTATTCAAGTGGCCGGCGGCAATGACGCTACTCATGTGCCCGATTTTCAGCGGCGTCAGCGGCCGCAAGGGGACATGGTTCGCGGACGCGTCCAGATGTTCTCTCCAGGCGGCTGTGGTGCGTGCCCCTTGTTCCCGGACTTCAACCAGAGCCTCGTCCGGGTCCACCATCCAGGAGCGAAAGATGAACTGTTTGTCGGAGACTTTGAGGGGCGGGAGTGTGTAGACTGGTTCTAATGCAGGAGCGAGCGCCGGTAGGGGAAACAATCCTGATGCCAGGAGTGAAAGTTTCTCCACCAACTCACTGTCGGGCGGGATGGGCCGCGGCCGCAAAACGCCAAACAAGACCACTTGGCGAAACTGGGCATACTCCGGGTCAGGGAAGCGGAACACCTGGACCTTCTCATACCAGCCAGCAATGTAACGAGCGGCGGGGGCAAACTTGAGCAGATGTTGGGGCACAACCCAAATCAGGACACCACCCGGTTGAAGATGGGGGCGGCACAGTTTTAGCCACTGGTATTCCAGTCGCCCATCTTCGTCGTCGTGGTCGTAGGGTGGATTCAAGTAGAGCAGGTTGTAGCCACCGCGTGAAGTGATGAGGCCTGTGTAGCTGTCGTGCAGAACGCGCCGGGTGGGCAGGTGAGGTAGAACCGCTGACCGGGATGCCTGCAACCGGCGGGCCAGCCCTTGTTGGACAAGCACCTGCGCCTTCTTGGCCCGACCTTCGTGGAGTTCAATGCCGAACGGTTCGAGGTCTAATTTATCCGCCAGGGTCAGGAGAGCCACCCCTTCACCAGCGGCAGGATCAAGGACACGGCCACGGTGGGGAGCCGTCAAGTAAGTCAGGATAAGGTCGGTTACGGATGCAGGCAGGGGGAAATAACCAGCCTTCTCGATGTTGGCGAGCCGGGTCATAAGGCAACTCCTGGATGAGGTTGTTGTAGGTTGACAAAGTTATTGCGCCGAGTGACAGAGTTCCTGCGCCATTTGACAAAGTTATTGATCCAATCCTTCGGTTTTAGCCGGATAGACCAACATTTACTCCTATGAGACGCGTTTGAGCCCGATCTGGCTTATAGAGGATTTGTGCAATATCTTTGTCACAAACGGGGGATTCGCGCACATACTTTGTCAAAAATGTGCAATAACTTTGTCAAGCTACAGAGAGGTGCAAGTTGGGGGGTAAAGCAATTATGCCGGGTAGTACAACGCGTGCATCAAGGGTAAGACAGAGAGCGGGGAATGGTCTCTCCTTCACAAGGTGGGCGCGTTAGCGCTTCCTAGAAAACAAAAAGACCGCCTCAAAGGATGGTCTTCTGTGCCACGAACGACTTGATGGCGTTGTTCAAATCGGGCAGTGCCAACTCAAGGAAGGGGGAACGGCACTGCCCTAAGCCCGATCAGGCTTTTAATAATTTGCCTTTCTCTCGTGCCAATTTGCGGGGAGTTTTTTCCTTGAGTTATGCCTGACGAAACCTACCTGTATCATACCTCATCGAAAAACAAATTAAAACGCTACAACCTGGATTTCTTCATGAACCTTTTGTACAAGCCGGAGAGACAAATCATCTTTCATGCCCTGCCCGGTTTCATCTAGCACCGCTGTTGGCTGTTCAGATGCACCCTTATCAGAACCAAAGGTGAGTTGCACCTGACGTAGCCCCTCGCTCACAATCTGCTCCCAACTCTCGGCATCTGGCTTTACCTTCCAGGCGGCATACCCCTGTCCTTCTCCCTTGCTCAGTAAGGTGATGAGGTCTCGTTCGCGGCCGCAAACCCACAGATACTCACTCCATTCTGCCAGGAGCGGCACGGCCAGACATCGGTTTAGCATGGGGTAGAACAAAGGGGGTAGGGGATGGGTGCCGTCATCGAGCAGGTAGAAAGATTGGTCGGGGTTCATCTCTTTCAAGCTCGCCTGTTTATGCAGGAGAATCCAGTCCACCCAGCCACAGGGCAGTGTTTTCTGAATCCGTACATGCCGCTTCATCCCATCCAGCATGATGGTGCGCCCATCCAGGTAATGCTGTTTTCCCCCACCCACCAGAGCCGCCCAGTTGGCCTTGACCGACTGTTTGGCTCCTACCATCTCCAGATAGACCAATGATTTGTCCTCGTCATCAATCGTCAAGACCGGCGCCAGCACCGAGAGTTTATCAGCCAGAGCCAGCCGTTTGTTGTTGTCTTGTTTCACCCGGATGGTCTTGAGCAGAACCTGCTCGTGCTGCCCACGCACACCCGGTGGTTGCAACTGGTCGCCGCGGAAGCTGGTTATCTCGGTTTGATACCCCATCTGCTGTAACCAACCGGCGAGCGGGTTCTCACTCAGGACTCGCTGTACCCGCCAATGCACTAACGGGGGGATACCCAGTGTCTGTTGGATGGTCGTGATGATGTCACTCACACGTAGGGACGGGCCGTGGAGAGTGAGGATGGGGGCGAGTTGGGTCAGAGCGTGATGGAGCATGGGTTCCTGTTCGGCTGGAATGTCTACCGGCCGCGGCCGCAACTGGTCATCGCCGGGGTTGCAACTGTAGCCGTACTCAACCAACAATTCGTCGAACAGTGCTTGCAACGCTGGCCCTAAGTCAACTGTGTAATAGCGACGACCATACGCGCCAAGAAATAACTGCTCCCGCAGATAAGCCGCCGCGCAGACCAGACCTTCCATCCGGGCCAGATAAGCACCCCCCATCTGCCGCGCCTGGACTAAATCAGGGGTGGCCTGACGCACGTACCACACTTCCGTCTCCTGGCTCTCGATGTGCCAGTCCAGTTGAGTCACCAGAGCATCCACTTGAGTGGCAATGGTCTTCTGTTGGCCGTCAGGCAGTTGGCCGAGCATCTTCTTGTGCCGTTCCTGGGCTACCCGGTTCCAGACGATGGCCCCAGCCACTTCATAACAGGGTGCGCCGAAACTCAAGCGCACCTGCGCCAGTTCGTCGCGGATGAGGTCAAGACGAATAGGGGCAAACTGGGGGCGGTAGGAACCTCGTGATGTGAAGGGCACATGAGGTGGGGTGAGTTCCACCTCTTCACCATAACCGATATGGGCGCAGGCTTTCTCGGTCACATCAGCGAGGGTCTTGAAGGCGGCTTCGTTTGGGACACCGTCGGGGTACATCACCACCGCCACAACTTCCAAAGCCAGGTTGCTGGGCAGATAGGTGTTGTCGCCCACTTGCAGGAGTTGGATGGCTTGCAGACCATCCACGATGGCCTGTCGTTTGCCGTCTTTACTGTTGGGGTATGTGTGCTCCTGGCCGTTGATGGCGAGGCTGAAGGTGTTCGCGGCCGCGTCACGGGCCAGGAAGGTCACGGGGGATGAGGATGGGGTCATGGCAGGCTCCGGGTGAAGGGGGCTGAGGAGAAGCAGGTTGTTCTTGTAGTAGAAGCGTGTATCAATCGTTCTTTGAGCCGTGGTAGGCTTCGCCGCGCCGTAGGCTAGGCAGGACCACGGATAAAACCAATCCGTGTTTCTTTTATCCGTGGCTCTATTCTTTCTAAGACCGATCTTGGCCAGACGCGGCCGCGAATGAAGACATCTTCAAGCAGCCAGTTGTAGCTGTTCTGGCAAACAAAAACGCTGGCATGATGCCGCCCGCGTCATGCTTATAAAGTATCACGATTTAAGCGGCGGATATTAGCTTGGTCTGAAGATGGAGATTATTACTTTGAGGAGGTGGTGGCGAGATTGGCAGGTAGCCTAATCGCCAGTTATCGCTGCGGCAAATAAGGCTGTCACGAGATCATAACCCTGGCTGGCAAACCAGTCATCAATGTCTTCAATAATCTCTGCTCGGCTAACTGCCCGGACAGAAATACCCTGCTGGTAAATGTCTAAAGCACCAAAGGAAGCCTGTGCCAGCCATTGGATACGCTGTTGGTCATGGATGGTATATTCATCGTTGACTGCTCGCCGGCGAATGGCCACTAGCTCTTCGATCAGACCAGGGTAATGGTAAAAGTTATCTCTCACTGGTCTGATGAAAAAGCGGCCGGACTTAGGATGTTGCCAGTGACCGTACCGGGTATGGAGGAGTGTTGCGCCCAATAGTTTCGTTTCACTCATCTGTTACATCCTATGTAGAGACCTTTGATGGCCTCTAACCAATAGAGATCCTCTGGTCCGTTGACCTGCACGCCCGTGTAGCGTAATGACTGGCGTAGATAGGTCCAGTCTACTAAACTTTCGCCTACGCCTTCATTAAAATAGGTTTCGGCTCTGGCAATCTCGGCGCTCAGTTTGATCAGGTCTACTTTGCGGCACCAATCATCCGGGTTGGGTGGCATAGCCTGCCGGTTCGTCTGGATACCAGTCAGGGGCAAGGTTACCTGTCGCACATTAGCCAGCAGCAAGATGAGGAGCAGCAGGCATAGAACCAGGGCGACAAAAAGGATAGAGCGTTTGCGTTGCAAGTGCTGGATCATAGTATATCTCCTTGTAGAACGTATGTACAGGTTTCAGGCTATTCGGCCTGTTAAGGCCGGAGAGACATTGTTTTGGGGCTGGTGGGAAGCTGGGGAGGCGGGTACGAGACTGTTCGTGCGGGATGGTTTGAAGCCGTTGACAGAGATGTCACGCCTTTTCAGCCAGGGTAGAGGTATTTGAGGCAAGCGGTCTTTTCGGGGGGGGCCGAGTAGGTGCTGGTGACTTATAACAATTTGCGGAACTGCGGCCGCGGGTCATTTAGACCGGAAGCCACTTCACCCACTTCCCGACTCACCTGATATCCTCGCGCGGCCGTGTAGCCTGTCCGGTTTCAACTGACATCGAAGCCAAGTCCACGCTCCTTTAGTGAGTTGTAACTGTTCTGGCCGACGATGAGATGATCAAGAAGGGGGATGTCAAACAACTTACCAGCCTGCACAATTTCGCGCGTCACCCGGATGTCTTCCGGGGATGGACTGGGGTCTCCACTGGGGTGGTTGTGGGCTAAAATGATCGCGGCCGCAGCGTGGGCAATGGCTGGCCGAAAGATTTCTGCAATACGGACAATGCTGGTGTTGAGACTCCCCTTGTAAATCACCTGCGTTTTCGCTACCCGGTTACGGGTATCCAACAACACCACCCATAACTCTTCCTGCACCAGATCGCGCATCTTGGGCATCAGCAACGCGGCCGCTTCCGAAGGACTGCTGATACGAGGACGATCTTCGAGCAAGGGCATCTGTAACCGGCGGCCCAGTTCCACCACAGCCATGAGCCGGGCTGATTGAGCCTGACCGATACCAGCGATTTGCTGTAACTCTGCTTCATTAGTACGAGCCAACTGGTGGATTGATCCCAGACGCAGTAACAGCGTCTCGGCCAGGTCAAGGGCTTCGCGGCCGCCGAGGGCCAGGGCGAGAAGTTCCACACTGCTGAGTGCCTCTGGGCCAACCTGAGACAGGCGGTAGAGGGGTTGGATTTCGTCGGGCATGTCGCGCAGGCGGCGGCGCGGTTCGATGAATGAGGTTTGCGTCCACATAGGTTAACTCCGTAATCTTTCCCAGAAGGCTGGGTCATGGGGAAAGCGGTCTTTGTCTCGTGAGAACCGTTCGACGTATTGGTCGGTTATTTCTGGTTGCGGCAGCCCTTGAGTGGTTAAGGCTTCCAGGTAACGTGGTGCGTCAAGGTCTTCTTCTAAATAAGCATACGGCCCTTCAATGTAGGAAGAGGGGGGTGATCTGGGCCTCGACACCCAAGGCGGCAATATCGGTCAGAGGAACCTTGAGCCAGCCGTGTCCTGGGTCGTTGATGAACGTCAGATGGGCACTGAACGGGTAAGCTAACATGGGCTTATCTCCTGGAATGGGGGATGAAGGTCAGGAATGCGGCCGCGTCAGATAGTTTTTGGTTGTTATGTGAGAAGGGGGAAGAACGCGGCCGCGAAGTGACGTGTTTGGTAAAGGGGAAAAGCGAGGGATGCGGCCGCGTTGGGCGTCTATATCGTTAGAGGAATAGAGGGAAATGCGGCCGCATTCGGTCGTTTTCGGTTTTCAATAGGCAAGGGGGAAACGCGGCCGCAGGGATGCACATTTGATTGTGGGTTGAAGCAGGGGAACGCGGCCGCGTGGAAACTGTGCTTCGTTGGAGGAACAAGGAGAATGCGGCCGCGTTGGGCGTCTGTATCGTTAGAGGAATAGAGGGAAATGCGGCCGCATTCGGTCGGTTTCGGTTTTGAAAAGGCAAGGGGGAAACGCGGCCGCGTTGAGACTATTTCGTATAAGGCACAACAACCGCCCAATGACGGTGGCCATCCGCCCAGACCATGGCTTGAGGAATGGTCTCAGCTAACCGCCGTGCCCGCCATTTGCGCTCCAACCGCCGGGCGATGATGACGTACTCACCACTTTCAGGGCCACCAACCACATCCCCAGAACCAGAATCTTGCCAGGTTACGCGTTGGGATAGGGGGGTGAAAGGCTGGAAACCCAGCCCTTCAACAACAAAGCGGTTATCCGCCTCATCTGCTAGAACATCGCCAACCGAGGTACTCCGTACATGCAGTTGTACTTCGGGGTTCAGCCACCAGGGTATATGCAGATGCTGGCTCAAGTGGTAAGCCCTGTTTAGAACGTGTTCAGGGGTCGGCATATCGGGCAGTTTAATTGTGGCAATGGGATTGTCGGGCAGGATAGTGTGGTCGTGGTTGCCGCGATAGGCGAGGAAGTCAGGATTGTGGAAGATACGAATAGCTGGCATACATCACCTCGTTGAGGGCAAATAATGGGCAACAAAAAAGGCAACCGGTAAGGGTTGCCTTTGAGTTATTTTTGGGGAAGTTCATGACCGCAGAGCAGTCACAACCGTGAGTTGTCTGGCATATCAGGCGAGTGATTTAATCTCGGCTAAAGTGTCCGCCATGAGTGCCTCGTCGAAAAGTTGTTCCAGAATATCCACATCGTCTATCACTTGTACTTTCTGAACAACAACTTCGGGCACACGACCAAACTTCTGGCGTAGCAGGCGCAAAATTAGCTCTTGTGTGCGTTGCTGTTTGCCCTGCTGTATACCTTGTTGAATGCCTTTCTCGATACCCTTCTGCTCAATTCGCTCGTGCCACATTAATTCCACATCGGCTAATGCTTCCATAACCTCACCTCGTATATCGACCGGTAGAGTTTCATTCGGTAAATAGGTCTCTACGAAACTCATTAAAAACCGTTTGTCCCCTATTGTCAAGTCACTCTCATTGACTTGTAGAAGCGCTTTTACCTTTAGCTCGGCCAACTTCACCCAACGAGCGCGGCCGCGTAACTTCACGCCCGGTTTCATCATCACCGACAGCGCGGCCGCGACCGGGTCATCCCGTTTGATGTACTCGTCGGCTGGCAAGTCACGCAAGCCCACCTGCCCATAACGAAAACGAACCAACTCGTGCCCAAACAACGTCTCTTTGTAATTGTGCCAATGCAGACCACCCGCCTGGGGCTGCAAGAGCAGAGCCAGCGGCAACACCGGCTGAGCGTAGAGCAATCGCATCAGCCCATAATATTCGAACATCCTTTGTGGCACGGCCATCTTCTTCTTCGCCTCGACTTCGACATGGACAATTATCGTTTCCTGCTCATTGGCCCAGGTTTCCACCTGAGCCATCAGGTCGGTAATACGCAATTTCTGCCGGGGCAGGTTGATGATGAGTTCTTTATCGAGAAAGGCAAGGGTGGCGAAGTTCAGGCGGGCGGCCTCATCAGGAAAGAACAGGCGCAGGAAATCGGGCAAGAAACGATGCAAAAACTCCTTGAAGATACGATCATGGGACGTGATGGGCTGGGGTGGTTCGGTTTGGCTCATAGGATAAGTACCTCGGTATCAGACAAGCAAGGAATCATACCACAGGGTAGCGGAGGGGGATATACCCAACGTGGCGACACGGCACTACGGCGACGCGGCGACAAAGCGACCGGGCGAAAATGCCCGTGGGCAGTATCACTGGTCGTGCCGGACCAATAGTGTTTCATTTTCGCCTTTTCCAGCCCGTTAGGGCCTGACCTTCTCTTGCTTTATCCTCGCCCTGTTGGGTCAGGCTTTTCTGGAAAAGGGGAATGCCTTATGTTTCCAGACCCACTAGCCTGGGTCGGGGAATGGCAATTGCGGTTCTTTGGGTCACGGGTCGCGGCCGCGTCAGCCGTTCTACATCCTGATCAGTCAGCGCGACAATCTCCACCACCGGCGAAGCCCCTCGCCAGCCCCCTTTGTAATCGGGATACTCCGCATCCAGGCTCAAATGCCCCCAATCCATCTGGGGATGTTTAGCCATGAACTGCTCCAGGGCGCGTAGATGGGTGCGCGCCATTATATTTTGACCGGGAACGCGGCCGCTAAACCGGTAAGGGGTGTAGGTTTGCGGCAGAATCATGGTGATACCCAGCCGCGTCACCTTTAACCCAATGGCCGCCGCCATCAACCCGGCCGGGCCACGGTAGCCAAGCCAATCGGTATCACAGTCGGTTACCACATCCCCAAACGGTGGGTTGCTAATGGCCTCATCAAACTGGGGCAGAGCCAACCAGGTGGCCTGGTCATAAAAGTCAGCTTGCACCCAGGTTACTTCGGGTAGGAGCCGTTGGCCTACTTTCACATACTCGGCATTGAGTTCCACGGCCGTCACCTGCACCTGCGTAGACCAACGATTAGCGCACAAAACGCCATGGGCCAACCGGCCAATCCCGGCCCCGATGTCTACCACTCGTCGCCCCTCACCACCCACATAAAGGGCCGTGTCCATAGCTAGAGGCAGGGGGGTAAAGTAGGCCTGGTTTTTCGCCACATGTTTCCCGGCCAGGGCACGGGGATCCCAATGTTCCAGGCAGAAGGCTACCTCATCATGGGTAAGCGGTGTATCACTGCCCCAGAGAAGCTGTTCCGCTTGTTCGTGGAGCTTGAGTTGCGAACGGGTTATTTTGCTCATTTTATTCGTTGAGGGGGTATCTGGGATAGAAAGGGGGCAATCAGGGCTGGGTAAAACAGCCTGACTTCCTTTGGATTCATCCAAGATAATGGCATAGATGGGAATGTGGGGTAGGGGGATACGCGGCCGCGAAATGATGTTTGCGCAACGCTGTCTGCTGGTTATCCCGCGGCCTCGTAGGGGGGAGATTGCTTCTAGCAAGCAGGAACAAAGGTATTCTTCAGAGTCTTGTTTCCCAAGAACCCAACAACCCAGGGGAGCAAACGCTTTTGTCAGACGAAATTACCATTCGCCCTCAAACTCAAAATCCCCTTCTTCGTCTTCGGTCAGGTCCATCGGGAAGCCGCTCTCTTCCAGAACCATCTCTGCCGCCTCTTGGGGAGAGCAACCATCCTCAAACCAGTCGTAATAAGGCATATCGGGCAAGTCATCAGCGAATAAACCCGCCCGTGCCATAACATGGGCGTTTACCTCTACTTTCCATTGGGCAAATGTTTGTTTTTGGGGCATCTATCACCTCGTGTAGCTAGAGAGAGAGGTTAGAGCGAGAGCTAGAGGCGGAATGCTTTTCCTCTTGCTCTAGCTCTCTCCTCTCGCTTTTTCTCTAGCTCTGACTCTATCCTCTCACCTCTCCTCTAGCTCTGGCTCCATCCTCTGTCTAACTGTTCCACCCGGCTTTCGGTCAATCTGTGACTGACCATCACCGGCGGCTCCAGATTGAAGTAACTGGCGCACTGCTCTAGTCTGCGCTTGAGGCTGAAATCAGCCACAAACTGCCCGGCAATCGCGGCCACCTGGGCATTCACCAGGAGTGATTGTTCCTCTCGTTCGGCCATCTCGGCACAGGCCAGGGGCTGGGGAGCCGGGTCGGGTTCGAGTAGACCCGGTTCTTGAATGGAAGGCAGCGGCAGCCCTCGGCACAACCCCATCGCATCAACCTGGAACTGCTTCTTCTCGGCCAGGTTGCCGATGAGAACCTGACCGTTACTTTTCGCATTGCCACTATCGAGCCACCAAACGCGGCCGCGCAGTTCCGTCACAAACTGGGCTATGGCTCGTCGGGCCAGGTGGTTATCTACCGCGCCAATGATTAACTGGCTGGCCTCTGGCGCGTGTGGGGTATACCAGGTTTTGCCTACCTCCAGGGTAAACGGGGCTGAGATAGCCGAGATGTCGAGTCCCAACGCCAGATTCAGCCGCCAGGCCATCGTTTCGGCCTTATTGAGACCCCTTTCTCTGGGACAGTAGATTTGTCGCCCAAAATTTTTGATATCTATTCGGTCTGGGTCAACAAACGTCAGGTGGAAGGCCATGCCCTTCTGCCGGGCATGATACGCCAGGCGACCTAATGACAAAGCCAACCAGGAACCGGTTCCCCCAACCCCCACCAGCAAAATACGAATGATGACGGTTGGGGGAAGGAGTACAGAGTAACTCTTCTCCAGGGTGAGGGGTAGGCTGGTCATCGGTGTTGGCTCCCGTTAAGCACCAGTGCGGGCAGAGCCAGGGGGATGTATGACGTGGTGGTGCCATTATCCGCCGGGCCGCTGTTGGTCAGGTCTTCGACCTCAATCAAAGGGAGACCGAAGAAGGCATCCGGGTCTGGCCCCAAACCCCTGGCTCGTCTGATTTCGTCCTCAATCCGCGCCCACAACGACGCCCACATCCGCTCCAGGGCCATGTGAAGTTCACCAGGACTATGGCTGACATGCCTCACATCGCTCCAGTCGGTATAGCTGGGGCAGATGGAGTCGTAGTTACCCAGGTTCACCCGATAAGTCAGACTGACGCTGACCGTGCGCACGTAGATCGGGTCGGATTGACCGTTGTCCGGGGGAAGCAGTCCCAAGAAGATGGCTTCTTCTTTGCCTTTGGCGCGGAGATATTGGGCACGGACATTGTCACGGGCCATCTGTTTGGTGCGACCGATGGCCCCATGTAAATCGAAGCCTTCACCTTCTGGCACGGCTACCCGTAGCCAGATGAGGATATCGGCGGTCAGGGCGTTGTAGTCGCCCAGGTTGAACTTGCGCTCATAACCGACTTTGGTGGCCCGCATCTGGATGGGCTCTTCCAGAGTAAAACGGGGATGGTGGGGGGTGGGGGTATCAATCGGCTCAAAGTCGCCCTCGATGGGGTCGGCAAAATCATCGTCTGACATGATGGTTTACTCCTGCTATGGGGTGGCTGGGGAGATGGAAGATGGTTCTCACCTGATAGGTTCGTTAGGGACGGGGGCAACCGGTTATCTGTTAGGGTAGCGGTGAGAACGGTTTGAATAAGGGAATGTCTGGCGCGGCCGCAAGAAGCAACCGTATTAACCACCTAAGTCAGTCAGGCGACGCACCTCGGCCAACAACACCTCGTCGGCACTAATGCCCGCACCCATCTCGGCCGGTCGTTCCGGAGCCGACCACTTCTGCCAGACCTCATCTACCAATGGCTTGGGTAACAAACCGCGCCGCATAATGTACTCGGTCATGCGCTCGCCATGCCCCCACAAACCACGAATGGTATGCAGATTCACCTGGGCATGGGCTTCCAGGATGACAATGAGCCATAACTCGTCCGGGTGCAGTTCATCTACCTCTTCCGGGCGCATCGAGGCACAAAAGACACAAGAGGAAAGACCAGGTGAGGGCAGTCCCGCGGCCGCGATGCTCTGCTCACAATCGGCGCGGTTAAGACCCAGCAGTTGTAGCGGATGCACATAGACATCCCGGCTCCGCGGGCCTGTGCCTGGAGCTTGTGCTGAAAAACGAGCCGCACGTCGTTCTTCATCCAGGTCATAACCCACCAGACGATAACAGGATCGGTCGCCGTATTGCTCCGTCACCCAGCGGTCAATCTGCTCCCCTTTGAACTTCAAACTACAACTATGATGGCGGCGAAAACTGATAGAGGGCAGGGTGCGGTTGGCCAGACAATTCCCGGCCAGGCTGGCGTAAGGGAAATGTTTGGCCTGCCGTTTCATTTCGTACCAGACGTAGGTGATGGGGGGAAACCCGGCTGTGGCAAGCCACTGTTCTAGCACAGGCAGGTATTGGTAGAAGCGGCGATGTTCGTTGCCATATTTGCCTCGCCCTACCAGAGCCGTGACAATGGCTAATGGTTTGAGGTTAAGTCGGCGCAGTTCAATGAGCAGGGCGACCGAATCAATACCGACGCCGTTGGAAACGATAATGGGGGCATCAGCAGGCAGGGGGCCAACAATCCGGCCATCGGTGAGGCTAATCGCCGGGGGAAAGAGAGGTAATTGGCGCATGGCAGTGGCCTTTAACAAAAGCGAGAGGATAGAGCCAGAGTGAGAGGGTAGAGCTAGAGGAAGAGATAACGTCGTTTCCCTCTAGCTCTTGCTCCCGCTCCCCCATACCGTGGGCCGCCAGCCATGGCGCGCCCACGTCTCTCGGCATTGACCATGCGGTATCTGCCATCGCTGAGACGGATTCATGGGTTGTTCTAAATCATCGGTCGTTACCACGCGGCCGCAGTGAAGGCAGATATTGTCTCTTACCACCGGCCAGGCAGAACCGGCAAACTCCGTCGTACTCTCCGTCACCACTAACCACACAGGCAAGGCTGTCACCCAACCGGCCTCTTTCTCAGGCTGCAAGAGCCAGCGATGCAACAGATACTTCTCGCCCGGCTGCAATTTCTGCCGCTCCGGCCACTGACTGCGATGGGCCACATAAGGGGGCTGGGTGGGTCGTTGGTCCAGTTCTTGTAGGAAGGCGATGAACCGAGAAGCACCCGACTTACCAGTTGAATCGGCTCGCGCCAGACCTGTTAGATAGGAAATGCCCCTGACCAATTGCTCCTTATCTTCGCCATTGAATCCGCTGACCGATACCCGGGTCGTCTCCGGCCACATCTCCCGTCGTCCGTCGGGCCAGATAAGCGTATGGAAACTCCGCCGGTCACGGGTGGGGGTTGTTGGAGCAAACCCATAAAAGCTCCAATCGTAAACATCGCCCAAAGCACAGGCGTGGAGTCCAGCCCGCAGTGGCCCGGTCAGACCATCGGTCAAAGCGACTTGTTCATCTGTGCAGTCAGAGCGGTGGCAATAGCGGTCATTTAAGTCCAGGGGGTCGCCGCTGTTCTTGAAGACCATTGTCAGTTGTAAATCAGGGGTGCGGGGCAGGAGATAGTTCGCGGCCGCGGGCTGGTAATGCTCCCAGGTACAATCCACGACAAAACCGGGGTCGCCTGCCGTGTGGCGCACGTGGAACTGAGCCTGACACCGGTCGCACCAGAGGGTGGTGAAACCCACCGTCGTAAAAGTTGATGGCTCTTGCCCGGCCAGACCGGAACAAAGTGGACAGTGGATGAGGCGAAACGGGGGGAGTAAATCCACCTGCTCCACCTGCACCCCCCAATCTTCAACGATGGCTTGTTCCAGCGGTCGGTAAAGAGCAAGGGCGGTCAGGGCCTGGGAGTCGGTGAGAGGGGTGGCTTGTTCAGGGGTGAGCGGTGCGTCCAGGCAGACAACCCGGCCATCGGCCAACCGGTAGTGGGGAACATCACCTGTATCTGTCGGCAAGGTCAACAGCCATGTTCCGGCCGGTAATTCCAGGGTCTCATCGGGCAGACGCATGGCGTAACGGGCATGGATGTCCCAACGAGTGGGGTAATGGGCAACAAGGGGCTGGTTGAGAATATAGGCGGTTAGGGGCATGGGACACTCCTGGTGGCGGGTGAGGATAAAGCGTTCGTGCTATTTGCCCCGTTAGGGGAATGGTTGGGTCATCGGCTACGGTCGTGAATAGCACCGGGTCAGTTCCGGTTGGCATCGCGAAAGCCCGCCGTACCGGTGAACAACTGATGGACAAAAAGCGGTTGCCAATGCCCACAAACGCCCACGCGGAATTTAATCTCTGGCACGCTGTCCAGCCGTCCCATCACACCATATAGCCGAATTCCTTGTTCGTCGCCATCATCGGTCGCACTCCAGAAGGCGGGCATGTTACCGTGAGAGTGGAGTTCCAGCAGGATGGTCGGGTCGTCCAACTCGGCTGAGGTGACGTTGACTGGTGTAGCAACCTGTCGCGGCCGCATGAGGCGCACCTGCTTTTCTTGCACATGAAACGAGTATAGAGCCTCACGCAATGTTCCCTCCTTCTCACGAGCTAGGAGTGCATCCTGAAACGCGGCCGCGAGCAACGATTCGGGCAAGCGACCAATCAACAGACGAAAAGCTGGCTGAACCGGCAACAAGCCGCGTATCAAATAGCGTTGCAAGGGCATTATGACTTCCCACCAGGGTGTCCCGGCGCGGAGAAAGAGGCCATTCCCGGCCAGAATGTATTGGTAGAGTTGGGTATTGTTGGGGGGAAGCGGGTCAGAGCGATGAAGGTGGTAAGTAACAAGATCGGGGAACATAATGACCTCGGCTAGTAAACAGTTAAGGCAACCTTGAGGCTCTCAATTACCTGTAAGGCCAGTGGAAAATCGGTCAAGCCAGTAAGATTAATGCAGGCATGGGTGGGAAAGTAGGTGAGTAGAACCGAGTATCGTTCTGGCTCCCACTCCTGTACCAGGGCGTGCCAGTTGCCGTCACCGACCCGTTTGCTGATGAGCGTGTCGGGTAGAATCTCTAGCCAAGAAGGGATGCCTTCTTCGGTCAGGCCAGTCTGAAATCGTTGGGCTGATTCCAAAGTAGGCAGAGAGGCAATGCAGTCATAGCTCCACCTAGCCAAGCGGTAGTGCACCAGGTAGCGGTCGTTGTCTTCGTCCATGATGAAAGTCCCTATGAGGTGAGAGAAAAATATCTTAGGCCAAGGTGCAAAGGACGCTCAGTTTTTGTTTTTCTTGGCACCTTCGTGTCTGGGCGTGAGGTCTATTGCGGCCGCAACTCGCGCATGAGCTGTCCCAAGGAGACATATAGCGGCTTGAGGTGGTGTGAGGGGAATCGCTTCTGCCCATCGAGCAGTTCCCACAACTGACGTACATCATCCGGGAACGTGACATTACGGTTTAGCACCAGATGGTTGTTGAAGGCACTGCCTTCCATGAACAGGTGCAGAGCCTGATAGATGGTATCCGTCCCACAGGCGGGGAAGGGGGCATTGCCCAGGCAGATGACGCCATGTTCATTGACGTTAGGGCTGGGAAAATGCCAGAGGGGAGTATGCGGGCCGCGCGGCCGCGAGCGTAGGGCGTACATATAGTAGTTGCGGCCGCGACCGACAAAGACACAGGGGGGTAGGGGAAGCTGGTAGGTTTGCTCATCCTGCCACTGCACCGACCAACGCCGGGCCGGGACATAGATAGCCAGCGTGGTTACATTCCCCTGCTTCTGCCAGAAGAGGGTTTCGCGAGGGAGCAACCCTGTCGCCAATCGAATGTCGGTGAAGGCTCCGGCCACATCTTCCACCGCCACCGGATAAGTGGTCTGGTCGTTGGCCTCACCAAAGCGGGTGAGTAGCACCATCTCGGAGAAGAAATCGAGGCGTACCAAAGGACATTGTACGGATTCGGCACTGGGGTGGGTCATGGGGGTCTCCTGAAGAAGCTAGAGCTAGAGGCTAGAGCTAGAAGACAGAATTCTTCCTCTAGCTCTAGCTCAGCCCTCTCGCTTTCCCGTAGGCATACGCCTGGTTGAGCAGTTCAGCAATGGTCGCCAGCCGCGGCCGCGTGTTTTCTTGCACCCAATGCAGTAGCGTATTGACCTGCTCCAGAATTGGTTTGGCATCCTGCCACTCAACGATAAGCCGTTCGACATCCAGGTCATCCCAGCCTACCCGCTCCCCATAACCCAACTCCTCTTCACTGCAATCCAGCCAGAAGTTGCCCCAGGTCTTGGTAATCATCCCAATGAGATGAGGCAGGCCGTCAAGAGGTGGCGGTAGAGTAAGGACACCTGTCGCCATCATCTGGTTCAAGCTGTCATCCAGGTTCAATATGTCCAGCCCCTCTACAAAAGGCAACCAGGAGTATGCTTCATCATCCAGTTGTTGCGGTGCATGCGTATGTGCCCAGGCTTGATGCTGTAGATAACACAGGAAGGGAATCGGCTCCATATATTCCAGCCAGTCATCCCAAAGATATAAACCACCCGGTTGCAACGGGGCACAACTGAGTAACCAGGCACATTCCTCAACTTCGTCTACCATGAGGTCAGTTTGGACAGGGAAACAATGCTCATTAACCCGTTCCAGGAAGCGGGTGGTCGCTTCAAACACAGCCTCATCATCTGCCCACATTACGGACTCATCGAGCCATTCCAGATGTTCGGGCAGAATCATCTGGTAATTCCGTGCCATCTGGAGCGCCAGGTTCAGATACAGTCTGGGGAGAGGCAACCCGTCCATGACGTGGGGGGGAACGGGGGTCAAGTCAGGGAGACCAGGCACTAGAAACCGAGGGGGATGAAGGGTAGGGGAATGGGGGCTAAGGTCTGGCATCGTTGGCTCACTTCTCGGCATAGCCACTGCTGGCGTTCTACAGCGGCCTGGTACTCATCAATCAGAGGACCTGCTATCAGCAACGCACGCAACGTCAGCGGTTGACTTTCGAGGTTCTGCCGGATGAGGGCAAAGGTATCAGGCTGTGGGGGCAGGGCTAGTAGACGGTCAATGACAGTTTCCATAGCTGTTACCCTTTGGTTGTCACCTGTTTATGGAAGGTGATTTCCACCGTGCCATCGGGCAGGGTTTTCTCGGCATGGGTGGCCTGGGCCAGTTCAGGTAAGTAGGCAGCCAGGTGGCGGCGCACGTCTTCGATACTGAACTGGCTGCCAGGGTCGGGCAAGGTGTGTTGGGCGTATTTGAAGATGCGGGGGGACATGAAACACTCCATTTACGATTGACGATTTTAGATTTACGATTGGGGTAACGTGTGAACTCAACAATCCTAACCTCAATCTAAAATCGTAAATCTACAATCTACAATATTTCGGCAAGCTCAATACAGGTCAAAAGAGGGACAGGGTTGGTTGTTCCAAGACTGGTCGTTTGGTTGGTTTGGCCGGGGCTGATGGCATCGAAGCAGGTGGTGTGAGGGGGGCGGTGGCAACGGTGATGGCGTCTGTTTCCGCGGCCGCAACAAATTCCTCATCTCCTTCTTCATCCTCAAGAGCATCATCCGTTTCGGGGTGCGAGGTAGGTGTGGCAGTCGCGGCCGCGTTGGCCTTCATCTGCATCCCGAAACTCGTCCAGGCGGTACGGATGAGCCGCTCCAGGTCAGTAAACACACCCTGCGCCTGTACGGGCAACTTGTTGGGTACACCTAGGCTTAACAACAGAGGCCGCTCAGCCTGGTTCTCACCCGGAGCCAGATGCAAAACAATAGTCACGGCCTGCTCGGCCAACGGGTCGGTCAGGGTCAGGTTCAGATTGGGCTTCATAGCATTCTCCTGAAGAAGTGCTGAGTGGAAAGTGCTGAGTGCTGAGTGGGGAAGTACTGAGGGGAAAGTACTGAGTACTGAGAGAAATGTCTCTTTACTCAGCACTCAGTACTCAGTACTCATTACTTCTCTTTCTTCCATCCAACTTCTTGATACATGGCGAACTGCACACCACTGCCATTCAAGGCCAGGGTGAACTTCTGCCCCTTCGCCCGTTGCCATTCACTCATGGCCCAGATGAAGAGTGTCCACATCTGACCCAGTGATAGATCGCCTATTTGTTCGTTCAGTTGGTTGGCAAACCAGTCGGTGTGTTTCTCGCTCTTGGCTAAGGGTCGCCCGGTCAGGAACTCGAAGGGGACAAACCCGCCATCCCAGTTGCTGGTCGCGGCCGCGGCGAGCAACAATATCTGCTCCTTCAGCCAGTCACGGGACATCTGTGGGGGTTGGGCATGTTCAGGGATGAGGTCAGTCCAACTCCCGGTGGGGGCATATTGTTTGCAAATGGGAATCACTGGCGCGGCCGGGGACTCTGCCTGTAACAGCTTAAACGTCACCTGACGCGGCCGCCCGGCCCAGGTGCAGTGGGGCACGGTTTCATCTTTGGTTGGGCTTTGCTCCAGACGATGTCGGCAGGTGGCACAGGGTGTCGCCAGAGGGTGTTGGACAGCGAACTGCTCGTGACGAACCATGTATTCGGCAATGAGGGCACGCTGTTTGGCGACGGGGGAATCGGGATTGGCTGCTGGCGGTTGGGGATTAGCCGCTGGCGGCTGGCCGTTGGCCGTTAGCGGAGATGTGTTCGTCGTTGTGGTGCTAGTGCCAGCCGCTAGCGGCCCGCGGCTAACAGCCTCTTCGAACGGCTCGCGGCTAACGGCCTCTTCTTCCTGCTCTCGTTGCGCCTGCGCGTACCAGGCATGTAGCAGGCTTTCCATGCTTCTGGCCCGATACTCATTGCCTTCGCGCACAATCCCTGGCAACTCGGCCCAACTCCACTCCACCCGCACATCAAATGGGTCATCTGGGGTTAAACCATTCAAACAGCGGTCAACCATGCGACCAACACGACAGGGAAGATCGGGCACGTCCGCCTGGAGCCTTTCTTTAGGCAATTGCGCCAACGGACATGTCTGACAGGAGATGGACGGTAAGAGATTATCGGCCACAGCCTTCCAGTTGATTTGTCCTTCGGTAACATACGTCTCACCGCCAAAGGCTTCAAACCAGGCCAGAAGTCCGGCATCGTTGGTCCAGGGATCCTTCTCCAGTCCCCGATAGGCAAACAAGGCGACGGTGGCGTAAGCATCCTGGGGGTAATGAGCTACAGCCTCATTCCACAGTAGAAGCAACGCCCGGATCACGTTTCGTTGCGTCTGGTGTTTGACGAACAGGGGTTGTTGCAAACCAGGCCATTTCTTCAGAGTAGTAGCAATGTCCTTAATGGTTGCCGCTGTGATTTTGCCTACATCGTTCGCCAGGATAAAGATAGCCAGACCGGTGCGTTTCGGTTCGGGCAGGTCGGCGATGGTGGCGGCCACGCTCATGGGCAGTTCGCCTGCGGCAATGCGGCGGGACAGTTCGGGGTGGATTTCGGTTAGAGCCAGGTGATTACGGACATAGTTGGGGTGCTGACCTGAATTGCGGGCGATTTCGGCCTCATTGGCTCCGGCCAATACCGCTTCGCGGAAGCTATGAGCGATACCCAGGGCATCGGCTTTCGCGCTACCATAATTGGCGGCTTGGAGCGTCAGAATCTGGCTCTTCTCACTGCCTTCAAAGGGCACAAAGTCAATGAATTCTCCCCCGTATCGCGTCACCAATGAAGCCATGAGTTTATCCAGGGAACCCAATGACTCGACCAGCGTCTGGAAAATATTGCGAACCACCTCGATGGAGATTTCTGGCTCTGAGTTTGGGTTGTCGTTGACCCAGCCTTTAAGAGCCAGAGCCAGCAAGGCCGCTTTGTGTCGCCGGTGGCCGCTGATGATGTGGTATTCGTCGCCGTGCGCGGCCGCGACGATGGGGCTCCAGGCATCCAAACCGCGTTCATACACCTGGAGCGTCAGGGCGGCTAACTCGTCCAGGTCATACTGGGTGCGCATCTGCGCCCTGTGGGCTTTGAATTGTTTGAGACAGGCTTGTGTCATGGCAAACTCCTTACAGAGGATAGAGGAAAGAGCTAGAGCTAGAGGAAGCGAGAGTCGAGAGCGAGAGGAACCATCTGGCTCTGCCCTCTAGCTCTATCCTCTAGCTCTAGCTCCCTGATATGCAGATCGGTCAACTCTTGGTCGTCAAAAATCCCCGCCACCATCAGCCCCAAATCCAGAGCGGCCTGGTCAGCCGTCGGAGATTGGGCTTCGTAGGTGATGAGGCTGTAGGTGCGGTAGGGCTGTCCGTCGGGAGATGTGGTGGTGAAATGAAGCGTGGCAGTACAGAGGAACATGATTGATCTCAGGCAGGTTAAAGGAAAGCGTCTGTTTTGGCAGGCAGGGGTGGGGTGAGAAGCATTACCTGGCAATGGCAACGCTTCCCACCCCGGAGCAAAGGAGAAGAAGATTCACAGAAAAAGGCGCGTTAGCGCCCAGTGAGAGGATAAAAAGGGTGAGAACAACGGCCAGATTGATGGCTTCAACGGGGCTGTTATGGGCTAAATGACCAAAATGTCAGCAAGATGGTCACTGACACAAGTATCCTAGCCGTGAATCGTTTCCCTGGCCTTAGTTTATCTTCCTCAAAAGTAGGACATCTCGCGTATCGCCAATGGTTCGGCTACGCTCACCACAAGCTTTCATCCGATGTCCCGTGTCGGTCGTAAAGGCATCTGTCCACTGGCTGGCAGGGGTGGTGCTGTAGTCGTAGGTTGTCTCAATGTGGGCAATCGTCAGAAAACCGATAAAGGCCGGGTGCGTGATGCGGTCGCCAACTTGCAGTTGTTTGAATTGATCTTGGGTCATGGCTCAATACTCCTCAGCCAACAAAACGGTGGTGACGGAGCGGTCGGCCTCGGTAATAATCCAGGTACGTTCCGTCTCTCCGCCAGCAACGGGTATGTTGTAGGCCGAAAGGATTCGTAAGTCTTCTTTCAGAGCCTGACGGTTTTGCCGTTTATCAAACTCATCAAGCTCGCCCCAATCGCCAGCCTGATGACGGGCAATGTACGGTCGAAAATCAATGCCCAACGCGGCCGCACCATCGGTCATCACCACCTGGCCTAACTCAAAGAGTTGTTTGGTCTTTTGAGCTTCAGCGAGAGTCACCAGGAGATAAGGATCGCCCACCGGGTCATGCTTGAGGTGCAGACGCATCGGCCAATATTGTTTTTGTCCCACACCCCGAATGATGACCGTAAACTGCCGTTCCGTGGGGCTGATGTCGCGGCCGCGCTTTGATTGCGACATGATATCGTGCCAGATGCCTTTATAGTCATTAGGCCAGGTGGAGTTGACGGCCTTGTCCATCAAATCAATAACCGCCTCATCGGCCAGCACGGGAATCGTGTAATGTTGCCGGGTCACTTCATCCAGCCCCAGCGGCCCTAACCGGGCATCGTGCAGGCGACCCGCCGAAAGTTCTTCTACCAGTCCGGGGCCAGCCCTGATGAGGAATAGCTCACTTTCAGCCTCTTCTTTGCCTGCTTGTGTTGCTTCATCCTCATCATCATTTTCTGGCTCTGACGCTGGTTCATCGGGTTGGGCCGCTAACTCTTTCACCCAGTAGAAGCCCATCTGGGCAAAACTCACCTGTGGTGGCGCCAGCTTGTGTAACCGGGTAAATCCTAGTGTCTGGCAATGCCTCTCGGCCGTTTGCCGGAGATGGTGGTAGTCAACTTCACTCAGGCTATCAAGGAGTCGGTCGGGGAACAGGTTCGCGGCCGCAACGTCCATCACCGCTCGCTCCGAGAGATAGGTTTGTTCCCCGATTCGCAGGGTGGGGAGTTCATGGAGTGGGGTCAGATTGTTCATGGCTGGCTCCGTTATGCTGGCGTTTCTGACACACCAAAAGGCGTACCGCATCGGTGTAGACGCCGGTGACAACGGGGATTTCTCCCTGGCTCATCTGCTCCCGGTACGTCTGAATCGCGGCCGCGCCGTCTGTTATTCCTTCCAGGAACACAGCCTCGCCCTGCACCCACAACCCTTTCTGGCCCCGGTCGAAGCGGGTTGTCAGGGGGTGAGCCGCGGCCGCGAGGCGGTCATGGTGGTAACGCACGCCCCGATAGAACGCGGCCGCGAAGATGTGGTGCTGTTGTTCGATAGTGGTCAGGGGGAGTTCGGGTAGGGCGAAGAATCGTTCAAACGCATCGGCCATCGCGGCCGCGGTGTCTTCGTCCGGGAACCAGGCCAACTCAACCGGTGGGGTGGGGGGAGTAGCGGATTCATCAGGGTATTCCCAGATCGTCACGTTATCGGGAAGCTGGCTGACGATGGGCAGAACCTTCTCTCGCAACAAACCGCCGAAACCAGTTCCTGGGAAATTGAGATGAATCTGGGCCTGGGGATGGGCCGAGGCCCATTGTTTGAGTGCAGTCGTACTCCGTTGGATGAGGAATAAACTGGCCGGTTGACGAACATCGGTTTTAGTCTGGAAGGCGCCGATTTTAGCCTGGGGCCATCGGGGGCTGATGAGCAAACCATACTGCCCATTGCGGCCGCAGGTCTGAGTGATTTGTTGGCCGAGAGCCTTGTTCAGGCCAGGGAACCGTTCGCGGGCTTGTTTGGCGATACCCTGACCCATGACCAGGATGTTGCCAGATTGCAGAGTGGCGTTGGTGGTAATGAGGAAGAGGTCAGCCTCTGGATAAGCCGACCACATTTCCCCTTTCTGAAAAACAGGCATAAGACTCTCCTTGGGATGAGGTTGATTTCATCCCATGAGGAGCGTTAGCGAGAGATGAGAGCAGATGGTGAAGGGCTATGATGCCCAAGTTTATAGGAACGAATCATCAAAGGGCCCGATATCTCAATCCTCGCCTGGTTCCAGTTCCTGTATCATCAGATAGATGACGACCTGTGTTCAGCATCATAAGTCGCCAGTTTGGGTAGGGAAAAGATCGGCGTGTATCATACACGCCGATCTTTTTTTTGCCTGATAGATTCTTCTATGACCTACTCTCGAACCATTCTCATTGGATGAAGAGTGATTTCTTGTGTTTTAAGGAGTAAGTAAAGTATAATACTATTCTTACTCCTTATTTTGCGTTTTGTAAAAAACCATGCTTAAAGAATTTGTTGGCCGCAACATGGAACTGGGTTTATTGGACAATCTGTATCGTCGTCGTGGTGCCCAATTGCTCATTCTATATGGTCGACGGCGTATTGGTAAGACACGGCTTATCGGCCAATGGGGAACAGGGGTAGGGGAAGATTACTTCTATTGGATGGCTTCACAGACTTCAGCCACCAATCAACTCCGCAACTTTTCCCAGGCCTGGTTCAAATTCCTCAATCCGCAAGCCAACATTGACGCCACCTTCAGCTACGCTTCCTGGGATGCGGCGTTTGCGGAAATCGCCCGTGTCACGGCCACGAGACGATTGGTAGTCGTTTTGGATGAGTTTACTTATGTCATGCAAGCCGACACCGAAGTTCCCAGTTTGCTCCAGAAGGCGTGGGATCATCACCTGAATTCCTCGCAGGTATTCTTGATTTTGCTGGGATCATTAGCCGGTATCATTCAACGCACGGCTTTAGATTATCAATCCCCTCTCTATGGCCGAGCCACCGCCCGCCTAAAACTTCATTCCCTTTCTTTCGGGGCCTTAGCGGGCTTGTTGCCCAACTATGACCCGGAGCAACATGTGGCAGTACATACCATGACCGGCGGGGTTCCCGCTTATGTGGAATTGTTTGATGATCAGCTGACCATCTTACAGAATCTTCAGCAAAATATTGTCATTCCCACCAACGTCATGCTGACAGATGCCGTTTTTCTGCTTAGGGAACAGTTGGATGAGCCAAATAACTATATCGCTATTTTAGAGACCATTGCTGCTGGTTTTCACCAACTGACCGACATCGCCACCATGGCTGGCATTGATCGTTCTAACATCACCAAATACTTGAGCGTTTTACGCGAGTTGGGCTATGTAGAGCGGGTTGTACCAGCCACGATTCATCGTCCGGAACAAAGCCGGCAAGGACGATATGTCATTACCGATGCCTATCTGCGATTTTATTACCGTTTCCTGGCCCCGCATCTGACAGCGATTGAACAAGGGCGGGTCCGTCAGGCGACCAGTTTGCTGTATGATCACTTACTCGACTTTATTGGCACGCACACCTTTGAAGAGTTGTGCCGGGATTGGGTGGGTATTGTGGCAGAAATGGGGGAGTTTCCTTTCTTACCGGAGCGAATTGGCAGTTTCTGGTCGCAGAAGGCCCAGGTGGATGTGTTGGCTATCAACTGGCGCACCAAAGACATCTTGTTGGGTGAATGCAAGTGGGGCAAGACGCTGGTAGATAAGGATGTCATTGAAGCCCTTGTGAAAAAGACCCCCAAAGTGTTGCCGGAAGAGTACACCTGGCAGGTGCATTATGCGTTCTTCGCTCGGCAGGGATTCACTGAGCGAGCCAAGGCAGTGGCAGCCACCCATCGGGCCTTGCTCATCACCTTACCCCAACTTGAAGCCGACATGCAGCGTTGGCTCCAAGTTCAACAATGGGGGTAATTTCCTCGTAATGACAAAGCCTGTGATGTCCTATCGGGCCAAAGCTAACTCAATCTGAATGAAATCACCGGCTGTGACCTGCAAACTCCGCATGGGTTCCAGATAACGTTCCGTCGTGGTGATGCTGGCATGGCCCAGCATTTGCTGGATTTGCCGCAAGTCTGCGCCACCTTTCAAAGCCAACGCGGCCGCGGTTCGACGTAAGTCATGGGCAGCTAAATTGACCTCTCCCTTCTTATTAGCATAGCCCGCCAATTGGGCGTATTCTTCGACCACATAATAGATAGCTTGCGGCGTCAGATTGCCATCCGCCCAGCCGCCCCCCTTGGTCTTTACCCGGCCTGCCAACTGCCCATCTTTGTTTAAGGCGCGGAAGATGCGGCCGCTCCTCACCCCCGACGCCTGCACCCAACCATCCAGCGCCACCTTGACCCAGGGGGGGATACCGATAGAACGGACGCGGCCGCGTTTCCCCACCAGGTTAATAATCGCCCAGCGGCCGTCCCGTTGCTGAACGTGTTCCCAGGTCAACTCAGCTACCTCAAAACGACGCAAGCCTGTGCCGACCATCACCGCCAATATCGCCTGGTCGCGCACGGCTTTGAGGAGGGGAATCTCCTCGCGCCGCCATAGATGCACCGGCGTATTCACCAGCTTCTCGGCTTCCTCTTTGGTCAACCAGTTACCGGCTCGTATGCCTTCCTGTTTTACCCCTTTTACCCGCTCTACACCATACGCTAGGGTAGGGGGGATCAACCCGTTGTCGGCTGCTTCCTCAGCCAGCTTGCGAATGGCTGACAACGCCTGGTTGATGCTGCTACGGCTTTTGCCTTCCTGAAGCAACTGTTCCCGGTAAGCGTTGACCGTGGCTTTCGTAAACCCGGGGCGGCCGCGTTGTTCGTACCAATCCAGGAACTGAATCAAGGCACGGCTGTAGGCCCGTTTGCTGTGCGGGCTTTCTACGCTCTGGGTGACCAGATCAATAATTCCATACCACTCATTATAAGAAATCAGTTCTGCATTTTGTGTGGTCATGCTGATGCTCCGGGGGATTAAACGACTTCATCGCTCGCCTGATAATAGGTTACGGTAATGGTTATTATCATAAGCTAATAGTTTACATAAAACGCCTTTATTGTCAACTGGTTTTGTACCAATGTAGGATCTCAAAGTTTTTGAGAATCGTCTCAAAGTTTTTGAGAAACCATCTCATAGTTTTTGAGAATTTCGTCTCGCAGTTTTTGAGAATTTCCTATTTGACGACTGACTGCTCTGGAAGCTCATACAAACCAGTGAGGTTATTCTCAAAAAATATGAGACAGAAAAAATCACGATTGTAGGAATTTCTCAAAATCTATGAGATACCGGTAGGAATTTCTCAAAATATTCGAGATGGAATTCTCAAAAACTTTGAGATAACGGCCGTCTTGAAGGGATGTTTTTCTCAAAAACTTTGAGATCCTACAACCAATAAGGAAGGAGAATCTGTACCACAGTTTTTGAGAATTCCGTCTCAAAGTTTTTGAGAATATCCTATTCGACAACCGGCGACTCTGGGAGCCAGCAGAAATCATGTAGGATATTCTCAAAAATTATAGATTAAAGGAAGACAAGACATGTAGGCTGTTCTCAAAAATTACGGGACAACAGTAGAAAATTCTCAAGAACTGTGAAATAGTTGTCTCAAAAACTGTGGGATAGTGGGCCATTTAGACGAGAGGCTATTCTCAAAAACTGTGGGATCCTACATCTTTTACTCGACTTTGGCGAAAATTAGCCCGACCGCTGGAAATCTCTCAGTCTCCAGAGGTCAGCACAAAAAACGCCAATGTCCAGTCATTTATCATTCATGACTGTACGATCTGCTAAATAATGAGACTGATGACACCGATTCATCCCTTCTGAAAAAGACATTTCGGTCAAAACGTGTCCATATAGGCGTTATTGCCTGGTGGATAAGCTCGTCCATAGCAGATTTAAGGCTGGCTTGGAGAAGACGCGAACAGTCGGAATCATCGTTTTTGTGCATCCACACAGTTCGACACGAAAAAAGAAAAACTAACGCACAAAGGCGATCTACTTTGTTAACATCTCTGTCAAAGTTGTCCCCCTCTTGGGATGGTCTCGTATTTGCGGCCGCGTACAACCGCCACCATCATTAATATCAAAAACAACAGGATCGCTGTCTCATTCAACAGCCCGCCCCAACGCCGGATCACAGGCCAGAAGAGGAGATCTCCTGCCACCCGCAACCCCAATGACAGGTGTAACAGACCTAAAGGCAGATAAAAAAGCGGCCTATAAGCTATTTGAACGCCTAGCAGGGCGGGAATAATGATCGGGGCGTGTCCAAAAATCATAGAAAAAACGAACCCCACAAAAATCACATGTAGCATGGCATCATAAACCGGACCAGCCCCGTGTTGCCCGCCATAACCCAGCCACAGCACACCCCCGACCATCATCCAGACGTATCCCGGCAGGAGACAGGCAGCGATAAACCGGGTCAGTCCCGTGTGGCGAATGGTGTGTCGGGCTATATCAAAGCGCCACAACCATCCCCCCAGCCCTAACAAACCCAACCCGGCCAGTCGTACCCCAGCATCGTGCTGCACCAGAGAGAGGAGCAGCCCGGCCATAAAAACAATCACCACTAGCAAAAAAGCACGCCGGGCTGAATGTTTATGGAGCAACACACGAGCCAGTTCTAATCGTTCCCCGGCAATCGTCAGCACTAAAAAACCAACCCACCAGGGTACAACCTGGGCCAGCGGCCACATTGCCAGCCATAACCCGTTACCTACCAGCCACAACATCGCCCCCAACCCCATCACCAGATGATCGGTCGTGGGTTGCAACCGGCAGATGATCACAAAAATCAGCACGAGTCCCAATGATGCCAGGGTCATCAGCCCGCGGGGGATGGCCGGGGGAACCGTCACAAACAGACATACTGCTCCCACTCCAGCCAGAAGAGGTACAAGGTAGTAGCGATAACGGACACCTTGATACTGTCCTAAAGCCACCGCTCGTTCCAGACTAATCAATGTGCCTAAAAAGCCGGAAATCATCAAGGGGCCATGATTGGTCGGGAGAGTCAGTGACAGAGGCGGAAGCTGCCAGCCCAGGCGTAACAATCCGGCCCACAGCCCGGCCAATAGAGCCAAAGCAGCCAGTAACATCAAGGGAGCACGTTGCCAGTTGCGGCCGCGTACCACACGTTCTTCGGGTGGAACAGTCTGACGCTTCATATGAATAGAATTAAAGACTAGAGCAAGAGCCAGAAGTATTCGTTGTTTTCCTCTAGCTCTCCACTTTCATCCTATGCCCGGCCAATCCGTACTCGCCAAGCCTCTGGCCCTTCTTCCATATATTCCCAGGTAAATTGTCCGGCCAACTCTGCCTGAAATTGATAATAGAGCGGTTTGGGGTTGTGATCATTGACTAAAATGAACCCTTCACCTGGCTGTAAATTATCGAACTTTTCAAAAATCAGGGGATGACGATGCATCGGAGCAATCGCCCTAATATCCAACACACTTTCTTGATTCATACAAACAACCTCCATGTGATTTGGTCTGGCGTGGTTTAAGAATTGTCAGGTCTTCTTACCTACATGCCGAAAAACAGCTATCGGAGCATAACAAAGATGGCGCGGCCGCACCTTGCGCTAGATCAAATAGCCATACCTTGATCTAGCGCAACGTTGTGCGGCCGCATCTTTGTTATCCTGGTTTCAACCAGTTCATGACTTAAGGAGCATTTCGTATGACACAACTCATTATTACCGAAGAGATGACCGTTTTTGACGTGCTACAGCTTATTCCGAACGCCAGCGAAATCTTTCGGCTTTATGGCGTCAACCCATCGGCCCAGTGTGGTCCGTTGTTACGCAGCATCCGGCTCAAAGATGCCACGGTGCGATGCAGTTTGCAGGATTTAGATGAACTGATTGAGGAACTCAATGCTGTTCTCCAGGATGGTATTGCTTCAGTTTGAAACTCCTTCCATCTGGTAAAGATGGGTCTACTTGTCTTTCACACAACAAGAGGCCAGGCGGTAACACCCACATTCAGGCTTGTGATATATACTTTTATCTGTTATAAACAAATCCGTAGCCTGACCTGAATAACAGGGTGGGTATCCTCTCAACAACAAACCAAAACATAGAGACTTTGCAACAAGAATATTTTGGTTTGTTAAGCCGGAAACGGCATTCAAATAAGACAAGTAAGTAGTCGTTTGAACATACCATAACAAAGATGGTCAAGCTGATGCGGTAGATCATCCC
>JAGNBF010000003.1:91229-154495 GCA_018004935.1 Chloroflexota bacterium | reverse complement strand
CCCTCTGCATCTGAAACGAGGCCAGAAAAGGGCCAGTTTGGGCAAAAGACCCCGCCCCCCGCGATCCCCGAGGGAAAGGGGAAATCCAACAGCGCCAGAATACATTCCCCGCAACCTTCCGCCTCTGAAACGAGGCCAGAAAAGGGCCAGTTTGGGTAGAAGACCCCGCCCCCCGCGATCCCCGAGGGAAAGGGGAAATCCAACAGCGCCAGAAATCATTCCCTGCAACCCTCTGCATCTGAAACGAGGCCAGAAAAGGGCCAGTTTGGGCAAAAGACCCCGCCCCCCGCGATCCCCGAGGGAAAGGGGAAATCCAACAGCGCCAGAAATCATTCCCTGCAACCCTCTGCATCTGAAACGAGGCCAGAAAAGGGCCAGTTTGGGTAGAAGACCCCGCCCCCCGCGATCCCCGAGGGAAAGGGGAAATCCAACAGCGCGGTTTGGCGGGCGTCTGCCCGCCAAACCGCGCCAGAAATCATTCCCCGCCCCTGGGGGCGGGGTTAGGGGTGGGGGTTCCCCGCAACCCTCTAAAAAAGGCTTTAGCCTCAGGCCAGAAAAAGGCCAGTTTGACCTTCTCCGACAGTAATTCCCAATTTAACCAATGGTTAAAACCGTTACCCGCCAAAAGCACGCTCGAAAAATGGCCCAACCCGTAAAACAGCCTTTCAGGCTGTTCGCCCTACACATCCTCGAGGGCTGAGGCTGAGCTTTGCCGAAGCCCGGCTCCGCCTGCATAGAGAGCGCACAGCCTGGAAAGGCTGTGCTACAACACCTAGTTGACCGTCGGGCTATCAATACCAGGCCCTACGGGCTAAAACAGCAGGCCAACGGCCTGCGTAACCATAACCCGGCCCGTTTTACAGCCGGGCGGCCGCACCATTTTTAGACGTTCAGGCCAAATTGAGAATTGCCGTTCTCCGACAAACGGCTAGCTTCTGCGATGATTATCTATTTGCGGCCGCGTACCACCATAAACAATCTGTTGAATCTCGTCAGAGGCCAGAAAATCATGGGGAAAACCCAACTCAATACGACTTACTTCATTCAAGTGGCGCATCTGGGACTCATCCAACGTAACATTCAGGCAGGCCAGGTTATCTTCCAATTGGGCCAGCTTCGAAGCTCCCAACAAAGGCAGAATCACACCAGGTTGTTGCCGTACCCAACTCAAGGCCACCTGCGACGGGGAACAGCCCCGTTCCCCAGCTACTTTCACGACTTCATTGGCCAGGGTGTGATAATGATCGGAGATAGACCAATTGGCCGCGCGGCCGCGGGCCACTTCCCCTTCTTTTTGCCGGTACTTCCCCGTTAGTATACCCGCCCCCAATACACTCCAGGCCGTCACCCCAATATCTAACGCCCGCGCCATCGGCAACAAATCCCGCTCAGCCGCCCGGTCAGCCAGACTGTACCGTAACTGTAATCCCACAAACCGGGACCAGCCTCGTAAATCCGCCAGGGTATTCGCCTGGGCCACGACCCAGGCAGGTGTGTCAGAAATGCCCACATACAACACCTTCCCCGCACGTACCAGATCATCCAACCCCCGCATCACTTCTTCCACAGGGGTCAAAAAATCCCAGGCATGAACCCAAAACAGATCCACATAATCGGTTCTTAGCCGTTTCAGGCTGGCTTCTAAAGCCTGAACCATATTTTTACGCTGATTACCGGCGGCATTAGGGTCACCGGAACGGGTCATCAGGGTGTATTTGGTAGCCACAACAAAATGTTCCCGGTCGGCGGCGATGAAATCACCAACGAAACGTTCGCTAGTGCCATTGGTGTAGCGGTTGGCCGTATCAATAAAGTTACCCCCGGCATTGGCGTAGGCATCAAACATCTGGCGGCTCACCTCCTGAGAAGCCCCCCACCCCCAATCTTCGCCAAAGGTCATTGTGCCCAAAACTAATTCAGACACTCGCAAACCACTTTTACCTAACAGTTTGTAACGCATATTAACTCCTCTGAGAATAGCTACTGATTGAAGAAACACAGATGAGGATGAAAATGGTGGTGTTATTTTCATCTATCTGGGTGTGCGCCCCGTCCATGGGGAACTCTTGCGAAAATGTAGGGCGATCTGGTAAATCGCCCGGTGGACGATTTACCAGATCGTCCTACAGATTTTCATCCATTTCCGCGAATTTGTCCGCACGCCTTTGGATGTTGTAGAGACGCAAAATTTTGCATCTCTACCCTCGTTATCCCCGAAATATTGAGAGGTTACGTTCTAGAGTAACAAAAAAAACGGCGACCATCCACCAGGATGATCGCCGTTTCATCAGTGCGCGGCTGTTTTATTGGCTAAGTTAATTGGGTAAGGAACTAACAGAAACAACTTGCGCACTGGAATCTAAGGGATCCGTGGAGACGGTAACGGTGAGCATGGAGTCACCCGTGAAGGTGAGGACGGCATTACCGGCCGCGGTCACATCCTGATCCAGGCTATAACCCAGGTTAGGAATTTCGGATTTGTAGAAGGCGACAATGTCATCAAAAGACATTTTGGATTTGTAGACGACGCTGATTGTGCCAGAGAAAGAGGCGTCCACAACTTCGTAGGCATCAGAAGTTACCGGGAAACCTTGAACCATATCGGCAGAGCTACTGCCGCTGTCGCCACTGTCACCGGTGTTACCACTGTTGCCAGTATCGCCGCTATCACCAGTATCACCGCTATTGCCACTATTACCGCTGTTACCGCTGTTTTCATCATTCCCGCCAGGGAGACTGTTGGTACAGGTACAGGCCAGAATGGCCATTGTCAGGACAATAATGAACATCATTAACCAGGCTTTTTGCTTCTTCATGTCTTCATTTCTCCTTGTTGATGTGTTGCTCTTAATAAGCAAAACCAAACATGGGTCAGAGCATACAAGCCAGGCGTCCGAAAAGCGTCCGAAAAAGGGGGGGGTATTCAGACAGGTTTTGGGGCAAGATTGTCTACTTTCATCAAAACATACGTCCTACTTTCGTAAAGCTAGACTCGTGTTATTCGTCACTCATTGAGTAGTGGGTTTAACCGGGTTTAGAATCGTTGTCAGAAAATAAACCCGTTCCAAAATAGGCGTAGCTTCGTGAGGGAGAGCTGGACGGGGTTGCCCTGTCTCTTTGACCATGGCGGGAATAATTTCGATCTGGCGCACACCGGCGGCATCCAGCCAGATATTGGCGATGGCGGTTTCCGGGGGGCCGTCAATGTTGAAGGCGAAGTTTGCTAACCCGTAAACGATGACGCCATTCTGATAATATTCAATGCCTTGTAAAATATGGGCGTGGTGGCCAATGACTAATGTCGCTCCGGCTTCGATGGCGGCATGCGCGGCCGCAATCTGGGGTTCGCTGGGTTCTTCAATGTACTCAAACCCACTATGCAAGATGACAATGACATGATCGGCCAGGGGAACCGCGGCCGCAACATCAGCGCGGATACGTTCGGGATAACCCCAGGCCAGTCCCGGAGCCGCCGTCGTAGCATTCCATGTTTCCACATCGAAGCCACTACTGGCCTCACGCGGAACATGGACATACCCCAAAAAGGCCAGTTTAAGCCCGTTGACCTCAGTGATGTAAGGGGTGTGTGCGGCCGCGTCGTTGACTCCAGCACCTACCACCGCCACACCAGCCTGCGCCAGCAAATCCAATCCTTGCAACAACGCTTCCGGGCCATAATCCATGGCATGGTTATTGGCCAGAGAGACCAGATCAAAGCCGCCCAAGGCCAGGGCCTCGGCCGAACCGAGAGGAGATTGGAAGGGATAGGCTTTGGGGGCTGGCTCGCCGATGTCACCCAACGAGGTTTCCAGGTTGCCGATGGTGTAGTCGGGGGAGGTGAGGTATTCGGGCAGGTATTGGAAGGGATAGGCCAGATCGCCAGCGGCGATGTAGTTGCCTAATGTGCGCGACAACATGAGGTCACCCACAGCACCTAAATGAACCACTGTATCGGCGGGAAAGTGCGGCCGCAATAATGCCGCTAACGCTTCTCCGGCCGCCTCATATCCGGCCATTGCGCTGATCCCCCAGGGCTGTTGCAGGGGGTACCCTTCATCCGGCGGCCGCAAACCATCCACCCGCAACGCCTTAAATTGGGGTGTTATCTCCCGCCAGGGTCTTACTACCGCCAGTTCATGCCCGTTAGCCAGGATGTATTGAGCCATTACTCCATCAACATCTTCCCAACGATGGGTAAAGGGCACAACCAATGCCAGGGGTATTGTCCCTACGGGCAGGGTGGTTTCTCCAGGAACCAGAGTCAAGGGGGCGGCGATCGTTTCTGGGGCCTCGGTGAAGGTAACTGCCCATTGCCAGGCCGTATTGGTAGTGTTATCCGCCAAAATGAGTGGTTCAAGATTGGCCCAGGTGGCTGGCAAGGCTATCTGTACAAGGGGTACGGGGGTTGGGGTGGCGGTGGCGGTGGCCGTCGCGGTGGCTGTTGGGATGGGGGTGAAGGTGGCAATGGGGGCCAGGGTAACTGTTGGCGGCAAGGGGGTGAAGGTGGTGGTAGGAGCAAGGGTAATGGTAATGGGGGAGGGGGAGGGGTTCGCGGCCGCGATTGACCTCTTAATTCCACATCCTGCCAGGAGGAGAAGTAAGGCCGCCCCCCAATAACCACCCCACAGCAATTGTTTTAACAACGTCATCATTTGTTTCCTTGCCTCTTTGAACTTGGGATAAATTTTGTAACTGGTATCCGGGGCGAATGCCTATGGGATTTCCCCCCACCCCTAACCCCGCCCCCAGGGGCGGGGAACTTTTTGAGCGCCGTTTTTCGGGGCCTTCGCCCCGAAAAACGGCGCTGTGGGGGTTTCCCCCTTCCCTTGGGGAGTGCAAGGGGATGGGCCTTCAGACATAATCGCCCCACACTGTGGTTTAGGGGGCACAGCCCCCACCCCTAACCCCGCCCCCAGGGGCGGGGAACTTTTTTGAGCGCCGTTTTTCGGGGCCTTCGCCCCGAAAAACGGCGCTGTGGGGGTTTCCCCCTTCCCTCGGGGAGCGCAAGGGGGTGGGCCTTCAGGCACAATCTGCCCCACACTGTGGTTTAGGGGGCACAGCCCCCACCCCTAACCCCGCCCCAGGGGCGGGGAACTTTTTGAGCGCCGTTTTTCGGGGCCTTCGCCCCGAAAAACGGCGCTGTGGGGTTTCCCCCTTCCCTCGGGGAGCGCAAGGGGGTGGGCCTTCAGGCACAATCTGCCCCACACTGTGGTTTAGGGGGCACAGCCCCCACCCCTAACCCCGCCCCCAGGGGCGGGGAACTTTTTTGAGCGCCGTTTTTCGGGGCCTTCGCCCCGAAAAACGGCGCTGTGGGGGTTTCCCCCTTCCCTCGGGGAGCGCAAGGGGGTGGGCCTTCAGGCACAATCTGCCCCACACTGTGGTTTAGGGGGCACAGCCCCCACCCCTAACCCCGCCCCAGGGGCGGGGAACTTTTTGAGCGCCGTTTTTCGGGGCCTTCGCCCCGAAAAACGGCGCTGTGGGGTTTCCCCCTTCCCTCGGGGAGCGCAAGGGGGTGGGCCTTCAGGCACAATCTGCCCCACACTGTGGTTTAGGGGGCACAGCCCCCACCCCTAACCCCGCCCCCAGGGGCGGGGAACTTTTTTGAGCGCCGTTTTTCGGGGCCTTCGCCCCGAAAAACGGCGCTGTGGGGTTTCCCCCTTCCCTTGGGGAAGGGGGGAGGGGGATGGGTCTTTCGACTAAATCTATCCAAAACTACCGCTTGAACATACTCGTCTCTCGTCACCCAACGAAATGTCTCTTTATACCCGTGCTGAGTATCGTTACGGTGAGGGAATGCAGGGTGGTGGCGAGTTGATTAATTGATACTCCGTAAGCGACATACCAATTGCCTGCAACATAGAAGCCATCTCCACCCCCACATAACGATAATGCCAGGGTTCATAATAAAACCCAGTCAATTCAAATGCTTCACGAGGAAAACTGAGCGTAAAACCATATTCATGCGCATGTTCAAGAAGCCATTGCCCCTCGCTGGTCTGGTAAAAATAGGTGTGAAACTCAATATCCGCCTGCCCTACCAGTTCCGGCAGTTCCGGCGAGCCAAAATCAATGGTTGTGCCCAATTGATGTTCACTATGACCCGGCGGGGCCGAAACAATGTCGGCACTCTCTGGGTAGGTTGTCTGCCATTTGTTGTAGGCAATGGACTGAGCGGAGTAACTACGATAACCGGAGATGATGAATGGCTCTAACCCGGCGGCTTGCATGGCCGTTACCATTTGTACTAATGGCTCCACCATAATCTGGCGTACCTGACTAGGATAACCCAGGGTCACCGCGACAGGGAAATAATCACTCAGGCTGACCAAATCTCTGGGAGCATAATCTCGGCTCAGACCGTAGGTGCGGGTAACAATGGTGAGAAGATCGTCGGTGAAGATGCGCCGTTCACAGCCGGTTGGCGTGGGCGAGAGAGAGGGGGTGGGTGTCCAGGTGGGTGTCAATGTCGCCAGGGGTGTGGCGGTGGCCGTGCTGGTGGGCAAGGGGGTAGGGGTGGCAGGAGGCGGCAGGGTGGACAAGGGGGAAGGGGTAAAAGAGGGGCTGAGGGTGGGCATCGCGGCCGCGGTTCCCGTAGATACCACTGCTTTTGTTAGCGTTGCCTGGGCCACTGATTCGGGAGCACTTGTACAGGCAGTGAGAAAGAGCCAGAGTAGGAGGGCCAAAATAACGTTTGGCCGTTTTGTCAGATCAGGTCGGAAATGATTCATGGCTCCATTTTAACGTCATTGTCCCGGATAAGGCAGGTTTTGAGGTATCATTTAGGGCAAAAGTTATTGGTTCTTTGGCAATTCAGGGGGTTGACACCAGATGTAGGGGCTGGCCTTGTTGCCCTGTGTGGGGCAAGCACAAGGGTTGCCCGTACCCTACGAAACCTCAAAGAACCAAGTTATTTACGAACGAACGCTATGATCACCAGTTTCAGCAATCCGCTTATTAAACAGATCAAACAGTTGCGCCATAAGAAGGAGCGGCAAATGACAGGCCGCTTTTTTGCCGAAGGGTTACGGGTGGTGATGTCGGCGCTGGAAGCCCAGGCCCCGGTTGAAAGTGTTGTTTATGCCCCAGAGTTGTTAAAAAGTGAAGCGGCCTGGCAGATGATCCGGGCACGCGAGCAGGCGGGGGGATCGGTGGTGCCGGTCGCGGCCGCGGTCTTTCAATCCTTCTCTGACCGGGACAACGCCACCGGTTTGGGGGCCATCATCCACATTCAACCCCATACCCTTGATCAGCTACCAATTAGCTCACAGTCTATTTTTGTCCTGCTGGATCGGGTTGCCGATCCGGGCAATTTGGGCACGGTATTACGTAGTTTAGATGCCGTGGGGGCCAACGGGTTAATTCTCACTGGTGAAAGCACGGATCCATATCACCCCACAGCGGTGAAAGCCAGCATGGGCACATTATTCACCCTTCCTCTGGTGCAATTGCCTGGCATAGAACCGGTGTGGGTCTGGGCGCAAACCCACCAGATTCATACCATTGCCACCTCCGCCAAAGCCAGCCAGGAGTATTGGAAATCACCCTACCAATTTCCCGTCCTGTTGTTAATGGGAAATGAGCAGGAAGGGTTAAGCCAGATGGTGCAGGACGCGGCCGCGAGTCGTATCACCATCCCCATGTTCGGCCAGGCCAGTTCCCTTAACCTGGGTGTCGCCACCAGTCTGCTCCTCTACGAACTGCGCCGCCGTCTGAATGTACCAGGCCAAATTCCCCCAACGCTCTAGCAGTTTGCTATAATGTGATTATTCACGAAAAGGATGATCACATGGCAAAACACGCGCTTTTCAGTGGCTTAGTATATGATGAGGATGATCAATTGGTGCGGACAACCTACATTGGTGAGGAAGCAGTATATGTGATTGATGACAACGGTTTTTTCCGACATATTGATGCCGAAACGATAGATCGGCAAGTCGTTGCCGTTTTTGTACAGCAATTACAGGAGAACCGTGACCTCGCCATAACAGAAGCCCTTAAATTTATGGGACACGATGATTTATTCACCAAAGCGGCTTTGGATGCCTCCATTGATGAGGTTAATACGGACCAAATCGTGACTCATGGCATTCCTCAACAGGCACGGGATATGTTGGGGATGATGGGGTTCCGCATCATTATCAATTATCACGGCGAAATTCTTCGTTTAGACCAACCCGCCGTGCCGGAAGAATGAGTGGTTATAACCATTCAGCCTGCCAAAGGTTCATACCACTTGTTATTTCGGGGAAAACGTGACCTGAGCTTGTCGAAGGCCGTTGGTTTCGACAACCTGCTAACCCAAGAAATGCCTGACTTGAGGTGCCCACCTATTGTGATAAACCGATGACCGAAAATATTGCCCGCGAACAGGCCATTGTCCTGATAGAACGTGCCCAACGCTTACAGATGCAGGGCCAATTTGCCGATGCCATCGTTCTTTATAAACGATCTCTGGATCTGTTCCCGACAGCCGAAGCCTGGACCTTCCTTGGTTGGACATATAGCATGATGGAACGTTATGCGGAAGCCATTGCTGTTTGCCAGAAAGCGATTGAGCTAGATCCCACCTTCGGCAATCCGTATAACGACATCGGCGCGTATTTGATTGAGTTAAATCAGTGGGAGGAGGCTATTCCCTGGTTGGTCAAGGCGACCAAAGCCCCCCGTTATGAGGTGCCCCAATTTCCCCATTTGAACCTGGGGCGAGTGTATGAACACCTGGGTCAATATCGCACGGCTTTGCGCTATTTTGAGCAAGCGCTGGCAATTGACCCATTTTATCGTCCTGCCTCGGTGGCGAAGTATCAGCTATTGGGGCGGCTTAATTGAGGGGAAGGGGAGAGGATGGGCAGAGAGGCTGAGTGTGGCTTGTACTGCCAGATATTTTATCAAGCGTCAATCGGTAAGCGGCTCTGGCGATTAACGACCCATTCATGAATGCCCGCGATGAGGCCAAAGAGGTACCAGAAGAGGAAACCGGGTTTGGCCCCGAAGGCTACGGTATCGGTGAGGCCATAGATGAAGTAGCTGAGAAGCGCGGCCGCGAAACCAGCCACCAATGTCCTGATCCATACATCTTCACTATGCCGCCACGATTGCCACAGCATCGCGGCCGCGGCCAGCCACAAACCCACGTAAGCGATCAGCCCGGGTATCCCTACATCCAGGGCTGTTTGCAAAAACTGGTTATGGGCATGGGCAATATCCTCAACTCCCGACAGGGCCAAAAACGGGTATAACACCGGCACAACCCGGCGAAACGTGTTCATCCCCATCCCGGTAAGGGGGAAATCCTGTACCGCATACCATCCCCGCACCCATACTTCTTGCCGAATTGCCAGAGATTCCAGGGCCGCCTCACTGCTCTCACTACGAAAATCAAAAAGCAGGCTTTCAATCCGTTCCCACCCAACAATATTGATTGTCAGGACGATCAACAAAACAGTTACCAGCGGCACGGCCCAGGCCAGCCAGGGGCGACGGTGCAAAGCCAACATGAGAAGAAGAACGATCGCGGCCGCAAAGCCAATCCATCCCCCCCGTGATTGTGCCAGCAACAAGACCAACCCCATCACCCCGGTCATACCCAACAGGGCCAGACGAAGCGTATGCCGTTGCAAAAAATTACCCGGCACTCCTTTTCGTCCCAAAATGGCCGTGTAACAGAGAGCCACCGCTACCGGCGTCACCCACAGCAACACCCCCGCCACCTGATTCGCCTGAAACCCATCAGCGGCTCCGGGCAAAGAAATCAGGTGGGGCAGACGTTTGACGATGGGGGCCAGGAAGCCAAACTTGGTGCTCCACAACGTCCCAAACAGACTCAGGGTGGCAATTCCCAGCCCCATCAGCCCAAACAAAAACACACTGCCCGCCAGATGCCACCGGGAACGGCTACTGAACCACGCCAGGGCGTAAACCAGAGCCAACCCATATAGCACCGCCACTACCCGAGGAAAACTGAAGGCAAAATCAAAGCTCACCCATAGACTGACGATCACCATGACCGCCAGTAAGCGCACCGGCCCATCCAACGGCGTTGTTAGCGTCCAGCGCCCTGTTGCCAGTTTACGTACCAGCCAAAAGATCGGCACCAGCAACAAAACCAGGGCACGCGTTGGCGTGGCAAACATCACCAACGGCAATAAAGCCAGATAAACCGGCCCTTCCAGGTTAAGAAGTTGCATCAACCACGATGGACGAGAATGGGACATGGCGGATGAATTGGTCACTGTTCACTCTTGAGTCCACTGAAGAAAGGAACCGCTAAGACGCCAAGAGCGCCAAGAAGAAAAGATGTCGAGTCTTCAGGATTTCGTGGGGTACGGGCAACCCTTGTGGTTGCCCCACACTGGGCAGGCACAAGGCCAGCCCGTACATCTGGTGTCAACCCCCTGAATTCCCAAAGAGCCACCCTTGCGTTCTTTGCGTCTTTGCGGTGAAAACTCCCCTTCTTTCAGTAATCCCACTCTTCACTGCTCACTCTCTTCTGCCAGTAACAATGATGCGTACCATTTTAAGCCAGCGCCAGGGATAATAAAAAGGAACCAGCCAGTGGTGGCGGATGTGGTAGCGTTGGCGCATGTAGGCGGGGGGGGGAAACAGTTTGGTTGCCATGATTGTCAGGCGATCAGACCAGCCGGGTTGTTCCCTTAGTTCGTGCCAGCTTTTGACGGCGGAGCTGGCCCCGGTGATGACCAGGGTATCGAAGCGATGCTGTTGGTCAGCAGGCGGTTTTTCGGCCAGGAGGGACTGAGCCGGGGGCGGAAGAGGGGTATTGAACCAATACGCGGCCGCACGCAGAGCCACTTGCACCCCCGGTAACACGCCCGCCTGGTGGGCCTCAGCCCGCACCAGCACCCAATCCGCTTCCGTCAGATGATAATCTGGTGTCCCCCGGATAAGCCGATCCAGGTCGTATAGCCAGATGAGGCGGATATCCCCCCAATGCTGGTACATCTGATGCAGAGCCAGATGGAGCAACATGGCCGCCGGGTCCAGGAGATAAATGGTTGCTCCCTGCCAGGGAAAAGAGCGGAGCCGGGTGCGCCAGGTAGATAAGGGGAGTTGGCCGATGAGTTGCGGCCGCGACACCAAATCCCAATGCCATTCCAGACACAATTCTGGGGCCGTGGTGTAAAAATCCACCTGGGTCAACCTGTCGGGCAGGCTTTCTGGGCCGCGCCATAACGCCTTCACCGCATAGCCGGATGCCTCGGCTACCTGCCACGCCTGGGGCAACTGCGCCCGGTCAATCCAAAAATCCACATCCCCCATGGGCCGCAGAGCCGGGTCAGAATAGACTATCAGGCTTAACGCTCCCCCTTTGAGCAAAACGGCGGGGATGGATTGGGCAGACAGGTGGGTGAGAATCTGGTGTAGGGAGTTGTGACGCAACAGCGTGGCGGTTTGGTTGTCGTAATGCGCCGGGGTGAGGAGACGGGTGAGGGATTGCCAGGGGGGACGGGTACGGCACCATTGGTAAGCTAGAGGGGCCAGACCATGTTGATGGAGCCAATCAGTAATCGCGGCCGCATGCTCTATTACGGCTTCGGCCGCTACTTCTACTGGCACCGGTCCGGCCAGCCCGGCAACAAACCGTTGCGCCGTAGCCCGGTCAGGCCAGGGAGCGTAATTGAGCGGCGGAAGAGATAAGGGCATCGGGCAGTGATGTGAGTATAGGGTCTACGCGATTGCTCCAGAGGGTCTCCTGACCCTGCTCATTGACTTCGGTAAAAACACCGGCCCCAACGCGTAAGTTCTAAGTAATTGTGTGGAAATAAGATGAGTGGCTCGGTCAGGAGACCGGCGACAGCAAACCGCTGAGTTAATTGCGAACGATTAAAGTATACGTAAGCGTTCAGTTATCCCGTCTAGTGGTCAAACCGCCGGGCTAAACATACAAAGCCCTGCGGGCTAAAACCCCAGGCCAGCGGACTTTGTAAAAATAGCCTGGTCGTTTTACGTCCGGGCGGGTCTGACGGATAAATTTATATGACTGAACGTTTACACGTATACTGACAACTGGCATAATCTGAGGTTTTTTCGCCCTATCGTCCCTCGTTTTGTCGCCATGTCGGGTATAAACAGTCCCCAACACTCCGTCCTCATCACGTTTGTGGGGTGGGGATGATGCGAGACCGTGGTTCAGGGTAGGGAGGGCGTGCGGTGATAGCGGGATCCTGAAGTCGTTTCTTGTAGAGTTTATCTATCCCCTGATATTCGGGGATGAGATCACGCAGGGCATGTTTGATGAGGAGTGGATCATCATTTGCGGCCGCGTCCCCCAGCTTTTTAATCTGCTCATCCAGGTCATGCGGCAAGAAATGGCTGGCATTGGCGGCAATAAAGATTTTCTGGTGCTGGGTGCGTTCATAATTTTCACCGGGCACAAATAGCTCTTCATACAACTTTTCCCCCGGTCGCATTCCGGTAAAGGCAATATCAATATCTTGCCCCAGCCGCAGACCGGATAGCTCGATCAGATCACGGGCCAGATCCATAATTTTCACCGGCTGGCCCATATCCAATACAAATACCTCACCCCCAGTGCCCACAACTGCCGCTTGCAATAGTAATTGCACCGCTTCCGGAATAGTCATAAAAAAGCGGGTCATCTCCGGGTCAGTGACGGTAACAGGACCACCGGCGGCAATTTGCTGTTTGAAGGTGAGAACAACACTGCCGCGACTGCCTAACACATTGCCAAATCGAACGGCCACATACGGTTTGCGACTCTGGGCGGCGGCCTGATGCACCAGAAGTTCGGCGGCACGTTTGCTGGCTCCCATGATACTAGTTGGGTTGACGGCTTTATCAGTAGAGACCATAACAAATCGTTTGACACCCGCACTGAGGGCGGCCCGCAAGATGTTTTGCGTGCCCAGAACGTTATTGGTAATGGCTTCACCCGGGTTTAGCTCCATGAGAGGGACATGTTTGTGCGCGGCCGCGTGGAACACAATCTCCGGTTGAAAACAATGCATAATTTCGTTGATACGCCGGGCAAAACGGACATCAGCGATAACCGACTCAATTTCGGTGTTCAACTTCTCCCGGCGGACAAAAGCCAACAACTCATGCTGGACGGCAAACACGGAGTTTTCGCCATGTCCCAGTACGATCAGTTGTGCCGGTTCACAGCGCAGTACCTGACGGCACAACTCACTACCGATGGATCCACCGCCACCGGTAATCATGACCCGTTTGCCCACCAGCAACGTGCGCACCGCCTGCAAATCAGTCTGCACCGGATCGCGCCGGAGTAAGTCCTCAATTTCTACGTCTCGAATCTGGTTGATACTGACTTTGCCATCGAGCAATTCATAAATGCCAGGGATGATACGGGTCTTAATCTTCATCTTCTCGCACATCCCTTTGATCTCACGAATAACCTGACCAGAGGCGGTAGGCATGGCAATAACAACCTGGTTGATGTGATATTCCCGCACCAGTTCAGGGATATCATGCCGTTTACCCAAAACACGTAAGCCACGAATGCGCACAGAGCGTTTTTCGGGGTCGTCATCCACAAACCCCACCGGTTCCATGGCAATAGCGGCATGATTTTGCATCTCGCGCACAATCATAATGCCCGACTCTCCAGCCCCAACAACAAGAACCCGAGTGCTGGCCGAATGCGGCCGCGCCTGTTTCCACCAGTTATTCGCCAGCCGTACACTAAACCGGGTTCCGCCCACAACGATCAGCACCAATAGGCTGTCAATAAACGGAACCGAGCGGGGCAAAATAGCCTCCTCGCCTCCCACCAATACATTGGTCAAAAAAAAGAAGGCAATCACCAACATCGAAGAAACAGTTACAGCCAGGGTAATTTGGGTGACATCCTCAGCACTGGCATAACGCCAATAACGTCCATACAACCCAAAAAATGTATGGATCAAGACGCGTAGAAACATCGCTATCAGCGTATAAAAAAACAGATTATAAAAAAGGTGTGTCCAGATAAACGGGGTATCAACCCTGAGCAGAAGGGCAATCGCAGGGGTGAAGGAGAGGAAAAATAGGTCGAGGAAAAGGAGATGTCGGTTGCGTAACTTAAGCCAACCAGAAATGAGGTATTCCATGGTACTTCCACTCACAAACCATCACAGAATGTTTACCGCTGGAGTTTAGAGCCATAGAAAAAAGCAAGAGCTAATCACTCTGGAAAACCCTCTAGCTCTAGCTCTAGCTATCGCCATATAGATAAAACCGTCTGCCAGATCAGACCCAGATCACGCCAAAAGGTGCGCCGTTGCAAATAATTGAGTTCCAGAGCCAGTTTATGCGGCAGAATCTCTTGAGTATACACCGTTTCCCAGTCGCGGCCGCACAGCAATTCTGACTCATTACGATAATGCAAAGAGGCCACACTGGTAATACCGGGCCGTTCCTGCAAAACCAGCCTCTGCTCCGGGGTATATAAGGCCACATAACGGGGGTCTTCCGGGCGTGGCCCCACCAGGCTCATCTCCCCCTTCAGAACATTGAGCAGTTGCGGTAACTCATCCAATTTGGTGCGACGCAGGAATTTCCCGGCTGAGGTAATGCGATTATCACCCGCCGTAGTGATGCCTGGCCCCCGCCGATCCGCATCTACCACCATCGTGCGAAATTTGTACAGATAGAACGATTGCCCCCCCCGTCCCACCCGTTTGGCCCGGTAAAACACCGGCCCCGGCGAACTCAGTTTGACCCACAGGGTCAAAACCCATAACACCGGGCTAAGAACCACCAGACCGACCAATCCGGCAACAATATCTACCAGACGCATCATCGTTAACATCCGTGACCTGATTACGTTACTGCTTGTGGTTGATCCGATCCATTTACGATTGACGATTTTAGATTTACGATTAGGAACACTCCGGATTACGTCTCGTAAAAGCCAAAATCGGCCTGGTTCAGGTTTACAAATCTGTAGAACGATTTTGTAAATCGTCCACTGGGCGATTTACAAAATCGGCCTACAATGCAAACTACGTCCCAAAATCTTGAAAGCTATAGATCAAACCACCTAAAACGTGTTGAGGACCGCGAGCCGAGGGAGTTCCCCTCATTTCTTCTTCTTCCGGTAACTTCTCAATAACTGGGGGTGGCTCGGTCAGGAGACCGGCCACAGCCCCGAAATATTGAGAAGTTACTTCTTACGCCAAGAGACATTATCAAACCGGCAGATTACGGTTTTGATTACTGCCCGGCGAGAGAGAGAACGCTCTCAATGACGTATTCTACATCGCTCAGGCTCATTTTACTGTAAATGGGGAGAGAAATTTCTTTTTGGTACTCCTGGTAGGCCATAGGAAAATCGTCCGGTTGATAACCATAGGTTTCCCGGTAGTACGGGTGGAGATGGAGGGGGATAAAATGGACGCTCGTACCAATATTTTTCTCTTTGAGTTTGGTAATGAATTGGGCACGATCCAGGGGGAGTTGATCGGGGCGCAAGCGGAGCATGTAGAGATGCCAGGCGTGCTGACTGTCGGGGCGGTCGGTGGGGATTTGTAGGGCGGGGTGGTTGGCGAAGGCCTGGTTGTAGACCTGGGCGATTTCGCGGCGGCGTTGCCACATGGTGTGGGCTTTACGCAGTTGGGCCAGCCCCATCGCGGCCGCGACATCGGTCATGTTGTACTTATACCCCGGCGCGATAATCTCATAATACCAGGACCCTTCGGCGGTATACCGTTTCCAGGCATCCTTGCTGATACCATGCAGGGCCATAATCCGGCAACGCTCCGCCCAGGCGTCGTTGTCGGTGCAGATCATTCCCCCTTCCCCGGTGGTGATCGTCTTGGTGGCATAGAAGCTGAAGCAGGTAAAGTCGCTGATCTGCCCGATCATCCGCCCTTTGTACATCGTGGGGAAGGCATGGGCCGCATCTTCAATCACCGCCAGACCATGTTTCTGGGCCACCGCCTGGATGGCATCCAGGTCGGCGGGCAGACCGGCAATGTGGATGGGGATGATCGCTTTGGTGCGGGGGGTAATGGCCGCCTCTAGCAGTTCCGGGTTGAGGTTAAAATCGTCGCGGCAGATGTCTACCAGCACCGGGCGGGCATCGAAGTAGCGGATGACCTCGGCGGTGGCGGCGAAGGTGTAGGGGGTGGTGATGACTTCATCCCCTCGCTCCAGGCCGATGGCTTCCAGGGCCAGGTGCATGGCGGCGGTGCAGGAGTTGACGGCGATGGCGTGTTTGGCGTTGACTGCGGCCGCGAATTCCGCTTCAAACTGTCTGGTCTTAGGGCCAGTTGTGACCCAGCCGGAGAGCAGGGCCTCACGGACTTCGGCCAGTTCGGTTTCGTCTATATCGGGGAGGGCAAAGGGGAGAAAGGTGTCTTGTGTCATTATCAGCAATTGTGTCTTGCTAAACTTAGTAATTGTCCAAGAATAACTTCCCGTTTTGCTGTGGCCCGTCTCCTGACCGCGCCACCCAAGTTATTTTTAGACGCTCACTTAGGGTAAGGTAACAGTACAACACTGAGCCAAAATCTATCTGTTTGTTCCCAAGGATAAACGCCAACGGATACCTTACTTTAGCAAATTAATGGGAACCTCTAAAATACCATCGCAACAACCATTTTAGCCATGCCAAGTTTGTATCACATCTACAATACGTTGGCTTGCTTTACCATCCCACAACGGTGGCCTTATTCCCATAGGCCAATTGTTTGCTAAAATCATTGTTAGACTTTCTTGTATTTTATTTTTATCGAGTCCCACTAATTTGTTTGTACCCTGTGTGATGGTGATAGGGCGTTCTGTATTAGAACGCATCGTTAAGCATGGAATATTCAAGGCAGTTGACTCTTCCTGAATGCCTCCAGAATCTGTGAGTATGCACTTTGCTCTTGCCATTAGCCCTAGAAATGTAAGATAAGGTAAAGGCTCACAGACAATAATATTTGAATTTAGCCGAAACTTCCCTTGTTTTAATCGTTCTTGTGTTCGAGGATGTATAGGGAAAATAACGGGTAGTCGCTCAGCAGTTTCATTGAGAATATCAACTACAATAGTCAGAGTATTAATTTCATCAACATTGGCAGGTCTATGCATAGTGAGCAAAGCATAGCTATACGCTTCTAGACGAAATGTTTGCCAGGGCGACCGGCCTGTAGCAACATCTACATGTTCTAATAGAGTATCAACCATGCAATTACCTACAAAATAGATCGCATGGTCCCCAATCCCTTCACGTTTTAGATTCTGGTTTGCGCTTTCTTCGGTTGTAAACAAAAACTCAGACAAGTGGTCGGTTACTACTCTGTTGATCTCTTCTGGCATTGTTCGATCAAAAGAGCGTAAACCTGATTCTACATGAGCTACTAGAATACCTAACTTTGAGGCAACTAAAGCTACTGCTAGCGTTGAGTTAACATCTCCACTAACCATAACCAAGTTCGGGCGATGTTCTTGACATAATTGTTCAAAAGCCGTCATAACCTTGGCAGTTTGTTTGGCATGGGAATCTGACCCTACACCGAGGTAGAGATCAGGTGAGGGTAAATTTAGCTCATCAAAGAAAACATGGGACATATTAGCATCGTAGTGCTGGCCAGTATGCACCAACATTTGCCGAATATTTCTCTGCTTAAACTCATGAACAATCGGCGCTATCTTCATAAAATTTGGACGAGCACCTACAACATTGCAAACAAGCATGAGACGTAAACCTCCTGTGTTCATTGAAGACTATGATGGAACAAATAATGGCTCACCTTATTTTTTTTGTTTAGCAATCAATTGTTCAATCATAGTAGCAAAATTTTGAGCAATCATTGATCGATCATAATGGGTCATGACATACTGGCGTCCTTGTTTCCCCAAACTATTACAAAGGTCAGGGTATTTGGCTAAATAAACAATAGCATCAGCAATAGCTTGTGGGTCTTCTGGTAAAACGGTCATCCCGGCTTCTGCATTTTCCAGTAGCTGTGCAGCCTCACCATACGGCGCAGATAAGAGAACAGGCAATCCAATTGCCATCACTTCAAAAATTTTTGAAGGTAAGGCACCTGCCATTAACGGGGTGTTAGCAAGGGGAACAACCCCCAATTTCCACTGGTACATTTTCTGTAGGACTTCTTGATGAGGCAGATTTCCCTTAAACTCCACATTAACAAGATTATGTGCCGTTGCCCAGGCTATCAGAGACTCTCTTAAAGGGCCATCTCCGTAAAGATGAAATTGTATATATTCATATTGTTGTAAAATTTCTGCTGCTTGTAAAAGATGCTCCAGTTTCTGAGCATAACCTAAAACACCTGCATAACCTACAATAAATGGTTTATTGTTTGTAGACCCACTTTCTATAGTGTCTAACTCGCTCCCGTCTGACTCGAATTTGGAAATATCTATACCATTTGTTAGCAGATAAACTTTAAAATCAGGAAATCGGCTCTTAATATTCTCAACGATACCTTTAGTTTGACCAATAATGAGATCGGATGATTTGTAGCACCATGCTTCGAATTTGAAGAAAAGTTGTTGCAGTTTGCGATCAGACAAATAGCCTAAGGCAATTGCAGACTCTGGATAAAGATCGGAAACGTTAAAGAGCAAAATTGCTTGCTTAATTCGCGCTAACCATCGTGCTGTAATACCCAAAAAAATAGGCGGGGATTCTACCATTAGCGCGTCAACTTTAGATAAAACCAATGTACCTATGATCGCAGAAGTAATGGCAAAAGAAAAAAAACTAGCAAGACGCAAAGGAATGAAACGACTCTTAGATGCAAACAACCAACAACGAATTATTTCTATACCATCTATCTTTTCTTTTAAGCAAATACGATATCGATAACCGGGGAAAATCTGCCCCTTGGGATAGTTAGGCATGGCAGTAATGACCGTCACGTCATGCCCCATATTTTGGAAGCGACGAGCTAAGTCCGAAAGCCTATTTTGCGGGGCTCCTGTTTCAGGAGGGTAATATTGGGTAAGAATGACAAACTTCATGGACGTGAGGGCTGTCGTTCTACTTTAGAAATAACAGCACGAAATTTTCCCCTTTCCGTTCGTTCAATGTGATCAACAAATTCCAGAGTAATTTGAGCCTCTTTGCCTAATCGATCTGCAAAACGCTTCAATATGACTGCTTTATCTCCCTCATTAAATTCTGACGTGACAGCTAAGCGCAGGCGAATAAGGGTTAGACTCTCTTGAACGATCTGACCCTCACGTATATGCGGCAAGCCTACAAAAATGCCATGAAAGCGCACAGTTTCGCTACCATCTGGAGCAACAACTGTGTCTTCAAGTCGTCCAACTAACTCAACTAAAACAGGCATTTCCCGACCGCAGGCGCATTTTTCATACGAAAGAATACCCAAATCACCTGTTTTGTATCGGATTAGAGGTTGAGCATCATTCAAAAGTCCTGTAGCTACAATTTGACCAATCTCGCCATCTGGAACTGGATTATCCTGTTCATCTAATAGCTCCACAACTCCCACATCTGGGCTTATATGCATCTTACCGTATTCACATTCGGAAGCCTGGCAACAAGCTTCTAACCCACTATATCCATCATATGTACGGCAATGGTAGGCACTTTGTATCGTTTCTCGCATTTCCTGTGTTAGTTTTTCACTACTCGTCAAAATGGCCTTAGGTTGGTAAACAGATAACTTTTGTTCACAGATCATACGTGCTAAGAAAAAATGGCTTGAGGCATAGCCTACTAAATAATCTGGCTTGTAATGGTTGAGTGCAGTCACATAGTGTTTGGCATTGGCAGGAGAAATATGAAACGCTGACATATAAAGTTGGTGTTCAGCAATGTTATAGCGCCAGAAAGGGGGTTGATTAACCGATTTTGGAATGATGATACGACCACCAATCATCGCTCGACTCATGGTATAGTTAACTCCCGCCCAACGACGAACCCGAGCTTCATAGGCTGCTGCGGCGGCCTTTTCCATATGGTTATTGAACTTCACATAAAGGGGTGTACCTGTCGTGCCGCTTGTTTCATAAGTATACAAGCGTTCCGTATGACTCAATTCACTAACAAATGCATCTGGCGCACTACGAATAAGCTGTTTTTCTATAACGGGTAGTTTTGTTAAGTCTTTGAACGTCCAATCATTTATTTCATCAGATGACTTAAAGAGGTGTTTGTAAGCGTGACGGTAGTGTGGCACATGGATGATAGCATATTTCAGCAAACGACGAACCTGCTCTTCTTGATATTTGTGCCATTCAGCATACGTAAATCGTTCGCGGGCAACAAAATCATCTACGTATTTAGCAAAGGGATGACCAAAACGTCTGTGTCGCCAGATAAAGCCATAGGCACTAATGCCAATATTCTGAATCCAAACTGGTGAATGGGCATAAATACGATCATAGATGCTAGGCATCGATTATTATCTCCCTTAATTCCGAGAATATTTATGCAGAAGTATTTCCCATTGAGGGAGTATACATGCCCAGTCCATCGCTTCAACTTTTCGACGTGCTGTTGTTGATAATTGCTGGCTTAAATTATCAATTTGTAACACTCGTTTCACAGCTTGAGCCATTGCTGTTGGATCATTGGGTTTGACAAGGAGCGCATCCTGCTCATTTTTCAACATATAAGGAATACCGCCAACATTAGTTGAGATAACACATAAACCACAAGCCATCGCTTCCATAACACTAATAGGTGTGTTATCCACATTAGCTGTATTAATAAAAATATCCCCTTTGTTAAGCCATATTGGCACATCAAATTTCTTTACCTGTCCTGGAAATTCAATACGCTCAAAAATGCCATGTGTGTGGGCAGCCCGTTGAGTTGCCTGCAAACTACCGTCTCCTTTATCTGAACCGGCCATAATGACTTTTATATCAGGAAACTCGTCAACCAGTTGTACCACTGTTTCAGGTACCAACATTGGGTTATAGATTTGGTGAAACGCTCGCAACCAGACTAGGTGTGGCTGCGGCCGCGTTCTTAAGCGAAAGCTATATCGTGATACATCAATAGGGTTGGGCAATAATATCAATTCGCGCCGATAAAATTTCATTTGCTCCAGTAGATAAACAGAGGGAACGGTAACTGCAACGGCAGATTCTAAAAGCCGAGCTACACGTTTTGGTCTATTACGAGCAAAGACAGGTAGATTACCCCCATGGAGTGTCAATATGAAAGGCTTTTTTGCCTGACGCAGTACCCAAGTAACAACCTCAGCCCATAAAAAAGATGGCCCACTGAAAACATCCACTTGGGCCACCTCATACGAATGGCGCTGTTGCCAGGTGGTTTTTGTCATATCAAACAAACGAGTAACGCGCCCCAATTTTGATGATGTGGTTAGAACTTGCCAGCCTGCTACTGCAAGGTGTTCGGCTAAATCTTCACATACCCCTCGTGACATCCTCGATCCCGATAAAAAATTACCAACTAACAATACACCCGACATTATCAGGATAACTCCTTAACCATTTGACCCTTCCAAACAGCAGATTCCATTCGTTTGTGCCACCCCAGACTTTCATAAAATTGTATTGCCTGCTGGTTGTCAGGATGGACTGTCAAATGCATCTGGCTATAACCACCCTGATTTGCTTTGTTTTCTGCTTCAGTCATTAATATACGACCTATCCCTCGCCCCTGCCAACTAGGGTGTGTTGCAATGGCTAAGATTCCAAACGAAGGCTTAAATAAATTTTTGATATCTACAGAAGTAAGGGGACCCCGCTTTCTGGAACGAGTCAACAGACCCCACGCCAAGTATAGCCGTTGACGGAATACAGGATTAAAAACCAACCAAGGATGCGTAACCAAGCGGCGGATAAAAAAAGCGCGATTATTCGTTACGAAACCTCTCAGAACACCACTATACTGACCACAAAAACAGAACCCGACCAGTTCATTATTAATCCAAGCACCTAATTGAAAGGCATCAAATGGCCCGGTTAATAACCAATGATAATAACGGCGAATACTCTCTTGACCGAGGCGAGTAATAGCACTCTCTGGAAAAGTAACCAAATGGATGGCTTCCAGGGTTGGAATCCGATCAATAGTAATATGATCTACTACAAATTCAAAGTTTTTCTTCATAACGTTCTGAAGTTAAAACATCTGGTTGATAGCTTGATTGCTTAATAGAGCGACGCATGGGTACCCCTGCTAAGTGACGACGGCGCAGGAAGGGAGTGGTTGTTTCAGCGCTAAAAGCTGTCAGTGCCAGTAAAATAAGATAGGGCTGAATAATGAGTTTCAGTCCGTTGTAAAACATAGAAGCAAAGGCTAATGCAGTAAGGGCCAGGCGTAATGCACGGTTTTCACCTTGAAAACCACGCATTGCTTGAACAAATACGGAAACAACAAACAGGGACCAGAAGAGTACGCCAAATATCCCATGTTCAGCAGCAGCCCGTGTCCATTCATTGTGAGCACCTGAAACCGTCCCTAGAAGATCGTCTTGGCCTACCGTCGTAAAGTAACTGCCTGTACCTACACCAAACAGAGGATTCTCTAAAAAAACTTGCCAACCAAGTTCTATAAGAGTAACACGATTGCTTGTTTCCAAATCGTTATAACGTTTAAGAACTACCCCTTCTGTAGTACGAGTTGAAAAAGAAAATACTGACCATAATAAGATGGTCGTGAAAATGATTGCCAAAATCGAACGTGCGGAAAGACGTTGTGCCAATAAGAAATAAACAAGGACAACGCCAGTTAAAATATATAATCCACCTCGAGAAAATGTGAGGATCATTAAGTAAGCCTGTAGCCCAGCCAACATAAAATATAACCATCGCCACCGCAATAAAACACGACTACTCATTAGAAGGCAAACAAAAACTGCAACACATAACATGAATGAAACTTGGTTAGGCCCCATTCCACCACTTGCTTGGAAGTTGGACTGAGTTGTCCATGTAATAGTTTGTCCAGAGAAAACAATACGGCCCGTCAGAGTTGCCAAGGAACAAGCACCTAACAAAAAGCTATGCCAGATGTGCTCAATGTCTATTGCTTTTAGCTTAAGGTGGGGTGTCATAAGTATAAAAAAGAAGGTAGCTAGACTAGGGACAAAAACTGCACGAGCTAAAGTTAATGATTCAGCCAAAAGCAAACCCGCCAACTCTATAGCGAGATAACTTCCATATGCAAAAACAGGGGTTGTTAATTCTACTCGACCCCGACTACGCCATAAGATGAGAAAAACCCATAATGGTACTAAGTACTGCAAGATATTATAGCGAAACTCTGGTGCATATAATCGAATTGCTGGTTCTAACGGAGCCAGATAAGCGATAACACTCAATGCATTATTAATTTTGTTGCGCCCTAAGAAATACAGCGGCAGAACCACAACCATTATTCCAATTATAAAAATTGTTATTATGTTCCCTATTCCAAAAACAGTAGCTATAAGAAACCAAACCAAACAAGTGGGTAGGAGTAGCAAGAGGAAATGTTTTTGAGAGTTCTGTTGGACCTTTGGTTCAAGTTTCTTGGAGCGATGACGGGTTGTGCGGCGATTAACTGAATTGGATGGGTTTTCCAAAGAATTGGCTTGGGTTGTTGCCATAATTTGCGCTTTTGTAGAACTTGATAGTTTATAAGACATAATCAGCTAGTACTCAGGCTTATGCCCCAAAAGGATTCTAACATAACACGGATGTGGTCACGCCAAGCTTCTAAAGTTAGCTCATGAGCATACAAACGCCCATTTCGAATGAGCCGGATCATTTCTTGTGGGTTCTGAGAAAGCTCATTGACATGATTTGCTATACTGGAAATATCCTCAAGAGGAAAGCAACGACCCCGTTCAGAATTGCCAATAAATTGAGAACTGAGATCAACATCACTTAATATAGGAATTGCTCCATGGAAAAACGCTTCTATGGGTACTTTGCCAAATGCTTCCGAGCGCGTAGCCTGCACAACAAAATCTGTTTGCCTATAAAACTGACGCACATCTTCATAAGATGTATACCCATTGAAATGTACCTGTGATCTTAGATCTAATTCATCTGTCAACTGTTCCAAAGTGGAGCGTAGAGGTCCATCACCTAACAAAGTAAGATGTGCCACCAAACCATGATTCTGAATGACTTTAAGACTTCGAATAACTAACTGCTGATTCTTTCTCCAGTCCAGTGATCCAACAGACAAAAGTCTAATAGGTTCACCTAAACGCGGCAGAGATTCCAATCTAGTGATTTTTGCCTCAACATTAGAACTCTCTTTTTCCCAATCGCTCAAGCGATATGAAGGGCTAAAACTAGGCACAATATGAGAAGGTTGTTGCGGCCATGCACCATACACTGCGACAGGACCGCGGAAGAAATGCTTGAGCATAAAACGTTGCCACCAATAAGTTACAGGCTCATTAGCATAACCAACCCATGGTCCTGTATATACGGCTTGGCATAGATGAGAAGATCTCCATAAGAGTAACAAACCAAGAATGCTTATATTGTTAGGACAGCGGATATGGATTGCATCTACTTGTTTTAGCAATTGACGTAACGTTTGTACCCAACCTGGCAACTGTTGGACCAAATGCAGTTTAGCCTGCCACGAATCCCCACCTGCATTTGTTATAGGAAGCAAAGTAAGATTAGATGCATTGTACGCGCTACACATGGGCGGAGGATCACCTGAACGCAATGGGGCACAAACAATAACTTCCTTAAACAAGGTGGTCCATTGTTCAAACTGTTTCGCCAGAGGAGTCAATGTACATAAACGCCCCTGTGCATCAAAGTAGTGATGTGCATCTGAAATTATGCCAAGTTTCATCTCAATTAATTCTTTACTTTGCCAGACTGCATTAGCGTAGCATAAATTTCTAGAAGGCGATCGACCTGTCTATCAATTGAGTACATCTCAGAAACAAGTTCTCGCCCTTTTTGGGATAGGATTTCTAAATGTGTTTTCGAAGAACATACCATTTTATCAAGGGCATTAGCAAACGCGTCAACATCACCTGGCGGAGTAAAAAAATCTAGACCCGTTTGAGCTACTTGCGAAGAAATTTGCCCTGTTTCTGTTACTACAAATGGCAAACCCGAAGCCATATATTCTAATAAAACTACTGGTCCAGATTCGGAGATAGAACTCAGTACACCAAAATCTACAGAATGAAGAATAGCAGGAATATCAAGACGACTGCCTAGAAAGGTGAAATTGGATGTTAACTCATGTTGAGCAATGAGTGCTTGACAGTCATTAAAGTAGTCATCATTTTTATAAGCTCCAACTAACAAAACATGTAGATTTATTCGTGCCCACTGTGTTTTTGCGAGTGCCTTAATCAACAGTGGGTGATTCTTTATGCGATGGATATTAGCAACCATCACCGCAACAAAGGGTTGCTTAATATGTTCAAAAGAGATCCGTGGGGAGTTTTGAGTCAAAAGGTAGGTTTTTAAGTCAATAGCATTCTCCAAAACAGATGTTCTATGGGGTGGCAGACCAAGATAATTAATCGCCCAGGATTGGAGAAACGGGTCTACGCCAATATAGTAATCAACCCATAGTTTAGTAACGAGTTTTAACAGGGGCGGCACATAGGTGTTGACTTGTATGGCACCGTAATGATCATGAAATATTAAACGCAACTTGTTACCAAGAAGGCCTTTTATTAGAGCTGCAAACAATGTGCTTGAACGACCGTGCGCATGTAATATCTTTATTTCTTGCTGACGGCAATAATCTGCGAATTGTCTAATAGCTTTCGTATCCCAAGTGCGTAGGCGATTTAATACGATAGTATGGATATCAGACCGTAACATGCTAAGCAATTCCGTACCGTTGCGCGTAATACATATCTCAGCATCAAAGTTTTTGCGAGAAAGGCCGTTTACCAGTTCCACAAGAACTCTCTCAGCTCCACCAGGACGTAGTGTGTCAATGATATGAACCACCTTAGGTTTAACAGTGATTGCTTCTGACATAGGGTTAATTGTTAACTTTGCAAAACTTTACGATAAATATCATCAAGTTGTTGATTGTTTTTTGTCATAGTAAACTTAGCCCGAATAACTTCAATTGCGGTATTGCTAATCTGTTGCTTATAACTGTCGTCAAGTATCTCGATAGCTTGTAATTGCTTAACCATTGCGACTGGATCTTCAGCCTTAAATATGAAGCCATTCTCACCATCACGTAGCACCTCAGTAATACCAGCAACATCAGAACCAAGCACGATGAGTCCAACGGCCATAGCTTCTAATAATTTAGTTGGAATATAGTGATCGGAAAGAAAACATCGGACACGGGGTATTAGTAGGATATCAGCCTGTAAGTACTCCTCTAACATTTGATTGCGAGGTACAGTCCCTAAGTATGTTAACTTACCCTGTTGATGTAACCTTTTTACAGTCTCAACATTAGAGCCATCACCTAACAGATAAAGATCAATACCGGCAGAGTTTAGGGTAGCAATGTTGTCAATAATAAAATTAAGTCCGTTCAATGTGTCAAACCGCCCTATAAAGTACACTCTAAGTCTTCTTTTCTCACCTTTCTGTTGGTATACCTTCCTGGTGCTATACTCTTCAAGATTTACACTGTTCGTAATCACCGAAATCTTTTGAGATGAAATGTGATAATCTGTCTGAATAGTTTGTTTGCTTCGGGCTGTTTGAGCCACGAGATGATCTGCTCTATGATATGCAATCCATTCTCCAAAGTAGCGATAAACGTTAATCAAAGAGAAACGCCCGTGACGCAACGGAAGACCGGTAAACACATTAAGTTCCCAGATGTAGGGAACTCTTAGTTGTCTACGAACATTATCAAGAACATAGAAATTAACGAGTTGGGAGTGACCAAACAAAATATCGATAGGAGTAGGATTGTCATAAAGATAAGATAGTATCTTTTTGCTAATAATACGAGCCATTTGCCACTCGTTTCGAACATGGATCCGAAGTTTTCCGATCCCAACTCTGACGATAGTAAGATGATCAAGTGTTGAAGTAACCAGATCGGATTCTTCAAAATGAATAGTGAAGATGATATGATGATTGCCATCATTTGTCAGGTTATAAATCCGCGAGAAAGCACCTAGTTGACTTTTACCTTCGCGGAAATCTTGTGAAAAGTGAACAATATTAAGAGGTGTCATAAAGGTTCCGATGTTACATTGAGAAGTTTTTCATATTCCTCTACAAAACGCTCAACCTGTCTTTGTAGATTGAAATCCTGCTTTACTCGATGGCGTGCGGCCTTGCCCATAGCACAGCGTAAATCAGGATTTTGTAACAACATTTTCGTTTTTTCAACAATTGCATCTGGAGTGTACGGTGGGACAAGAAATCCCTCTTGCCCATCAATTATTGCTTCGTTCATGCCACCAGCAGTCGTAGATACGACAGGTAACTCCATAGACATTGCTTCTAAAGCTGAATTAGCTAATCCCTCACTTAAACTTGGCAACCAAAATATATCCGCTTCCTCTAGTAAATCTCGAATAAATTGTGCAGACTGAGGGCCTTTAAGAAAAACATGATCATTCAATTCTAAGTCATCAATTATATAGCGCAATTCATCCTCTACAGGGCCACCGCCAACAATTTCATACGATACCTGATAGCCATCCAACAATAGTTTTTTCAGAGCGACCAAAGCATCTTGATAGCCTTTCTTCCAATGTAAACGTCCTACAGATACAATTCGATAAGGGGGTGTTGATTTAGGTATATACTTTTTGTTCCGCTGAAACTGATCAACATCAATAGAGGGGTGATTAACAAACGATTTCTCGGATTGAAGACCGTAACGCATTGCTGTACAAACCATATCTACGGAAACGCAATGCACACGATCAATGCTTGAAAAAACCTGAGTTAATTCGTCAGCCCTTTTCCGATTTACAAGAGGAACGATTTGCTCAGCGGCCCCTCTACAGCTTGTCAGGAGTTTTGCAGACGCCAGGAGTGGTAAAGCATCAAGATATTGAACCGCTAAACCAGAAAGTTCAAAATGTATTAGGTCATAATTCCTAACTGCTAAGGGTAATGACTTCTGCCACGCCTTAAATGCTCTACTATTAAATCCATAGAGATGAATAGCTTGCCATAGAAGTTTTACACTTGCGTTTGGATACCGAATAACGAAAAAAAGTAACCTTGGCGCAAAAAGAATTGACCCCCAGGCCATGAGAGCAGTTACAACAAACTCCGTTTCTTTGTTCTCTAGCTGTTTCCGATAATAGGAAAGATGATTTTGCCGTTCATGAGTATGAACAGTAACATCAATTCCTAGTCGTCGTAGGCCAACGACCTTGTTAAATATGAACGTTTCAGAAAGCGTAGGAAACCGATTAACGACAATTGCTAAACGCATTTGAGCTTATAAGTAGATTAGATGCGAGGGATGAAAACATAGTCGCATTTTCTCAAATCAGAATGAATACCTATTATTTCCAAGTCTTCTAGCCCTAACAGACGCTCTTTATCTGTTTTAAGGATCCGAAAAATAGAGTAATTTGCTTCTTTGGCAAACTGCTCTATTTGCCGCTGCCGTTCAAGTCGTTGGAAATTTTGATCGTTATATGCAGGCAATATTTCCATTATTAGAAATGGGCGTTGTTCCATTAAAGTCTTTTGTAACCCTTGAAGCACTTCCATTTCGGCACCCTCAACATCAATCTTAATAATCGCAATTTGTTCTATTGGAAGAGTCTTATGGACTTCATCAAAACGAAATACTGGAACATGTTGTCGTTCATATACTTTGTTCGTTGGGCGAAAATCCATAATTATCGATGCACCGCTGTTAACTTCACTCAATCCAAAAAAAAGTAATTCCATTAGCCTATCAGCATTAAACAATCCGGTTGGAATAACTATACTACGCTTGAAGTGGTTAGCTTTAAATAATTCTCGCAAATAATAAACACAAGCTGGATTAGGTTCAAAACCTACGTAATCCACCTCTGGAGCAACACTCTTGAGCTTTAAAAGAGTTTGTCCAATATTAGCTCCAATGTCTATAAAAGCGCCTGTCTTCTTTTTATATAAATCCTGGATCAAATCCATCATCCACGGTTCAGTAACCGTAAAATTGCCTAACCCCATCTCCTGTATAACAGGGATCTTGAATCGTGTTCCACCGATCTTAATAAACCATATGAAGTTGATAAATTTGAATAACCCTATCCGCCGAGCTATTTTTTCAAAGTATTTACTGGCTGGCATGGATCTATATTTCATCATATCTATAAAATTAGGACACGTTCAGTAAGTGCTTTTCTTTCCACAGGATTAAACTAAGGAGCAACCACAGTCCCCAGGCACGGCTACTATCACCAGCCAACAACGCTTTATTCATCACCCGTATATGTGCCCGGTTAACCGGTTGACCCAGAAGATCAGTTTGTGAAAGCACTTTCTCTTGCAACAAACTCTGAAGTGGTCCGGCTAACCAGCGATCCATAGGGACAGTAAACCCTTTTTTGGCCGTCGTTTGATGCTTTACTCTCCGGCGTAATACCTCTCGCAACGGCAGTTTGCCTATCCTCTGACTAATATTCAGGCAACTGCGCCAATCGGTCGCCAGTGCCACGGCAATGACTTCTTTGTCTAACAAAGGCACACGCACCTCGAGGGAATGATGCATACTGGCCCGATCTACTTTCTGTAGGATACGGGCCAGATGGAGACGAAACTCATTCCAACGTAACCATTGGGCTGTAGGTTGGAGTTCCGTATCATGAAACTGAAACATATCCCAGGTAGGCGAGGGTTCACTCAAGCCGGGAAAGGTAGCCACCAAATCATCTTCTAACAGGATGGTGTGTTTCTTCTGGTAAAGACGACCAATGTCTTGCCATAATACATCACGGGTCGCATGTCCCTGGCGCAGATAACGGCGGGCGGCAATAAAGCCATAACGCATGAACGGTGGATAACGGTAGTAGGGAGCCTGTTCCAAAACCGCCCCAAAGCGTTGGGGATAACCCCAAAATAACTCATCTCCCCCATCACCTGAAAGAGCCACTTTCACATGTTCATGGGCCAACTGGCTGACCAGCAGGGTTGGGAAAATGGAGAAATCGGCATTGGGTTCGGTACTGGCTTGTATCACATCATCTAACATGCCAAAGGCGGTGGCCTCGTCTATTTGCCACAATATGTGCTCCAGCCCTAATTCCTGAGCATATTGCTGCGCGTCAGCCGATTCATCCATATTCGGATCGGTAACGCCAATAGAAAAGGCCTTGATCGAGGTTTGTGTATGACGACGTGCTTCAGCGGCAACCAACGGGGAATCTATGCCCCCAGAGAGGAAAACGCCTACCGGCACATCACTGATGAGATGACGGGCTACAGCCTGGCTCAAGGCATGATCGAGTGCGTCAACCGCGGCCGCACCCTGCAAAGTTGGCTCCTGAAACACCGGAAAAGTATAAAATTGCCCTTGTTCGACCTGACCATCAGAGGAAAAGCGTACCCAACACCCTGCATCCAGAGCGAATGTATGGTTATGAAGGGTATAAGGGGCGGGCATATAGCCAAAACGGAGATAAAGAGCCAGCCCCTCTGAAGAAATATCCTGTCGGCTTCCCCAGGGGTGTTGCAGTAGCTGATTATACTGCGAGGCAAAAACGACTCCTTGCTCTGTACGAAGATAAAAGAGTGGTTTAATGCCCGCGTGATCGCGGGCCAGAAGCAGTTGTTTGGTGTGGCGATCATAAAAAGCCAGTGCAAACATACCATTAAACTGTTCGAGGGCTTTTACACCCCACTCTGCCAAAGCGTAGAGTATGACTTCGGCATCCCCAGTTGACCGAAATTGAATTCCGCGCTGTTCAAGTCGCGGCCGCAGTTCCTGAAAGTTATACACCTCGCCATTAAAAATCAACACATACCGCCCATCGGCTGTAATCATGGGCTGATGACCGGTTGGAGCCAGGTCCAAAATCGCCAGACGGCGAAAGCCCAACGCACAGTGACTGTCTGACCAAAACCCTTCATCATCTGGGCCGCGCCGAGCCATAAGGTCAGTCATCCCTTTGACAGCATGATCAAGCGTCTCGATTTCAGAACTTGTTAGTGTATATGCACCACAAATCCCACACACGGTAATGAGTCCTTGTTAATCGGTTGTGCGTCGCGCAACCAATACATAACCTAAACTTAACGAGTATACTGGATCGAAAAATGCCCCACCCCATTTGCGATGATTGATAAGCCAGTAAGCGGCCAGGCGTTGGGGCCAGCGGATAAGGGGAGTAACGAGGAGTGGTTCAAAGCGGCGGGGTAAGCGGTTCAAAAAACGGCGCAGGAATCCCATCAAATAACGCCCCCACAGATTGATCAAAACTGATAAGACCCCACCACGCTCCCAGGCATTAACGACCTCAAAACCAGCGATCTGGACAATATGCTGTAACCCTATTGGGGTAAAGCGGAAAAAATCAAACGGCTCTTCATGGAGAACATGCACAAAAGGAGCCGAAAGAATGAGATGGCCTCCCGGACGTAAAACACGAGCCATATTTTGAATGGCGAGAGATGGGTCAGGTAGATGCTCAATAACTTCTGTGCAGATGATGGTGTCGAAGGTCGCGGCCGCAAACGGAATATATTGAGCATCTGCATAAGCTTCCGGGCGGCTATCGTGTAAATTGCGGGGCCAATCAATGCCTATGTACTCTGTGTGAGGAAAAAACGTCTGGTAAGGTTTACGACCACACCCTACATCAAGGATGCGGCCGCGAGTAAATGGTTTTGTCTGAGTCAGGCAATATAACAACCAACGAGTTGAAAAGATCGATGTAGAAGATACATATTTCTCATCGAGAACCAGGTACTGTTGCGATTTATCTACTTGAACAAACATCGGTTACACAACTGCCTGATAAACCTGGCGAATCTTTTGAGTAACAATGTCCCAGGTATACTCCCCTGTTACCTTTTTGTATCCTTTCTCCCCCATAGCAACGCGTAACTCCGGGTTCTGTAATAGTTGTAAAAGTGCATCTGAAAGCTGATCAACATTGCCACATTCCACCAATAAACCATCTTCTCCCTCGGCAATAACCGAAGCGACTGCTTTAATCCGACCACCAATGACGGGTTTACGACAGGCCCACGCTTCCAGGTAGACAATACCAAATGATTCGGCACTAGAAACCGTAACAAAAACATCACTGGCGGCAAAAAGATGGGGCGCATCCTCTGGAGTAAATGGTTGGCGCTTAAAAATGATTCGTTCTTGCCATGCAACGGGCAAGTTATTTATCATCGTTTGTAGGCTCAAAACAAAATCGGTTTGTGCCCCGGCAATAAGCAGACGAGTTTGTGGCATTGTCAGCCATATTTTTTGCATCGCCAGAATCAGCGTATCAACTCCTTTGTAACTGGCTAACCGCCCCAGATAAGCCACAACAGGCTCATCACCTAACCCTAATTCCTGGCGTATGATTTGGCCATTCGCTCGTTGGAATTGCTCTAAATCTATACCTAACCCAATAACATGGAGTTTTTCCGGTTTTACACCTCGGCGGAGTAGGACATCTCGTTCATACGAGGTAAAGGCGATATAGGCATTGGCCTGATTAATGGCCCGGATGATCATGGGGTGAACAAACTCAGCTTCCGTCAGATGCAATGCACCCATATAGACGAGGGGGGTGCGGCCGCGTTGAGGATAATACATATGCAGATAATTAAAAGGGGCCGCTAGAATAACATCTGCTTGTATATTGCGTATTGCTCCTTTCATAGATGAAGAAACAGGACCTGTTCGCCACAACTGCATATAAGGTAAACCAGGGATAGGCAGATAACGACCCAATAAAATAAGGCGTTTCAAAATAGGCACCCAGCGGCGCGAAAAAGAGAACCTTCTTACAGCAACCCCATTAATAGAATCTTCAGTAACGGACAGGTACTTTACGCTGGTTCCATGAACACTATCAATCGCATTGGTTGTAAGAACTATCACCTCATCGTTATATTGAGCCACAAGTCTTTCAGAAACGTTCTTAAAAATAGTTTGTATGCCACCGATTGAGGGGAAGTAGTTTGGCGTCAGATGCACTATTTTCATATAGAAGAAATGATTGCTATCCTTAATTTTTGGAAGTTGCAGTCAAAAAACTCTTCATACTTTGTACAACTCGCTCTGTACAGTGCCCATCTATGAAAGTGCAAATCTCATTCAACATAACCTGGCGTTGATGTTGCTTTTCTTGAGGTTCTTTCATGCTTATAGCAATGCACTTAATCATTTCGTCACGGCTATAAGCAATCGAGATGCCTCCTGAATGCACGATTGGTAAATAATGTTCTTTCTGATAAAGCTCCCGAGTACTTTTATCATAACGGCGAGCAGGTGTGTCATCATAAGCAGGTCCTATTTGGGGTTTATCAAAAACAGCCCCATCCAGAGCCATCGTAGAACAAACGCTAACGTGAACATCACTATGGCGCAATGTAGAAACCAATCGTGCTATATCTCCATCAGTAATATTACTAAATTTATAAATATTTCCAGGTGCAAGGAGACCTAAAGACCATGGCTCATCGGAAAACACATGCTGACATTGTTGTAAGACAGGTTGCCAGCGTTCTAAACTATCAACCGGGTGTCGGCGAAAAAGGATTAGAGGGTGACCCGGTATTTCTCCCGAACTGATAGCCTGGTCAATCTGTTGAAGAAATATCGGTTCTTGTGGAATTTGTGCCGCCGGGCCTCCCCCATACAGAATAACCGGGCGATTTTCAGGCAAAGAGAGTTCTTTGCGCCAATCAGCTTCAGTCCAGATATATTCTGGCTTCCAGTAGAAATCAAATTGCACTGGGCCAACTATATCTACCGCTCGGTTGACTGTTTCAGGGTAAGCCCGATGCAGTTCTGCCCGGTTATACTTATTCCACACCATATAATGATCAAACAATATTGGCATCCAGGCTCGGGATGTGAGGTTGTCAAAAGAAATAATGGATGTGCAAACAGGGATATGACGGAACGCGGCCGCACGTAGAACCAGCTCTTCCTCTCGGTGATAAGGGGTCACACTAAAAACACCCTGTATATTTAGTTTTTCGATAAAGGCATCGTTTTCAGGCAAATTCGTATCTTCCCAAACAAGACGTTCTTCCCTCGCCAGCATTCGCGATACCGCACCAGGCACCTGCAATTTAAGATGATGCATCAATCTGCGGGTATGTTTGATTAACAAAGCCGAGAGAGGTAAACCAATGTTTTTTCGTCGCTCATTAATCGCCGTAGATACTGTACGTAAGCGGTAATCATAATACCAGGTATCAATTTGCCGACGTAAACGGGAATAGTCTGCCCCAAACTGTGATAATGGCAGACGAACAACTTCAACACCCATATCTTGGAGTTCACGGCTCAAATCCTCATCGGCCCACCCCAACCCGATGACCGGCTGAGAAAACGGCAGGATAGCCTTTAATAAACCGGTTCGGATAATATAACGAACACTAAAATGATAAGTAATGGGGATAAAGAGTCGTGGTTTACTCATAAAAACTGTTGTTGAATCATCAGACCCAAGTTTAACCATTGCCAGATATAAAAACTATTGTCGCCTTGGCCTGATATGTATTGATGCCAGGCAAGCCGAACCGCGGCCGCGTCAAACCATATCCCCTTAAAAGATGTCAAAGACTCCTCAATTAGTTCCTCCGCCCAATGGCGCAAAGACCCACGTAACCATTCCCGTTGTGGCGTTTGTACGGGGCGTTTAGGAGCTTGAACCACGCCCTCAGGCAGTAATATCTGTAAAATCTGGCGCAAAAACCATTTTCCCTTGCCATTCTGAATTTTACGGCTGGTGGGTTGGCGAAAAGCAAACTCAAATAACCGGTGATCTAGAAACGGCTCCCGCAATTCAGTAGACGAACGCATCGAAACGCGATCATTAAAGCGCAAAGCGCGCGGTATTTTTGTGTAACGGGTATCACGATACTGCAACTGACGGACCGGATCGGCAAAGAGAGTCGGCAAGTGTAATGATTGGGCCAGTTCACGAAACGCCGGGGTTAAACATTCGGGCCGTATTGGGCGATCCCTTGTCCCTTGTATTCTACTAACATGCGCTTCACCAACTGTCTGGTAATAATCATACCCAGCCCACTGTTCATCCATACCTTGCCCATCTAACAAGACCACAATTCCTTCTTGTCTGGCTCGCGCAAAAAGATGGGCGTAAGCAAGCGTCGGTAGCCCACCAAATGGTTCATCTTGATGAAATTGAACTGATTGGGCTAATAAGGGCACATCTTGGGGGTTTAGACGACATTCAATAAATGGGTGTTCCGTATGGGCTAACATTTGTTGTACCCACGGAAGTTCATCATAAGTATTGTCTCCGGTAGTAAAAGTAAATGCTTTCACCCGGCTATCGGATCCCTGTACAGCCTGCACTAACGCCAACAAGGCTGAGGAATCAACCCCCCCACTCAAATTTATTGCGACAGGGACATCAGCCCGAAAGCGGAGCTGTATGCTGTCTTTGAGCAAAGCCAGATATTCCTCTTCCGCCTCAAACAACGATTGAGAGGTTTCCTCTTCTGCCACCGTTTTTGCTAAATCATACCAGCACCAAGATTTTAGCTGACCAGCTTCCCAGGTTAAGGTATGACCAGCGGCCAAACTATAGACATCTTCCCAAAACGTTTCTTCGCTATGATCATAAAGACCATAAGTCAGATATGTTGACCATGTCTTTGCCTTCATCTGACGCGGAATTCCTGCGGCGTGTAATGTCTTTATCTCACTGGCGAAAAACAATTGCCCGGTTTCATGATAAGCATAATAAAGTGGTTTAACACCAAAACGATCCCGGGCGGCAAAAAGCCGATTTTCTTGTTCATCCCAGAGCAAAAAAGCAAACATGCCCATGAGGTGTCCCAAACAATTCGTTCCCCATTTCTGATAAGCCGCCAACAACACTTCCGTATCCGAATTAGTGGTAAAGGGAAAGGTGTCCTCTAGTTCACGTCGCAATTCTAAATAGTTATATATCTCTCCATTAAAAACAACCCAATACCGGCCTGATGCCGCGCACATGGGCTGATTACTCAATGGAGAAAGATCGATAATGCTTAAACGGTTATGCCCTAAACCCGCTATACCGGTTGGATCAAGATAAATGCCATTCGCATCTGGACCTCGGTGCTCTTGAGCTAATACCATTTTCTTGAGTAATTGTTCTTTCGGCCCATGACCCAAAATACCAGCTATGCCACACATAACAGAATTCCCTCAATAAAAATAGAAGCCTTATGAACTAGATAAAGGAAGGGGGTAAATACAAGAAACTAAGTTTGCATTATCCGTTCTGCTTGGTGCCAATCTTCAACTGTGTCTATATTCACACTGCGCTCCGGTTCAATTAAATAGCCCAATAATTTTTGACCATAAAGAGAATTCTGTTCCACAATAATATCGCGCCGGGTTACATAGATACTGCCTTCACGGTGAAAAGCAGGCGGCAATTCTTGGCGGCGGGGTAAAGGGATCAGTTCGCCGGTGCTCAGGTGTAAGGATCCATCAACGGTTTGAAAATAAACCCAGTGGGGGTTGTATTTGGGGGGAACAGGCAGAACTGTCACAACCGCATCCGCATCGTTATCCCACAATAGTTGGATACAGGCATCAATATCTTTCGTCTGGCGAAAAGGGCTTGTAGGTTGCAGTAGACAAATTGCATCATAATAATCACCCACACTTTCGCACCAGTGGATTGCATGTTGAATCACAGGCAGGGTAGGTGTGTTATCTTGAGCCAGGTGTGAGGGCCGCATAAACGGAACCATCAAGCCACATTCACGGCCTACAGTAGCAATTTGTTCATCATCTGTGGTCAAGATAACGTTACTTAAACTGCGTGCTTGTAGGGCGGCTTCAGCCGTATATTGCAGTAACGGTTTCCCATTTAATAAGCGGATGTTTTTGTGTGGAATCCCTTTGGACCCACCCCGGGCCGGTATCAGTCCTAAGACACGCATCAATAAGTCAACCTTTTTTCTATCGTAAGCGGAACGGTGGCTAACAACTCTGCCACTCGTGTTCCTGCGTCTCCCTGACCATAAAGAAAATCTTGTTGGTAACGGCCATTGGCTAACTGCTGGTTAATAGCCTGAACAATCTCCTGCCGATCGTAGTCCACGTCCAAGACATTATGACCTCTCTCTCGTCCGGCTTGCCGAGAACCAATATTAACAACGGGAATACCCAGAAATGAGCTTTCGCGTATTCCCACGCTGGAATTACCAATGAGGCATCGAGAGTTGTAGATCAAACGCAAAAAATCATCAGGGGCCATATTTTTAAAGAAATGAATGTTAGCTGGCTTTTCTAGTTCCCGAAAGGCCCGAATGGCATTAGATGTGCCATCAGAACCAGCATCTACATTGGGCCAGAACCAAAGGGTTGGTAAGTCTATCTCTCTAACAGCATACAATGTTTCATAGGCGTGCTGACGGGCCAGTTTGTATTCGGTTGTAACAGGGTGTTGCATGGCAACCAGATATCCCTGGGATAAATCGGCTTTTTTGCCTACCCCGCCATATTTTACAAAAGGGTCGAAATCTAACTGGGGTAAAGCTAATATCGCGGCCGCAATATCAATAGAAGGACAACCGGTAACATGGATAGTATGTTTGGCTTCCCCCATGCGATTGACTCTAGTGGCCGCTTCAATGGTAGACACCAAGTGAAGATCGGCTAGTTTTGTGTTGGCATGGCGCACTTTTTCGTCAATGGAACCGGTCACTTCCCCCCCCTGAAGGTGGGCTACGGGGATATTCATGTACGCGGCCGCAATTGTGGTAGCGATTGTCTCATAGCGGTCAGCAATCGTTACCACCACATCTGGTTTGAGGTTATCAAAAACCGTGGCCAGTTCGAGCAAACCAAGCCCGGTTGTTTTAGCCATCGTGGTGAGATTTTCACCTTCAAGCACCATCAACACCCGTGCAGCAATCTTAAAGCCATCATTTTCAATATAGTTGACAGCTGAACCGTACCGATCCAACAACGCCGATGCCGCCACAACCAATTGCAATTCCAAATCGGGATGATTCTGAATAGCCTGTAGGGCTGTTTTGACCCGGCTATAGCTGGGTCGTGCTGTTACTACCACACACACTTTACGCATTGTTACCTTCTACCAAAGCTTTTGTGTTTACATCACATCCGCAATTTGCAACTGCTCATCCGTTTGTACATCACGCAGTAATTGTTTGCCGATTAACTCAGTCAAACGAGAAGCGGGAAACCCCGTCCCTGGTTTTTTTACGGTTAAATGTTCCTCTTCTAAAATGGTTCCGGCTACCAAAGGCTGACGAGCCACCACACTTTTGGTAAACAAATCCCGCAAAGGCGCCATTTCTTGAGCCATACGATTCTTATCTACCGGATTCGCTTTCATCGCCTCAATAAATCGCACCCCATCTACCAACTGACGTAATTCAGTCGGAATTAACGATGCCGGAACATCCGGGCCAAACATTTCCCGACTAAAAGCTACATGAACTTCCAAGACTTCAATGCCCAGTGTCGCGGCCGCTAAACCTGGGTAGATTGTCCCCGAATGATCCGATAGCCCCACGGCTGATTGATAGCGCTCCCGAAAAACAGGGATCAAATTTAAACCAACTTTTTCCGGCGGGCAAGGATAAGCCGATGTGCATTGCAGGACAGCAAAAGGCAGGTTCCTGGCCTGAATACGTGCTACCGCCTCGTCAATCTCCGTTAAAGAACTCATCCCAGTTGACAACAACAAAGGCAAACCGGTTTCCGCCATCCGCTCAAAGATAGGGGCCGTAGTTACTTCACCTGAAGCCACCTTCCAGGCCGCCACACCCACCCGTTTTAGTAACTCCACCGCTTCCACCGAAAACGGTGAACTCAAAAAAATTAAACCTCGATCCGAGGCATGTTGCTTCAAACCATGCCACTGTTCTTCCGTAAACTCCATGCGTTGCCAGTACGCATAACGGGATGCGTCTTGACGACTAAACTTGACCCGCCAGGGTTCTGCGGGCGTACTTTCTGCCTGGGCAATATGTGTCTGAAACTTAACAGCATCTGCTCCAGCCTTAGCAATCGTATCAATAAACGCATGAGCCATTCCCAGACTTCCATCATGCGCCTGAGCCACCTCTCCAATAATCAATATTCTATTTTCGAACATAGCCTTCCCATTTTCTTTAGGATTCCGTGGGGTGGCGGTAAACCCTTGTAGTTGCCCAAAACGGGCTAACCCTTACAGCACTGATCACCCCCCCAATCCCATTGATCCAAAAATACAACCCCGTAACATAGAGTTCAGCAAACGATATAGCTCGATCTGCTGATAAAATCCACAGCAAAGATGCCCAACGCGTGGAAATAAATTTTAGGCATGTCTCTTTTTCAAGTTATGAATCTCGAATTGATAATGCGAAATGTCTTGTGTAACTGTTTCTTATATGAGTACTGATAATCTGGATCATATTTGTAGAATGACCAATACCTTACGAAGTTCACTACCTGCGTTAAAAAAGACCAGATAGTAAATGACTTATTAAGTTTACTGTTTTGGTTTGCTATTTTATGGAAAATCAAAATACAGTGAATGAGCGTATGCTGATCGGGTGATAGCGACACATATTTAAGTAATGACTCAAAGAAAATTATTCTGCTTTCGAAGTAGCTCTCTTTTCGTTGCAATTTAGTGACACTCACCCCTGTAGATAATTGACTATAGAAACCCATTGAACGATCAATAAAATATCCCTTTCCATTAAGGGTTAATAGGCACTCCAACGGCCAATCCCCCATGGGCAATTTCAAAGCAGTCTTTTCATACAATTCCTGTAATTCTCTTGAATTGCGAAATACCATCGAAAGTGTTGCGCCGTTTTTGCCTTTTAATGAATCAGCAAAGAAAAATACATGATTACCAATTCCGCTCTGATTAAGCAGATCAGCTTCTGAATCGACCCGATGATAACAAACGTTAAAATCGGGGTTTTCTTCGAGAAAGGATATTTGAGTTTGTAATTTGTAGGGATCTGTCCAATAATCATCACCTTCCAAGATAGCAATGTATTTTCCCTTACATGCATTTAAAGTTGTAATAAAATTAATGTGAGCCCCTAGATTCTGCTTTGGTAGCAACATGAAAATTCGCTCTGGGTACCGATCTGCATAGTAGCGTACGATAGCACGCGTATTATCAGTTGAACAATCTTCCCCAATAACAATCTCGTATTTGAAGAAAGTTCGTTGCATAAGTGCGCTTTCAATGGCATGTGCTATATACTTTTCATGGTTATACGTGATTAAACATACGCTAACCAGAGGCAATTCTTGGTTATTCACAGTACTCATTTAATCCATTCAGAACCAATTCTTTGTTCTCTACTACAAAACGGATAATCTGACATATTTTTTTTACACCATTAGTCGTTATAGATGTACCAGTTGGCAAAGACACTACACGTTTAACCAAACTTTCTGTTATGGGCAACAACAATCTAGCGTGTGGAAATAAAGAGCGATAAGGCTCCATCTGATGGCAACCAGGATAAAAATAGCGGCGTGCCAGAATATTTTCTGCATGCAATATTTTCACCATCACATCGCGACTTATCCCTGCCAATTGCTCATCAATTTCTAAAATGATGTATTGAAAATTGTTGCACTCTGCTTCGTCATACGTCAATATACGTAAGCCTGGAAGTCCATTCAATTCTTGCATATAAACTTGGTAGTTACGGTAATTTGCCTCTATCGAACCATTGATGCTTTCTAAGCTGGTTAACCCCATGGCGGCACAAACTTCAGTCATCTTCCCATTTGTTCCTAAATAAACCACATTGTCATAGAAGCCATCAAAACCGAAATTTGTCATTAAGCGGATTTTTTGTGCCAGATCATCGTTATTTGTGACAATTGCTCCCCCCTCAAAACTGTTCAAAAATTTGGTGGCATGAAAACTAAACACCTCAGCTTGACCGAAATTCCCAATCATTTTGCCTTGGTACGAGCACCCAATTGCATGAGCCGCATCAAACAGGAGTTTAAGTTTATGTCTACTCGCAATCTCGTCTAGGGCTTCAATATCACATGCACGACCCCAAACATGGACTCCCAAAATACCGCTAGTCTTGGGGGTAATCATCCGCTCAACTTTAGTTGGATCAATATTATGGGTAAAGGGATCAACATCGCAAAAAACAGGTGTGATTTCTTGCCATTGCAAGGCATGAGCAGTAGCAATGAACGTAAAAGATGGGACAAGTACCTCGCCTTTAAGATCTAATGCACGGACGACTATCTCTAAACCTATCGTTGCATTACACACGGCAATGCAATGCTTAACTCCTACAAATTCAGCAATTTTTTGCTCAAATTCCTGTACATAGGGGCCATTATTGGAGAGCCAGCGACGGTCAAGCATATCATTTATCCGACCGAATAGTACCGCACGATCACCAATGTTAGGTCGTCCTACATGCTGCTTTTCGTGAAAAACAGGTTTCTTAGAAAAAATCGCAAGTTGATCGATCTTTTGTTTCATTCTGCACACATCCTTTTATAGCTAAAAAATTCTGTTCAAAAGTCCAATCTTCATATATCATCACTTTTCCCAATACCCATTCTTCTCGATCAGATCAAAATAATCATCACGCGTGACCCCAATCAGGATTTTGTCCCAATAACTATTTTTCCTAAAATACCATCTTCGCAATCTTCCTTCGACCTTCCACGCACATTTTTTACAGTAAACATTCAAGGAAATCGAGTTGTATTCAATTATTGAACTATCTAACCGTTCAAAATGTAATTCCTCAAAAGCATAACGCATTACAGCCAGGATTGTGTCAGTTCCGTAGCCCTTCCCTCTCACATCTACATTACCAAGCATCATTCCATGAAAGGCGTGGTTATTTTTCCAATCAATTTCCACAAGATTTGCAGTTCCAATCAGGCCCATATTCGGTACAGCAATAGCAAAACGCTGATTCAAAGAGTCATGTTGAAGTGAAGAAAGCCACTTCTTCTGGTATTCCATAGAACTGGGGAAGTGCCATCCACCTAGCATATACCAAATTTCCGGATCATTAGCCCACACATGGAGTTGCGGTAAATCATCTTCTTCAATCGCACGTAGTACCACTTTTTTGCCAAGAATATTCATGATTTCGGTGACTTCTCCCCTGAACTCTGAACTCTATATTATGCTTTTATGTTATTTTTTCATTCTCCCTTCGGAGAATTCATAAGAAGTATAAGTGACTAATACAGAAATCAATATTGTTGGTTTTGACCAGCAATACTATTGGAAATCCCCCGACCTATAAGCCGGGAAAAAGGTTGTTGGTTTGATACCGTGCTGTTGAATTAAAAGATCGTATGCTGTGCGGTCAAAAATACGACCACAAAGGTAAACATTACGCTCCGCATTACTCCAACCACGTTTAAATTTACTTAACCCATCGTTCGCATTATCTTCAAATCCAGCCCCACTACCGAGATCGAGCCATCGAACTTGCCCCGCAAAATAATCAATAGCATAACTATACAAAGCATATGATGCATTAAGTTGATACCCTTCTTCATGAAATGCTGTTAGATGACTGTAAGCAATATCGTTACCTCGAATCCACAAATGCATACCGATAATTCGGTCACCTAGTAATGAACAGAAAGCAGTTACATTTGGTAAGGCTAGTTGTTGTTCAAATGCTCGTTGAGAAAAAGTTTGAATTCCTGTGATTTTATGGCGACTGACAAGTACTCCATATAACGCCATCCATTCATCAAGTAGATCGATGGGATTAGTACAAGTCTCAACACGTACCTTCTCCAAAGATTTACGTGTGTAATAACGATGATGTTTAGAAACTTGAAATGGGCTAATCATATCTACCAAATAATGTCGTTTAAACGGACGTACAAGATCCGGAAAACAGTAATGCAACAAACCTTCATCGTAGTCACCAAATGGATCTGTTACTATCACAAGACTCACCAGACCCGAGTCTTGTTGCAGTACATCAAGATCTTGTGGCAGATGCGTCCATTTATTGCAAGAGAACAGTGGATACATAGCCCTCGCATCTTTCTGTGAGCTATTTTGTATTAGCCTCTCCTGTATCCAGCCCTCGCTCATTGGCAAAAACCTAGGCTGACCAAATTCAGACAGAGAAATCGCATATCCCTCACTTGCATAACCATTCATGAAAAAATTGCATCCTTAATAATAGTAGCCATTCGTTCCATATCTGCAATTTCATATCGTTGGTCACATGGTAGAGTCATGAGTTTCTTCGCAGTCCTTCGGCTGTCAGTGAAACTTGAAGGAACACATGTCGGCACGGGCCAGTGAAATGCTGGATAGATTTTGTTAGCAAACATATATTGACGCACTCTATCTCGCTCAGGAATAGAAACAGGAAACCCTAAAGGCACAACTCCTAGAGGCAAATTCGGACGGAATGCCAATTCCCCCAAATTGTTTGCTAGAAATTGATAGTTGCGTATTCGTACAGATGCAATCGCTTCATAATCAAACAGGGTAGACAAAGCACGATTGGAAAACTCACTCATCTGATACATCCCAATAGGTGAGTGAGCTTCTGACGATTGGAATAATTCAAACCACTTACGATCACCACCATATTTATCGAATTCACCGCGTAACATAACTGCATGAAAGGCTTGAAACCACCATGCATTTGGACTTTGTTGCAATGTTACTCTTGGCAAAGAAGCCCTGCCCTTCGCGCACAGTACACCACCATCGGGTACGGGGAAAAATTTACGCGGACTGTAGAGACAATAATCTACTCCTACTCCAACATCGGCAGTCAGAATCGCTTGTGAAGCATCTTCTAAAATATATGCTCCCGTTACTCGTATTTGCTCTAACAGGTCATTGTCTGCGCGCCAGCCAAAGTAATCAATTACAACAACGAGATCCTTTTCTTTGACATTATCCAACCAATTGCGGTTAACTGAATTTAAGGCGATGTCCACGGGATAATAATTAATTTCTCCCTCAAAAGTTACAAAACTCGTAACTATCGATTCACAAAGATATGTGGGCAACCAAATATTCGCTGGCTTCAAATACGCAGCAAGTAAGCAAAGCCCACTACGTGCATTTACCAGTTGCATACATTCGCTACCCTGCAACCATAGTGGTACTACTGGGTCATGGGGTCTAATATTGAATTCCCAACCAAAGAGACCACCTATAATTTTGTCGGTGTACATTTTTCACGTTCTCAGTTATTGAGGATTTGTTATATTCCACCTGAATTTGAACGAATACAATAGCCTAAAAAATCTGATGGGAAAAGAGCCTTATTTAAAGCGAATTTTCTATCAGGTTTTTAGATCAAAGAAATGAAGAATTATTCTTGCTTACCATATGCACTAACTGTCCTTATTATCATCCATATTACATGTTAACCATTCTAATTTTGGCCGAACTGCACCCGGCCATTTTCCTAACCAATGCCCTATGCGCTCACTGTCGTGTATTTCAAATACTACAGCATTGTCCATCTTATAAATAACTTTAGAAGAATCCTTAACGACCATCATCAGCAACGAATAAATACCATCATTCAATAGTTCACCTGGAATATTACAAGTAAATTGAACTAACCCTGATTTACAATCAATACTTGGCGAAGGTGATGCAAAGATGACATCACCACTTATCAAACTCAGATGCATGCTGATATTTAGGGTAGCGGGTTGCAGAATCCATAGCTCAAAAGATACTTGGATTTGTGTATTAACAGTTAAAAAGCTGTTTTCAGTTCCCGCTATTGGCACCAGTTTTACGCGTCTCACTCTTACCAAACTATTTCCTGGTGCAGACTCTATTGAGTCCCAATTTTGTTCAATAATCTCACGTCTATTAATAGAAAGATAGGCGTTGACAGTTCTACTGATTTCCCCTAGATAGAAAACGTTTCCGTTGTGCAACAGCATCCCATTATGACACAAACTTTTTACCGCTGTCATATTGTGGCTTACAAACAATACCGTCCTCCCCTCTTTCGCCACCTCTCCCATTTTACCCAAACATTTTTTTTGGAAAGTCGCATCACCAACCGCCAGCACTTCATCCACCACCAAAATTTCAGGATCCAAATGTGCGGCCACAGCAAAAGCCAATCTTACATACATACCACTAGAATAACGTTTGACGGGTGTGTCAATAAATTTCTCTATTTCGGCAAAATCCACAATCTCACCAAACTTGCGGTCAATTTCCCGACGGCTCATGCCCAAGATTGCACCATTGAGATAAATATTTTCGCGTCCGGTCAATTCGGGATGAAAACCCGTCCCTACCTCAAGCAGGCTGGCGATACGCCCTTTCACTTTTATCTGTCCACTCGTCGGAGCCGTAATACGAGAAAGTATTTTAAGTAGGGTACTTTTGCCCGCTCCATTCTTACCAATAATACCCAGCACTTCACCTTGTTGAACCGTAAAACTTACGTCTTGCAATGCCCACACCGTTTCGTCATTCTGTCGAGACTGATCGTTTTGGCCAATCTTTAGAAGAGGGTTGGTGCGGCCGCGGCGTCTAGCCCACCAAACCTTCAGGTCATTGGTTAACGTGCCCGTTCCAATCTGGCCCAGGCGGTAACTTTTACTTAGATTCTCTACAGAGATAACCATCGTCATACCGTATCCATAAACGTCTGCTCCACGCGATTAAATATCACAACCCCAATAAACACTACCATCACCATAAATCCAAAACTATATAGCAAGTGGTATACATCTACGATACCCGCTCCCAGAAAGGCATAACGAAATGTTTCCACAATGGGTGTCATGGGGTTGGCCAAAATAAGCAGGCGGAACTGTCCAGAAATAGCCGAAACGGGATAAATAACCGGTGTGGCATACATAAGGAGTTGCACCCCAAAGCTGACCAGGAAACGCAGATCACGATATTTAGTGGTTAGAGAAGAGATAATAATCCCGAAACCCAAGCCCAATCCGGCCATCATCAGAAGCAAAACCGGTGTAAATAGTATCCAGACATTGGGGTGTATCGCCGCACCACGCAGGGCAAAGTAACCCATAAAGAGCAAGAAGAGAGCAAACTGAATGGTAAAGGTGATGAGGTTGGAGAGCAGAATGGAAACCGGTACCGCCAGGCGTGGAAAATAGACCTTGCCAAATAAATTCGCATTTTGCACAAAGGTAACAGAGGTTTTGTTCAGACATTCGGCAAAATAGCTCCAGATGACCGTGCCCGACATATAAAAGAGAAACTCGGGTAGACCATCAGTAGGCAACCCAGCAATATTCCCAAAAACAATCGTAAAAATGATCGTTGTCAACAGGGGCTGAATAAGATACCAGAGCGGACCCAGAATCGTCTGTTTATAGACAGAGACAAAGTCCCGGCGGACAAAAAGGATCACCAGATCACGGTAACGCCAAAGTTCTGCCAGCCGTAGATCAAACAATCGACGTTGTGGCTGAATGATCAAATCCCACGACTGATTGTCAGCAATGGGCTTTGGTTGCTCAAGTGGCAAATTTTCTATTGTAGACATACTTTTTCGTTGGTGCAGATTTTAATTCAAAAGCTATTAAGGTGACGGTTCTATTAGACGACTCTAGGCTTGCTGGTTAGTTGTTGTAAAACCAGTGCCTTCGGTATTTATTTCTGCGCCAATGCTTCCAGGCCGGTCTGGGCTTGGGCATTGCCCGGTTGCATGATCAAAGCCTGTTGGTACGCCTCGATTGCGATTGTAATATCGCCAGATTGCGCGGCCGCGCCCCCTAGCTCCAACCAAAAACCTAATCTACCTGGCTCCACCTGGGTTGCTTGCTGGAAATAGATGACAGCCTGGGCATATTGACCTGAATGGAGAGCCATGCGGCCGCGGCCAGAATATGCTGGCCCGTAATCTGGAAACAGTTGGGCCAATTGTCTGTACCAATCATCCGCTTCCGTCCACTTCTCTTCCGCTTCCGCCACCAAAGCCAGATTAAGGTATGTGTAACGATCTTCGGGATAAAGAGTAACCCCGTTTAGCAGTACCTCTCTCGCTTCAGGATACCGCTTTAACTGTAAATAAATACCCCCCAGGGAACTATGTGCCGAATAGCCATGAGTGACCGCCGCCTGGAAAGCTACCAGAGCTTCCTCATACCGCTGTTCCAGTTGCAACAAAACGCCTAAGCGAAACCACGCTTCGGCCGATTCTGGTTCTACCTGGGTCGCCATCTCCAAAAGGGCAATCGCCTGGGTGTGATCACCGGCAATCTGCGCCGTAATGCCCTCACGCATCCAATAAATAGCTGTCCCCTGCCCTTCCCGGCAAGCCGTTACCGCCGCTTCCTTCCGTCCCTGATCCCAATACCACAAACACAAATCCAGATACGTCAACATCCGGCTGGAATCGGTAACACCCGCTTGGAGCCAGGTTTCGGCTTTTGCGGGGAACAATCGGGCCAGGGCACGGGCCTGCAAACCGGTCAAGGCTGTGACCGTCTCAGGCTGGACTATCGTTTCGTCATTCATCGCGGCCGCGACCAACCCCAGGTGATTAACATTGACTTGCAATACGGGCCAGACCCGCCAGCCCACCCAGGCCACCACCACCACCCAACCCGCCCAAAACCAATACGGTTGTTTAACAGCCACCTTCACCATGAGGAAAACCCTCGCCAATCACAAATCGTAAATCGTAAATCGTAAATCGTAAATCACCTATGCTCCGCCCTTCCGACATGGGAGCATACGATCACTATACACAAAAAAGGATGCGTTTACTGCCGGTCAACCACTTGTAGGCATCGCGGCCGCATCCTCACCTTATACCCAGTTTACTACTACCATAGCCGCCGGTTATTACACATTGCCTTTCTTGACCTTTACCACATCAGCCACATGTAATTGTACGGGTTGCAAAGCCTTACTCAAAAAGGCCAATAGTACTTGCACCCGCTCTTTGCCCGGCAGACTCATATCAAAAATCGCCTCATACCCGGCAAAAGGGCCACCGGTTATCCGTACCCGATCCCCTTTATGCAAATCGGCAAAGATGAGGCCCCCACTGGCTTCAATCTGATTTACCCGGTCACGAAGCTCATGTATCAGATGATCGGGCACAATAGCCGGTTCCCCCCCAAAGGTCACCAATCCTACCGTGCCTGGAATCCATTGGAAAAAATTCTCGCCCAAATCTGCCAGATTGGCCCGGATAAAACCATACCCGGGAAAATAGGGCCGCTCTTTTGCCGCTCGGGGATTTTTCGGCTGTACCCGCACCCGGGGACAAAAAAAGGTAACCTTTTGTGTGTGTAATATCTCTTCGACAAACCCTTCTTTATGTGGTTTTACCCGAAGTGCATACCAATAAATGGACATTTCACAAACTCCGTGGGGGATTCTACCACAATCGCTCTCCCTGGTTCCACCGCAATGAAGAACTGCCGGGTAAGGGCAACCCGGATTTCCCCGCCTTTTGTTGTTTAAAAAAACAGTCAGGTAATAGGGTTTCTCCCACCCCTAACCCCGCCCCCAGGGGTGGGGAACTTTCTCATGTGCCGGATATTGAGCGCGGCCGCGCTCAATATCCGGCACGCCTGGTGTTTCCCCCTCCCACCGGAAATCGCAGGAGGGCGAATTAACTCATTACCCGATTAATAATTTGGGCGGAAAATGGCCCAATCAATGCCGTAGTATCTGGCCTCTTTGTCTTGTCATTTTTTCCGGAACAGGTCACACTTAGGGTATGCAGGCGCAAGAGCTAACTCCCTTTTTACACATGCACCCAGCGCAGATGGAATCACAGGTCGTATGGCGTTGGCATGGGCATGATCTGCTGATGCGCCTCACGGATCATCTAAGTGATGAGCCACCCCCGGTTGCCTGGGTAACATCTGTACGTTGTGTAGTGTTATGGCGCGGCCGCGTCCTGGTCGTCCAAGATCCCCACCATTACCACATTTTACCCGGTGGTCGCCGCGAACCCGGCGAATCCTTAGAGGAAACAGCCTGCCGTGAAGTCTTGGAAGAAACCGGTTGGCTGGTTGAACAGTTACAACTGGTAGGTTTTCGCCATTTTCATCACCGTGAGCCAAAACCCAAAGGTTACCCCTTTTTGTACCCTGACTTTATCCAGGTGGTTTATTCCGGTCTGGCCGTGGAATTTAGACCAGCGGCTAAAGAGGTAAATGGATTTGAGTTAGGTTCGACAATGCGGCACCTGTCCGACCTGACAGATTTTCACCTGACGCCGGGCGAACATTTTTACCTGCGGGCAAGTCTACAAAAACGCCGCGCCCTGGCCCTGAAACCCGGAAACCCCCACCCCTAACCCCGCCCCAGAGGCGGAGAACAATTTCTGGTGCGGTTTTCCCTCTTCCCTTTTGTTCATTAAATTTTTAATCGGGTAACGCCTTCATTGACCCCATCCCCCCTGCCGATTCCCTCGGGAAGGGGGGAATTCCCATGGGGCATTTTTCGGGGCGAATGCCCCGAAAAATGCCCCTTAGAAAAGTTCCCCGCCCCTGGGGGCGGGGTTAGGGTGGGGGGGATTCCATTACCTGATTAATTTTTTAAACGACAATTGGGAAGGCGTCAGGGGATGGGTTCATTTGGGTGAGTAGGCAATTGCCCTGAACGGTTACGCTTAATCTTTTACAGACCCTTAGGGTTCGCTCGCAAATAACTTTTGAGTTTGTTGTGGCCGGTCTCCCGACCGAGCCACCCAACTTAATTTCGAGTGAACCCTTAGGGTTCGCAAAAATATAACTTTCCGGTTTAGACCTGACAGGTTTCCGAAAACCTGTCAGGTTTCGCCGGACTTAATCTTTTACAGACCCTTAGGGTTCGCTCGCAAATAACTTAGGACTTACGCGCTGTGGCCGGTGTCCTCACCGAGCCACTTAGGCCCTTGGCAAAGTCACTTCCCCCTGCCACTTATGAAAATTGCTTATGTTGGCCCTTTTGGCTTTCATCCCAATAAAACTATGCGCATCCGGGCGCTAGGGTTAGCCCGTGCCCTGGTGGCCCAAGGGCACACCGTCCGCCTGTTTATGCCCCCCTGGCAAACACCCGCCGAAGCCAATAAAACCTGGATAGAAGATGGCGTAGAAATTCGTTACACCCCTTTGCAGGGGGGAATGCCCGGTATTACGCGAACGCTCATTCGGGAAGTGCGGGCCTGGCAACCAGATGTCATCCACACTTTCAAGCCCAAAGCATATGCCGGATTAGTAGCCTGGTGGGGTTGGTACCTGGGCCACGTCCCCCTTATCACTGATAGTGACGATTGGGAAGGATGGGGTGGCTGGAATGAAATCGCTCCCTACAGCCAGGCCCAAAAATATTTCTTCGCCTGGCAAGAACGCTGGGGCATGACCCATCATCATGGCCTGACCGTTGCCAGCCGTGCCCTGGAGACAATTGCCTGGTCTATGGGCGTCCCACCAGAGAAGGTGCTGTATCTCCCCAATGGCTCAACCCTCAGTAATGATATATCCGCCGCGGCCGCACGCCGGGCCAGCCTAAATCTTACCCATCACCCTACCATTCTCCTCTACAGCCGCCTTTTTGAATTTGACACCGGCCACCTGGTCAACATTCTGCACAAAGTACACCAGCAGATACCTGATTTACGCATATTAGCGGTGGGAGCCGGACTTTATGCCCAAGATACGGCCACCTTCCGGCAACAATTAACCTCAGCCGGGTTACAGGACAGGGTAATAGATACGGGCTGGTTAACTGAAGCCGAGTTGCCCCCAGTATTAGCTTGCGGTGATGTGGGGTTGTATCTTATGGCCGATACTCTCCTAAACCGGACAAAATGCCCCGTCAAACTAGCCGATATGCTCCGGGTGGGTCTACCGGTAGTGGGAGAGGCTGTGGGTCAGGTAGAGGAATATATCCGACCTGGAGAAACGGGTTATCTGGTGGCGAGCGGGGATGCCGACGGCCTGGCCGCCCGGGTGATCTCTTTATTGCGCGATGAGAGCCTACGCCAACGGTTCGCGGCCGCGGCCCGACACCATCTCAATACTCATTTTGATTGGCCCACCCTGGCAGATAAACTCCTACCCTTCTATCAACATTGAAATTTGGGGGTCTTCGGGATGTCGTGGGGTACGGGCAACCCTTGTGGTTGCCCCACACCGGGCAGGCACAAGGCCAGCCCGTACATCTGGTGTCACCCCCTGAATTCCCCCAGAGCCAAAAATAGTCAGGTAATAGGGTTTCCCCCACCCCTAACCCCACCCCCAGGGGCGGATAACTTTTTCCTGTGCCGGTTATTTTCTCCTTTCTGCCGGAAAGCACAGGGGGATGGGTGAAACCACTCATTACCCGATTAATCATTTAATCAACAAGAGGCAAGGCGAGAAATCTACCGGCGCGGTTTGGGGGCGGGGTCAGGGGTGGCCTCGGATACGATAAAGCAACAGGGCAACAGGGCGAAAAAATCGCAGATTGTGTCCATTGCCGGTATAGTTACAAATGAGCTAACAATCATGACTCCACTGAAAAAAGGTCAAAGTTGTTAAAAGCCCGGTTTCTTTCTCTCTGGAAGCGACGGTTAGATCAGTCTAAAACCGGACTTATTGCAGTAGACTCAATCATCAATCGTCAGGTGGTATATGGCACAACGTAATCGTTTACCCGAAGATTTAGACCCGTACACGGGCGCACCGGATGAGGAAATTCTAGGGCTGGCTCCGCTGGCGGTGGGTTTTCTGCGCCGTAATGCCCCGTTCCCCACCGGGCAAACACCGGCCCTGTTTCGTGCCCGGTTGCTGGATTTTTGCCTGCCGGAGCATACACTCCAGGTTGTGGCGACACCGCTGGCGTGTGGGTTGGGTTGCGGCCGCGTGGCTCCCTTCACCTTCAACGAACACACCATCCAGCTCGGCCTCAGCGAAATCCGCGTCCTCGGCGATGACGACATCTTCGCCGCCCCCACCCTCATTTACCACTATGTCACCGCCCACAACTACCGCCCCCCCGACGAATTCATCCAGGCCGTCCTGAAAGGCCCCGCCCCCGGCTCCCCCGAACACCGCGCCCTGCTCCGCACCCTAAATCGAGGTTGAAACAAGAACCATCTTTGCACTACAATCTAAACAAATACGGTTTTCACCCTTACGAGGTTCAAAGATGATTGCCCAATTATCCCTGGAAGAAGTAACCCATCGTCTCCTCTCTCTGGAAGAAAGAGTTGCACTCTTGAGCACGCGACTGCCTGTGCCAGAAAAGATATCCGAAGAGCACACAATTGAGTACGTCATTTTCGTAAATGGGAAAGAAACGTGGTCGGGGCAGGAGCTAGAAGGTTCATATCTAGATATTCGGGATCGTTACCCCAATGCTGATGTCATGATTAGTTGGCGTTTACAACCCTCTGTGACCCTCGTATGAGTTCTGTTACTTTTCCTTATCTTTCCAAAGCGCATGATGTTTATGGAGAAATAACCCGACCTGTTACTGTTTTGCGCTTTTTCAGTGAACGATTTCAAGATTGGGTTCAAGTTGGTAATGTGTAGGTTGATACGGGGGCTGATATTTCTCTGGTAAGTATGCCTTTAGGGCAGCTTCTGGTTGCTGATGTTTTTGCGGGTACGCCCCTTTTCTTAAGCGGCGTGGCAAAACATAGCCAATCGTTTGACGCCTACGTGCATCCTGTACGTGTTCGTCTGGGAGCGTTTGAGTTTGTAATGCCAGTAGGAGTTGCCCTCGGTGAAATTCCCCCTGCGATTCTGGGACGATTGGATGGGCTTGATCGCTTTGAAGTTTCATTCCTTTATGGCGAAGCCGTTACGTTTGCCTGGCCAACCCATGCAACAGAGTGATTGGTCATCGGTGGAAGGTTGATGAAAACAGGCTTTGTACCAGTTATAGAGATTGATGATAGGGCGTGGTATGCCCAGCGAGAGTTACCGGCTCTGGAAGGGCAGGAAGCGGCATATGCCCGGCTCATCGAAGAGTTGGTGGCAGTGCGGCCGCTGACCACCAAACGGTATCGCCGCATCATGGGCCAATATTCCCGGCAAGGTTTACCCTGGCTGGCTAAAGATAAACTCATCCGCATTTATCGCCTGCTGTGCGATAGCGGCTACCTCACCTTCGACCCCGATGTACCCCTGTTGCTCCAGGTGAAACCCACCCGCACCCAGGCCGGTGTCACCGTCGTCACCGTCCTCACCAAGCCATATCCCTGCCCCGGCCAATGCATTTTCTGCCCCACCGATGTGCGGATGCCCAAAAGTTACCTGCATGACGAACCCGGCGCACAACGGGCCGAGCGCCACGCCTTCGACCCCTACGAACAAACCTCAGTCCGCATCCGCGCCCTGGAAAAAATAGGCCACCCGGCAGAGAAGATTGAACTGCTCATTTTGGGCGGAACCTGGTCCAGTTATCGGCGCGATTACCAGGAGTGGTTTGTTCAGCGTTGCCTGGATGCCATGAATGAGGTGGATTCGGCCACATTGGTAGAAGCGCAGGAACGGAATGCCACCTCCCAACGGCGTAATGTTGGTCTGGTTGTCGAAACCCGGCAAGACCATATTGACGCCGACGAACTGCGCTGGATGCGTTACCTGGGCGTCACCAAAGTCCAGATCGGCATCCAAAGCCTGGACGAACAGGTATTGGCCCTCAACAAACGGGGCCACGACGTGCAAAGCACCCGCGACGCCTTTCGCCTGCTCCGGTTGGCCGGGTTCAAAATTCATGGGCACTGGATGGCCAATCTGCTGGGCGCAACTCCGGCCAGCGACATTGAGGACTTTGGCCGCCTCTGGTCTGACCCGGCCATTCGCCCCGATGAGTTGAAACTGTATCCCTGCATGTTGCTGGAACAGGCCGAACTATACGACTACTGGCAACGCGGCGAATATCGCCCTTACACCGAAGACGAAGTAGCCGAAGTGTTGGTCGCCTGCAAAGCGCAGGTTCCCCGTTACGTGCGCCTGAACCGGGTCATCCGCGACTTCCCCACCACCAATGTGGTGGAAGGGAACAAAAAAGCCAACCTGCGTGAAGTCGCCCAACAAAAACTTAAAGAGCGCGGCTTACGTTGCCAATGTATCCGTTGCCGTGAAATCCGGCGCGACTCGGTAGCTCCCGAAGACCTGAACATGGTCATCACCACCTACGACAGCGACGCCACCACCGAACATTTCCTCAGCTTTGAAACCGACGATGAGCGCATTGCCGGTTTCCTGCGCCTTTCCTTCCCCCGTCAGGACATCCCTCTGCCCCTACCCGAACTGGCCGGACATGCCATGATCCGCGAGGTGCATGTGTATGGCCCCGCCCTTCTGCTGGGTGAAAACAGCGACGGTGAAGCGCAACACATTGGCCTGGGAGCACGCCTCATTGTCCAGGCCAAACAGATGGCACATGAGGCGGGTTACGCCCACCTGGCTGTCATCAGCGCCATTGGCACCCGCGAATATTACGCCCGGCACGGCTTCACCCTCAATGGGTTGTACATGACTTTACCCTTATAATCCGCTTGATTTTGTAGTATCACTTTGATACCATATTTCCATGCCTCGAAAAATTCGTGACTTGATTCGTGACCTGGAACGGGCCGGTTTTGTGGATCGGGGTGGGAAAGGCAGTCATCGCAATTACCTGCATCCCAAAGGCACCACCGTTACGATTTCAGGACATTTGGGTGATGATGCCAAACCGTATCAGGAAAAAGATGTACAGCGGGTATTGGTGGAGATAAAACGATGAAACTTTCTGACCGCTATCTAAAAATTGTCGAATGGAGCGAGGAAGATGGTTGTTATGTGGGACGTTGTCCGGGATTGATGCTGGGCGGCGTCCACGGTATGGATGAGGTAGAAGTTTATCGTGAGTTAAGTGAAGTGGTGGAGGAGTGGTTGCAAATTTATGCGGAAGAGGGTTTACCACTGCCTGCTTTTACCGCCGACAAAAGTTACAGCGGCCGCTTCCAACTCCGCATCTCCCCCGAATTACATGAACGGCTGGCAATCCGTGCCCTACGCGAAGGGGATAGCCTCAACAGCTATGTGACAAAAGTGCTTGAGAAAACTGTTTAGTAATCGTTTGGAAATAAGATGGGTGGCGTGGTCAGGAGACCGGCCACAGCAAATTGTTCAGTTAATTGCGAACGATGAGTTAGTATAAGATTTACGCGTTGTAGCCAGATTCAGGCTTGCAGGCGGGCAATAAGTTGGGAGACGGCCTGCTGGCGGGCCTTTTTTTGTTCTTCCTGGCGATAGAGAACGGGTTCGGCGGCACGCAGGTGGCATTGTTCCTCGGTGAGGGGGCACCGCTCGCACGTTTCTGAGATGATGGTGTGGTGAATGGTGGGATCGTGCAAGAATTTAATAGTTTTCTCCAAATCGGAGTCCATGCGGAAGCCCAGGGTGACACTACTGCCTAGATGCGGGGAAAGCACCAGCGGCCGCGCAAAACCCAGGCACATAAATTTTTCGTGTGAGTCCAGGTATTCGGAAATTTGTACATCAATGTGGAAGGTATCGGAGAACGCGGCCGCGTTCTCATCCCCTTCTAACTCCCGCAACAGCCGCACCGTCAGCCAACGACGACAATAATGTTCCCGCAAACTCAGACCACTCGGCAGGCGAATCTCATTCAGATTCAACTGTTTTGTTAGTCGGTAGCGGCCACCCACATTATGAAAACGCAAAAAATGTATTTTTAAGCCAAAAAACTGGGGAATCAGTTCACAAAAACGGTATAACAGCATCTCCGGCGTCACCTCAAACTGGGTGAGCATATGGCGCAATGTTTCCGGCGACCAGTGAGACAGGCTGAAAAAGGTGTGGAGCCTCTCAATGATAGGACCAGGGGGCATGAGAATCGCCCCACCAAAGTAAGAAGCTTGAAAATCGTTATACACCTGAGCAAAAGAACCCACTTCATCCGGGGTAGAGACGGTGCTCCGTTCTTGTAGCCCCAGATATTGGTAACCCAATTCACGGGCCAGCAAAAATTTTAATTGCCAGGGATGCAGGGATGGGTTTAGGAGAAGCCGCGGCCGCTTCTTTTTTACATACACGGAACGATACCCCGCCAGAGCCGGATTCTCAGCCAGGTTAATACGATCCAGGGTGTAACCATATTTTTCATGCAAAATACCTTCTAATTCTGCCAGATGGAGCAACTGATGGCGGTCTATACCATGCTCTTGGGCAAAGTTCGCGGCCGCGTCCTCTAGCTCCTCAAAATAATTCTCATGAATTTCCTGATAAGAGCGTAGCATCGCCCGGAAAAAATGCTCCTGCTTCAAATCATATTGCCGCCCAATTTCCAGGGCCGTGTGTAAGAGAGCGCTGGCCTTATCTGGGGCACGTGTGAGCAAAGAAACCAGATCGCTGGCTTCCAGACCAAACTCATCAAAGGGAAAACGATGCACCAGCGGGGAAGCCAACGCCCGCTCCAGGTAAGTCAACGATGAGTCTAACTTAATGGACACCATCTCGTCATACTCTTTACCCAACACCTCAGCCATTTTGCGAATTTTGTTGGGGCGGGGGTATTTTTTCCCTTTTTCGATTTCCGTAACATAGGAAGGCGAAAGCTCACACAGCTCAGCATACTCGGTGAGAGATAACCCGGCTTCGATACGTGCTTGCCGTACTTTCATGCCAAAGATAATGTTGACTAATTCGGTGCTCATATTTAGTAATCGTCCAAAAATAAGTTCCATCCAGACCAGACAGGTTTAGAGGGGTTTCTAAAGGGGACAACTGTCTTCTCAATAATGCAGGTTAGCCATGGGTCTTGAGTTTAGAGTTCAGAGCCAGAGCTAGAGGGTTTTCCAGAGTAATTTCCTCTGGCTCTCTCCTCTCGCTCTAAACTCCAGATGGGTTGAACCTGTCGAAAACCAATGGTCTTCGACAGGCTCAGGCCTCGTTATCCCCGAAATTTCGAGAAGCTACGTGGGCAAAAGAGAAAGCTTTGCCTCCCATTTCGCCCACAGATGGCGTCTCCCTTCCCCAACCTGGGAAAGGGGGTCAGAGGATGGATTCATTTTGCGGAATAGGCAATCGCCCAGGGGGAATCAGTTACATTCTGAACGTCCCGTAACTATCTTGCGGCAGGGGAGCGTTGGCCGAGGCGGAAAAGGCAAGAGCCAGGGCCATACGGGTTTGGGCTGGGTCCAAAATGCCATCGTCCCATAGGCGAGCCGTGGCAAAATAGGGGTCAGATTCGCGGGCATATTGAGCCAGGATGGGGCGCTTAAATTCGGTTTCCGCGGCCGCAATCTGTTCTGCTGTTGGGTGAACCATCTGGCGTAGAGCCGTCTTCTGACCCACTGTCCACAGCGTGCCTGCGGCCGCGTCGCCACTCATCACACTAATACGGCTATTCGGCCAGGAAAACAGGAAACGGGGATCATACGCCCGGCCTGACATGCCATAATTGCCCGCCCCATGACTCACCCCATGCAACAGCGTAATCCGAGGTACATTCACATTACTTACCGCCATCACCATCTTGGCCCCATCTTTGGCAATACCCCCATTTTCATACTGCTTGCCGACCATAAACCCGGCAATGTTCTGCATAAAAAGCAATGGTGTACCCCGTTGCCCACAGAGCTGGATAAAATGGGTGGCCTTCTGAGCCGATTCACTAAACAACAGGCCATTATTCGCCACAATACCGACAGGAACCCCCATGATATGGGCAAACCCACACACCACCGTTGGGCCATAACGGGTCTTAAACTCACTCAGGCGCGACCCATCTACCAACCGGGCAATCACCTCACGCACATCATACGTCACCCGTGGGTCAGCCGGAATAACGCCATACAACTCCTCGGGATCATACAACGGCTCTTCCGGTTCCTGCATCACCAGGGGCATCTCTTTACGTCGGTTCAGGTGACTGGCCACCTCCCGAATCCAGGCTAATGCCTGGCGCTCATTCTCAGCAAAATGGTCAGCCACCCCACTCAGGCGGGTATGCACATCGGCCCCGCCCAACTCCTCAGCCGTAACTTCGGCCCCGGTGGCCGCTTTCACCAGGGGTGGCCCGGCCAAAAAAATCGTGCCATTCCCCTTAACGATGATGGTTTCATCAGCCATCGCCGGAATGTAAGCTCCCCCCGCCGTGCAAGAACCTAACACAGCGGCGATTTGGGTAATGCCTTTGCCGGACATGCGAGCCATGTTATAAAAAATGCGGCCAAAATGTTCCTTATCGGGAAAAACATCCGCTTGTAGATGAAGAAAGGCTCCGCCGGAATCTACCAGGTAGATACTGGGCAGGTAATTTTCCTCAGCAATGGTTTGGGCGCGGACGTGTTTTTTGACCGTTTCCGGGAAATACGTGCCTCCTTTCACCGTCGGATCATTAGCGATGATAAGGCATTCTACGCCGGAGACCCGCCCGATGCCGGTGACAATACCGGCTCCGGGGGCTTCACCTTCGTACATATCCCAGGCCGCCAGGGTAGATAGTTCCAGAAAAGGGCTACCCTCATCCAGGATAAGGTTAATGCGCTCGTGGACAGGTAATTTGCCTCGTTTGGCCTGGAGATCCAGAATGGACTGCGGCCGCGTTTCTCGTACCTCATGCTGGCGATCATGCAACTGCCGGGCTAATGCCTGATTATGAGCAAAATTAGCTTGATACTCGGCCTGATTGGGGTTAATTTGACTGTGAAGCTGACTCATATAGACCTGTTGGGTACTCAAAAACGGTCATCCGGGGCCACCCCACCCCTAACCCCGCCCCCAGGGGCGGGGAACTTTTCTTGGCGCGGTTTGGAGGCGGACGCCCCCAAACCGCGCCGTTGGGGTTCCCCCCTTCCCTCTGGAATCGGAGGGGGTGGGTCTACAGTCTGGGCTTACCCAATCTGTGGCCGCCAACAAAATGTCAATTTATGACCGTGGTAACTCTATTCTTAGACAATTCCTAAGTTGAAGCACTCTGAATAACAAACGTGCTCCACCCTGTTTACGACTTTTCCCGCTCCTCTCTCATAAAAGCAATAACACTGGTCAAAATGTCATCAAGTGACCGGTGCGGACGCCAATCTACCCATTCCTCGATCCGGCGCAGACTCGGTACACGGCGGCGCATATCTTCAAACCCTGGCGCATATGCCTGGTCATAAGGAATCTGGACAATGGGGGAATTACTACCGGTCAAAACTTTGACCCGTTCGGCCAGTTGTAAAATCGTGATCTCTTCCGTACCACCAATATTGTACACCCTTCCGTGGGCGGTGGGGTGCAGGGCCAGACGGATAATGGCCTGGACCACATCACGCACATCACAAAAACAGCGGCTCTGCTGACCATCACCAAACACTTCCAGGGGTTTGTCATCCAGGGCTTGCCCCACAAACCGGGGAATGACCATGCCGTAATGACCTACCTGGCGCGGCCCCACCGTGTTAAAGAAGCGAAGCAAAATCGTTTCCAGACCAAATTGTTGATGATAAGCCAGGGATAAAAACTCGTCTACCATTTTACTGGCGGCATAAGACCAGCGGCTTTTGTTCGTTGCACCCAGCAAAACATCGTCTTCCTCGCTAAAAGGAATACGGCTACCTTTGCCATACACTTCTGAGGTACTGGCAACCAGGGTACGACAGCCGTACCGCAGGGCGGCCTTTAGCACATATTCTGTGCCCATAACATTGGTTTCGATGGTCTGAACGGGTTTTTCGACGATGAGTTTAACCCCAACCGCGGCCGCGAGGTGAATAATCACATCCGCCTCCGATGCTAACCGATCCATCACAATCGCATCGGTAATCTCCGCCCGGGCAAAGTGAAACAGTGGATGATCCAACAGGTGATTAATATTGGCCATGCGCCCCGTAGACAAATTATCCAGGGCCAGCACCCGATAACCCAGATGCAATAGGGCCTCGCATAAATGGGAGCCAATAAACCCGGCTCCCCCGGTGATAAAAAAGGTTTTTGTTGGTTTGTCGTAATGCATGAGTGTAATCCTGATTCAGTGGAACGATGCTGTTTGGGCAATAGTTTCTATAGCGGCACAAAAAGTCTCAATTTCCTGTTCATTATTGTAATAGTGGAGTGAAGCGCGTACCAAACCCGGTAACTGACGGGCATCCATATCCAATCGGGCCGCGAAAGGGCCAGATACAGATACATTTATGCGCTGATCAGCCAGCTTCTGCTTCACCTGGGCCACCTCTTGACCGGCCACGGTAAAGGTTACAATACCACCGTGCCTTTCCCCCAGATCATGCACCACCACCCCGGGAATAGCGGTCAGTTTCTGGCGTACATTTTCGGCCAGCGTACACAGGCGGGCCGAGGTTTCTTCAATCCCTAACTCAAGCAGGTAATCCAGGGCCACTCCCAGCCCAATGCGCCCGGCCACATTACTTTCCCAGGTCTCAAAACGGCGGGCCGTCTCATGCAAGCGATAGGCATTGGGAGCGATCCAATCTGCGGCCTGTAAATCTATCAGCGGCGGCTCCATCTGGCTGATGCGTTCTTGGTAAACATAGAGAAACCCTACCCCTCTCGGTCCGCGCAAATATTTACGGCTGGTTGCCGAAAGAAAATCGCAACCGATTTCTTCCACATATACGGGAATCTGCCCCAACGATTGGCAGGCATCCAGCAGATAAAGCACCCCAGCCTCCCGCGCTACCTGGCCGATCTCCTCTGCCGGGTTGATGAGGCCCCCATTGGTGGGGATGTGGTTAATGGCGATGAGTTTGACCCGCTCATCCATCATTTGTTGCAAATGCCAGATGGAAATCTGGCCCGAAGGGTCATTGGGAATAACGTCAATTGTGGCCCCGGTGCGGTGGGCTACTTGTAGGAAGGCCAGGTAGTTACTGGCGTATTCGCTGGTACAGGTGAGGATGCGGTCACCGGGTTGGAAGGGGATGCTGTAAAAAGCCATGTCCCAGGCACGGGTGGCATTTTCGGTGAGAGCAATTTCATCACGGGAACAGCCGATGAGAGCCGCGGCCGCGTCATAAGTCCGTTCTATTTTGTGGTGGTTGGTTGCGGCCGCTTCATACCCCCCGATTTGTGATTCCAGGTACAGGTGGCCCACCGTTGCGGCCACAACCGGGTTAGGCATCAGCGCCGCGCCAGCATTATTAAAATGGATAACATTTTCACAACCAGGGGTGTCCATACGGGCGCGAGTGAGAGAGAACATAGGCAATTGACCATTTTAGTGAACCGATTGATGATTGGAGAACCTCTGCAATCGTAAATCGTAAATCCCTAATCGTCAATTTCCCTATAAACGCAACAAAGCGGATGGGGTTACCATCCGCTTTGTGCATCCCACTATTTCCCATTGAGCCGCGCACCTAAGCGCAAATCCTGAACAGAAGTATAAGTCACACCAGAGGATGAATCTATCGTCAAGTTGCTTAATATTTCTCGGCTCTGGATTGTGAAAGGTGTACAAATCAACCCGCTGGTGCCAGAATTGGCAGGTTATACAGTGTCTTGTGTCGTTCTGCACGGGCGAAGGCCCGCGCAAAACGACACCCTAACCCACTCCCCACCCTACGCGGTTGCCATGTCACGTCGTCCCAGTTGCCACAGTTTCAACGAAAGATGCAACGCCAGACGCATATCAGACTGCTCTAATGATTGCCCTGTTAATTCTTGAATCCGATCCAACCGGTAAAGCAGGGTGTTACGGTGAATAAACAGAGATTCCGCTGTCTGGCTGATGTTGCCATGGTGATTGAAATAAGCATCAATTGTCTGCACCAGATTGCTATTATGGCTCCGATCATACTCTACCAGGGGGCCAATAATCTGTTGGCAGAATTGCATCACCGCAGGTTGGCTTTCCAGTTGGGCCAACAGGCGGTAAATACCCAGGCTATTGTATTCAACTAACCGATCCAGGCGGAGTTTTTTGCCCAGTTGCATTGCTTGTAAGGCGCGTTGATGGGCTATGGGCCATTCTGCCAGCGTTTCTACTGGGCCAGACATCCCTCCCAAGAGCCGGGCTGTCATATCCGGCATTTCTGCTCTGATCTGTTCGCGCAATTGGCGATCTAAATCAAACGCGGCCGCTAACTCCAAATCATCTTTGCGCACAGTTTGAAACACACAGATATGGGCTCCGCCATAAACATGCACCAACAGGGGCTGATCCTCATTGGAGAGCCAGTTGAGCGTCGTTTCCAGCCGTCGGAAAGAAGGGGGGTTAGGACCATCCCAGATATAGGTGAGCACCACATGGGGTTTGGCCGTGTTGTGATCCAACCGGGTAGAGAGGCGTTCAATTTCTGCGCTAGAGAGGGTTCCGGCCAAGAGGCCTTCCAGGAAGTTACCGCGCAGGGCTTTTTTGGCTTCACTAATCGCTTTGGCTTTAGCCATTTCCAAAGCACACGCGGCCGCGCCCTGCTCCACACATACCGCATCCAACAAATCTATCTCTTCTGTCAGGCCAATAATAGAGAGATAACCCCGCGCCCGGTCACCAGAAATAATAGGAGCCACCAGCCGGATCAGATTGCCAAAGGGGAGGGGGTGTTGCCAATGGTTTTGTCTGGCTTTAGCGGCCGCTTTACGATTTTGTAACACCTTCGGCAATGATTCCCGATCTAACAACCAATCCTTAACCGCCTGAATCTCTGCGGCATGATTGTGCGGTTCACTAAAAGCCTGGAACTCCAGCCGTTTGTCCTGGATGACAACTATTTTGCCGGTGAGTTTCATCATCACATCGGCCATTGCTCCCAGACCTTTTTCCTCGCGGGACATTTCGGAAAGGTGGCGATACAGTTGCATCCCTCGGTCAGTAACCTGAACGCGCCGGTCAATGAGTAAGGCGGCAATGCCTTGATGAATTTCGCGCAAAGTAGAGCGGGGCGGCACAATCATCAGGGGCATGTCGGAACGGTTGGCGGCCGCTTTCACCGTTTCACTTACATCCTGGAAAATAACGAGCGCGGCCGCGTTCAACTTAGCCAGCTTATCCACACAGGCCATCATCTCCTCATCCACCATCTCTCGTTGTGCTTCAAGCGACATCAGCACAATATCATTGGCCCCGGTATGCGCCCGAATGCGTCGCCAATGAGTCATAATCGTAATCCAGTTGATCACCCGCCGCGTAGCGGGGCCACTGGCAATTACCTGCGTTTCCAGGGGTAACACCAAACGCAATACATCACCTAAATTAATTTGTCCTCCCGCTCCCTCGTTCATCCTTCCATCCTCCTACGAAAATGTAGGGCGATTTGGTAAATCGCCCCATGGACAATTTACAAAATTGTCCTACAAATTTTCATCTCTCTTGGTGCGC
>JAGNBF010000003.1:82157-91129 GCA_018004935.1 Chloroflexota bacterium | reverse complement strand
ATTTTCATCTCTCTTGGTGCGCTGTAGGCCCATGGGGAACTCCTACGAAAATGTAGGGCGATTTGGTAAATCGCCCCATGGACAATTTACAAAATTGTCCTACAAATTTTCATCTCTCTTGGTGCGCCATAGGCCCATGGGGAACTCCTACGAAAATGTAGGGCGATTTGGTAAATCGCCCCATGGACAATTTACAAAATTGTCCTACAAATTTTCATCTCTCTTGGTGCGCTGTAGGCCCATGGGGAACTCCTACGAAAATGTAGGGCGATTTACCAAATCGCCCTACAAATTTTCATTCCATTTGGTGAGCGCCCCGATCATGGGGAACTCCTGGAAGGCCTCACTTTCTGTGTCACTCTTTGGGGCTTCATTCCAACGTTTTCTCCCTTTTTCTGCCTGACCAGACAGGAAACGGTAGCCTGAAGTCCCTCAAAACACCCTTAATGAAACACTTAATTAATTGTAATGATGTTACCAGGGAATGCCCACCAGGACAGCAATTCTCAATTTGGCCTGAACGTCTAAAAATGGTGCGGCCGCCCGGCCGTCAACTGAGCGTAGCACAGCCTTTCCAGGCTGTGCGCTCTCTATGCCAACATCTTGCCCGGCATCTCAGAAGAGGCCATGAGCGTAGCACAGCCTTTCCAGGCTGTGCGCTCTCTATGCAGGCGGAGCCGGGATTCGGCAAAGCTCAGCCCCCCTCCAGGATGTGTAGGGCGAACAGCCTGAAAGGCTGTTCTACGGGTTGGGCCATTTTTCGAGCGTGCTTTTGGCGGTCAACGGCTTTAGCCGTTGGTTAAATTGAGAATTACTGCCACCAGGACGATTACCTGCAAGGGTAATATAGGGAAATTGCCTACTCCCCAAAATAGTAACGACTAAGCCTGTTACCTGAGCTTGTCGAAAGCAAGCGGGCTTCGACAAGCTCAACCCTTGAGAGGGTTAGTCGTTACCCAAATTGATTTTTCCCCTAACGATTCCTGCCGGGAAGGGGGAAAAATCAATTTGGACCGTAAAAAGTTCCCGCTCTTGGGGGCGGGGTTAGGAGTAGGGGAAGTCCGCGTATGCAATCGCCCTAAAGGGTGATACGAATCGGGAAAGGGGATCCGAAAAGATGGGATCAGATGTTTTCCGAGCGGGGTTCTTTCGTGGGAAGCAAAATAATGAAAGTCGTGCCTTCGCCAGGCTGACTAATAACATCAATCTCGCCGCCATGTTGCTCAATAATGCGGAAACAGGTAGCTAACCCCAGGCCGGTTCCTTTGCCAGGATCTTTGGTGGTATAAAATGGCTCAAAAATATGAGCCTGTTGGGCTTCACTCATCCCTACCCCATTATCCTGCACCAACACCTGAATTTGCTCCCCATTCGGCGAAAGGCGGGTTGTAATAACGATTTCCGAATTTTCGGGGCGATCCTTAACGGCATCCCCCGCATTGACAAGCAAGTTAATCCAGACACTCTTCAAATGTTCTAAACTACCGACAAAACGGGGCAAATCATCCGCAAAGTGGCGCACCAATCGTATCCCTTTGGACTGCAACTGATAAACTACCAGATCCAGCGCCTGTAAGATAGATTGATTTAAATCCAGTTCGACAAATTCGTACCGTTCCTGGCGGGCAAAATTTAATAGGCCCGTTGTTACTTTGGCGGCCCGCACTCCGGCGCGGTGAATGAGATCCACAGCTTCGAAGTCATCTGTATCATGCGGCACGGTCATTTTTAGCATTTCGGCATTGGCGTTAATGACGGTAAGGGGGTTGTTGATTTCATGGGCCACCCCGGCGGCCAGTTGGCCGATGGCCGCCAGTTTGCCAGCCTGCATCAGCGATTGCTCCAGGCGTCGCTCTTCGGTGCGGTTCTGCCACACAACTACCGCCTGAACTTCCTGGCTAGGAATGGGATAGGCCGTCACTTCCCATTCTTGGGGCAATAAATCGGCTCCTTGCCAACGCACCGTCCACCGTTCTGCCCGTTTTTGCAGGAGCGTTTTGCCCGCCTGACAATGTTCACAGGGAGCATTACGGGCAAAGAGAAGCTCATAACATCGTTGACCTACCAGTTTGCCTGAGGGGGTATTCAGTTTGTCTGTTTGGGTTTGATTGACAGCAATAAGCCGCCAATCGGGACCGACGGTGTAGATGGGGTGCAAGATGCCATCTATGACTGCCTGGAGGGTGTTGCGACTATCTAACAGATCTTTTTGTCGCTGATTGAGCCGTTGAAAGAGAAAAGCATTTTCAATCGCCCGGCTGATAGAACTGGCCAGAGAGGCAAACAGATCAACATCTATGTCAGTAAAAGCGCCATGCCGTTTGTTAATAGCGATAAGTGCACCCACAGAGACTTTACGCACCACTAATCCGACGGCCATCATAGAACGGACAGAAATACCGGGGGGGGTGTCATAGGTGGCATTAAACAGGGCGTCATCCTCGGGGCTATTGAAGTAAAGGACGGCCTGGCTGGCATAAGCCAGCCCGATGAGGCCACCATCTATGGGGATGGTGGGCAGTAAGTTACTGGCGGTGGGTTGGCCGTCGCAGAGCAGGTATTTGCATTGCAGGCGAGTTTTACTGCTATCTTGCATGTAAACCGCGGCCGCGTTCACATCTAATACAGCATCAATGCCATCGGCCGCGGCCGCGTACACCTGCCGCGTATCCAGTTTCGACGTAATCAGGTGGCCTACCCGGTTCAAAGCGGCCAACTGCCGACTCTGGTTTTGTAATTGTTTCTCTAACTGCCGCGAACGCAAAATCGTTTTCACCCGCGCCAGTAATTCTTGTGGGTAGTAGGGTTTAGTAATGTAATCGTCGGCCCCCGTAGAAAACGCATCCAGCTTATCTTTGGTAGATGCGGTAGCCGTCAACATGATCACCCGGGTATAGTGCAAATCTGGGTGTTGGCGAATCCAGGAGAGAACATCCAGACCAGAAACACGGGGCATCCGCATATCCAACAAAACCAGATCAATTGGAGTGCCCGTCTGTGTGGACTGGCGCAGAATTGCCACAGCCTCTTCACCATTGCGAGCAATGGAAATTTTGTAACCTTCTTTCCGCTCCAAGTAATCAGAAAGCGACTCGGCCAATTCTGGTTCATCGTCCACAACCAAAATATGTGCCGAAACCACCGGTTCGGGTTGAGCTGGTGTAGCCAATTTCACAGCCTGATAAAAATGCGAGCGATCCATAAAATTCAGTAATTTAGTGGGTAATTGTTCAGTTGTGTAAATACATCCATCAGCCCGGTCGTAAAACAACCGGGCTATTGCGACAAAGGCTGTTGGCCTGACATTTTAGCCTGTAGGGCTTCGCCCATCTAGCCCGACGGTAAAACCGTCGGGCGGGGTAACGGAACGATGACTTCAGGCTTTTTGGGAATTCAGGGGGTTGACACCATATGTACGGGCTGGCCTTGTGTCTGCCCAGTGTGAGGCAACCACAAGGGTTGCCCGTACCCCACGAAACCCCGAAGACCCTTATTTTATTCGACGTATCTATACAAGCGTTGTTCGGCCCTGCCTGAACTTGTCGAAGGCGGAGCCGGGCTTCGACAAGCTCAACCCTGGGAGCGTGTATAGTTACTATTCCACAATAAAGGCATACCCATGTCCCTGAACAGTTCTAATATACATCGGTTCATTGGGCACAGGCTCTAATTTTTCACGCAAATTTTTGATATGTGCCCGGACGAGTTCAGGGCTACCGGTGTCACGAGGATAATCCCATACATCTTGGAGCAGTTGTTGGCTGGTGAATACCTGTCCGGCATGGCTCATCAGATGGTACAGCAGGTCAAACTGCACATTGGTGAGCAACACTTTACCATGGGGGACGGTTACTTCAAAGGTGCGACAATCCAGGGTCACATCTCCGACCTGAACAAAATCACGCCGCGCTAATTCTTTGGGAACAATTACCCGCCGCAGAATGGCGGCAACGCGCAGTTTGAGTTCCTCCATATTGAAAGGTTTGGTCAGATAGTCATCGGCCCCGGCGCGGAAACCCTCAATCTTATCCTCATCTTTGGCTTTTGCGGTGAGGAAAAGAACGGGGATATCTTTGAGTAAGGGGTCATGACGAATTTGTCGGGCGACCTGATAACCATCCATACCAGGCATAACCACATCCAGAATGAACAAATCGGGTTGATGGCGGCGGGCTGTCTGTAACCCTTCAGCCCCACCACCAGCTACCATTACATGATAGTTGTACAACTTTAAAGCACGCTGAATAGTCCGGGAAACCAGATCATCATCATCTATCACAAGGACGGTCTGCATACTGCACCTCTTCAGTGGGCGAGTTTACGCGTGGAGGAGTTTGCGAGTGGTATAAGACTCGCTTATTCACCCACTCGCTGACTCGCAGACTATAATAATAAACGCATGGGATTTTCTAATAACGACTTCAGTTTTTGTAGATATTGGGCCGCTTCAGCCCCATCAGTGACGCGGTGATCAGCGGAAATAGTGATTTTCATCATCGTACCGATGGCTAATTGACCGTCTTTGACGATGGGAACTTGCCGGGCAGAACCAACGGCCAGGATAGCGGCATCGGGGGGGTTGATGATGGCGATGAAGTTTTCGACATCAAAAGCGCCCAGGTTGCTCACGGTGAAGGTAGCTCCTTCGACATCGGTGGGGTTTATTTTACCGGAACGGGCACGGGTGATCATGGCTTTGTTCGCGGCCGCGATCTGGCTCACCGCTGTTTTGTCCGTATCTTTGCTCACCACCGTCAGCAGGCCACCCTCAACGGCTACCGCCACACCAATGTTGATGTGCCCGTGTTGGATAAATTTATCCCCGGCAAAGCTGGCGTTCAGGTTGGGATAGTCCCGCAAGGCTAACGCCACGGCTTTGATGATGAAATCATTCACCGTCACTTTTTGCTCTTCCGGCAACAACTCGTTAATCTGTTTGCGTAAGGCCAGGGCCGCTTCCATGTTCACTTCACTGGTGACATAGAAATGGGGCACACTGGTTTTACTTTCCGTCATGCGGCGGGCAATGGCCTGGCGCAGTTTGGTAGCGGGCCGTTCGCTATCCTCGGCTCCGGCGGTGACGGGGGTGGAGGTTGGGGCCGGGGTGGGTTTGGGAGTTGGGGCGGCTTCGGCAGGGGCCGCGGCCGCAATTGGTTTGGCCTGTAAAAACGCTTCCACGTCGGCCTTGCGGATACGACCGGCGGAGCCACCCGGCTGTACCTGGGTCAAATCTACCTTTTGCTCGTGGGCTAAACGTCGAGCAACAGGTGTGGCTTTAACACCCCCCGGAAATTCGGCACTGACAGCGGCCGAGGGAGCTGAAGCGGCAGACGCGGCCGCAGGCGTTTCCGCCTTTTCTGTTTTTTCTTGCGGGGTGGGCTGGCCCTCGGTTTGGGGCTGTTTGGGGGCGGGCGTGTCCCCGTTTAATCCGGTGATGTCTTCCCCGCTGGCACCGACAATACCCAGATTGGCCCCGACGGGAATGATATCCCCTGCTTCGCCCATGCGTTTGAGCAAGGTGCCTGTAACCTGGGATTCCAGTTCCAGGGTGGCTTTGTCAGACTCAATTTCGGCTACGATGTCGCCTTTGTTGACATTGTCACCGATTTCCTTGAGCCAACGCACGAGGACGCCTTCACGCATGTCAAAACCTAGTTTGGGCATGACGATGAATTCAGCCATTAGAGTACCTCCTTGACGGCTTTGATAACCCGGTCCACATTGATGAGCGCGGATTGTTCAAGCTGACGCGAGTAGGGTAAGGGGACTTCGTATTGAGCGACCCGTTTAATAGGGGCATCCATGTAGTCAAACCCTTCTTCTTGCAGGCGGGCGGCAATTTCAGCGCCGATGCCGAAGGTACGATAGCCTTCTTCAACGATGACGGCCCGGAAGGTTTTCTGGAAAGATTTGAGGGCGGGTTCTATGTCCAGCGGCCGCAAGGTACGCAGGTCTACGACTTCGGCAGAAATACCTTCCTCGGCCAGCTTCGCGGCCGCGTCCAGCGACACCTGTAAACCCTGAGCATAGGCGACGATGGTCACGTCTGTGCCTTCTCGTTTCACGTCTGACTTACCAATTGGCACAATGTAGTCACCATCGGGCACTTCGTCTCGTATCTGGTATAGGGTGTGGTGTTCAATAAACATGACTGGATCATCAGTGCGAATGGCCGCTTTGAGTAATCCTTTGGCATCGTAAGCGGTGGCTGGGGAGACGACCTTGAGTCCAGGGAAGTGGGCAAAAATTACATCTGGGGTGTGGCTGTGGGTCGCACCAAGTTGGCGACCACCACCACCGGGTGCCCGGAAGACAACGGGGCATTTCATTTGCCCCCCAAACATGTAATGGACTTTGGCCGCATGGTTGATGATAGCATCCAGGGCCAGAAAAGCGAAGTTGATGGTCATGAATTCGGCCACGGGGCGTAACCCATTCATCGCCGCGCCCGCGGCCGCGCCGCCAATGACCATTTCGGAGATGGGGGTATCACGTACCCGCCGGGCACCAAATTCGTCATAAAAACCTCGGGTAACGGCATAGGTACCGCCCCAGACACCTACTTCTTCCCCCATGATAAAGACGGTTTCATCACGGTGCATTTCTTCACGCAAGGCATCGGTAATTGCCTGTCGCATGGTAATTTTAGGCATATTGTTCTCCTACGAAAATGTAGGGCGATTTGGTAAATCGTCCGGGCGATTTACCAAATCGCCCTACAAATTTTCATTCCATTTGGTGAGCGCCCGCTCATGGGGAACTCCTACGAAAATAAGTTTGCATGTTTGCGAGTAGGTGAGTAGCGAGTAGGAACGCCCACTCGCTACTCGCCTACTCGCTGTTTTCATCCATTTTGGTATGCCCCACTTATGGGGAACTCCTACAGGTTTTCATCCCTCTGGGAACGCTGAAGGTCCCGGGGGAACGTCTGCAAAAATAGCCTGCTGGTTATCAACCATTCCGCTGGATCTGCTACAAGGGCGGCTGAGGGCGGAACCCTTTTCCTTTGGGGGGATAAACCTCAGCCTGACAGATTTACGGATTGACGTAAATATCGTCAAACAGTGTTTCTAGTGCGGGGAAGGGAGATTCTTCGGCAAATTTAACGGCACTGTCAATCTCTAATTTCACTTCTTCGTCGAGAGCATCCATTTCTTCTTGTGTGGCCCCAATGACATCAAGCAGATATTTCTCTAAAATGCCGATGGGGTCATTTTCTTGCCATTTGTGCAGTTCTTCTTTGGTACGGTAACGTAAGGGGTCGCCCATGCTGTGCCCTTCAAAGCGGTAAGTGATCATCTCCAGGAATTGCGGCCCCTTTCCTTGACGAATAAGCTGGAGGGCCTTCTCGGTGGCTTCGTAAACGGCGAGGGCATTCATCCCATCTACCTGTACTCCTTCCATCCCATATGCGGTGGCTTTCTCCACCATTGTTTTGACGGCTGAAGCGCGTTCCACGGCCGTACCCATGCCGTATTGGTTGTTTTCTACGATAAACAGGACCGGTAAATCCCAAACGCTGGCCAGATTAAGCGATTCATGGAAATAGCCGATGTTTGTGGAACCATCACCCATGTAGCACAAAACAGCGTTGTCTGTACCTTTGTACTGTTCGGCCAGGGCAATACCAACACCGAGGGGGACATGCCCGCCGACGATGCCATAACCGCCCCAGTAATGTTTGCTGACATCGGCCAGGTGCATAGAACCACCTTTGCCTTTACTGACACCAGTAGCTTTGCCTAACATTTCGGCCATGAGGTATTTGACCTCGGTGCCAGCCATAATGGCGTGAGCGTGATCCCGATAAGCGGTGATGAGGTGATCACCGGTTTGGCGTGCATTGATGCTACCAACAGCAACGGCTTCTTGCCCGATGTAGAGGTGCAAAAAGCCACCAATTTTGCCTTGCTGGTAGAGTTCGGAGCATTTTTGCTCAAAGGTACGAATGAGTACCATCTGGCGATACCAGCGAAGAAGGGTATCTTTATCCATTTACAACTCCTTTTTGAACAGGGGAATGTGGTGTGGGAAAGTGAACCGTAAACATTGTTCAGTCAGGGGTATTTTTCTGACGAACCGATTTGTCTGGTCGGCTTTCCCCGCGCACGTGTTCCTCTGGATGATGTTTTATGGGCACGAGTTTATGTATTGCCTTGCGGCCGCACATAATAATAACAACGTATTTTTGTTGTGTTGAATAAGTGTAACAAATTTTTTAGGACTGGCACGATGAAAGCGGAAATAACGAGGCCTGAGCTTGTCGAAGGCTGTTGGTTTCGACAAGCTCAACCCACGGCTACCCTATATTAACGATGTGGGTTTTCGGGACCTTCGTCAAGCTCAACCCTCAACAACGGTAGTCGTTACCCTGCCTGAAGATACTCGCTTACATTACATCGCCTGCGAAAATAGCCACGGATAGTGGAAACACGGATAGAAACACGGATGAGGATGAAAATGGTGGCGTTATTTTCGTCCAACTGGGTGTGTGTTCCGTCCATGGGGAACGCCTGCGAAAATAGCCACGGATAGTGGAAACACGGATAGAAAGAAACACGGATGAGGATGAAAATGGTGGCGTTATTTTCGTCCAACTGGGTGTGCGTTCCGTCCATGGGGAACGCCTGCGAAAATAGCCACGGATAGTGGAAACACGGATAGAAAGAAACACGGATGAGGATGAAAATGGTGGCGTTATTTTCGTCCAACTGGGTGTACGTTCCGTCCATGGGGAACGCCTGCGAAAATAGCCACGGATAGTGGAAACACGGATAGAAAGAAACACGGATGAGGATGAAAATGGTGGCGTTATTTTCGTCCAACTGGGTGTGTGTTCCGTCCCTGGGGAACGCCTGCGAAAATAGCCACGGATAGTGGAAACACGGATAGAAAGAAACACGGATGAGGATGAAAATGGTGGCGTTATTTTCGTCCAACTGGGTGTGTGTTCCGTCCATGGGGAACGCCTG
>JAGNBF010000003.1:62085-82057 GCA_018004935.1 Chloroflexota bacterium | reverse complement strand
GCCTGCGAAAATAGCCACGGATAGTGGAAACACGGATAGAAAGAAACACGGATGAGGATGAAAATGGTGGCGTTATTTTCGTCCAACTGGGTGTGTGTTCCGTCCATGGGGAACGCCTGCGAAAATAGCCACGGATAGTGGAAACACGGATAGAAAGAAACACGGATGAGGATGAAAATGGTGGCGTTATTTTCGTCCAACTGGGTGTGTGTTCCGTCCATGGGGAACGCCTGCGAAAATAAGTTTGCGTGTTTGCGAGTAGCGAGTAGGAACGACCACTCGCCTACTCGCCACTCGCCTACTCGCCACTCGCCACTCGCCACTCGCCTACTCGCCTACTCGCCTACTCGCCTACTCGCCTACTCGCTGTTTTCATTCCATTTGGCGAGCGCCCACTCATGGGGAACTCCAGCTACGCAACTGTATCTTGAGGTTGGAGCATGGTGCGGATAGACGGTTGGCGGTTCTCAGGCAAAAGCGATTGTAGGGTGACAATTTTCTGCCAGATTTTGCGTGCGAGGCCATTGGAGAGCGTTTCGATTTCGTTGACGGCACCAAGCACGATGGGATCATCAAAATCTTGAACATAAAGCGCGGCGATTTTGCCAATGATGGAAAGCATTTCGCTACAGTAATCCAGATAACGCGTCAGTTCAAAGGGGGTCATTTCTTCTTTGGGTGAGGAAGCTGTGGGCGCGAATTGGATGATCCGTTCTGGGTCTTTGGGGAGCTGGTGCATGTCTATCACATGGGCCAGGGCGCGGAGTTCATGGAGTGCTTTGAGGGCACGGTCTCGTTTGATGCGGCGTTCGATAGTTGCCAGGAAAAAGATAGCCGCCCCGATGAGGATGATGTCGTTGATGCCGGATTCGATGGCCTGGATGATTTCAACGAAAGTTACATTACTGCTATCCATTTCGAGGCGAAAAAGGGCATTGAAGATGATGTAGAAGAGGGCGATGATAAAGGTAGTGACGACGATGCGGATGGGCCACAGCGGCCGCGCCATCCATTCGGCTTTTTCGCTGGCTTCGCGGCTGACGGTGTATAACTCGTCACACACCAGGGCCAGACCGCGTTGGGGAAACCGTTCGCGGATACGTTGGCGCAGAATATCGGTCGTTTTGACAATAAAGTCGGGTTTGAGGTGCCGGTACATGATAGAAAATATGCCTGAGTTGCGCGGATAGATCTCAAAGTCGAGGGAAGCCTGATGGTGCGGTTGGGGAGCAGACGCCCCCAGGCACGCGGGAAAAAGTTCCCTAAAACCCCGTCTTTTCCGACAGTTTGCTAGATTCTACTGCCAACAGAGGGGGAAGGGAAAGGTTTGGTTTAAGGTGGCGTGTAGCTGTTGGTACTGGTCGGTAAGGAGTTGGGTTTGTTGGGCGAAGTAGGTCTGGGCGTCATTGAGGGCCTGGGTTTCTTCGGCGGGGGTCAGCGGCCGCAACATACATTCCGGCGGTATACCATCCCCTTCGTATTCACCGTACTCACAAATCTGGACGGTGTGGTTGTTGAGGGCCGCGTACACTTTTTCGGCCAGGGCGTTAAGGTGGGTCAGGCCCCCATCGCGCAGGCTTTCGGGTGAGGCCAGGTATTGAGCGAAGGCGTCATGGGGGGTGAGGCCAGTTTCGTGGTGGAGGGTGGTTTCGTGGATCGTGTAGCTGAAGGTGTTGCCGAGGAAGAGGCGGGCGGTGGGGTCGCCGGTGGGGGTGGTGTATTGGTAGAAGTTGATCTGCGCCCCTTCGCCGATGATGCCTTGGCCCTCTACGGAGAAGAAGACGCCCACGCCCCACCCTTCGGCTGGGGGGAGCCAGGTGGCGTTGAAGATGAGGCCAAAGGCGTTGGTGGGGGTTTGGGGGTAGGCCAGGGTGGCGAGGGAGAGGGCGTGGACATCGCGGCCGCGAATCACCTCATCCGTCACCTGACAATCATCCCGCGACCCGGCCCCGCGACACCAGGCCGTCTTGTACGCGTTGCCAATGGTGTCATAAGGGGTTTCCGTCCATGAGGCATCCACCACCTGCTCCCGAATACAGGCAGACAACTGACGTACTCGTTCCCCGGTTGCCTCATTTTCAAATTGCAAATCGGCCAGGGCGGGGGGTGTTGGTTCGGGTATGGGCGTTACGGAAGGCGAGTTACAAGCAACCAACCCCAATGAGAACACGAATAAAAAAGAAAGCCATTGTCTCATGGTGCAGTATTAAATTTACGCTTGTATAGTTTTCAAGAAAAAGATTTTGGGTTCGTAGTAACCGCTTTAGCGGTCCCACGCTGGACGGCTAAAGCCGTTACTACCAACCTAATCCAAATGATTTTCTGAACATCTATAGTTTAGGCCAAAACTCTGACCAGGTATTCCTGGCGGGGTTGAATGGGATGATTTTTGCGTTTGGCAACCTTGATCAAGGCCCGGATAGTAGCAATAAGCTCATCTGTTGCTCCAGGTGGAAGAGCCATATCATCCCTATGGGGGCATACCCAGGCAGGAATATGGCGCACGGCTACCTCAATACCACCTTCTTCATAGGTAAAATCGGTTTCACCCCATTCCATAGGGAGGTGATGGTGAGAACACAATGGGGCTTGTAACCCATTCGTCAGAGTCATTTTTTCCGGCGACGGCGGTTGAATGGTGGATTTTCCCATAAGACTTCATCAGGGATGTAGGCTGTAACCAAAGCAATCTGATCAGGATATGTCTGTTCACAGACAACATGTAAGTAAGTAAAGGGTTACGTCATCGTCCAGGTCTGCTGATTCACATACTAAAACTCTCTGTTCTTCTGGATACGATTCAATGATTCGACCATTCAGAATGGCTCCAACCATATCTTTCTCGCGGAACCCTTCCTTCAGAGCATGTTGGATGGCATGAAGTTTAACCTGGTATCTTCGTGCCCGAATAAGTCCCTAAATGGTTTGAATCGTTATGGTTGCCATGTTAGAGAGAGGACGGATTCAGGATTGGGTAAAGTATAGCATAATTCATCCCTCGTCCTTCATAATTTCTTGGGCGGTAAATGAACATCGAAGGTGATGCGGGGGCAGATGAAGATGGAGTGCGGGTTTTGCATTTCTTCGCGGGTGAGCAGGCCCAGCCGTTCGTAGAGGGAAAAATAGAGGTGTCGCGGCCGCGCCTCCGTCAGCTTCATCTCTTCATGCCAGATGCTGTAGGAACCGGGTTGGCCGTTGCTCCGGTAGTAGAACCCGGCCACCGGGTGGGTCAGGATGAGGATTTGTTCGTCCATTGTGGCAAACCCGGCTTGCAGGGTGACGGGCTGGCCCGTGTCCTCGATGTCAATCTCGGTTGAGGCCCAGGCGCAGGTGGATTGGTAGGTGAAGGTAGTGTAGCGGGTCGCGGCCGCGTCGTAGACACAATCCATCTTATAACGAGCATAATGCCAGGGAATGCGCCACAACCATTGCGCCGGGTGTACCAGCCGCGACCCCAACGTCGTGCCGAAAAACCAGACGGCATGTTCCCCCGTTTGCCGATCAATGACATACACCCGGTAATTGGTCTGCCCAAAGTAAAATTTGAGCCAGGGAGCCAGGCGCACAAAGCGGAAGTCGCTATCTACGAAGGGGACAGCACTCATCAGGGCCAGTTTTTGCCCGCCGATGTCGAACTCTGGGATGAGGAAGCGGTCGGTGGGGATGTGTTTTTCCAGGCGACTCTTGGGCAAGGCGTAATTGATGAGGGCGAAGTGGAGCAAATCGGAGCGGACATCCCACAGGCCAGGGGGGCGGCGGTGTAGGCGGGTGGTGAGGGTGGAGCGGGAGGAGGGCATAGGGGTGTTGGTGTGTTGGTGTATAGGGGTATAGGGGAAACCCCATTCGTGTCGTTTTTTGCGGGCGGACGCCCGCGAAAAATGACACAAGAAAAATTCCCCGCCCCGGGGAACGGGGTTAGGGGTGGGGGGAAACTCTATACCGGTATTAATTTGTTAAAGGGTGTGTTTCAAATGAGTTGAATAATTAATTGTTGAACAGTTGAATGGTTGAATGGTTAATGAAGCGGTAGACGCTTCCCTCGTTAATCATTCAACCATTCACAAATTCACCGATTCATTATTTTCTTCCTCTCAACCGAAATGAAACCCACCCTTTGTTAAATCTCAATAATCGTTCGTTAAATTGAGAATGGCTGAGGTTTTCAAAAACCTGTCAGATCTAAACCGGGAAGTTATATTGTTACGAACCCTTAGTAATCGTCCAAAAATAAGTTCCGCACAGACCTGACAGGTTTTCGGAAACCTGTCAGGTCTAAATCGGGAAGTTATTTTTAGATGTTCACTTAGTTTGTCCGCCGCCCGCGCATAATGACGATGATAACTCCCAGAAGCAGGAACACCGCGGCCGCGAGGCCAATTAGCACAAAGGGCAACCAACTCGCTGGCCCACTTTCGGCTTCGGGTGTGGCGCTAGAGGGTGCAGGGGTCGCGGCCGCGTCACTGTTTTCCACCTGCGCCACCTCATCGGCGACTGATGGGGTCGGTTCTACCACATAACTACCCCAGGCCAGATCAACCAGATCTCTTGCTGTTACCGTCACCGTTTGTTCCGCCCCCTCACTGGCAACCTCATTCTCTGCCAGTGACCGACTGACGGTATAATCACCCACTGGCAACCCTTCAATACAATACGGCTCCGCCAAACCATCTGTGAGGTAATGACTGATCACCATTTCCCCAGAGGTGATGGTAAAAGCGACTCCTTTTTGTCGGGTTTCAGCTTCATTCATCACCCCATCCTCGTTAATATCGGCAAACGCCAGCAGGCAAATCCCCCCCCCGGATGGGGTGGCTGTGGGTTCGACCGTTGGCTCCTCGGTAGGTTCAGTCGTGGGCGGAATGGCCGTAGCCGTAGCGGTTGGTTCTGGTGTGGCGGTGGGTTGAGCCACCTGCCCGATAATATATTGTTCTCCCACCTGGATAAAACTATCACTGGTGAGGCCAGGGTTCAGGGCCAGGAACGCATCCAGGGTAAGACCAGCGCGGGCGGCAATAGCCCACATCGTATCTCCTGGCTGTACCGTAATCAGGATGAGGCCTTCGGCATTGGGGGTAGGTGTAGGATCAGAGGCAGAGGTAGATGAGCTGGCGGCATTACCCCCAGAACCGCTACTGCCCGTATTACCAGTTGGCGCGGCCGCGGATGTCCCCCCCACCACCAAAGACACTTCATCCCAATAAAAATCATTGTGTTTCCGCATTTCCGCCGGTTGAGCTAACAGAAAGACGGTAACAGTATCACCCTGAGCTGTAGCTTGCACCTCAAACAAGGAATAGGCATCATACGGGTTTTTGGGATCCGTCCAGACAATACTGGCAACAAAGGGACTGCTCCCCCCTAACGGATCAATTCCTACCCGCATATTCACACTTGTCGGCGACTCAGACACAGGATTGTCACCATCCGAAGACCAGGCCATACCCCAGGCCGAGAAGGTAAGCCGGGCATTGGCGGGAACAGTTACCCGTTGCCACACACCTGCCGTGTTCGTTCCCTCAAAGTTGAAATATTGCAACGCCTGCTCGCCCCCTTTCACCCGATTCATATAGGGGCAGGGAGTACCGGGACAGACCGGTTTGTACTCTGGCATTTTGTTCTCCCACCACTCATCTTCTGCCGTCTGTCCTATCCAAAAGGGAGTCCAGCCATTAGGAACCTGGGCCGTGCCGCAGATTCCCGCCGGACAAGAGGCGTGTTGTTCCGGCGTTTGGGGAATAAAGGCGGTGTAGGGGCCATCAAAACCAGGATTGGTTAATAAATTGCCGCTTTGAGCCTGCGTGGTGGGCCGCAAAGAGAGCCACCCCACGGCTCCCACAACGACGATTAACAAAGTTGTCCAACGAAAATATCTCATATCCTTTTTTCCTTCACGGTATATCACTGGGGCCAGGCCGCCAGTTTATTGCGGCCGCCCAGGCTTCAGCGGCAGTCGCAATTAAATCACACACCGGGTCTTTGATAGTGACATAGGCGTGACGATTATCGGGTAAAAAGTGGGCAAGGCGGCGTTTGGTTTCGGCATACGCGGCCGCGCTCCCCGGCCTGGCTCGCAAATAATCTCGGAACAACAGGGCGTAACGTTGGTTCGCGGCTCCCTGGACTCTGATATGCACATTGGTGAGCCGATGCCCATCCGGGGGTTTACACAAATATTTGGCCCACGCCTCATCCGGGCTGGTCGTATCTCCCGGCGGGCGATGGTCGCCCATCACATCCAGCCGTCGGCTAAAACCAATCGTCGCCAATGCCTCATCAAGCGGTTCCACTGGAACCAGGCTGGCAACGGTAATTTGAATGTCAATGATGTCCTTCGCCGCCAAACCAGGCACAGCGGTCGAGCCGATGTGATCAATCCGCAACGCCCGATCACCCAACGCTCCCCGCAGTGCCTGCCCAATCACCACAAACTCCTGCGGCCAACTCTCTTGATACGGCACAATTTCAACGGTTGTGCTATTCGCTATCGCTGTTTGCTTTTGCCGGTGACGTGCCAGCAACCGTTCACGTAGCCCTTCCTGGCTCCCCTGTCTGGCTTCAATTTTTTCACGAAGTAGGGCGGCCTCTTCTTCACGGCGTTGTAGGTACGCTTCAACTTTTTCTATATTCTGCAAATAGTAAGCAATAACCCCATACACTTCAGGCAGTGTGACAGTTGGAAAATCGTCAACAATCTCGTCGGCTGTTTGTCCCTGCTTGTAGGCAGACATGATCGTATCGAGCGTTACTCGTGTTTTGCCCACTCTGAGCGTACCCGTTTCTTCAAGCCGCAAGGGAACGGGTATGGGTGTCAGATTCATAAATGATCCATTCGTATCGAACACGGATTATCGGGATTTGCGGATTTTTTATCCGTAAATCCTGATAATCCGTGTTCTGTATCGTTTCCCTAAATCCAGTTTGGTTCTTCGTAAGTGCCGAATACTTCACGGAACACGTCGGTGATTTCGCCGAGGGTGGCGTAGGCCCGGACGGCGTCGAGGATGTAGGGCATGGTGTTGGCTGTGCCCGCGGCCGCGTTCCTTAACGCCTGCAACGTCTCCGCCACCTTCTCATTGTCCCGTTCCTGCTTCAACGCCTTCAGCCGGGCCATCTGCCGTTCATACCCCTGCGGATCCATCGCCAAAATGGGAATCTGTAAGGCTTCATCCTGATCCACATACCCATTCACCCCCACAATCACCCGCTCATTGCCGTCAATTTCGCGCTGGTACTGGTAGGCCGCATTAGAAATTTCCCGCTGGTAGAACCCCTGATCAATGGACGGGAGTACCCCACCCAGGTCGGCCACCTGCTTCCAGTAAGCATACACCTGCTGTTCAATCTTGTTTGTCTCATGCTCCACAAAGAACGAACCGGCCAATGGGTCTACCGTATTACCTACGCCACTCTCCTCGTTGATGATTTGTTGGGTCCGTAGGGCGATGGTCACGGCGTCTTCGCTGGGCAGTGCCCACGCCTCATCCATACTATTGGTGTGCAGGCTCTGTGTACCGCCAATGACCGCCGCCAACGCCTGAATCGCCACCCGCACGATGTTATTTTCTGGCTGTTGGGCTGTCAATGAGACCCCTGCCGTTTGGGTGTGAAAACGACACAACCAGGAACGGGGGTTTTTGGCCCCAAACGTTTCTTTCATCTCCCGCGCCCAGATGCGCCGGGCGGCCCGGAATTTGGCGATCTCCTCAAAGAAATCATTATGAGAGTTAAAGAAGAAACTGAGCCGGGGGGCAAATTCGTCAATATCTAGACCCCGTTGGATAGACCAACGCACATATTCCAGGCCATCACCCAGGGTGAAGGCCAGTTCTTGCGCCGCCGTAGACCCGGCCTCGCGGATGTGGTAGCCGCTGATGGAGATGGTGTTCCATTCCGGCAGATGTTTGGTGCCAAATTCGATGGTGTCAATGACGAGCCGCATCGAGGGTTCGGGGGGGAAGATGTACTCTTTTTGGGCGATGTACTCTTTGAGGATGTCGTTTTGCAGGGTGCCGCGTAGTTTGTGCATGGGGACACCTTGTTTCTCCGCGGCCGCGATATACATCGCCCAAATAATCGCCGCCGGGCTGTTAATCGTCATGCTGGTGCTGACCTTATCCAGGGGAATGCCATCAAACAGGATTTCCATATCCTGCAAACTGCTGATCGCCACCCCACATTTGCCAAACTCCCCCAACGCTTCCGGGGCGTCGGTGTCATATCCCATTAGCGTGGCCAGGTCGAAGGCCACCGAGAGGCCGTCGTTCCCCTGGGCGAGCAAATATTTGTAGCGGGCGTTTGTCTCCTCGGCGGAGCCAAACCCGGCAAACATCCGCATCGTCCACGGTTTGCCCCGGTACAGGGTAGAATGAACCCCCCGTGTAAACGGATATTCACCCGGATGGCCCAAATCGCGGCCATAATCCAGGTCGGCGACATCCAGCGGTGTGTAAAGCCGTTTAATCGGCTCGCTAGAGGTGGTCATAAATTTAGCTTTGCGCTCCGGGAAACGAGAGAGGGTTTTGTACAGGGTGGTCTCTTCCCAACGGTCGTGATTATCGGCAATCTCGGCCAGTTTTTGTTTGTCGTACACGGTTCTACTCCTTGAATGGAATGGGCGTAAGGTTCAATGGGTAGGGTGATTATACTTACCGATAGGGGTGATGGGTAGGATAAGGGGTCTTAACCATTGATTGGATGGACGGGTGGCGTAGGGTAATACCATTTGACAAGGGGAAAATTCTTTTGATAATGAGCGTTAAGGAGTATGCATATGATCCTGACAAATGACACCCTATCTCATTTAACTGTAGCTCAGGTTCGTCTGATAGCTGAGGATTTTATTGTTGATCATGTGGGGGATCAGGTGATGGCGGGTGAACCCTGGCCTATCCGTTCCTCTTTAGGTTCAGCCTGGGTGACACCCCTCGTTTTAACGGCTTCGGCGCATGGTCCACTGGGCACAATTGGGGTTCTGGTTATTGACGATAGCACTGAACAAGTAATTGCCTTGACACCCCAAGAGATATTGACGGAGAACAGTCAACGCCTTTACGAGGATTTTGCTTCGCACCAGAACGCTTCACTCCGTCCATCAGTTACACCTGAGGGCGAATATCTCTCTTGATACCGCTATTTTTCCCCCAAGAGACGGAACAATCTTGTGTACCAGCCTGTCTGCGGATGGTGCTGGCCCATTTTGGCATTCATGAGGATGAAAGCAGTTTGCGGACGTGTTGTCGCAGTTCTTATTTGGGAACAGCTTTTCAGGACGCGGCCGCTTGTGTTCAATCGTATCAGTTGAAAGGGGATGTTGTTAGCGGCTCATCTTTGAATGAGTTAATGGATTGGTTGGGGCGGGGTTTGTTTCCTATTGTTTCACTCAATTTATTTCCTCTCGATGCACGATGGGCGGCCCATGCCGTTGTTATTGTCGCTATGACGGATGAGGGTGTTATTCTGCTTGATCCCCTTGTGGGGCGGCGACAGGTTGATCGAATGGCTTTTGATCAGGCATGGTTGATGCGTCGCCGCAAAACTTTGTTGATAGGGAGCCTCACGATTGCGTAACTCAGTTACAAAACAGCCGGAGTTGACGGCTAACCTCAGCCAGGATCGGGGGGTGATGGGCGCGGCCGCGATCCTGGCCATCGGTAACGTCACCAGCCGACTCATCGGCATGGTGCGTGAGGCGGTCAAGGCCAACCTGTTTGGCGCGTCCGGAGCGTTGGCGGCTTTTGAAGCGGCCGCGCTCGTCCCCAGCACCCTCTTCGACCTCATCATCGGCGGCATCGTCAGCTCCGCCCTCGTCCCCGTTTTTAGCGATTACGCCAGCAAAGAGCAACGAGAAGCGTTATGGCAGGCTGTCAGTGCCGTGGTGAGCGTGGTTACGGTGTTGCTCTTGCTTGTGGTGGGCCTTGTCGAACTATTTACCCCGCAAGTCGCCTGGCTGGTCGGGGCCGGGCAATTTGATGATCCCGCCCTGGCCGATCTCAGTCTGCGCCTCATGCGTCTGACGACCCCGGCGTTACTCTTTTTAGGCTTATCCAGCCTGCTGACCGGCGTCTTGTTGGCCCTGAAGCGGTTTACCTTACCGGCATTCACGGCGGCCATTTTTAATGGCACGATTGTCGTGTTTGCCCTGTGGTGGCGCACCATTGACGGCCTGGTGTGGGGGCTGTTGGCCGGGGCGTTCTTGCAGATGCTGGTACAACTGCCCGCCTTGCGCGATGTGCGCCTGCGCTGGCAACTCGATTGGCACCATCCGGCCCTGCGCCGCATCCTGAAACTATACATTCCCATTGTCGCCGGATTGGTGGTAGATATTTTTGTGCGGGTGCTCAGTTACAACCTGGCCATTAGCACGGGCGACGAAAATTTAACCTACATGCGCTGGGCCACAACGCTGATTCAGTTCCCGATGGGGTTGGTGGTGACAGCCCTCTCCGTGGCGATTTTGCCCACTTTGTCGCGGCAGGCGACGGCGCAACTGGCCGAGTTTAAGCAGACATTGGCCGGGGGTATCCGGCTGGTGTTGGTGCTGATTTTGCCCGCTACCACCGGTCTGTTTGCCCTGGCCGTGCCGATTGTGGCGTTGTTGTTCCAACATGGGGCGTTTACCCCGGCTGATACCAATATCACGGCGGAAGTGTTGCGGATTTACCTGCTGGGGTTGCCGTTTGCGGCGGTGGATCAGATGTTGGTGTTTGCCTCGTATGCGCGGAAGGATACACTGCGCCCGGCGGTGGTGGGAGTGGTGAGTATGGTGGTGTACACCGCGGCCGCGCTCTTGCTCATTCGCCCCCTGGGTTTACTCAGCCTGATGGTGGCCGATGCCGTCAAACATGTGGTACACACCTTGCTGATGTTGTGGCTGTTGCGCCGGGAGTGGGGGGAGTTGTCGGGGTTGGCGGTGACGGGCACGTTGCTAAAATCTACATTGGCGGCAGGGGTGATGGGCGCGGCCGCGTATGGTCTCATTCTCTTGTTGGGGCAATGGCTCAGCCTGGTAGGAACGGTAAAATGGTTGTTAGAGGTTGCGGCCGCGGGCACCGTCTCTTTCCTGCTCTATCTGCTTCTGGCTACCTTACTCCGCATCTCCGAGATTCAATCTCTACCCCGCCTCTTGCTGGTTCGGCGCAAACCATGAAGGTTGTGACGCGGCACTGATTGAAAAAGGGGCGTTTTGACCGCTTTTTGGTCTTCTGCAAAGGTCAGACTATGACGACTTCCAATTCCACTTCCTCTTTACACATCTGGCTGGCGGCCGCGCGGCCGCGTACACTCCCCCTGGCTCTGGCCTGCATCATTTTAGGCAGTTTGCTCGCGGCCGCGGCGGAGCAGTTCCACCTGCTCATCACAATTCTCTGTATCACTACGGCTATCTGCCTGCAAGTGCTTTCTAACCTGGCCAACGATTATGGGGATTCGGTGCATGGGGCCGACCACGCGGAACGGGTGGGGCCAAAACGGGCGGTACAATCAGGGGCGATTGCGGCCGCGACAATGAAGCGGGCGATGGGTCTGGTGGCCGGGTTGGCCGGGGTAAGTGGTCTGGCTTTGATCGTGGTGGCGTTGGGAGCGCAGGCCCTGGTGTGGGTACTGGTGTTTGTAGGATTGGGCGCGGCCGCGATTTGGGCCGCCATTAACTATACCGCCGGGAGCAGGCCTTATGGTTATGCAGGACTGGGCGATTTATTTGTCCTCATTTTTTTTGGCTGGGTAGGCACCATGGGCACCTATTTTTTGCAGACACAACAGATCCAGTGGCTGGTTATGTTGCCTGCCACCAGTTGTGGCCTGTTGGCTGTGGGGGTGTTAAATATCAACAACATTCGCGATATCGAATCAGATCGGCAGGCGGGTAAGTTTTCCCTGCCGGTGCGCCTGGGAGGAGCCAAGGCGCGGCTCTATCACTGGTTTCTCTTGGGAATGGCTTTCCTGATAGCCGTGTTGTATGTAGTACTGAGTTATCGCTCTCCCTGGCAATTCCTCTTTATCCTGACACTCCCCCTGCTCATCCGTAATGGTCTGGCTGTACAGAATACCCTCGAATCAACTCGACTCAACCCCCTTCTGCCTCAACTTTCTTTCATCACGCTGGCTTTTGTGCTCACACTGGGATTAGGGCAGTTAGTGGGGTAAGGCCCCCACCATTAACTTAGTAACCGTTCGTATTTAACTTAGGGTTCGTAAAAATATAACTTCCCGGTTTAGACCTGACAGGTTTTCGAAAACCTGTCAGGTCTTGACGGAACTTAATCTTTTACAGGCCCTTAGCGGTTTGCTGTGGCCGGTCTCCTGACCGCGCCACCTATCTTATTTCCGAACAGCAATTCTCAGTTTGAACGATAAACGTTCCGTTAATCCGCCCGGCGGTCAAACCGCCGGGCTATCAATACCAAACCCTACGGGCTAAAACAGCAGGCTAAGGGCCTTCGTAACCATAACCCGGCCCGTTTTACGGCCGGGCGGCCTCACCATTTTTAGACGTTCAGGCCCAATTGAGAATTGCTGATTTCCGAACGATTACTTAGTCGTTACGTTATTCAACTCATTTGAAACGTAACCGTTCAGTTCAGAGACGATTTTAGGCTATTGGGGATGGGTCTTGGGGATTTCAGGGGGTTGACACCATCTGTAGGGGCAACCGTTGTGGTTGCCCTCGGCGGGGCAGGCACAAGGCCAGCCCCTACATCTAGCCGCACCCCACGAATTCCGAAAGAGCCTTGGGGATTACTTCAGCGGATTTAGAAAGAAACGGATTAAAGACGACCTCTGGAAAATCCGTTTATTTCTTACTTGAGTTTAGAGCGAGAGGATAGAGCGAGAGGGAATTACTCTGGAAAACCCTCCATCTCCATCTCCATCTCTAGCTCTGAACTCTAGCTCTAGCTCTGAACTCTAGCTCTAGCTCTCGCTCTGAACTCTAAACTCAAATTTTTAATCCGTTGAAGTAACCCAACTGAACGCTTACTTTAAAACACACTCTTTAACAATTCCCCCCTTTTTACTCCCGCAGACGGGCCATAAAATGACTATGTGACCAGCGGCCATTGCCGTAACTCTGGTAATGTTTGGTGCCTTCACTGATAAAGCCGTGTTTTTGATATAAGCGGATGGCCGTCAGATTATGGGAACTGACGCTCAATTCGACACGCTGTAAATTGAGCCATTGGTCTGCCAGTTGTAAGGCGGTAGACATGAGATGGGAGCCAATGCCTAAGCCCCAGTAATCAGGATGAAGGGCCATGCCTAAGGTAGCGGAATGTTTGAGCCGCGGCCGCGCATCTTGGTGCAAAAAAATATCACCCACCGCTTTTTCATTTACCACAGCTACCAGATGGTGACTGCCTCTATCAGTGCGCCGGGTCATATTTTCCTGAAAAGCGTGGAATTCCTGGTAAGGCAGGCGGTTCAGGGTACGCGTTACGTCTGGGCGGACAAAAAATTCATGGAGCGCGGCCGCGTCCTCTGGCCGAAATGGGCGTATCACCACTTTCGTATCCAGGGTCAAGGGAGCAGGTTTAGGGGTCAGGGGTAATTCTTCGGCCAGGGGCAGATGAGCGACATCACGCAGGCGAGCCATGCTCAAATCATCGGCCAGGATACCATCCCGAAAGGCTACTTTGCGGCGCACCCCTTCCGGTACGAAGCCAAATTTTTCATAAAGCCGAATCGCGGCCGCGTTGTCTGTAAACACTTCCAACTCCACTCGTTTTAAATTCAGCCAATTGTCCGCCATCTCTAGCAGATGGGTCATGAGGGCCGAGCCAACCCCTCGTCCCCAATAGTGGGGATGCACATACAAGCCAAGTCGCCCACTATGAATGAGCCTGGGGCGGTCAGATTGCATCAAATTAGCACTACCAATAACCTGCCCTTCCCATTCCGCCACAAACCGGTGGTGAAAGGGGGGTGTTTTTTTGATCCATTCCACAGTGGTTTGATAATCCATGCTGGGAACCTGGAGCAGATTGCGGGCTACCTGGGGCAGGGTAATGATTGGATACAGATGGGTAGAATCATTTGGGTGTAGGGGACGAATGTGAATAGACATGGTGAGTTAGATAAGTAAACAGGGAACAGTTAGAAGGATTACCATTTGACTCCCCCATAATCTCGTTGGGTCTGGCCCCCAACACGACCTAACCAGCGAGAAAATCCCGGAGCGAGGACAAAAATGGGATACAAAAGACGGTAGATGCCGGGCATAGTGACGATGGCGCGTTGCTGGTCTATACCTCGGAGAACGCCCTGAGCTACCTGTGGCGGTGTGAGCATAGGAACGATATCACTGACGCGAGGCATGCGGTTCAGGGCTACATGTTTCTTGAAAAAATCGGTACCCCCGACCGCACCGATGCGGACTAACATGATATGAACTGGCCCACCCACTAATTCTACTTGTAGAGTTTGGGTAAAACCATCTATGGCGGCTTTGGCGGCGGTATAGGCGGCTGAGGCACCACCTACATAGATGTTGCCTGTGGTGGAGCCGATGTTGACAATATGCCCGGACCCCGCTTGTTGCATGAGAGGTAGAACTATTTTGGTGCTTGTGGCGGTAGCCCCAAAGGCGGTCTGCATGGTAAGGTCTATCTCTGCCTGGCTCATGGTGTTGAAGTTTTCCCAACGGGTGAAGGCGGCATTGTTGATGAGGATGTCTATGCGGCCGCGTTCCGTATACACCTGGTTTAACCATTGTTCCAGGGCTGGGCGGTCACTCACATCACATTGAGTGAGATGGAGCCGCCCGGCATAGGGGAGAGAACGGGCGGCCTCTTGGGCGAGATGGAGGTTGGCCGCACTGCGGCCGCAGGCATACACCATCGCCCCTTCATCTGCCAGGGCCTGGACTAAAGCCCAGCCAATTCCCTGGGTTCCTCCCGTTACCATACAAACTTTTTGTTGCAATCGTTTACTGCTCATATTCTGACTCCTGCGAAAATGTAGGGCGATTTTGTAAATCGCCCGGTGGACGATTTACAAAATCGTCCTACAAATTCTCATTCCTCTTGGTGCGCTCAAAGCCCATGGGGAACTCCTACGAAAATAGCCGGTGAGTAATTCCCTCTCCCGGGGGAGAGGGTTAGGGTGAGGGGCTGGGGCGAATGCCCCGAAAAATGCCCCATTGGAATTCCCCCCTTCCCTCGGGAATCGGCAGGGGGGATGGGGTCAATGAAGGCGTTACCCGATTAAAAATTTAATGAACAATCGCCCCCGATTTTGCCCGCCGAGTGGGTTCCCCCTTCCCGAAATCGGGGAGTGGGTATAGTGACGGCCGTTTTTTGTTTTTTGGAAAGGGTGAACAGCCTGAAAGGCTGTTCTACGGCTTGGGCCATTTTTCGGGTGTGCTTTTGGCGGCCCACGGTTTTTGAGTTTTTCCGCAATGATACAGGCATAAAATGGCTACCACGAAAGACCCACCCCCCTGCGATCCCAGCGGGAAGGGGAAGACCTTTCACCGCCTTAATCCGCAACCTGGGTGGTAGCACCCCTTCCCAGCGGGAAGGGGAAAACCCCCTTCGTGTCATTTTTCGCGGGCGGACACCCGCGAAAAATGACACGAGAAAAAGTTCCCCGCCCCTTGGGGGGGTTAGGGGTAGGGGGAAGCTCTATACCGGTATTCATTTGTTCAATCTCAATAACCGTTAGTTACAATTGAAAATTAGTATCCATTGAGCCTGGTGGTTTGACCACCGAACAGGATAACTGAACACCTACATCTCGAGTAGATATTCACCCGGAGTTTATCTCGCTTTGACCCACTGATGTCCTTTTTTATGCCTGTTTGCCCCCTGATTGTGCCATGTTATAATGATTTTGACCGTTTTATCCGTTTTCAGGTGAAAATGACTGAAAAACAATCCTCAAATCGCCGTTCTCATGCCACCATTCGTCTCCCCTTGTGGGGCGTGGTTATCCTTGTGCTGGTTATATTTCTGGTGCTGGTCGGTAGTGCCGCCTGGCTATATCGTACCGTGGAAGCGATTGCTTCAGATTCGGAAGTATTTGAACCGGTTTTTACAGCACCGACTGGGGGCACCTCTCAACCTGATCCTGCAATAATCTCTTCTGATGATACGGCTGATGCTGAGGCGGTGGTGCAACCGTTTATTTCGGAGAATGCCTTTCAGCCGTGGGCAGGACCAGAGCGGGTCAATATTTTGTTGTTGGGGATTGACCAACGGTGTGATGAGACGGGACCGACACGCACAGATAGTATGATGGTGGTGACAATTGATCCGGTAGGGCACAGCGCGGCCGCGCTCTCGATTCCCCGTGATTTGTGGGTCGAGGTTCCGGGTTTTGGTGTAGATCGCATCAATTCCGCCCATTACACCGGTGAAATTAACGAATACCCTGGGGGAGGGCCAGCTTTAGCCGCCGAAACGGTTGCCGCTACCCTGGGTGTACCGATTGACTATTATGTGACTGTCAACTTCGATGGCTTCGTCGAAGTTGTAGATCTGATCGGGGGAATTACCATTACAGTACCGGAAGCGATTGAGGATTTGAAGTACCCCGATAGGTGTTATGGCTATGACCCGTTTCATATTGAAGCGGGGACACATCAATTGGATGGGCAAACCGCTTTAAAGTATGCGCGTACCAGAGCCACGTTTGGGGGTGATGTAGATCGTGCTGGCCGACAACAAGAAGTTGTTCTGGCGGTACGGGATAAGGTATTGTCGTTAGACATGTTGCCACAACTTCTCGGCCAGTCTTTGGAGCTGTGGCAAACATTTCAGGACAATGTAGAGACAAATCTCACCTTGGATCAAGTGATTCAACTGGCTCTGTTAGTGCAAGAGATTCCGCGTGAGAGTATCCAGACGGCGGTCATTGATTACAGCTACGTATTCAATGAAACAACGCCCGATGGCCAACAGGTGCTTGTTCCGAACCGGGACAGGATCCGCCAGTTACGGGATCAATTGTTTGCCCCACCCGCTATTCCCACCCCAGTTATTGAGAATTTGCCGGAACGTGCGGCGGAGGAAGCGGCTCGTGTCGCTATTTATAATGGCACGAGCGAGTTTGGCCTCGCGGCCGCGACGCAAGAATACCTGGAAAGCCATAACATTAGCGTTACGACGATTGGTAACGCCGATGCCGCCACCTATCGCACCACGCAGATCATTGATTTTGGCACTCATCCTTTTACCACCCGGTATCTGACACAATTGATGGCAATTCCTCCGCTTAATGTCAGCACAGGCACTAATCCCGATGGGGATTATGATGTGTTGATCATTATCGGCGATGATTGGGACGTGCCATAACCAGAAAATGACCGCAGTGAAATCAGTCGTTCTCTCTGTGCCACTGACCGTCTAAAAGCGGGTCGGTTTTGTTTTCTCTGGTTCAGCCTTCCGCAGCCAATGATATATTGCCCCAGAGGCAATCGGTTTATTGGGCCGATTGTTGGTGGGTAATTTTTCATTGGTTGCGGTCAATGTCCCATCCCCGCTGGAGGAGGAACCATGCGTTTATCCAGGTTGACCTGCTTGTTGGCCGGGTCGTTATTGATCTTTGCTATCTCCTGCCGCTCACCCCGTCCTGAGATACCTGCGACCAGTTCCACCGGGCAAACCTATGAAACCAGCCCACCACCGCCCGCAAACCCCCTCCCTACCCCTGTTGAGAGTGTGGAACCTGCTATTACGGACCCTTTTGTGCCCACTATGGTGAATGAACCGGTTGCGCCAACATTCGCCGCCGAACCTGTGCCCGTCTTGACTGTGCCCGCGGGTTGGAAAGTGGTGGGAGGATCTGTAGAGGGAGGGCAGGTGGCGGTTCCCGAAACCTGGGTGGACCTGGCGGCCTTATTAGATTCGCCAGAAGCCATTACCAGATTAGGGCCAACGATCCGGCTGGCCGTAACGGATTCTAAAGAGACGAGCAATCAACTATTTGCCCCAACTACAAGCGACGCGGCCGCTATCGGGAATGGTGCTTTTGCCTTGCTTTTGTTAGATCCTTCCTTGAGTGGGACGGCGCTCCAAGGGTTGCAACAGGCATTAGGACAAAATGCCACACTCATACAACCTATCCAGGGGGTAGAGGTGAATGGTATTACCGGAGCCATGGCCGATGTGGCGGGCAATCCGTTAGGGTTTTTGCCGGTGCTGGCCGATGGTCTGCAATTGCGGGTAGTCGCCCTTGCCCCCACAGCCGGGGGCGAAGGGCAATGGCTGATGGTTTTTGGCGCGGCCGCGGGCCAATGGAGTCATTTCGATCCCATTTTTAGCCAGATGCTCCACAACATTCAACTCTTTGCTGGCCCAGAACTGATCAGCACCGTTACGCCGCGCAACGTGGTCGGGACTCTCACCAGTGGCACCCAGGTAACAGGCAACCTGGCCAATGGCGACACCGATACCTGGCTTTTTACCGGGCAAAGTGGCACTTATGCCACTATCTCGCTTATTCCCGACAACAGTGCCAGCACCGACCTGATTGTGGCGCTGATTGATCCGGCGGGTAAAACCGTAAAGATTTTAGATAGTGGTTTTGCCGGGGATTCGGAAGTGATGGTAGATGTTTTGTTGTATCGTACCGGAACTTATCAGGTTCAGGTCACGGAGTTCTTTCGTCAGCCAGGGCATTATACATTGCGCCTGTTTGTCGCTAACGAACCACAATTTGCTGGAGGGGGCCGCCTTGCCCTCGGTCAGGAAGTAAATGGTCAGCTCCCAGCTAATGGCACACAAACCTGGGTGTTTGAAGGCAGTGCCGGGCAAACGGTCAGCATCATCTTAACCCCCCTGGAGGGGCAGTTTGATGCCGTGCTGGAGTTGGTAGGGCCTGAAGGAAGTACGTTAGTCAACCTGGATGAAGGTTTTAGCGGGGACACAGAGATTATCGCGGATCTGGAGCTGACGGTTACCGGGGAGTACGACATTATCGTGCGGGAGTTTAATGAGCGGGGAGGAGATTACACCTTATCCCTGGATGAGGGGGGGGCGGTCTTAACCAATTTTTATGATGCGGGTAACCTGGCTTATGGCGAGGTAAAGGGTGAAGATTTACAAGAGGATGAGGCCCATGCCTGGTTTTTTGTGGCCGAGGCGGGTGATGAAGTTACCGTGGTAGTGACCCCCCTGTCACCAGGAGCAGATGTGGTGGTCTGGCTCTTAGACCCTAATTTACAACGTCTGGTGATTCAAGATGAATTTTTCTATGGTGAAACCGAGACGATTGTTTATACCTTGCCGGTAGCCGGGCAATATGTGGTTTTAGTACAAGAGTTTTTTAGCGAGGCGAGTTCGTACCAGATTGTTTTAACGGGGGGAAATAATAATTCGGTACAGTTGGCGGGTAATATTGCCAATGGGGAAACGGTAACCGGGGTGGTTCCAGTAGGGCAAGAGATTGTGTGGGTATTTGCGGCGCAAACGGGTGATGTGGTGGATGTCTTATTGCGGCCGCTAGATTCCTTTGGCGATGTTGTCCTGGTTCTACGTGACCCTGATAACAATGTGATAATGAGTATAGATGCGGCCCTGGCTGGTGAAGCGGAAAGCTTGAATGATTTTGAAATTACGATAGATGGGGAGTGGACTTTGCTTTTACAGGAGTTTTTTGACGAAGAGGTGAATTACGAATTGACGCTCACGCTGGCGGTGGCTGAGGAGTAGAAACCTGAGCGTTTTATACTCACTAAGGAATGAGAACTAAATAACTTGTTCGCTGGGAGTGGCACGGTCAGGAGACCGGCCACAGCAAATGTTCAAGTTATTTAATCGCCAATCCTAAGGCATCTTCTCACTATTTCGGGGAAAATGGGCCTGAGTTTGTCGAAGGCAACATGAGGCTTCGACAAGTTCAGCCCTCGAGGGTGTATATAGTGTAAGCGTTTAGTTCCCTGCGAAAAAGAGCCTTTCAAAGGTTTCCGCAAAGGTGTTGACCAGTGATACAAACCTTCTGAAGGCTGAACGGTTACGTGTAGAGTTACAATCGTCAATCC
>JAGNBF010000003.1:0-61985 GCA_018004935.1 Chloroflexota bacterium | reverse complement strand
GTATATAGTGTAAGCGTTTAGTTCCCTGCGAAAAAGAGCCTTTCAAAGGTTTCCGCAAAGGTGTTGACCAGTGATACAAACCTTCTGAAGGCTGAACGGTTACGTGTAGAGTTACAATCGTCAATCCTTAGGAGTTATTTTGATGTACCAATTCCCTTTAAGGTAAAACAAAAGGTTGCGCCTTTATCAATTTCACTCTCTACCCAGATGCGGCCGCTGTGTGCTTCAATAATTCGTTTCACCAGTGCCAGTCCCACCCCCGTTCCTTCTACCTGTTCATCCAATTTATTAAAGAGGGCAAACACTTTGTGGTGATATTGTGCCGCAATGCCAACCCCATTATCTCGAACAAATAAGATAGGTTTACCATCACTTTCATACCCCCGTAGCCCCACCTCGATACGAGGATCTGGCTGAGCGCCCATAAATTTCACCGCATTATCAATAAGATTCTGCATTGCCTGAACAAGGCGCGTCCGGTCGCCATAAACAACGGGGAGTCCCGGCGCAATATTCACCCGAATTCCTCCCCGTTGGGTAATGCGGCCAGATACCAGCGTGAGCGCCTCCTGGGCAATGGTTTCAAAGGGAATGGCTTCAGGTGGGTGCATGGTATGGCCAACCCGTGAAAGTTCTAGCAGTTCACTTACCAGCCGTTGCATCTTATCAGTTGCCCCCACAATGCGGGCCAGGTCACTCCTCATACGCTCAAAATTACCGGCCAGGGCATCTTGCTCTAAGAAGCCCAAAAAACTACGAATTGTCACCAGAGGGGCTTTCAGATCGTGGGAGACGGTGTGAGTAAAGTGTTCTAGCTCAGTATTTTTGGCTTCTAATTCCACAATGAGCTTCTCGCGTTCGGCTTCAGCCCGTTTACGTTCGGTAATGTCCAGGGCTGAGGTGATGGAGTATTGCTGGTTGCCCACTTTGAACCGTTCGCTAGACATTAAGGCAACCCCTACCTCACCTGATTGCTGGCGGAACTGTATTTCCACATCCTGGAAGTAATCTTGCTCCTGGAGTAAGGTACGAACCTTCTTTATATCTTCATTGGCCGCCCAGATATCCAGGTCTGAAGCGCGACGACCAATGAATGCTTCACGCGGATAACCAATGGCCTGGGCAAAGGCCTGGTTGACATCAATGAAACGACCATTGGCACCTTCAATACTCATCAGAATGGGGGTAGTATGAAATGCTTTGGAGAATTTCTCTTCAGAGAAACTTAATGCCTGTTCGGTTCGTTGTCGTTCGCTTAGCTCTTGTTGGAGTTGATCGAGTAGGCGGACTTTGTCAATGGCTAAGGCGGCCTGTACGGCAATGTATTCTACGAGCAGGATTTGGTCGGGATCGTAGGCATTTATCTGATTGCTTTGCACGGATAACATGCCGATGACGAGATCGTGGGAAATTAAAGGCACCCCTAAGAAGGTATGCAAGTTAATTTGATTGTCGTTTATGGGGGCATAGAGGGCTTCGACAGCAGGGGTGAACATATCAGGCAAGTAGAGGGTTTTGCCACCAAAGACTACTGCGCCAGTAAGGCCGGGTCTTTCTTTTAGTTGGCGTGAGGGGATAAGGGTAGGGACGCCCTGATCAAAATAAATGGGGTAATGAACGATATCGGTGTCGGCGTCATAAATGGCGACATAAAAGGCATCGGCCTGAATGATTTGGGTTATCTCGGTCTGTAAGGCGTTTAGGGTGTTATATAGACTTTGACCAGCGGCGAGGGAATTGCCGAGTTTGTAAAGGAGGGACATTTCATGGGCCTGACGACGATATATTTCCTGGTTTGTGGTGAGTTCGGCGGTGCGTTCGGCCACGCGTTGCTCTAGTTCGCTGTTGATACGGCGAACTTCAGCTTCGGCCCGGATACGTTCGGATAATTCTGTCTGAGCGCTGACCAGCGAACGTTCTACCTGTCTACCCACCAGGCCAATAAGGTGGGCGGCGATAAAGAATCCGGCCACGAGCATCATCCAAATGATGATGTCTACGGATGGCCTTTGGATATTGATAAGTAAACCGGCACGTCCGGCCAGAAGCAGGATGAAACCGAGGAGTGCGCCTAATAAAGCGGTGAGATAACCGGCACGCCGACCAATGAACAGGGAAGCGCCTAATACCACCAGAATAAACAGCATGTAAGCGATGCCTTGAACACCAGCGCCGTTCCAGGCGGAGTAAAAAATGATGATCCCATAAATGATGAGTGAGGAATAGGCGGCTTGTGTGACTTGTTTTTTGTTTAAGAAAAAGAGGACGAGAATACTGCCGATAAGTACGAGAGTGGAATTCCGTGCGAAATGGGACCAGTTAGCACCGCCGATGAAGCCGTATCCGGTAAAGGCCACCAGGGCCAGGCCGAGGAATAACCAGGCATTGAGGCGTAAGACGCTGGCAATGTCTTGCTCTTCCAGGAACTCTGCCAGTCCTGTAGCCCGTAAGTGTTTTTCTTTCATTTAGTTACCTTGCCCGTGGGTTGGTAAGGTGAAGTAAAAGGTGGAACCTTTTCCCATTTCACTTTCAACCCAGATGCGGCCGCTATGTACTTCTATGATTCGTTTGACGAGGGTTAAACCTATGCCTGTGCCTTCGCTGAGGGCATCAAGTTTATTGAAGAGGCCAAAAATACGGTCGTAATATTCGGGAGCGATGCCAATGCCGTTGTCACGCAGGTAGAAAATGGTCTGGTCGTTTTCTTGGCCGCATTGACCGATATGAATGATGGGGTGGGGTTGATCACCCATGTATTTGGCGGCATTGTCGAGCAGGTTTTGTAGGACTTCCACCAGGCGGGGTTTGTCGCCATAGACGATGGGCAAATCTGGCTGAATGTGTACATGAGTGCCATGTTGCTCTAGCCGACCATGGGTTAGTTCCCGGGCTTCGTGCACGAGTTCGGCAAAAGGGATTTCTTCGGAGGGGTTGGTGACGCGGCCAATGCGTGAGAGTTCGAGCAGATCGTGGAGGAGGCTGTTCATTTTGTCTACGGCGTTGGCGATGCGTTTGGAGTCTTCTTTGAGGCGTTCGATGTTGCCCGCGGCCGCGTCCTTTTCCAGAAAACCGAGAAATCCTTTGATAGTGACCAGGGGGGTTTTGAGATCATGGGATACGGTGTAATTGAACCGATCTAGTTCGGCATTGCGGGCTTCTAGTTCATCAATGAGTATTTTTCGTTGTTGCAGTTCCGCCTGCAACATGGAGTCGGTTTGCCGCCGTTTAATGGTGGCGGCCAGCAGGCTGGCGGCTGTGATTAACGCGTCTACTTCTGCATTAGACCATTCACGCGGCCGCGTCATCTCATCAAACCCAATAATGCCCCACCACAATCCATCAATATAAATGGGCACATCCAACAGGGCTTCAATATCCCGCGTGTGCAAGTTCGTCAATTCCTGGGCGCTGATATGCTGGGCATCCCCCACATAGGGTAAGCCGGACATCATATGATAATTCCAACTGCGAAAATCATCGCTATAAACTGATAAATCGGCCGATAAATTGATATAAGCCGCGTTGTCCAGATCGCTTTCAAAACCGGGGAATGTCCACTCATACCGCAGAGATAAACCGGGGGAACCATCGGGTAGGGCGTGATGCTCAAAGAGATAGGCGTGAGTCGCTTTCATAATGGTTCCTAACTGTTCCAGAAGCCGGTTAATTTCGGTGTTCCATATTTCTGGCGTCCATTCAGGAATTTTGAGGAAGGTGTTAGCCGCATCCGCCACCACTTCTAGTATCACTTCCCGCTGACGCAAACTGGTCTCTACTTCCTTTTGTTCTGAGATATCTTGCACTGCTCCATAAATGCCAACCAGCCGTCGCTCATTTTCATCCCATTGGGGATGCGCATAGGCGCGTACCCAGCGAATGGTGCCATCTTTGCGGATGATACGGATTTGGGTGATCGCTTTTTGATTCAGCCGCAATTGGGCCATGTCCTGTTCATCTTGCTCCAGGTCATCAGGATGCAAGAGGGCGAGCCACCCACCCCGGGCAAAATATTCTTCAGGGGTGTAGCCGGTGATAGAAGTGAAAGCCCCACTTAACCATTGATCTTCTATTTCCCCGTTGGTGCCATAGGTGACGGAAAAAGCATAATCGGACATCACCGAAGCGATCAGGCGGTAACGTTCTTCGCTGGCCAGGGAGCGTGCGGCGGATTCGGAAAGGCTTTTTAGGGCGACTTGCAGAGGGACGACTGTAAAAACGAGGTTGATGAAAAGGATGATCCAGGCGGAGATGGGGGGAAAGGTGAATAGCTGAGGGAAGGTGAATCCCAGATAACCGGCCAGAATGAGACCTAAACCGGTGAGCAGGCTTAATAGGGCATAAACCAGGGCGCCATTGGCCCCCAAAATAATACCAGCCACTACTGTCCCGGAAACGAAAAAGATGATATCCAGGCTACGTATCCCCCCGGATATAATGGTCATGAAGATGGTTATGAGCCACAAAAAGCAAAGCAAGGTGATGCCACTGGCAAAAACCTGACCGCGCCGATTAAAAAATATGCTTAGGCCGACAATGAGGGAGCCGATGAGGACGATGAGGGTTGTGATAACCTTTTCACGGAATATGAAGAGGATGCCTAATGAGCCTAACACCAGCATGGCACTGCCCATATTGATATGTAAGGCATTTAGGGCACGAGCGCGACGTGTTTTATCTTCATCGGCAAATTGCGGTGCTTCCAAAAAAGTAAAAAGGTGTGCCACAGCTATTATGCTCCAAGTGTAAAGAATTGGGATTTATTGATAAAGGAGTATCTTCGCAATGTTTCGGTGGAAACGTAGCCTGAGCCTGTCGAAGGTGGTTGGTTGCGACAAGCTCAACCAACGTCACCGCGTTTTATTGAAAAGATACATAAAGGACATTAAAAAGGGGATTTCTGCCACCGTTGCGGCCGCGGGTATTTTTTGCTGTGGTGTGCCAAACGATTGTAGCTGGTGTCAGCGAAAAGAGAAATGGGTAACGCCTGACCCTAATTCTCACTCTGCAACAAAGTGGCACGGTCAGGGGACCGGCCATAGCGATTCTCCGGTTATCTCCAGATTGGGCGCACGCCGCGTTTCCTACGCTCATATCTTGGCTTGCAGGTTGTATAAATTGGCATAAGTTCCGTTTAGAACGATTAGCTCGTCATGTGTGCCCTGTTCCCCAATGCCGTTATCCGTTAAGACCACAATCCGTTGGGCGTTGCGGATGGTAGACAGGCGATGGGCGATGACAAGGGTGGTGCGATTGTTGCTTAACTTCTCCAGTGACTCTTTGACCGCCTTTTCGCTTTCATTGTCCAGGGCACTTGTGGCTTCATCAAAAATGAGGATGGGGGGGTCTTTCAGGAAGACGCGGGCAATGCTCAACCGCTGTTTTTGCCCGCCGGAGAGTTTGACGCCCCGTTGCCCAATATCCGTGTCGTACCCCTGGGGCAGGGCCATAATAAAATCGTGGGCGTTGGCTTTGTGCGCGGCCGCGATAATCTCCTCTCGACTGGCATCCAACTTCCCATACCGGATATTGTCGGCCACCGTCCCGGCAAACAGATAAACATCCTGCTGGACAATGCCAATGTGCCTTCTTAACGAATGCAAACGAATACCCCGGATGTCCCGCCCATCGAGCCGTATCTCCCCCGTGTTTACTTCATAAAAGCGGGGTATCAAAGAACACAGCGTTGTTTTACCGACGCCGGAAAACCCCACCAGGGCGATATATTCGCCCGCTTGTATCTCCAGCGAGATGTTCCTCAGCACATCATTATGCCCTTCTTTGTACTTGAAACTGACGCCTCTAAATTCCACATGCCCCTGAGCCTGGGTGAGTTCAGTGGCTCCAGGTGTATCTTCAATATCTGGCTCCACCTCTAAAATTTCCATAAACCGTTCAAACCCGGTCATGCCTTCCTGGTACAGCCGGGTGAAATTACCAAAGCGTTGGATCGGTTCAATGAGGATGCCAATATACAACAAAAACGTTAGCAAATCGGCCAGGTCCAGGGAACCGTTGACAATCCTGACGCCGCCAAAGATGACCACGGCAATGGTCATGATCTGGGTGAAGGCGATCAACCCTTCATAAAAATAGGCCTCACTTTTATGCCCATCTCTGCGGCTGTCCACAAACCGGTTGTTTTCGGTGGCAAACTTCTTCGTTTCGATCTCTTCGTTGGTAAATGACTTAACCACCCGGATGCCCGCAAGCGTATCTTCCACCTGGGCGTTGATATCGCCAATTCTGTCCTTGCTTCTTCTCAAGGCGAGCTTCATCTTCTTGTTAAAGTGAAACGCATAAACCGCCATGATGGGCAAAAAAAGCAGGGTGATGACGGTAAGCTGGGCGTTGATGTTGATCAAGATAATGAACGCACCGACAAAGTTTAAGAAAGAAATGGCGACATCTTCAGGGCCGTGATGATACAACTCGGACATGTCAAAGGAATCATTGGTGATGCGGGTCATGAGCTGGCCCGTTTTTTGTTCATCATAAAAAGCAAACGACAGCTTTTGAAAATGGTCAAATAACTCACGCCGCATATCGCTTTCCATCATGGCCCCCATCATGTGCCCCTGATAGGAAACGAACATGTTGCACACCGTATGCACGAGCACCAGGGCCAGCATCACCGTGCCCATCAGGTAGATTTGGTTGAGGGCATCAGGTGTATTGTCGGCCAACACATTTTTGGTGATGTAGCGGATGCACAGGGGGATGAGCAGGGTCGTGGCCGAGACGATCAGCGCACAGACCAGGTCGGCCAAAAGCAGACCCAGATAGGGCTTGTAGTAAGAGAGGAATTTCTGGCGTCGGGAAGCTACCAATTTTTTATCCAATAGACAAAGGTTGTTGTTGGTTTGGGGTCATCGGGCACGATCAGCCCCGCAGTATAGTCAACAACGATGCCCACCGTCAATGTGTTTACGCGGCCGCGTCCCCACCCCCTTGTACCTGAAAACCGGCGTGGTGCAAAAGTCGGCAAGCAGTGCTTAACAGTTTGTAGGGCGATTTGGTAAATCGCCCACGAGACGATTTACCAAATCGTCCTACAAATTTATAAAGCTGGCCTGACCCATGCCTGGTTCTTCGGGGTTTCGTGGGGTACGGGCAACCCTTGTGGTTGCCCCACACTGGGCAGGCACAAGGCCAGCCCGTACATCTGGTGTCAACCCCCTGAATTCCCGAAGAACCCGTTCGTCTTTACCCTGGCAAGGCCGACGCCCATGCCTGAAACGTCGCAATGGCCTCATAGATGCCAAACCCGATGCCTTGATCGAACTGCTCCCGCTCGACTATGTTGTGAGCCAGAAGGATCAGCACTGAGTTATCGTTGGGATCGGCTTGCCACCAGCCGCCGAAGAGCACCGCTATTGATGATCGCGCCGATTGCGGCCGCAATGGGGTCTTCTTCTCTACTCATTTTTGCTCCTTGCTGACCTTTCCGCGCTCATAGAGAGTTGGGTATAAAGGCATCATGGTTATTCGTGCGCCAATGACCTGGCGCGGCCGCATTCCACGAACTTATCACCCCTTCCTTCAGTCACCAAATCACTCCCTATGAGTACCTGCCCTACTTCCCAGCCTACTCATTCAGGCGGTAGTAGCCCATTGACGCTCCAGCTTTTTATCCGTATTATTTTTCATCGTGCGTTGCCAATAGTTTAGAAGACAGGAGATTAAAACAATGAGAGATACTCCATATGCCAAAGAAATTAAACGTGCCATTCTTTCTTTTCCTGATAATACAGAATGTCGCATTGAGAAACTGGAAATCAAAGAAACTGGCAATGAGGAAATCCGTTTTTCATGGTGGAAGAACAACAATATAGTCCCACGCCCTTTGGACATCCGCGAAGAGGATTTGCTTCAATTATTCAAGAATGCCATACAGGAAGAAGTGTTTTCGCCCAAATTTTTAAACGGCTTGAAAGAATTGCTCGAATAAAGTAGCCAATCTAGCCGCCTTGAGATCGTAGCTCTTTTCTTGAAATAAAGAACCCGCTAATTTGCATTGCAACGAGCCTTCAGTCTCCCCATTTCATCTCTTACTTGAGGGGCAGCTTGCAACTAATGTTTACGAGACATATGCTATGTCATCCCTAATCGCTAATCCTTTAGATGGGCTACCTGACCACATTAAAGCAAGAATCCCAGAGGAAATCAAACGAAAAACTGCTGAACATAAAGCTTTGCAGGAGTCATTAAGTGAACTCACTGAGCTTCTTTATATTTCGCAAGACGATCTTTCCAAATTAGCAAAATTGGTTCAAGGCAAAGAACAAGATATGACCTTGCGTCGGGCAATTTACCGGGCCATTTTTGCTTCAATTGAAGGCATTGTTTATCAAATGAAGCAGGTAGCCTTCAAAACCCAAGGGGGGTACTATCAGGCAGAGTTTTCAAGACAGGAAATAATATTTCTTCTTGAAGAATCCCATTACCTCGAGGAAAAAGGAGAGACCAATATAAGATACACTAACTTTGTTGAAATCAACAAGAACTTACGTTTTGCTTTTTCAATGCTTGCTAAAGGTTTTCAGACCAATACTAAACTTAATGTAGGAGGAGTGGGTTGGGAAGCATTTCAAAAGGCGATAAAAATCCGCAATCGTCTTACTCATCCTAAAAAGACGCATGACTGGATCGTTTCTAATGAGGACATGACCGTAGTGATGACCGCATTCAATTGGTTCAACCAAGAGATAACACAATTATTGAAGGATATGAATGCGACCACTGAAAGCAAGCTAATTGAAATCAAAGCAATAACAAGTGCCGAACAACAAAAATTTAATGAGCAGATAATAAAACACTTTGCACGTGCTGGCGAAGTAGAGTCAGTAGTGAAAATAATTGAAGATGTAATGGCTTATTTCAATCAGTCTGACCAAGCACAAGTCCCATCGTTAAGTGAAAAGCTATTAACTGCCCAGGCCAAATTAAAGGCATTAATGGGGGACATTCTTAACGATGCTAACCAATAGCAAGGTATGAGCGTTACCTATTCTTCAGCTATCATCATTTACATCTCTTCAGTACCACCATTTTTGACGATAACGATCATCGCCAACTCATATTATTACATCTTGTAATGTTCTAATGTTCACTCGGCCCCACCACTATTTTTAGTGGTACTCGATTGACCGCGGCCGCACTCCCCATCTGAGTAAGGTAACTTGTAACTTTAACCCGCTAGGCTAAACCTGTCACCCAACATCAAACCCAATAACCAATATACCAATATACTAATACACCAATAACCGCCTTTATGACCAACCTCCGCCAATCCCTCACCCGCGAACGCCAGATCGAGTTAGTCCTTTTTCTCGTCTTGCTCCTCTGCACGGGCTACTTCTTCCCCCGCTGGGCCGACCCCAACCAGAACTCACGCCTGGATATGGTGGTGGCAGTGGTGGATGATGGCACGTTCCAGATTGATAAATATGTCGCCAACACGGTGGATTATGCCAAAGTGGGCGAACATTATTACAGCGATAAAGCCCCCGGCGTGGCGTTATTGGGGATTCCTGTCTATGCCGCTCTGGGTAAAGTGCTGGATTTGCCGGTCATGGCCCCCCTCACCGAGCGGCTCGCCAACAGTTCCGCCTTTCAATCCACCTTAAACCCGGATGGCACGGGCGTCAACACCGACAAAGTACGGTTCGCTATCGCCCAGGTCGTCCTGTCCTTCTTGTTTGGGGCCGTACCAACCGCCATTTTGGGCGTGTTGTTGTTCCGGGTGTTGGGGCGGTTCAGCGATCATCTGGGGTTGCGGCTGGTGTTGGCCCTGGCTTATGGCCTGCTAACCCCGGCCTTCGCCTACGCCAACACCTTTTACGGCCACCAACTGAGTGCCTTTCTCTTGTTTGGCGCGTTTTATCTGGTCTTTATGGCCGCCAAACCGCTGTCACCCGGTCGGCTGATGACGATTGGGGTGTTCCTGGCTTACAGCGTGGTGACGGAGTACCCGACCTTTTTGTTAGTGGGGGTGTTGTTCCTGTACACCTTGTACGGGCTGGTTCAGCAAGGGGAATGGCGCAGAATTGGCTGGGTGATTGGGCCAGCGGGGGTGATCGCGGCCGCGTGGATGCTCTACAACAAAACTATCTTCGGTGGCTACCTGGAATTGGGGTACAGCTACTCAGAACTGTGGGTGGATTCCCACAGCACCGGCTTTATGAGCCTGGGCCTGCCCCGCCCCGATGCCGTGTGGGGGATCACCTTTGGCCTGTTCCGGGGGTTGTTCTGGTTATCCCCCTGGTTACTGCTGGCCTTGCCGGGCCTGGTACAGTGGTGGCGTTCTCGCCAATATCGGGTGGAATGGCTGGTGACGCTGGCCTGCATCGGCTTCATGTTCCTGTTTAATAGTGCCTCGGTGATGTGGTGGGGTGGATTCTCGGTGGGGCCGCGTTATTTGTTGCCCATGTTGCCGTTTTTACTGCTACCGGTGATGGTGGTGTTGCGGCCGCTGACCCAACCCACATCCCCCACAACCCGCTGGCTGAAATGGGGATTCGCCCTGATGCTCGTCTGGTCTTTCGTGGCAACCTGGGGCATGACCCTGGCCGGACAAGCGTTCCCCCCCGACACCATCGCCAACCCCTGGACGGATTACCTGCTGGTGCATTGGCAAGCGGGTAACATCGCCCGCAACCTGGGTACAATCATCGGTTTCAAAGGGTTACTGAGCCTGCTACCGGTTATTTTGCTCTCTCTGGCTCTTCTGGCCTGGCCTTTGCTTCGCCCAACTACACCGGCCCTCATTAACAAAGTCGGCCCCTTAACGGATCCTCTGTAGGGCGATTGTGTAAATCGCCCAGTGGACGATTTACCAAATCGTCCTACAAATGAGTCCACTGAAAGAAGCCACGAATTACACGAATTGGCACGAATTTTTCTCTGGTAACTTTGCGCCTTTGCGCCTCTGCGCGACCTTTTTTCAGTAGACTCACAAATACGCACATCGCCCAGTGGACGATTTACAAAATCGTCCTACAAATACGCAACACGCACCACGTTATGACCTCACCTTCATCTTCCCCTATCATCACCCGCGCCGAATGGCGTTTTGTCACGTTCATCGTTCTGTTGGTTCTGGTGTTGACCAGTGTGCCCTACCTCTTTGGCTGGCTGACTGCACCGCCAGAGAAGCAGTTCATGGGCATCATGCTGGATGTGCCGGATCACGGCCAATATTTTTCCTGGATGCGCGAACTGACCTACGCCAACCTATCCGCCAACAAACTGACCCCGGAACCGAACCAGCCGATCTTTTTTAACCTGCTCTGGTGGGGATTGGGACGGCTGGGCCATCTGGTGGGGGTGGGGTATGCGGGCATGTTCCAGGTTCTGCGGGTGGTAGCGACGGCCCTGTTTTTGCCGCTGGTCTACCTGTTTTGCGGCTGGTTTTTGCCGGATCGCGGCCGCAGACAAACCGCCTTTCTCCTTATCACCTTCAGTGCCGGGCTGGGCTGGCTCCTTATCGTTTACCGCGAACTGTTCCTCGACACCGACCTGCCCCTGCGCTGGCTCCTCGACATCTTCACCGCCGAAGGCAACACCTTTTTGAGCGTTTTGGGCTACCCCCATTTCATCGGCGCGGCCCTATACATCGCCATCTTCTACCTTTTTCTGCGCGGACAGGAGAAAGGACAACTCCGTTATGCCGTGTACGCCGGACTGCTAGGGCTGTTTTTCGGCTGGCAACACGCCTACGATCTGGTGCTGGTTTATGGCATTTTGGGCGCGTACACCCTGCTGTTTTGGGCACGGGAACGCCGTTTCCCCTGGTTTTTGGTGCAGGGTCTCATCATTTTGGGGCTGATCTCCTGGTGGCCTGCCCTCTACTCCTTCATTTTGACCTCGCTCGACCCGGTGTGGGAAGAGGTGCTGGCCCAATTTGCCAATGCCGGGGTGTACTCGCCGCCCCCGTTCCACCTGCTCATCTTTTTTGGGCCGTTGTTGTGGCTGGCGATTGTGGGATTGGTGCGGTTGCGGCCGCATCGCCTCACCGCGCTCGACAACAAAACCCTCTTCCTGGTGGCCTGGTTCGTCGCCAACTTCTTCCTGCTCTACATCCCCACCGATTTCCAGGTTCACATGCTCAACGGCTGGCAAGTGCCGATGGGCATCCTGGCGACGCTGGCGTTGTATGACTGGGTAGCTCCGGGATTGAGCCGTTTCCGCCTTCCCCTGACGCCACAAACGGTGCAAAAAGTCGTTCCTATCCTGTTCTTACTGGTTGTTATTCCTACCAACCTCTATCTGTGGTTATGGCGTTTTGACGAATTGCGCCGCCACGATTACCCTTATTACCTGTACCATGACGAATTGGACGCCTTCGCCTGGTTGGAGCAAAATGCTGAAGGGGATGATGTGGTGCTGAGTTCTGTCACCACCGGGCAATACATTCCCGCTCTGACGGGAACCCACGCTTTCCTGGCCCATTGGGCACAAACGTTGGACTTTTTCGGCAAAACGGAAATGGTGAACACCTTTTTCGCCCCGGAGACGCCGGATGAGGAGCGGCTGGCGACTCTGGAAACCTATAGTGTGGATTACGTTCTGTACGGCCCAGCCGAGCAAGCCCTGGGCAGTTATCATCCAGCCAATGATCCCTTTCTGACACCCGTTTTTACCAATCCAACAACTCAGGTTTATCAGGTTACGGGCGTAGTTGGGCCATAAACATATTCATGACTGAACGGTTATAGTTACAACAACGGATTAAGAAATAAAGGCGTGGTTCAAAAGTCGGCAAATGGTGCTTAACAGTTTGTAGGGCGATTTGGTAAATCGCCCACGAGACGATTTACCAAATCGTCCTACAAATTTGTAAAGCTGACCTGAACCATGCCGAAATAAACGAATTTTCCAGAGGTCATCTGTAAGCGTTCAGTTATCCCGCCGGGCTAAACATACCAGGCCATGCGGACTAAAACCCCAGGCCAGCGGCTTTTGTAACCATAGCCCGGTCGTTTTACGTCCGGGCGGGTCTGGCGGATGGAGTTATATGACTGAACGCTTACGGTCATCTTTAATCCGTTCCTTTTTAAATCCGTTACTTAATCATCCATGAAACGTCTTCTCCTCGCCATTCCCCTCCTCATCTTGTTCCTGTTGTGGGCCAGTCCACCAGGTCAGAGCCAGAATAATACCTGGTCGCGGCCGCTACGTCTGGGTGATGGCTGGTTCCCCGACATCGTTACCGATGCCACTGGTTATGTTCATCTGGTTTATGCCAGCGCCGTGGGCGATTCCGATAATTTTAAGGGGTATGATGTAGTAATGTATACCGGGAGTACCGATGGGGTACGTTGGAGTCCACCGAATGACATTGGGGCGCGGCCGCAATCGGCTGGTAGTGAAGTTACCCGTCCTTATCTGGTGGCCGATGCCCGCAACCGCTTACATCTGACCTATCGAGACACCACCGTCTTCTATGCCCAGGCTCCGGCAGATCTGGCGGGGCAGGCCGGAAGTTGGTCCCTCAAACCGATTAATCTGGGATACTTTTCTGTTTTTGGCCTCGATAACCAGGACCGCATGCACCTTTTATATACGGATAACGTCGTTTCCGATCAATGTGCCATTTGTTACCACCTGTTTTATCGCTTCTCTGATAACGATGGGCAAAGCTGGTCATCGGCTACCGATGTCTCCACCTTACCCATCGGTTCCGCCAAACCTCAGTTGATCATAGATGAGCAAGACAACCTTTATCTCTTTTGGGAAGCTGGCATTGGTGGCTCTTATGGGCAGTTGGTTGATCCCACGGTTGTTTTATTCTCTTTCTCCACAGATCGGGGCGAGACCTGGAGCCTACCCAGTCAACTTTCTGCTGATGGCGAACGGGCGAGACATCCTGGCCTGGGATTGGATGGGGAAGGTAATCTGGTAGTAGTCTGGCTCAACCCGCAAACAGATCTGGTTCATTATCGTATCTCGGGGGATGGCGGCCGTACCTGGACTGCGGCCGCGGCCATTCCCCATATTTGGGGCGGGTGGAGTATTTATCCTGGACGGCTGGATCATTACGTCATGGCCGCCGATAGCCAGGGGCATTTACATCTGGTACTGGTAGGGCGCACCAGCGCCAATCAGTCTAGTCTGGATCTGCTCCATCTCACCTGGGATGGAAGCGCCTGGTCCGATCCGGAGATCATTGCCTCGTTTTACGGTGACGTGCCGGAATGGCCAGAGATCACCATCGCCAATGGTCAGGAATTGCATGTCACCTGGTTCATTCGTCCTGAAGCGTACATCTGGTCAGGTGGTTTTGGCTCCCAGGTATGGTATGCCCACCGTTTATTAGACGTGCCCCGTGTTGAAGAGGTTTTTTTACCAACGCTCACCCCCCCACCAGCGACTCCCACCGCTGAACTACTCACCACACCTACCGTCGTCCCCCTCTCGGCCGCGGGCGCACAAACAGAAAGTTTGGGTTTTTACGGCGACATTACCACCGAAAATGATGATGTGTTTTTAATCTTCCAGAGCCTGGTCCTGCCACTTCTCTTCATCATGGGAGCCACCTTTATCATCCGCCAGTTCCAAAAATAAGAAAAAACCCTGGGTTCTACTTACGCCGTACTGTGCTAGAGACTTCTGCCCTGATACACAAGTACCTCAGTACCAGTAATCTCTCACATTCTGCACCAATCCAGGTGATAACTGTCACTAGGCAATTACGATTGCTTCTGTTGAACTGTAATCAGCACTCCAGAACCCACTTTAATTTCCTGGAGGTTGGTTATGCGGCAATGGCTATATGCTTTTTCCCTGTTATGCCTTTTATGGGTGGGGTTAAGTCCAGCAGGAGAGAGTCAGGCGGGTGACTGGTCGCGGCCGCAAAACCTGGGTGATGGTTGGTTTCCTGATATTACTGCCGACAGTAGCGGGCAAATCCATGTTGTTTGGACTTCGGGCCTACCCGCCGATGAGACCGGTATCGCTTACGATCTGGTCATGTACACCAGCAGTTTGGATGGTCAACATTGGCAACCGGGCAACGATATTGTTGCCTGCCCGGTCAAGGGTGGCACTGAGGCAACCCGCCCTACGTTACTCAGTGACAGCACCGGGCAAATACACCTGACCTTTCGCGATACCACCATTTATTATGCCCAGGCTCATATCAGTCAGGCCGCCTGTGCATATAACTGGCAAGTAACCCCCATTAGCCAGGGGTATTATTCTACCCTGGCCCATGATAGCCAAAACCGCCTTCACCTGGTTTATACAAGCAACGTCAGTACCTCAAATTGCCCCATCTGCTACCATGTTTATGCCCGATATCGCGACGCCACCCTCCAGGAATGGAGTCCGGCGATAGATGTTTCGTTTATACCCACCGGTTCGGCCAAGCCCCAATTGCATATAGATACCACCGATAATCTCTTCCTGATATGGGAATCGGGCGTGGGGGGGGCACAAGGGCAACTGGTTGACCCAACTACCATCCAGTTTGCCCACTCTGTAGATAGGGGGCAAAGTTGGTCCAATCCAATGCAGTTATCCCTGCCACAACAGGCGGCCCGCCAGGCAGGGTTAGGGCAGGATGGAGCCGGGAATCTGGTGGTGGTGTGGCAGGATACGAACAGTGATTTGATCTATTACGGGGTGTCCGCAGATCGCGGCCGCAGTTGGAATACGCCCACCCCCATTCCCAACTTATACGGTGCATGGAGCCATTATCAGGGCCGCCTGGACCATGCCGTTATGGTCAGTGATAGCCTGGGACATCTGCATCTGGTAATGGTGGGGCGGCGCACTGCACCTCAGAGTGGATTAGACCTGTTACACCTCAATTGGAATGGGCACATCTGGTCAACCCCCGAACCGATAGTCTCATTTAGTGGGGACGTACCCGAATGGCCCGAGATCACCATAGCCAATGGCAATGAACTACATGTAGTATGGTTTGTGCGGCCGCAGGCCTATCTGTGGTCAGGCGGGCAAGGCTCACAGGTGTGGTATAGCCACCGCTGGTTAGACGCCCCTCATTTTGCGCCCCAGCCGCTCCCAACACAACACCCACAAGATAACCACCCTACTTCCTGCCCCTCAGAGTCAATCACCACCCCAGCTCCCTTTCCCATCAGCCAACTGTCCCCCAACCCCACCCCACAAAACCAACCCTTTAACAGCCAAGAGCAGAGCATCAAACTAATCATACAAAGTGTTCTGCCCTCTTTTCTGGTACTCGTCTTGGCTGTTTATCTCTTTTGCCGCTTGCGCTTACTTAAATCCTGGTAATCATATCTTCTCGTAACTACTGTAAGCGTTCAGTTATACTGTCAAAGGGCAAAATCTGACATTTTTTCGCCCTGTCGCCGTCTCACTTTATCGTCGTGTTGGGTTTATCCAAGGCCACCCCCACCCCTAACCCCGCCCCTGGGGGCGGGGAACTATTTTCGGCGCGGTTTGGCGAGCGGACGCTCGCCAAACCGCGCCGGTAGGTTTCTCCCCCCTTCCCTCTGGGATCGAAGGGGGATGGGTCTTCAGTCCAAACCTACCAATCTGTTGCCGCTAACAAAATGTCACTTTATGACCGTGGTAAGTATCGGTTACATCAACGGATTAAGAAACAAACAGATTTTCCCGAGGTCGCCTTTAATCCGTTCCTTTCTAAATCCGTTGAAGTCATCCAAAACGGACTAAAACCGTCTCTGAACTGAACAGTTACGTAACAACTAACCCTCTCGAGCGCTGAGCCTGTCAAAACCCGTTTGCCTTCGACAAGCACAGGCCACATTTTCTCCTCACACTTCCCAGCAGGAAGGAAGTAAAAGCAACTTGAGCCGTTTTTCGCGGGCAAACCGCGAAAAACGGCCCTTAAAAAATTCCCCGCCCCTGGGGGCGGGGTTAGGGGTGGGGGAAACCCCAGTATGCAATCGCCCTGCCCATTTTCATCCAACCCTTGCACAATCCTGTATAATTGCCACAATCCCCAGGTCTGGATGCCGAAACGGGGATGATCACCAGTCGGGCAAACACAACCATTGCCCACCAGAATTCAACATTAGAGGAAGACCATGACTGTTCGTGTTCGTTTTGCCCCCAGTCCCACGGGGTATTTGCATATTGGTGGGGCACGTACTGCCTTGTTTAACTGGATGTTCGCCCGCAAACATGGCGGAAAATTCATCCTGCGCATCGAAGATACAGATCAGAAACGCACCGTTAAAGGGGCAGTGGAAGTGATTATGAACGGGTTGCGCTGGATGGGGTTAGAATGGGACGAGGGGCCAGACATCGGGGGACCCTTTGGTCCTTACATTCAGACGCAACGGGCTATGATGTACCGGCAATGGGCTAACTGGTTGCTGGAAAACGGACACGCTTATAAATGTTTCTGCACCGAAAAAGAGCTGGATGAGATGCGGAAAACGCAAAAGGCCAATAAACAACCCATTGGCTATGATCGGCGGTGCCGCACCCTTAGCCCGGCCCAGGTAGCCGAGAAAGAGGGGGCGGGACTGACTTATGTGGTGCGTTTTAAGATGGCCCTAGAAGGGGAAACGAGTTTTTATGATGCCATTCGCGGCCGCATTCGTTTCCCTAACAAACAAGTACAAGACAACGTGTTGCTCAAATCGGATGGGTTGCCCACCTATCACCTGGCCAACGTCGTGGATGATCATTTTATGGACATCACCCACATCATGCGTGCCGATGAATGGATCAGTACAGCACCATTGCATGTCAATTTGTATGCCGCATTTGGCTGGGAGATGCCGGTTATCGCCCACATGCCGGTCATATTAAATCCCAGCGGCCGCGGCAAACTGAGCAAACGGTCACAAGCCTTTACCGAAGAGGGATTGCGGGTGCTGATCAAGGTAGAAGAATTTCAGCAGGCAGGCTATTTACCGGCGGCGGTGAATAACTTCCTGGCTAATGTGGGCTGGCAATCGGGTACGGACGAGGAAAAATTTACCATTGAATCCGCGATTGAACGGTTCCGCCTGGAAGATGTGAACCCGGCCCCCTCACGGATGCCCTATAGCAAGCTAGACTGGTTGAATGGGTTATACATTCAAGAGATGGAACCGTTGGCACTGGCTAAAGTTTTGAAACCATTCCTGGAGTCAGCCGGTTATGAGGTGAATGCAGAAGCGTTGCTGGCCGTGGCACCAGCCCTGCGGCCGCGTCTCAAACGACTCACCGATGCCATTCCTTTCTTACAGTTTCTCTTTGAAGACACTCCCCTCAGCTTGAGCGCGGCGCAATTGGGGCATAAAAATTTACCCGCAGATGCGGCCGCGAACGCATTTCAGGACGCCCTGGCCTTCACCCAAACAGTTCAACCTTTCACCAGTGAAGCGCTGGCCGAAGGGCTACGCCAGATTGGCGAAAAACATACTACCAACGGCAAAGCTGGCCCTTTTCTGGGGGTCATGCGTCTGGCGATGACCGGGCAGGAAGTTTCTCCGCCCTTGTTTGAATCTATGGTGGCATTGGGTCGCGGCCGCGCTGTCAGCCGCCTGGAAACCATCATAACTTTATTGGCCTGACCCTATCTTCTCAAAATTTCGAGGATGGCCAGGCCTGAACCTGGCGAAGGCCGTTGGTTTCAACCCGCAATTCTCAATTTGGCCTGAGCCTCTAATTGTTGGCGGCAACAGCCTGGGTAGGTTAGGGCTGAAGACCCATCCCCCGGCGATCCCAGAGGGAAGGGGAGAAATCTACCGGCGCGGTTTGGGGGCGGACGCCCCCAAACCGCGCCGAGAAAAGTTCCCCACCCCAAGGGACGGGGTTAGGGATGGGGGTAGGTCGTGTACCCGCCCTATTAGTTGGGCAACCACAAGGGTGGCCCTTACATCACCAGTTTATTTCAGGATTTAAAACTATGGCTCATACCTTTAATAGACGACTCGTTTTAGTAGCGGTAATGCTTTTTATGGCCTTACTGGCCGCAGTCACCTTTTTTGTACAGGCCCGACAACGGCTCACGGCCCAGGTAGCCGACCTAAACAGTGAAAATAGCGCATTGGCTATGACACTGACCTACACAGAAGACACCCTGTCCACGACCCAATCGGTCGCGGCCGCGCAATCCACCCAGATTGCCAACCTTAGTAACATCCAGATTCCCACCTTTGAAGCCGAAATAACCTCCTTTCAACAGGAAGTCGCCACCCTCACCGTCCATCTCGGTGAATCCCAGGCGGAAGTGGGCCGCCTACAAACCGAAGTGAATGACCTGCACGACATTCCCCCTTACGTACGCCTCATTTCTCCCCTCAATGGTGCCACCTATGCCCCCAACCAAAATATCCCCATTATCGTTTCTGCCAGTGACGCCTACGGATTGGTCGCTCTAAACATTACCATTGACGGCAACACCTATCTTTCTCTGACCCCAGAAAATGATGTTGCCTTAGTAACCCAATATGAACAATGGTTGCCCCCAGCCGATGGCGTCTATACCATCGGTGTAATGGCAGTGGATCTAGATGGGCATGACAGTGAGCTGATTACCAGTGAAATAACCGTGTTAAACATTGATCAGGTCAATGCCGACCTTCGTGCCGAAATAGAAACCAACGTCATCTCCCTACGCGGTTTAACCCCAACGCAAGCCATCGAACCCATTTTGATGACCCCGGAAGAATTTAATGCTCTGCTCACCACCGACCTGGCCAGCCCTACAGCCGTTACCGACACATTAGAAACGGTTTTGTTCTTAAATGCCTTTGACTTTGTTCCCCTGGATTTTGATTATGCCAATTTTACGATTGACCTGTTGAGTGAACAGGTAGCGGGGTATTATGACCCTACCACCGGGGAATTTGTGGTTATCAGTGCGGATAATATTTTGAGTGTGGGTGAACAACTGACCCATGCCCATGAGTATACCCACGCCCTTCAGGATCAATATTACAACCTCACCGCCTTCAATGATGAAAGTATGTTTGGGGATGCATCACTGGCTTTCCGGGCCTTTGTGGAAGGGGATGCCACCCTGGTACAACAACAATATATCCTGGAATATCTGGATCCGAATCAAGAGCAAGAACTTTTGCAGGAAATCACCAATCTGGAAATGGACACTTTACAAAGTACCATCCCGCCGCTGGCCCATCTTTTCGCTTTTCCTTATGAGGCGGGTCTGGCATTCGCCCAGGCACTCTACAACGAAGGTGGCTTTGCCAGGGTGGATGAAGCCTGGCGCGAACTGCCCACATCCACGGAGCAAATTCTCCATCCCACCCGCTACCTGGCCGATGATGCACCTAAAACAGTCACACTTATCTCGTTATTGGATACGTTGGGGGCGGATTGGGAACAAGTGACGGAGGGTGTGTTAGGTGAGTTTTTCCTGCGGGAGTACCTGGCATTGCAGGTGAGTGCGGAAGACGCGGCCGCGGCCGCGGAAGGCTGGGGGGGTGATCATTATGCCGTGTACCGGAATGACCGCCAAAACTTGAGCGTAATGACCCTGCGCCACACCTGGGACACCCTCAGCGAGGTAGCTGAATTTGCCACCACCTACAGCATCTACGCCACACAACGGTATGGCGTCACTGCTACCGTTCAAAACGATCTGAGTTGTTGGTCAGGCATCGTCAATGGGGTGAATGATGCCACCTGTTTTTATCAGAACGACCAGGAAACCTTTATCGTGCGTGCGCCCAATCTACCGACAGCCCGCACCAGCATCAATCTCCAGTATCCATCCACAAGTAATTAGTAATCGCTCATTTTTAACTTAGTGAACATCTAAAAATAACTTCCCGATTTAGACCTGACAGGTTTCCAAAAACCTGTCAGGTCTGTGCGGAACTTATTTTTGGACGATTACTTAGGTACGCGAATTAAATAACCTGCGGAACTGCTGTGACCAGTCTCCTGACCGTGCCACTTTCAGTAAGCAGGTTATTTAATTCTCATTCCTTATTCGACTCGGGCGAATTTGTATGCGACCTCTGGACGTAGCACAGCCTTTCCAGGCTGTACGTTCTCTGGTAAAAACGAAAAACGCCAATGTCGAATTCCTTACTAAAGGTAACAAGGGGGATTGCCTACTCACAAAAAGAACCGCTTTTCCCTACACCTGCCCAATTTATGACCTGAAGTCCACGCTCACTCCTGATCCGGCAAAATATTGTCCATTGTCAGGGTGAACGCGGCAACAACCCCATTCACCTGCACCGTGTAATCCCCGGCGGGCAAACCATAAATATCTACGCCAATATTTTGCGTAAAGGGCACTAAAGCCTGGGTACAAACCATATCAGCCGGACGCGTTGTCGCCACATTGAGGGTGATAATGTTTTCCGTACGTGTTTGTGTGATTGCCCCAATCGTTGTACAACCATCAGGCAAATCCCCTTTGACGCTGGCGGTCATTTGCAGGGGAAAGCTCTCCAACAAGAGCAGGTCTACAGAATGGACACTCGCCGTACCCGTAATAACGGCTCCACCAGGGGGCAGGTTATTTTGTGTAGGAGTAGGTTCATCTGAACGAACAGGGGTATCAGGATCCGTCGTCGCGGCCGCGTTTGGTTCATTGCCGCCCCCACCCCCACAAGCCACCAGTAGAGCCAATAGCAACAAACCTGGCAGGAACACAAAACGATAAAGTCGTACTATCATAGATTCTCCTACGAAAATGTAGGGCGATTTGGCAAAGGGTGTGTTTCAAATGAGTTGAATAACAGCTATGCTCAATTGTCACAATGGGTAGGGGTGGGACAGGTGGGGTTGGCCTCATCTCCCACCTGGCTCACCCTGGTAGCAGACAAGGCTTTGGTGGGGCAGGCGGGCGAGGCAACCGGGAGAACACGTTGGGGTGATCAGTCAATATTTCCCCCGGTTGCCCCGCCCCTACGACTCAACCGAAATGAAACGCACCCTTTGGTAAATCGCCCGCTCGAAAAACAACCCAAGCCATAGAACAGCCATTTTGTTGATTAAATGATTAATCGGGTAATGAGTTGATTCGCCCATCCCCCGGCGATTTCCGGCGGGAAGGGGAAAACACCAGGCGTGCCGGATATCGAGCGCGGCCGCGCTCGATATCCGGCACAGGAGAAAGTTCCCCGCCTCTGGGGGCGGGGTTAGGGGTAGGGGAAACCCTATTACCAGACTATTTTTTTTTAAACAACAACCACGCTGTTCACCCTCTCAGGGAAACAAAAACGCTCGGCCGTAACTCCATCAATACCGTGATTGAGGCATAATAAGCCACAATACCAGATAGGGCACCAACCCAGGTAATCCACCGGGGATAAGCAAAAGCACAAAAATGAGGCGTATCAGGGTAGCACTAATGCCCGTATAGGCGGCAATCCCGCCACAAACCCCCGCTACCATACCATTTTGCCGAACAAGTCCTTGTTGTTTTGTCATGTCAAACCTTCCTTGCGTAAAAAGTAGGGTGATTACATAACCCATAGAAAATATACGCGCAAAGGTTACGCTGGTTGCAGAAGGAATAAACGTTCAGTTACCATACCCGGTCGTAAAACAACCGGGTGGGCTGGTGGATGAATTTATACTTACTACGGTCATAAAGTGACATTTTGTTGGCGGCAACAGGTTGGTAGGTTTGGGCTGAAGACCCATCCCCCATCGTTCCCAGAGGGAAGGGGAGAAACCTACCGGCGCGGTTTGGGGGCGGGGTAGGGGTAGGGGTGGTCTCGGATAAACCCAGCGCGGCAATAAAGCAACAGGGCGACAGGGCGAAAAAATGTGGGTCTTCGGGATTTCGTGGGGTACGGGCAACCCTTGTGGTTGCCCACACTGGGCAGGCACAAGGCCAGCCGTACATATGGTGTCAACCCCCTGAATTCCCAAAGAGCCAAAAATATCAGATTATGCCCTTTGGCAGTATACACAACTGAACGGTTACTGTTTAGCTTAAACGAGAGATGACAAAATTCAGCACACGGAAATAAATTTTTTGTAAGGGAACAGGCCAGTTATTCTGGGGCAAGATAGGGGGAAAGTTTCCCTGCGCCTCTGGCTCGTTGAACACATTACCATAGCCGGAAACATCCCACAAAATGTCCCCGGTAGGAATACCCATCTCTTTTACAAACGAGTCAGGATCATACCCATTATTTTCAAAAATATTGTCGTGAACATAATTGTTCTCTGGATTGGGACCAACATCCAACTCGTTAGGGTCAAAGGCGGCCGTGAGGCTAAAGAGAGCAATGCCCGTAGTTTTGTTATTGCGTACCGTATTGTTATATACCTCAGCATTGTCTGCGCCTGCCAACAGAATACCCAATCCTGGTGGAACAAAGGCAACCGTCATGTCAGGGCGGGCAAAATTGACATGGTTGTTATTTTCAGTGAGGTTGTCGTAAATACGGGTATTGGTAGAGATGTTAGAAGTAAGATTGGGCAGAACAACGATAAAGATACCCAAGGCGTTGTCATAGGTGTGGTTACGATAAACCTCGCCGTTTACGGTGTTCTCCAACTCAATACCGAGAACACTGGCGAAGGCTTCACTATCCCGCACAATGACATTTTCACATTGCCCGGCGTAGATAGCGGCATCCATTACCTCGCTGGCTTTGACAAACTCAATCAACACGTCACTGCTTTGTACCGGGTAAATGCCGTAAGTACCGGTGTCCTCAGTGATCACATGGTGGATGTGGACATTCTTGACCCCTTCCACCAGAATGCCGTTGTCACTGTAATGGCGCACATACAGGTAGGCAATTTCAAAGTTGTTGCCAGAAGCCACAACACCATCAGGCAAGAGGCCCTCCCCATCCAGAATAGGGTAATCGCCAGCCTCATTGGGCAAACCATGCAGGGTGATATCGTTCAGGTCAATAACGACTCGTTCATGGTAAGTGGCATAAGGCACCAGAATGGTATCACCGGGTTGGGCACTATCTACGACGGATTGGATGGTTTCGCCAGTGCCAACGGTAAGGGTCATAGGCTCCCGGCTGGCAGGTTGACCAGTATCCGTTGTGGCGGCATTGTGTGCGGCCGCGGCTTCGCGGGCCGGATTGTGCATAGGGGCAATAACCGGTAAACCAGAAGGAACACTGGCTGGTATATCAGGGCGGGCACTTTCGTCCGTCAGCGCATAAAGGAAGCTGACGAGGTCGGCTTTTTCCTGGTCAGTAAAGTCAAATCCCTGCACGAAGTCATCTATACCACTGATGTTATGAGCGCGGCCGCCCCCTTCGGCATAAAACTCAACCACTTCTTCCAGGGTAGCAAAGGCCCCATTGTGCATATAGGGAGCAGTGAGAGCGATATTGCGTAGGGTAGGCACTTTAAAAGAGCCTGCGGCCGCGGCCGCTACAATCCCTGCTCGCCCTGGATCATCACTCGGCACACCCACTACCCGGAATGTTTCTGTAGCAAAGGTGGGGGCCGCATGGCATTCAAAACAACGGGTCGCCCCAGAGCGAAACAGATCAAGCCCACGCCGTTGTTGGGAAGTTAGCGCATCTACCTGCCCAGCGGCATAACGATCAAACGGACTATCATCGGTGATCAGCGTCCGCTGAAAAGCGGCCAGAGCATACTGGATATTCTGCATCGTTACCGCTTCCACGCCACCAAAAGCCGCACTGAACAAAGTGGTATAGGCAGGAATTGCCTGTAACTCAGCCACCACATTAGCCGGATCAGCGGCCATTTCATCCACGTGGGTCAGGGGCGTAGTAGATTGATCTTCCAGAGAACTTGCCCGACCATCCCAGAACAAAGCCTGGTTATAACCAACATTCCAAAGGGTAGGGGTATTACGGCTAAGGATAATACCGGTAGTCCGTTCTGGCCCGGTTCCCGTACCACCAGCGCCAATGGCCTGCGGCAACCCATCGCTAAACCCATAATCAGGATGGTGACAGGTGGCACAGGCAATGTCATCATTTGCCGAAAGAAGGGGGTCAAAAAAGAGGAGTCGCCCTAATTCCGCTTTTTCAGGGGTAGTGGGGTTATCTATAGGAGCGTTTTCGGGAGGAAATTCGCGCAAAAGCCCTGTATAGGAAGGCTGGACGCTACTAGAACCGGCTCCATATTGTTCTGGGGGTATGGCCGGATCCATCTGAACCGGGGCAAAACCAGCTATTAATAGAACAAGGATCAATAAACCAACGATCCCACCCAGAATGCGGTAGAGCCATTTTTTGCGCGTGGACATGTGTTTTCTCCTACGAAAATGTAGGGCGATTTGGCAAATCGCCCGGACGATTTACCAAATCGTCCTACAGATTTTCATCCCTCTTGGTGTGCCAAAGGCACATGGGGAACTCCTACGAAAATGTAGGGCGATTTAAAAATCGCCCAGTGGACGATTTACCAAATCGTCCTACAAATTTTCATCCCTCTTGGTGCGCCAAAGGCACATGGGGAACTCCTCTGAAAATAGCCACTAACTAAAGAATTATGGATAAGAAGGATACGGTAGACTACGCCGTACCGCAGGCCAAAGGGGGAGCACTATTTATTTGAGAGTGAGCAGATACGCAATGACGGAATCTATTTCTTCGCCGGTAAGTTTGCGGCCAAAATTATTAGGCATGGAATTATCAAATCCCTCTACCAGATATTCATCGGGACGCATAATGGAACTGAGGATGTAACCGGGTGCATCCTGACCGGGAATGCGGGTTGCGGCACGAGTAGCAACACCCGCCAGGGAAGGGCCAACAACAACGGTATCAGGGGCGGTTGAGTGGCAAGAACCGCAATTTTTTTGAAAAACAATCTCGCCCGCGGCCGCGACCGGGTCTAAAGTAGCTGTCGGTGCGGACGCTTCAGTGCCACAGGCTGTTAAAAGAACCAACAGCCCCCAAAACGTAAAAACGCTTCGGATAAGGCTGTTTCGCGTGTGACGATAAAGCCAGAGATAGCCCCAGGCTATCCCCTCACTGACGCTCCCTTTAGCGGCAATTATTTGCAGTTGTAAGAAATGACGCATAAAGGCAGGTTATAACCGGAATTGGGCATTTTCGAGTTTTGGTCACTGGTTATGGGCACGATAAAACCAATTTCCGCCCAAGTCCTATAAAAATGGCCTACGGCCCCCGCCGATCTAATACAGGCGCATAATAGGCATTACAACCATTTACGCAGGCACATCCTTCAAAAGGAATTCCCGGAATTGGTTCGTCGAAGGCATAAGCACCTTCATAATGGCGGCAAACAGGGCAGGCATCGGCGGGGACCAAGATACGGACTTTGGTGGCCAAACCCTCGCGGATTCGTTTGAGTGCGGCCGCGTGTTCTTCTTTCGTAGTCACAGTGTCTTCCTCTTAGCAGTTGTATAGATTAGGACTTACGGGGTCGTTTGAGTCGGTCTCCTGACTGTGCTCATCGTGGCTCGGTGAGGACACCGGTCACAGCGCGTAAATCCTAAGTTGTATAGATACCAACAACACCATTTTGGGATATGGTTCCGATCATCTTCACAAATTGGTAGGCCGATTTAGCAAAGGGCGTGTTTCAAATGAGTTGAATAATTAATTGTTGAACAGTTGAATGGTTGAATGGTTAATGAAGCGGTAGACGCTTCCCCCGTTAATCATTCAACAATTCACAAATTCACCGATTAATTATTTTCTTCCTCTCAACCGAAATAAAACACACCCTTTAGCAAATCGGCCTACCAATTGGGGTGATACCAGATGTACGGGCTGGCCTTGTGCCTGCCTCTTGTGGGGAACCACAAGGGTTGCCCATACCCCACGAAATCCCGAAGACCCTCTCAATATAACCAATCTGACATTTCATCCTGATAACAGGCAGTCAAACCAGGTGGGGTTGCTGATGGGTGGCAAAAGGGCAAACCATCGGCCCATATGCAGGCTCTTGTGAGGCGGAATTGTACGAATAACCCCTGGAGATGGCAAGGTAAGAAGTTGTCTTGAGTGTGCGCCACTTTTGCGGTTACGAAGGGGCACGGGTGAACCGACAGCCACCGGAGTGAATTGGCTCGCGGCCGCACAAACCATCTATCACGACGCCGGGCCACAGCATGTAAGTCCTAAAGAAATAAAAAAGCCGGGCTTACCCGGCTTTTCGTTCATAGGTGTAAAATGTGAATGTTACGCGGCCGCGTACTGAGCCACCATTGGCCGGAACTTATACCCATACAGGATTGTGCCTTCATCCCCATCCGTGCGTAACTTACGTGTGACCATCTCCACCTGCATCCCGATTTCTACCTCATTGGGCATCACATCGGTTAACTGAGCCGTCACAATAGGGCCTTCTTCCAATTTCACCAACGCCACCGTATACGGAGCATAATGTTCAAACCCGGCTGGAGCATCATAAACTGTGGTATAAGAGAAGATTTCACCCAGACCGGTGAAAGTGTACAACGTCTTCGCGGGGGCATGGCATTCCAGACAAACATCGCGGGGCGGGAAAAGTTTAACGCCGCAGTTATCGCAAGTTTCGCCGACGAGGGTGTACCGTTGTGCTTTGAGCCGCCAATGACGTGTTGTTTCCATACTGATCACCTTTTTCGTAAATGCGTAGTGCATAATCCGTCTTCGTGTTTACGCACCCAAAATGGCTAATGACGAAGGAAACTATACTCCCACCCCACTTCCATTGACTGTCACAGCCCTAAAAACACTGCCAGAAACTGCCAAATTTGCCAAATTTTGCCGTTATGTCAATTTTTTGGCCTTGCCTGGTAACAAAAAACGTCCCAAAAGCCTTACACCTTCCGGGACGTTTTGTTATTGCGTTTAGTCTAAGAAACGTATCACGCTTCACGTATTACATCACTCATTCCGCAAAATATGCGTCACCGCCGTCGCCCCACTCCCGCCCAAATTTTGCGCCATACCAATTTGGGCCTTGGCGACCTGATTGTCGCCCGCTTCGCCTCGTAACTGGCGGGCCACTTCTACAATCTGATAAACGCCCGTTGCCCCCACAGGGTTGCCCCGCGCCTTGAGACCGCCAAAAGTGCTGATGGGCAGGCGGCCATTGCGGGCAATGGCGTTATCACGGGCCAGTTCCCAACCCCGCCCCGGTTCGGCAAAACCACAGGCTTCCAGCGATAGGGCCGCCATGATGGTGAAGGAATCATGCAACTCGAACAGGTTGAGTTGATCCGGGGTGATGCCCGCTTGTTGGTACGCTTTTTGGGCACTGGCCGCGGCCGCACCCAGCCACAACGGATTGCCTCGATCATGCACCGCCAGGGTATCTGTACTGATAGCCGAGGCGGCAATATGAATCGGTTTTGCCACCATGTCCATTGCCCGTTCCCGTCCGGTGACAATAATCGCGGCCGAACCGTCACCCAAAGGGGCCATATCAAACAGGTTCACCGGGTCTGCTACCAGCGGCGCACCGGCAAAATTGGCCGCCTTGAGCTTGTTTCGGTACATCGCCAGCGGATTCAACGCCCCATTGGCATGGGCGTTCACACTAAAATTGGCAAAATCTTCCAACTTCACACCGTACTCATGCATGTAACGGCGCATTAACAAGGCCCCGATGGCCGCCGGGGTCACGCCATGAATGGCTTCATAATCGGCGTCCAGGCTACTCATCAACGCGCTGGGGGCGGCATTACCCGTTTTGTCGGTGATTTTTTCCACCCCAACCACCAGAGCCGTCTCGACCATGCCACTGGCTACCGCCAAAATCGCCTGCCGCAACGCGGCCGCGCCGCTGGCCTCAGCCGCTTCCACCGTGACCGCTTCAATCCCCCGCAAACCAGAGAAATCAGCCACTAACGCGCCCAGGTGATCTTGGGCGTTTACCGCCCCGGAGAGCATATTGCCCACGAACAAGGCGTCTACGTTGCTGGTGTGGGCGTCATCCAACGCCGCTTCAATGGCATACCAGGCCAGATGCCGTATCGAGGTGTCCCAATGCTCCCCAACTTCTGTTTGTCCAATACCGATGATAGATACGTTTGTCATAATCTTTTTTAAAGAGTTGCAAAGTGGCAAAGTGGCAAGGTATAGATGTTCAGAAAATCATTTGGGGTTTTGGTTGGTAGTAACAGCTTTAGCCGTCCGGCGTGGGACCGCTAAAGCGGTTACTACGAACCCAAAATCTTTTTCTTGAAAGCTATAGCAAAGAAATAACCCTACCTGCAACCTGCAACCCTGCAACTTTTAGGACATTTTCAATTTTTCGCGGAATCGCGTATAGGTCGCGTAATCAATCTCCGTTCTGCGGGCGATGTAATCTTCGGTGCGGAGGGCGCGGCCGCGTGCTTCCATAATCCGCTCTGTCACCGTGATGTCAAACGCATCTGACCCCGCGCCGGAGCCGTAGCTGACCATGAGGATACGGTCGCCCGGTTCGGCCTGGTCGAGAATGGCGGTCAGGCCGATGATGGCCGCGCCGGAGTAGGTGTTGCCAATGCGGCCGCTGAGTAACCCTGGTTTCATCTGCTCTGCCGAGAAACCCAGCAGTTGCCCGGCCCGGGTGGGGAACTTGACGTTGGGCTGATGGAAAACGGCCCAGTCATAGTCGGCGGCGGTGGTTCCCGCTTCGGACATGAGGGCCTCCGCGGCCGCGGCCACATGCTTGAAGTAAGCCGGTTCACCGGTGAAGCGGTCCCCGTGTGAGGGGTACTCGGCATGGGCACGCCGCCAGAAGTCGGGCGTGTCGGTGACATAGGAGTAGGAGCCATCAATCGTGGCCAGGGACTCTTCTGCCGGGCCGATGAGGATAGCCGCTCCGCCTGCGGCCGCGGTGTACTCCAACGCATCTCCCGGCCGCCCCTGCGCCGTGTCCATGCCCACACTCAGGGCATAGCGGGCCATTCCTGACCCCACGAAGCCTATGGCCGCCTGCATCGCTTCCGTGCCCGCCTTACAGGCAAACTCCCAGTCACCCGCCAATGTGTTCGGCACGGCCCCGATGGCCTCGGCCACCAGGGTGCTGGTCGGCTTGACGGCATAAGGGTGACTCTCACTCCCTACCCAAACTGCCCGAATTTCGGTGGGATCAATCTCGGCGCGGGCCAGAGCGTTACGGGACGCCTCGATGGACATGGTGATCACATCTTCATCCAACCCATTGACCGCCTTTTCCGTAATCGGCACACCCCCCTGACCGCCCGTCCACATACGCGAAATCTCCTTCGCCGGGATGCGGTAGCGGGGTACATACGCCCCATACCCCACAATTCCCACTGGGAAATGGGGTTTCATCAGACCGTTGCTCTTTCTTGGTTCACTCATGATAACCTCTTGCGTAATACGTGATGCGTGAAAGATTTTTGTACACGGATTTCACGGATAACTCCACTGAAAAAAGGTCAAACCAGTTAAAAGCCCGGTTTCTTTCTCTCTGAAAGCGACGGTTAGATTAGTCAGAAACCGGGCTTTTTGCAGTAGACTCATCCGTGTACCAATTCTTCTTTCTTCATCCCGTCTAAAATCTCTTTAGCTCGTTCCACCCGGATATTGTCTTCGTTAATCAGTTGTTCGGTGATGGCTTCCACCCAATCATCGGGCGCACCGGCGGCCATAGCCACCTGTCGGGCGTGCATGCGCATGTGCCCTTGCTGGATACCCACGGTCGCCATCGCCTTGATGGCCGCCAAATTTTGCGCCAACCCGACACAGGCCATCACCTGCGCCAGCTCCGCCGCTGACTGAATGTTGAGGATTTTCATCGCCACTTTAGCGGTGGGATGGACTTTGGTGGCCCCGCCGACGACCCCCACAGCCAGGGGTAGGACGATTTCGCCATACAGGTCGCCATTTTCGTCCACGTGCCAGTCGGTGAGGGATGAATAGCGGCCATTGCGGGCGGCGTAGGCGTGTGCTCCAGCTTCAATGGCCCGCCAATCGTTGCCCGTTGCCAGACAGACGGCGTCAATGCCGTTCATAATGCCTTTGTTGTGGGTGGTGGCCCGGTATGGGTCTACCACGGCGAAGGCGTTGGCTTCGGCGATTTGCCGGGCGACTTGGGGGCCGGGTATGCCGTTGGTGGCCAGGGCTGAGGCGGGAATCGTGCAAACGGCGCGAGCCAGGCGGCGGTCGGTGAGGTTGGAGAGGATGCGGAGGTTGGTGCGGCCGCGGGTCAATTCCGCTACCAACGGGGCCATCGTCTCGACAGCCGTATTAATCGCATTGGCTCCCATTGCATCCCGCGTGTCATACAGCAGGTGAATGATCAACATTGGGCCGACGGGTGTCTCCAGGAAAGGCCGCGTTTCGATGTCCCGCGCCCCGCCCCCCCGCCGCACAATGCTGGGGCTACATTGGTTCGCCAGCTCCATCAGCCGCTCTTTGTTGGCTTGCACCGCCGCAATGGCCGCGTCCATGTCCGGGATGTCCAGCACCTGTATCTGCCCGATCATCACCGGGTCGGTGGTGGTGGCCGTAAACCCGCCCCCCTCACGGATGAGTTTGGCCGAGGCACTGACGGCGGCTAACACACTCGGCTCCTCAATGGCCATAGGAATGAGGATTTCCTGGCCGTTAATGAGGAAATTGCAGGCCACGCCCAACGGCAATTGGGTGGTGCCGATGGCGTTTTCAATCATGTTGGCGGCCTGCACGGGGGTAAGCCCCTGGCCGAGCAAAACGTTCTGCTCGTCAGCCGTAAGGTTGGCCCAGTGCGCCACCGTCTTCACCCGGTCGGCCAATGATTTTTTGTAGAAACCGGGTAAACGGGATGATTTAGGATGTTTGGTGCCATTTAGCCCATTTTCGGATTGGGTATGAGTGGCAATGTGTGGTATATCAATCACAGGTGTCCTCGTGATGGGAGTTATTGGTTATTGGTTATTCAACTTGTCGGAATTGAGACTTGAGCCGGTTAATCAGATCTTGCGAAAATAGCCACGGATAATGGGAACACGGATAGGAAGAAACACGGATGGGGATGAAAAATGGTGGCGTCATTTTCATCCGTCTTGGTGTGCCTTTGGCCTATGGGGAACTCAATAACGAATAACAAATAACCCTTCTTTAAAGCCGGGCAAACTATACTGGCGAAACCCTGCCAAAATCTACCGGGAACGGTTTTGGTAGCAGAAATTGGGGCATAGTAATTGTTCGCAATTAACTTAGCGATTTGCTGTGGCCGGTCTCCTGACCGCGCCACCCAAGTTATTTTTAGACACTCATTTAGTGGGTGTCTAAAAATAACTTCCCGATTTAGACCTGACAGGTTTTCAGAAACCTGTCAGGTCTGGGTAGAACTAATTTTTGGACGATTACTTAGTTTAGCCCGGCGGTGAAGGTCATCACTCCCTCGCCAATGGTCACAGTTTGCAGGGTGACGTTGGCGGGGAGTTGGCTGGCGGCGGTGCCAAGGCTGGTGTTTAGGGTAGCTTCGGCTTGATCAAGCATGGCTGGGGGCACCTGGATGTTGCCCAGGCTGGCCTGGGTGACATCGAATTGGAGTACGCCGTTGGTGATATAGGGGGAGAAGGTGACGGTGAGGCGAGCCTGGATGGGTTGGGTGACATCACCCGACATGAGGATAGCGCCAGGGACGAAGGTGAAGGTGACGTTTTGAATTTGTCCGGCTCCCTGACCGGTGCTTTGCGCGGCCGCAACGGCACTCGTCAATTGGTCATCAGTAATGGTTACGGTCATATTGCCACTGCCATCAGGTTGGATGGTACTAAACATCGCTTCCAGGTCGGCCATGGTGTAATTTGCGGCCGCAAGGGTGGGCACAAGTTGGGTCACGGCGGTTTCCAGTGTAGGGGCAATCGTGGCTACCCCATCAACCGCAACACCGCTGGTCGCGGCCGCGGGCACAGCCTGGGTGGCCTGTTGGGCCACATTCGCCTGGGTGGTTGCGGCCGCGCTATCAGCTTGTCCGGCTAAAATTGCCGCTTGCGTAGAAGCCGCATCTAACGTCGCCTGGGGAACTCCCCCCTGCGGTATCGTCACCTGGGGAACGTTGACCGTAGTGCCGGTTCCGCCACAGGCCAAAGACACAAGGGCCAGCAATGTGATAAAACGAATAAGGGTACGGGAAATCTGTTTCATGTGTTAGCTCCTTATTTGAATAAGTAACCGTTCAGTTGTGTAAATTCATTCGTCAACCTGCCCGATCGTCTTACGACCGGGCTAGGGCGACAAAAGCCGTTGGCCTGGCAGTTTAACCCGTAGGGCTTCGTCCTTACAGCCCAGCGGTTTGACCGCCAAGGGGGGGTAACTGAACGTTTACTTTGAATAGCCAACCGCAAATAGAGAGTTTTTTGCGGCTATTTGATGGTTTTAGTGCCTCTCTGTTTTTATGCCCTCTGTGTTTTTTCTTTTTGATTCTGGCTCGCCCAGGTTAGGGGGTGACATTCAACCGTTTCCTGCGATCAGGTGTTGGGATAAGTTTGCAGGTGGGTCATCAATTGCATCATAAATCGAAGATTGTGGATGGTCGCCAGCCGAGGGTAAAGGCTGTCGTTCAGTTTGAAAAGGTGGTGCAGGTAGCCCAGGGTATAATGTTGACAGGTATGGCAATCACAGAATGGGGAGATGGGTTCATTCCGTTTGATCTGTTTTTCATCGTTGATGTAGAGAAATTGAAACCAGTTGTCGTTAAGTGGTAGCCGGGGGTCGCTGGTAAAGGACCAAAGCCGCCCATGCCGGGCATCGCGGGTGGGCATGGTACTATCGAAAAGGGTGTAGCCCATGCGGCCGCAGGCCAGCACATTAGCCGGATGCCCCACGCCTAGCGCATGCAGGGTAAACTGGGGCGGAATGAGCGCCCGGGTTAGGGCCAACATCTCCTCCAGGAGTTTGCCCTCGCTGTCCAGAGGCCAGCCACCATAGCCGTAACCATCGAACCCAATTTCGAGCAACTGTTCAGCACATTGTTCACGTAATTCAGGGCGATTGCCCCCCTGGACAACGGCCACGAGTCGCGGCCGCGAGTCCCCCACGAGTTTTTTCTCCCCTATTAAACGATCAAATTCCGTGCGGCAACGTCTGGCCCATTTGACCGTGCGGGCGACAGATACCTGTTGCACCGCCAACGGATCATCGGCATGGGTGCAATCATCCAGACAGATGATCACATCGGAGCCATAGCTTAATTGCAATTGCACACTTTTTTCGGGGGTCAGGTTAAATTTGCGCTCAGTTCCTTCCAGGTGGAAGGTGGCTCCCCGGTCGGTAATGGTACCACTTTTGGGTTTCTGGCGGATGAGGGAGTAAACCTGAAACCCACCCGAGTCAGTGAAAATAGGGCCAGACCAGCCAGATAGACGGTGTAAGCCACCTAAGGCCTGGATAGTGGTGGAGCCGGGCCGTTGCAAAAGATGAAATACATTCATCTGCACGGCTTGAATGCCGCACCCTTGCAAATCTTGGGCATCTACGCTCCGCACGACTCCCTGGGTGCCATCTGGTAAAAAGGCGGGTAAGGTGAGGGAGCCGTGGGGTAAGGTAAGGGATGTGAGCATAGGCAGGTGGTTTAACTGTTTAATTGCGCGGCCGCAAAAGTGGTAACAAGTTCTAAGGATGGGGCACGTACAACCAGGGTTTCCGCACCCTGGAAATAAAGGCAGACAACATCGTGGCTCTGCCAGCAGGTAGCCCCATCAGCTTGTTGGCCCAGTGCTGTGCGCCCGGCGTTGTTGTTGTAAGTTTGGTACGCGGCCGCGAACTCGGCCGCATCATTTGCTGTATCCCACACCGCCTGAAACAAGAGGGTAATCTCATCGGTGGTGGCATTCCAGTAGAGGGTCAGATGATCACCACCCCACCCGGTTGCCGCGGCCGCGGCTTCCACTTCACCTAACTGCAAAAGCAAATGCTCACGGATAAAAAATTCCCCCGCCGTTTCATCCCGTACCAATTGCCACTCTGCCCCTAATGTCTCTGTCAGGGACACCAGGGTAACGGGTTGGGGCACATCTCCAGCCAGATAACGGTCTGGGTGGATGATATGCTCACTGGATTGAGGTGGATTCGCCCAGGCCTGGTCTATGGCTGGCCACCCTCCCTGGCTGTAAAGGAAATTTACGAATTCACCCCCGGTCTGGTAGGGGAAATAGAAGGCATCCACTAAAAGGCGGGGAATGTTGCGGCCGCTGGTATCTTGGGTGGAACCAATCGCACTTTCATTAAATAGATCCACCTCTTCTTCAGCGCTAAAGAAATCCCCTGCCTGATAAAGGGTCTGTATTAATTCGGCTTCCCCTTCGGCCAAACCCCGGATAGCCATGTTTTGATCCGTTGTTAGTGCTGTTTCGGTCAAAAGGGCTAAACCAAAATGTTGATCCTGCAAAGCATGCATAAATTCATGGGCATAAATTAACTGCCCCAACGGCGTTATCTGTTCACCGCGATTAACGACCACAAATTCTTCGGTTGCCGGGTCATAATAACCGACAATGCTTTCGCCTAAATATTGTGTATAACGGCGATACAGATCGTAATCCCTTGCCACAATATCAAAGGCGTAATAGAACAAGACATCTTTTTCAGCGTCGGCGCGTGTATAACTGGCCAGGGCTTCATCACGGTAACGCTGAATCATCTCAGTACGGCTAACCAGGTCCGGTTCAACCGGGTTTAATGGCTCAAGCCCGCGTATAGCCGAAACATTGGCTTCTACTTCACGCCAGATGGGTGAGTTCAGGTCAATCATAGCCCGATCAATGGCCCGAATGACGACTATCTCCGAGAAGAAGGTTGTACCGGTGCGGCTGGTGGCCACAACAGAGAGGCGTTTTGTGCCCCCTTGATCAGGAATCCAATCTTGGGTGATTGTGTAATTGGTTTCGCCATTGAGTGTATAGGTGCCAATTACCTGACCGTTGATCAGGATGCTGGCATCACGTAGGCCCACCGGGTCCATAATCGTGATGTCCAAAGTCAGGGGTGTGCCCAGATCCACCCGTGTATCCGGCAGGGGGGAATTGATGCTGATAGAGGGTGTGGGTGTAGGGGTGATAGTGGCGGCGTTAGGATCTGGGGTAGGTGTTTCTGTGGACAAGGGAATAGCCGTGGGCACAATGACGATTTCTTCCGGTTTATCCAAAAGACCAGGGACAAGAGTAACTGCCAGAACCAGGCACAAGGCTATGACCAAAACAGCCCCCCCAATGAGCAGGAATCGCTTCATTTGCGGATCGAGGGCAAAAGAGGGGGATTGTTTGGTCATTTCTTCGACATTAGACAAAGAGGCAACGCCCTCGGTTGTGGCGGTGGTATTAGTCAGGAATTGATCTAATGTGGGCAAGAGCGGCTCCGCTCCGGGGGAACCTACTTTTTCTTCCAACCAGTCTGGGAAGGGTTCATCTATGGCATCGCCTGGGTCATAGGTAAATTGTTTGGGTTTAAGGGGAGCGACGGGTTTCTTTTCTTCAACGGGAGGGGGTTCATCTTCGCCTTCGTCAAAGGAGAAGAGGGCCATCATTTCGGCGTCGGCGTCGGGCGCGGCCGCTTTTTTAGGGGTTGTAGAGAGTTCAAACCCGGCAAAGGGGTCAGCGGTGATTTTGGCGGGTGGTTGGTTAGAGGGAGATGGTGGGGTGAGGGTAGCACCCCAGGCGGCAAATGGGTCATCATCATCGGCGAAGGGGGTCGCGGGCGAATCCGGTGTGTCAAAATCCCAGGCCGCAAAATCGGGTACAGCCGCCTCAACCACAGGCGCGGGGGCCGTGCCGGTAGCAGATTTGGCCGGGTTTTTGAATGCCGCCAACATCTCACGCACCGAGCCAAACCGATCTTTGGGGGTTTCATACAAAGCGCGATCCAGCAAAGGCACGTATTGGGCAGGAAGTTCATCAGCGGTAATCGTGGCCAATGTTTTGCCGGTAAATAGTTGCAGGAGCAAAATGCCGAGAGAAAAGACATCACTGGCCTGGGTAGCTGGGGCCTGGTTATTTAATTGTTCAGGGCTGGCATAATCCACATCGTTTACCTGGCTGGCTGTCCAGGCCAGATAAGCTTCCCCTTTCGCATCAAACAAGATATGTTGTGGCTGAATATGACCATGCACAACGTTGCGGTTATGCAATGCCTCCACAGCCTGGGCAATACGGGTGAAGAGAGTCTGGGCTTGGGCTGGGGGCATAGGCCCGCGTTTCAACCGCTCCGCCAGAGTGCCTCCGGTCATTTCCAGGGTAGCAATGTAGGTATTTCCACCCAGGTCGCCAAAACCCCAAATTGGCACAATCGCCGGGTGATTCATCGTATTGATGATTTCGGCTTCTCGTTTAATACGAGCGGCAAATTCTTGGGGGGTAAACTCTTTGCGCCATAGTTTCAGGATCACATCTTCCCGGACTCGAGGATCATAAGCGGCAAAGAGGGCATATTGCCGATCATGGCGTAGAGTGTTTTTGATTTCGTAGGGACCAATTTGGGATGCGCTCATGGCTTAATCTCTTGTTTGTCTGCCATTTTGGGTGTCTTCTCAATAATGGGTGGTGAAGTTGGTTAAGCCTATTGAAACTAACGGCCTTCGACTAGCTCAGGCCTCGTTTGCCCCAAAATATTGAGAAGATACCATTTTGGGAAGAAAACCGTACCGAGCCACCCAACTTATTCCCGAACAGTTACTGGTTCTTTGGGAATTCAGGGGGTTGACAGCAGATGTAGGGGCTGGCCTTGTGCCGCCCTGTGTGGGGCAACCACAAGGGTTGCCCGTACTTGTGCCTGCCCTGTGTGGGGCACAAGGGTTGCCCGTACCCCACGAAACCCCAAAGAACCCAATTATTTATTGTAGTGCGGCCGCAGGGCCAACCTGAATGGTGTCAAGAATGGCATCGAAAGTAGAACGATAGGTGGCCGCCATTTCTGTGGTGGCCGCCGTAGATACAAACGCCACATAACCGGCCTCTTCATTGACGATGGCGGCCATTATGATCTCCAGGGTTGTATCGGTTTGTGGCGATTGTAAGATCATTTTAGCTCCCATCTGATTACCATTCGCAAAAGTCTGTGGCGGAACGACTCCCGTATATTCCTGGCCTTCTTTTCTTAACAAGTTGACATAAAGCTCTAGCAAAGAGAGTGGATCGCGGCCAGTAAAGGCTTCGCCAGCCTGAAACTCTAGAACATCTATCTCTCCAGGAATGATAACCAGGACAGCATCTTGTTGTAAATCATCAAAACTTTCAATAGAGAGAACTCGTTCGCTGGTAGCGACGGTAACACCGGTTAATTCTTCGCGGGCAATCCAGGTTTCAGGAACTTCCAAAAAAAGCCCATTGGCATCACTGCCGAAGGGAATAAATTTTACGGCTTCTAGGGCCGGTGTAGGTGTAGCCTCAGGTGTAAAGAGGTCCGAGATACGGGTCCAGGCTTGATTACGAAGGGCGAGGATGACCGCAATAATGACCAGGATGAAAACCAGGCCCAGTAATATGTTATTTCGATTTGATAGTTTTGCCATAACCTTCATGTCCTTATCACAAAATAGCCTATGCAGGCGAGGGGTGATTTTATAAGGTTATGGAAGGGGATACAAAAAAAAACGCGGCCGCAAAGCAAGAATGCGGCCGCGTCTTCTCTAGCTTAACAAGATTTCTTTTTCTACGGCGCGTAATTCGCCAGGCCGCCCGCACTGGTCGCAAACCATATCGTACCCAGATAATCTACCACTATCGTGCGGTTGCCGTTAAATCCATTTGAAGGCAACCCTTCCGCCGTCGTATAAACAACCTCACTGCCATCTAAACCCACAAATACCGCCCCATAATAATCCGTACCAATCCACAGCCCATCATCCGCAATTACCAGGGTACGAATACTACCGGGCGCTTCATACACAGCTTCAAAGGTGTCACCAGAAATCAACACCAATTGCTCATTGATACCTGCCAACACTTCCCCAGGAGGCGTCAGTACCAGCGAATAAGCAGAGAAAAAGAAGAAATCCAGGCCAGTATTGGTTTCATCAAAGCGGGTAAGGGTATCACTGGCATCAAAGCGGAAGAGCGCCCGCGAGGTAGCTACCCAAACATTTGCCCCATCCCACAAGATGTCATACACATAAGGAGCAGAGAGTTCATCCGTCTTATCCTCTTCACTCAGCAGGTCATAGTAGGTAAAGGTATCTCCATCCATTACTGTAACACCGCTGGATGTGCCAAACCACATCCGGCCCTGGCCATCCTGCGTGATAGCCGTTACCCCACCGGAGTAGATACCTGCACCAGGCTCATCAACATACTCATAGGTCTGCCAGGCATCAGCTCCATATAGGTAATAACTGGCCCCACTGGAATGGCCTACCCACATCCCTTCCGGCAAGGAATAGAAAGTGTTCACCGAGACAAAACCCAGATCGTCTTCCAAATCCTCCCAGCCATCGGTAGATGCATACGCAGGGAAGCGTTGTGCCCCAAAGAACCCCCCCACCCAGATAGAACCATCCGCACCCTGAGCGGCCGCATAATAGCTATTGTCCAGGGGCAGTTCTTCCAACACCCAGTTGTCCCAGGCAGTACCATCATAATAGCTAATACCTGAACCTTCACTGGCATAGTAGATGTGGCCCGCTTCATCGGTCAGAATGGTGGTATTGAAATCTTCCGCCATGCCGTCTTCATCTTCAAAGGTGGTGAGACAGGTAGCCGTGGCCGGGTCAAACTGGCATATTCCCCCAAAAGCCGTATTGGTGTAGAACGTACCATTAGGGCCAGGAGCCATATCTTCCACGCTCGAAAAGAAAGGCCATCCAGCTACATCATCGCCATTAAAGAATGTGAATTGGTTATCCCCATCCACACGAGTTATACCACCTCCCTGGCCCAGCCAGACCGTGCCAGTGTCATCCACATAAATGGCGTTGACAAAATGCTCGAAGTCATCAGTGTTGGCATCATCCAGGTTGCTATTTTCATTGTCATAGTAGGTGACACCTACTCCGGGACGAATAACGGAAACAGCACCGATGTGGGCCACCCAGATTTCTTCCAGATCACCAACCACGGCCACGTCCAGGGCAAAACTGCTTTCTAGATCAGTGAAGGGTTCATAGTAAGTCCAGGTTCCCGTAAGACTTTCAAAGACATCAACACCATCCAGGTCATACCCTACAACTAAAGCACTCGATTGCGGCACACATTGCAGAGTATCAATGCCACTATCACTCCCCATACCGGTATTTTCCTGAGTCCAGGGATCCCAGCTATCGGTGTCTACATTGTAAGCGGCCAACCCCGCATCTGTACCGGCAAAGAGTACCGGATCAGGAACGTTGCAAATTTCTATCGTATTGACAACATTATGCGGTAAACCATCGAGGGTGGTATCCCAATCAATAAAATCACCTGTGGTGGCATCCCAGAAAATAATGCCACCTTCAGTGCCAGCGATGATCATGCTGTCGAATAAAATGATATCTAGCACATAGTTGGCGTTGGTAAAGTGAAGCCAACCGGGTTCAACAGGGCCTTGGGGCAGGCTGGAGAAATCGAACCCCGGCAGGGGGGAAACGTCGGTGCTTGTTTCTTCAGTGGGGGCCGGTTCGGCCGTAGGGGTGGCTGGCACAGCCGTATTGGTAGGAATAGCGGTAGGTTCAGCCGTTGGCTCTTGAGTTGGCTCAGCGGTCGGTTCGGCCGTGGGTTCAGCCGGAACCGCTGTGGCCGTGGGTTCAGCATTATTGGTGTTTTCTTCACCGTTGTTATTGCTACCACCACAAGCCAGGGCTACTAATACCAGGAGCGAAATCATTAAAAATAAAATTCGCTGTCGCTTAAGCATGTCTGTTTCTCCTTTAGTTCAAGATGATAGAGATTAGGTTGATAGAAACAGGAAATGAGGGGCTGTTGTTTTATACGCAAACCGGATCTCATTCTCGTTTAAACATGAATATGGTGACTACTACGCAATCTTAAGATTCTCCCCATGGCTCAGGCATAACGTTCACCCCTGTATTGCGTTTTTCGGGGCCATTGTTTAGGCGGTCAGTAATACGCGCAGAACAAAAACAAGCAAAATAATCAGGCTCCCGCCCGCCTGAATAGCTGTAGCCACTCCCCAACCGGCCAACCCACCTAAACTGGCTTTCACGGCCAGGTTCCAGTTTTGGTGTTTCTGGTATTCACCTATGATTATGCCCACAGCATAACCAATGATGGAACCGATAAGGTTAAATACGAATAAACCGATAATAGCCCCTATGATACCGAACACGAGTGATTGGGTAGAGGCCCCTCCCGTTTTAGCGCCGAGTAGAGAGAGCCAGATGTTGGCCGTTCCTGTGATGAGGGCGATCAGGGTAAGGAGGGCAAAAATGGCTGGAGTAATAGCCTGCCAGCCATCAACAATGGCGGTGTAGAGAAGTAGGGTTAGCCATACCAAGAGAGAGCCGGGCAAAATAGGCACGAAGGCCCCAATGAGACCAATGACCATAAAGACAACTGCTAACCCAAAACCAATCGCCTGACCAAAAAGGAGTATTGTATCCATTAGAGCATTTTGTATGCCGCCCAGAACCTGTTGGCAGTAGCGGCGATAAGGGGTTTGAGCGCTACCAACGGTTCTAGTCCGGCCTCAATGAGATGTTCGTCGCTTAGTGTGGGTAAGGTGTGGCCTCGCCGTTGGGCATCGAGCAACCAATCGGTGAGATGAGGGAACCAGTAAGAAAGGAGATGGAAACAGCGGGCGGCCGGAATGCTATGCCGTATGGCCCGGGTATCACATAAGGGGCCAAGTTCGGCGGCCAGGTGCAAAATATAACTATCAATAAGGGTTTCTTCGCTGGCAAGGGGGTGTAACCGAGGGGAGAGGTTGCCTTGGGGGTTATAGAGCCAGTCAAATTGTTCGACAAAGCGGATGACATCGGTAATACCTGGCCCGGCGGTGAGGTTTTGCCAGTCAAGCAGGCGGGCAGAACCAAACAGGGTGATGAGCCAATGGTTATTGGAGGGAAAGCCATGCTGAAGGGTAAGGGGTTGATCTCGCAGGGTGTACAACATGGGGACAGGATCATCAAGGAGTTCCGCGGCCGCGTCCAGATGATGCAACTCAAATACACCCGGCCATCCCCCACGATCCTGCAAAAAGGCCACGCTCGCGGCCGCGTGCAGAAAATGCGGCGCTAGTTGACCCAGGCTCCAGATGGCGTGGTCTGATAGGGTTATACCCAAATCCCAGTGTGCATAATAAGTACATTGCTCCAACACTTTGCGGCGGAGATACTGCCGATCTGCTGGCGGCATGCCTTCGAGCGGGTTAATAATCCAGGGGTACTGGTCTAATACATCTTCTCGATCCCAAAATTCTACGTGTAAACCAGCCAACCCCTTGATTACACATTCTGCATCACCCATTGTCCAACGTTGGGGAGGGCGTGCCGAAAAAACATCGTCTAGTACCACCCAACTCTGCTCGCCTTGCACATAAGCAAACCAGCAACGGGGAGCCAGGTACGGCAGTCGGCCACTAAGTTGCTGATAAAACAGGGCTTCCGTTTCATTCGTTTCTTTGCCAATCAATGTGATAGGTTCATTGTGATCGGCCAGTTCCAGGATGAAGCGGGTAAGCCGGGGGCTAAGTTTTTCCCTGCTAACACGGGTAACAACAATCCCGGTCATTTCAGGTTCCTGGCTCAAGATAGCGGACCAGGCTCGCGGCCGCTGACTGCGTAGCTGTTTGATTTCCATGATGGAGAATTGTAAGCGAATTAGCCAGGAAGGTAAAACCCTATTCTGCATCAAGAGACGAAACCCTACGGACTAAAACGCCAGGCCAACGGCCTTTGTAACGATAGCCCGGTCATAAAACGACCGGGCGGGAAGCTTTTGGGGGTGCGCTGACCACCCCCCTTTCTGCGGGGAAGTGGCCGGGGGATGCATCTTCGGGCAGGGTTTAGGTTCAGGTTGCTTTTGTCTTTTCGGCGCGGCGGGAGCCAAAGCGATAGGTGTATATTTTGGTGATTTCGGCCCCAAAAAAGAGGAGTTGGGCTGAGTAGTAAACCCAGAGTAACAAAATAATCAGTGACGCGGCCGCGCCGTATGCCGAAGTCACCCCACTATTAGCCAGATAAAACCCAATGAGATATTTGCCTAGCAAAAAAAGCAAAGCCGTGACACCCCCACCTACCATCACATCACCCCATGTCAGGGGTGTATCAGGCAAAACCCGAAAAATAAGTGCGAATAGTGGCGTCATGATGAGCAGAGAGGTTATCCAATCAAGGACAGGCAAAGCCATCGTAAAAGCAGGCACAGTATTTACCAGCAGGCCATTCATAGAGGCAACACCAGCACTGAGAACCAGGGAAACGAGTAAAAGAAACCCCACCGTCAATACCATCCCAAGAGAGATGATTCGTTGACGAATGGTAAACCAGATACCTGCATCAGGGGCCGGGGTGATTTTCCAAATGGTGTTGAAGGCATCTTTTAGTTGCGCCAACACCTGAGAAGCACCCCACATCAGGATGAGAACACCAAACACGGTAGCCGCCACCCCTGCCGAGGGACGGCTGACACTGCCAATCATCTCGGTCAGAGCCTCAGCAACCTGGGGGCCAGCAGTGGCTTCAAGTTGCAGGACTACCTGGTCTTGGGCGTTATTTCCTCCAATGACCAACCCGACAATACCAATGGCTATCACCAAGAGGGGGGCTACAGAGAAAAGGGTGTAATAAGCCAACGCGGCCGCGAGCCGTGATACCTTATCTTCACCAAACGCTTTGGCCGCATCCTTCAGAAGATAAAAAACTACCTTTAGCCGCTCCATGTTTACCTTCCCTCTCCTAAAAACTCTTTCACAAAGTAAACAGATTTGTTTTGACTCTCATAATACGTGCGAATTGTCAGCTCGGCCAAAAGGCCCATGGTAATAAATTGTCCCCCCAAAATGATGAGTAGAATCCCCAACAGAAGCAAGGGACGTTCACCAATCTGGTAAGCATGAAATCCTTCACTCCCTCCCACAAGGCCCGCCCACATTTTAGCAAAAGCGAGGGTGAGGGTAATCAAAAGTCCTGCCCCTCCGGCAAAAATGCCCATACCCCCAAAAAGGTGCATGGGGCGGTCACCAAAGCGTTGTAAGAACAAAATCGTGATCAGGTCTAACAGCACGCGGAAGGTACGGGAAAGACCATATTTGGATTTACCGGCCACCCGGGGGCGATGGCGCACAGGGACTTCGGCCATGCGAAAACCAGCAAAGTGGACAAGCTCAGGAATGAAGCGATGCATTTCGCCATAAAGATGCAGATCACGTACGACTTCAGCGCGGAAAGCACGCAATGAGCAACCCCGATCCCGTAAACGTACACCGGTAGTCCGGGTGATGAGGCGGTTGGCTACTTTGGAAGGCAACTTACGCGAAAGAATCGCGTCTTGCCGTTTTTGCCGCCAGCCATTTACGACATCGTATCCTTCATGCAATTTGTGCAACATGGCGGGAATATCAGCCGGGTCATTTTGCCGGTCAGCATCCAGGGTTACAATAACGCGGCCGCGAGCGTGCGCAAAACCCGCCGCAAACGCCGCCGTCTGTCCAAAATTGCGCCGAAAACGGAGACCCCGCACACGGGGATTATCTCGGTGCATCGCCCGGATCAAATCAAAACTCCCATCCTGGCTCCCATCATCAACAAAGAAAATTTCATATTCAAAGGCATGGGGAGCCAGGGCAGAGGTAATTTCTTCTACGAGTGGCCGTAAATTCTCGGCTTCGTTGTATACAGGAATGACCAGGGTTAAATCCATGTGCATAGGGGCAGATTCTATCATGGCAAGGGTTGTGAGCAAGATTGGCTCACGAATGGTGCACCACCTTTCCCGCCTGACGGTGTTACAATAATCAGCGAGGAATCACTATGTCTGTTTCGGTTATTATGACAGTCAAAAATGAAGGCGAGGGGTTGCGGCCGCTACTGGAATCATTATTAGACCAGACCCTACCCCCTACCGAAGTAGTTGTGTGTGATGGCGGGTCTACAGATAATACCCGGTCCGTACTGGCCGAGTACGAACCCTGGTTACCGTTGCAGGTTGTAGAAGCACCCGGCAGTAACATCAGCCAGGGTCGGAATGTCGCGATTGCGGCCGCGACGCACCCTATTATCGCCACCACCGATGCCGGGGTTGTTCTTTCACCTGCCTGGTTAGAAGAAATCACCCGCCCCATCCGTGACGGCAAAGCCCACGTCGTGAGTGGCTGGTTTGAACCTGATCCCTATACCGATTTTGAAGTAGTGATGGGTGTCACCGTATTGCCACAACGACAAGACATCCGTCCCGAGAAGTTTTTACCGTCAAGCCGCTCCGTTGCCTTCCGCAAAGAAGCGTGGGAAGCGGTCGGTGGCTATCCGGAATGGCTAGATTTCAGTGAAGACCTGATTTTTGACCTGCAACTGCGTGAACGATACGGTTTCTTCCCCTTCAATCCTCGTGCGGTCGTTTACTTCCGTCCCCGTCGGAGTTTACGAGCCTTTTTCTGGCAGTATTACCATTATGCACGTGGTGATGGCAAAGCCAATTTATGGCCCCGGCGTCATGCCGTGCGTTATGCCACTTACTTACTCGGTCTTCCTTTGCTGGGACGACAAATATGGCGCGGCCGCGGGTCCGGCTGGTTCCTTTTGTTGGCCGGGTTATTAGCTTATTGCCTCAAACCAGCCCGACGGTTATGGCCAGCCACATCGGGCTGGCGTCCCCCTTCCCGTGTACGTGCCTTTGCCCTCATCCCCATCATCCGGTTTGTAGGCGATGTCGCCAAAATGATTGGGTACCCCATTGGGCTTTACTGGCGTCTCAAACACCACAGTAAATTCAAAAATTACTTACAAACAAAATCGTAGACGCAAAGATTAAATAACATAATCGTTGCGCCTGTCAAAAGTTTGTATCAATGGTCAACATCTGCACAGGAACCTGTGGAAGGTTTATTATTCCTTGGTACTCGTTCGTTTTTGACTGAGCGATATCCCCCCTGCCCCCTTCCCGAGGGAAGGGGGGAATTCCAATGGGGCATTTTTCGGGGCGAATGCCCCGAAAAATGCCCCCCAGAAAAGTTCCCCGCCCCAGGGGCGGGGTTAGGGGTGGGGGGATTCCATTACCTGATTAATTTTTTAAACTACAACTGGGAAGGGGGAAATACCAGAAGTGCCGGTTTTCAAGTGCGCTGACACACTCGAAAACCGGCACTTTAGAAAGTTCTCCGCCTCTGGGGCGGGGTCAGGGGTGACCCAGGATATACCCAAAGCGACACGGCGGCAGGGCGAAAAAATGTCAGATTATGCCCTTTGGCAGTATAGTCTATTTAGAAATTAAAAAGCATCCTTTGGCCCACATATGGAGCCAAAAGATGCTTGAGGGATGTAAGTACAGCTAAACTTTATTCAGCTTTAGGTGCTACCGGAGCGGTAGCCACGGGACGCCGCCAACGTCGCCAGACCCAGCGAACAATAAAATAGAGCGGTATCCCAAAAATGAGCAACTGCGGTAAACCAGCAATGGCAAAATAGATAAAGAAATCAGCGATATCTTGCAAAGAAGTTACCAGGTTTTCTAAGGCTTCCTTAGCTGTTCCCTGCGGCCGCCAACCAGCCACACTTACTGGCTGAGAAGCGCTGTCGGGAATCAGGCTTACATTAATGGTGGAATAAGCCGCTGACTGGCTCAAATATTGCATTTGGCCCTTCAAAACTTCAATTTCACCTTCGAGCCGACTCAACTCCTGGTTTACAGCCAGTGCTTCTTCTACTGTTGCCGCCTCATCCAGAAAAGCCCGTACCCGTTCAGCCGTAGCTTCTAGATTAGAAAGACGAGAGGTCAAATCTACATACTGATCCGTAACATCTTCACTATTGGTAGATTCGGACTGAACTTCCAGGGCCAGATCCTTAATCTCAGCCATGATGGTATCAAACTGCGCCACTGGCACGCGGATAAAAATTGTCCCCTGTTTACCCTCAGGGTAATAGTCATAGACACCACTGCTGACTACCCAACCTTCTCGTTGTTGGGCCAACTGGCTAATGGCCTGAATAATGGCTTCAGTATCTGTTACCAAGATGTTTAAGGTACCGTTACGGATGATAAGCCGCTCGATCGCCTGGTTTTGTGCTAGCAAAACATCGGTTGATCCAGCCTCAGTTTCTATGGTAGTACCATCCATATCAACGGGGGCCGCGGCCGCGTTCTCCATTGCTGGAGCCATTGGTGGCTCTTCATAAGCATAAAAATTACTACTATCCCCAGCCTCTTCATCAGCATAGCGTACAGCGGCATTGGTTCCACCACAGGCCGCCAATACCAAGACGCTGAGTAGAAACAAAATCCACAATCGTTTTCTTTGCATGATAACCTCCATTTGCTTTTCTTTGTCTGTATCTTAAAACGACAGGAACAAACAAATGGTTCCCCGTTTTCAGGCCAATCTTTCGTCTCTTCTCAATATTGCGAGAGAAACGTAGCCTGAGTCTGTCACAGGCAGTTGGTTGCGACAAGTTTAACCAACGTCACCACACTTTATTGGTAAGCGTTCAGTCATATAAATCCATCCGCCAGACCCGCCCAGACGTAAAACGACCGGGCTATGGTTACAAAGGCCGCTGGCTTGGGGTTTTAGCCCGTAGGGCCTGGTATGTTTAGCCCGGCGGTTTGACCGCCGGGCGGGATAACTGAACGCATACCTTTATTGAGAAGATTCAATCTTTCCCTGGAAAAACCGTTAGAGCCTGAAAAGCAAACGACTCCACATTTTCTGGGAAAATGCGGAGCACATACGTAGAAGCTAAGGGTGAAAACAGGGGAAGTAAATGAACCGGGTGATTACCACCCATATTCTAAGCGGGCAATTAAACGTTGCGGTAAACCATGCTGGCGCATTCGTTCCTGAGTCTGCTCCACCGAGTAAGCCACCCGCCGATAATCCCACGTCATTTTTTCTAGATCCAAAAGTGCATATGAAGCCCGTGGATCAGAGTCACGTGGTTGGCCCACACTACCAGGATTTATGATAAGCCGGTTACCATTAAGGTGAATGCTTTCTTTGTAATTGGGAGCATGAATAGCGACGCGTAATCCATCCACTTCTTCAAAAACCACAGGGGTATGGGTATGACCAACCAGACACCATGGCGTATCAAAATAAGCAAAATTAATAGAAGCGGTTCCCTTGTCTAAGATATATTCCCAGACCGGATACCGTGGGCTGGCATGAGCCAGGGTAAATGGATCGCGGATAATCATAGCGGGTAGATTGTCCAGGTATTGCCGCGTTTCTTCGGTAATCGTTTCCTGAGTCCAACCAATCGCTACTCTGGCATCCCGATTAAATGTATTGATATCTATTTTGCTTAGTACTGCCCAATCATGATTGCCAGACAGGCTAACTTGAGCCACTTCTTTCAACAATGCGACACATTCGTTGGGATCAGGGCCGTAACCAATGACGTCCCCTAAACACCATAACACGTCCCATTGTCCTTTGGCGTCTTTTAATACCGTCTCAAAAGCGATCAGATTGGCATGAATGTCGGAGATGATTAACACACGCATTGAAACTACCTCTTCTTCATCGCAACCGTTCTTCAATAATACCATGTTCCTCTTGAGAAGGTATAATATTGACTGGAGTTTGGGTAGAGCAATCGTCTATGTTGGGAGATGAATCCATCCCCTGATTTTCTTCCCCAGACAGAGAGGGGAGAACCAGATGCGGGAATAGACTCAACACGGTCACTGATTGATGGCTCGGTCAGGAGAGCGGCCACAGTACAAAGGCGTAACAACCAACCGCAAACAATATAAACGTCACTTTCCGCGAAAATCGTGGGGGGGGATAGCCTTCAGACTAAACGACCAAAGCGTTCTGTAAAATTGTACGAGAGACTTGTTAGTCGCCCATCACCAAACAAAATGTCACTTTGTAACCGTGCTGAGTACAAAAACGCCCATATCTGGTTGTGACCGCTATTTTGGAATGAGTGGTAGCAATGGCTATATTAGATGAGAAAAGCCTCGATTTCGTCAGTAGCAGTATGGAACAGACAGTTCGTCTGGGTGTGCGGCTGGGGGAATTGTTACAGATAGGGGATATTGTTTGCCTGTCCGGTGATTTGGGGGCAGGGAAAACGGTATTTGCTCGCGGCATCGGCCGGGGTTGGGGGACATCACTCCGGGTTACCAGTCCCACATTTACGTTGATTAATGAATATCCACGCGCTCGTGATGGGCGAGTTTTATATCATGTAGATTGTTATCGTTTGGAACCCGTAGCGGCGACAGGAGAGACCATAGCGGCAGAATGGATTACCACGGGTCTGGAAGATCTGTTGTATGGGGAGGCTACTTTGATGATTGAATGGCCAGAACGAATTATGTCCCATTTGCCGGTTGATCGATTATGGATTTCTTTACGTTATGTCAATGAAACCCGGCGCGGTTTGCGGATCAATGCTTCAGGGGGGCGCTCGGTACGGCTATTAGCGGAATTTCGTCGCAGTGCCTTTGGTGTGTGAGAGAAAACAGTATGTTATTAGCGATTGATACGGCTACCAGTTGGACAGGGCTGGCCTTACATGATGGTGAGGCGATTGTGGCTGAGTGGAGCTGGCGTGCGGGAAATAAACAAACGACGGAACTGGCTCCGGCGGTTAAACAGTTGTTAGGACAGGTAGCCGCGGCCGCAACGTCTATTCAGGCCGTGGCTGTGGCTTTAGGACCGGGGTCATATACGGGCTTGCGCATTGGCCTGGGCTTTGCCAAAGGATTAGCCCTGGCCAACCAGATCCCCCTCATTGGAGTGCCAACATTGGATATTCTGGCCGCCTCTGTAGGTGAACTACCTGGCCGTCTGCTTCTGGCGGCGGAAGCCGGGCGCACCCGGGTATGTGTAGCGGTTTATCAATGGCAAAAACGACAGGGGTGGCAGACAACACAACGGTCGGAGAATCTCACCTGGGAAGAACTCCTGACTAAAATTGGCGAGGCTGAGGCAGGCCCACTTTATTTTGCCGGAGAAATTGCTCCGGGAGCCGCTCGCTTGATCCGTAACCGTAGCAAACAGTTTCATCTGCTTGCGGCCGCGAACAACCCACGCCGGGCCGGTTTTCTGGCGGATCTGGCCTGGCATCGTTTCCGCAAGAACCAGACCGATGACCCGGCCAGTCTGACACCTATTTATTTACGTGATCCGGGAACATAAAATTTTCTCGTCCTACCCTGAACAAACCAGAACCAAAGAGGTTTTTGCTACGAATTGTAACCGTTCAGTTCAGAGGCGATTTTAGGCCGTTTTGGTTACTTCAACGAATTTAGAAAGGCACAGATTAAAGACGACCTCTGGAAGATCCGTTTATTTTTTAATCCGTTGCTGTAACCCAACTGAACGCTTACCACCAATTTTACGAATTAGCGTGAATGGGAATCAGTAAACTCATTCGGGCAATTCGTAGCTGATCTTCTTGCTATCTGTATAAGAAGTTGACTCGTAAGGTACTAATTGCTTATGTTTACCCATACTTCTGTTACATCCCACCTTTGGCTTCACCAAAGCCGCTTGTACTTAACGAATGCCGGGTTATTTGTTAGTGGTGATCAAGGGATTTTGTTGGATCCTGGCATTTATCCCCACGAAATCACCCGCTGGCGTGAGTTCGCGGCCGCGCATCTGCTCCATCTCACTCACATTGTACTCACCCATAGCCATTGGGATCATATTCTTGGCCCCGAATATTTCCCTACACTGGCGATCATCACCCACCATGAGTATCTTGCCCAAACGGCTGGCGTAAATGGGGCCAAAATCTCTCAGACAATTGAGTCATGGTTTGCCACAGAAAAAATTGAGCGGGAAATGCCTTTTGTTCTCCCACAACCAACCTTGACCTTTAGTCAGCAGATGACCCTCAGGGTAGGGGTTGAGACGGTGCAGTTTATCCATGCTCCGGGACATGCCGCTGATCAATTGGTGATGTACCATGCCGCTACCGGTTTACTCTGGGCATCAGATATCTTGAGTGATGTGGAGATCCCGTTTGTGAGCCATAATCTGGCGGCCTATGAACGTACTTTGGCAATGTTAGCAGGATGGAATATTCAGGTGTTGGTTCCAGGACATGGGCATATAGCCCATACCCCCACTGAAATTGAAGGGCGTATCCACAGGGATCGGGAATATCTGGCTGAGGTTCGCGGCCGCGTTACCCACTCGCTCCAACAAGGGCATACTCTGCCTGAGACTATCGCTCTGTGCACCTCAATTCCCTATCACTATCCAGCCGAAAATGCCCTTCCGCACCAACGCAATATAGAATCTGTCTACCTGGAGTTGGGGGGTGAAGCCAATGGAACACCCATCGGCTGGGAAAGTGAGCCATGAGGAGTATACCCATAAATCGTGGGGCACAGACGTGACAGGTTTTTTTGTAGTTTAAAAAATTAATCAGGTAATGGAATCCCCCCCTAACCCCGCCCCTCGGGGCGGGGAACTTTTCTAAGGGGCATTTTTCGGGGCAAATGCCCCGAAAAATGCCCCATTGGAATTCCCCCCTTCCCGTGGGAATCGGCAGGGGGGATGGGGTCAATGAAGGTGTTACCCGATTAAAAATTTAATAAACAAAGAAACCTGTCAGGTCTCTCCCAAAACGTGGATATACTCAGCCATGAGTACCCAATGACTCGTAGCGGGTTTTACGGCCTGGCCTGGGTCTTTTCACTTCAGTGGGGTTTGGTCCCCCTGACTCGTTCCCCATTCGGTGAGAAATTTACTGACTTTTGAACCAGGCTCAAAAACGTTCCTCCATTTCTCATCTCTGTCTGTTATGTCCCACGATACGGATATTCTCATTATTGGAGCAGGTGCCGCCGGACTTATGGCGGGTATTTGGGCCGGACGGACAAACCCTCGTCGGCGTATCCTGATTGTAGATGGAGCCAAGACACTTGGGGCAAAAATTTTAGTTTCTGGGGGCGGACGGTGCAATGTCACCCATGATGTTGTTACAGCAGAAGCGTTTGCCGGGTCATCACGGAATGCCATCGGCAAGGTATTACGCCGTTTTGATGTGCCCCAGGTGGTACAGTTTTTTCAGGAAGTGGGTGTAGAGTTAAAACGGGAAGAAACTGGCAAATTGTTTCCAGTAGCAGATACAGCACGAATCGTATTACAGGCATTACTGACCGCGGCCGCAACCGCCAATGTCACCATCGCCCATCCCCGCCGTGTGGAGACTGTTCAGTCTACAGAAAAGGGGTTTCTCGTAACAGGTAACTGGGGAGAGATAAACACCAGAAAATTGGTTCTGGCAACCGGGGGCAAAAGTTTACCCAAAAGTGGCTCGGATGGTCATGGTTACGCCCTGGCTCAAAGCCTGGGCCATAACCTGACACCACACCTCTGGCCCGCTCTTGTGCCGCTCACCTTAACCCCAACCCATTTTCTCTGCGGTCTGAGTGGGGTAGCGGCCCCGGCCACTCTGGAACTTTGGTCTGGAACACAGAAAAAAATGCAGGCTTTTACCGGTTCCCTGTTGTGTACTCATTTTGGACTTTCTGGGCCGGTGATGCTGGATATGAGTCGTTATTACCTGGAAGCACAGCTAGAGGACGCGGCCGCGCATCTAACGGTTAATTGGTTGCCCTCATTTACGAGCGAAACGTTGGAAAGCACATTATTGCAGGCAGGTTCACTTTCTTTGTTACGTTTTTTGCGCGAATGGTTGCCGGAACGTCTGGCTCGCACCTTACTCGAACAGGCCGGGTTGGAGGGAGGAACCACAAGCGGGCAGTTAACGCGGCCGCGACGCCGCACCTTGATCACCGCACTGACCCGTTTACCTCTGCCCATCACCGGTCATCGAGGCTTCACCACCGCCGAAGTCACCGCTGGTGGTGTTCCCCTCAACGAATTAGACCTGAAAACAATGAGTTCCCGACACTGCCCAGGTTTACATCTGTGTGGTGAAATTTGTGATGTGGATGGCCGGATTGGCGGTTACAACTTCCAGTGGGCTTGGGCCAGTGGTTATACCGTGGGAGTTTCTGTCTAAGCGCATATTCGGCGTCGCCGTGTCGCTTTATCGCCCCGTCGAGGATATCTGAGGCCACCCTCACCCCTCACCTTACCCCCAGGGCAGAGAACTTTTCTCGGCGCGGTGGGGGCAGTCCCCCCCCACCGCGCCGGAATATCACTTTATGACCGTGGTAAGTGTAAATAACTTGTTCGCGGGGAATGGCTCGGTCAGGAGATCGGCCACAGCAAATGTTCAAGTTATTTAATCGTCAATCCCAGACGGTTAAACGTAGCCCATCGCCTTTTTACTGCGGGAGGCAATCTGTCCGTAGAGATGTCCATTCGCACACAGAACCCAAATTGCCCCGCCAAAGCTGAAAATGAAAGGGGCACAAATGGTGAAAGAAAGTAGCGAACCAATTGTTTGCAGAACCAGAGTAATCGCCATAGCGGCCAGTCCTACCAACAAAATGTCCACAAAATTTTCGCGCACAATGGCAAAGATTTCATTGAAGCGGAAACAAGCGGCAAAATTACCCCCAGAGCGAATGTACTGAATGTTAATGGCGGGTGTCACAAAAGCCATTACCAGGGCATATAACAACACCAGACAGAACATCACCCCGAAGCCAAGAAAGCTAACACCGGCAAAAATCGCGGCAACATCTTCATTACCCCCACTCAGGGCGGGCAAGAAGAAGCCACCCATCCCTAAACACAGGAGCACAAAGACTGGCAGTCCATAAACAAAACGGGCAATGAAGAGGTAGAGGCCATCCATAAACATCTGGCCGAAATTATCCCAGGCAGGCAAAGGCCGGGATTCCCCATTTAACACATTGCGGGTAATGGCTACCTGGTAGCCCAGAAGAATAAGGGCAGGGATAAAGAGCAAGAAACCACTAAATAACATGATCGCGGCCGCGATCACAACTTTCATCACCCAATCCGCATCTTCCGTGATATACGTATAAGCTTTACCAAAATCCATCGTTACAACTCCTTTAGCATCACAACTTGCATCTAAAATTCAAACGTGAGCGACTCACGTTTAACAATCTGTCGCCAGCCAGAGAAAGATCTTGCCTTCATGTGGTTCCCACTTGCCTAACCCAAAAAAGTCTCTTCTCAATAAAGTGGGGTGACGCTGGCTGAGCCTGTCGCAACCAACCGCCTTCGACAAGTTCACCCTACGGTTCTCCCGCAATGTTGAGAAGATGCCCAAAAAACAAATAACGCCACTTATTCAGAAAACAAGTGGCGTCATCGTTCACATCGTGGGGTCAAGTTGAGGTTAAATCCAACCCTGATTCCTGCAGAAATCGGTGATAACAGGGATTTGAACCATTTCACCGCCGTAGGCTTTTACACCCACATAAATACCATACACCCACACAAGTACCCCAATGCAGATACCACTTAATAAGATAGATAACACCCCCAAAACAATGCTTTGAACGGCGTAATACTTGATAAAGGGGCGGCTCTTCTTGTCTTCAATCAGTAGGGCTATAATGCCCACTAACGGGGCAAAAACCATACTTAACAAAGCCCATAATTTGTCATCATCTGTAATATTCATGTCATTCATGGTAAGGTGGCCTCCTAAAAGGTGTGTCCAGTGACGCTAAAACTCTGTCACATTGTATGAGGACGGTGCAAATTCGTCAACGCTTTCAATACGCAAGATGTTTTCTTGAAGTTGCAAGATTAGTGATTCCTCTTCTCTTCAAGTTTGGTGGGGCCAAATCAACTGTGAAATAGCGGTTCTTGGGGAATTCAGTGGGTTGACACCAGAGGTAGAGGCAACCTTTGTGGTTGCCTTTGATTTGTGACCCGTCTCAGGATCGGTTTATCTGGGGAAACCCCCACCCCAGGGGCGGGGTTAGGGTGGGGGAAACCCTATTACCTGACTGTTTTTTTAATCAACAAGAGGGAAGAGGACGGATGATGGGTCTTCAGCCCAAATTTACCCGAGATGTGGTCACCAACAAAATGTCACTTTATGACTGTGATAAGTACTGGAATTTAGAGCGAAAGGAAATTACTCTGGAAAGCCCTCTAGCTCGGGATCTGAACTCTAAACTCAAGTAAGTATAGTTTGACAGCAAAACCCCTACGCCTGACCCTGACCCTGGACTGGGGAACGGGAGTTTGGCGGCGTAGAGACCAATCCTGGGCAATAGGAACGCTTCAAACTAGCGCTTCCAGGGGCGGAAATCTTCCATAATAGAGCCACCGGCAAATTCACGGAGAATGGAATCACTGGGGACAAAATCCAGGGGAATGGCATCAAACCATTGCAAAAAAGCCAGCAAACGATTGGCCTCTACCCGTTCTAACGTACCTGGCTCCACCTGAAGCAGGAGTGGTTGTGCCAGGGGTTTCAGAATGGATAGTTCATATACCAGAGCCGAGTTAAAGAAAACGTCGGCGTTTGTCTGATGGGGAAAAATATGTCGTTTTTCACCTCGGCGCACACTGGGCCAGCGGCGCAGGGTATCGGTTGCGGTATAACCCCGGTGCGCGGCATCCCGCACGATACGCCGGAGTAAGCGGGTGTCGGTGGTGGGAATACGATTATGACGATCCAGGTTTAACTGGGTGAACGCTGAGATAAAGATGCGATACATGGCCTGCGAGGGTATTTCATCACCTACCAGGAGCGGGTTAAGACCGTGAATACCTTCGACAATGAGGATATGTTCGGGATCAATGCGCAATTCACCCCCTTTTTCCCGTTGGCCGGTATGAAAGTTGTATCGAGGTTGTTGGATGGTCTCGCCGAGGAGTAAATGGCGCAGATGGGTTTGAAAGAGGGGTAAATCCAGGGCGGTAATAATTTCAAAGTCGTAGTTGCCTTCTTCATCACGGGGGGTGCGGTCACGTTCGACAAAGTAATCATCCATGCCAATGGCTACGGGTTGTAAACCATGGGTCATCAATTGGACAGCCAGTCGTTTACTGAAAGTGGTTTTACCCGCCGAGGTAGGCCCAGAGATAAGGACAACTCGTACATGGCGGTCGGCAATGGCGTTGGCGATGCTGGCTAACTGCCGGTCATGGAGGGCTTCGGCGACGAGGACTACTTCTTGACTGCGGCCGCTACTGATCGCCTGGTTTAGGGATGATACACTGGGCACTCCGATAATATTTAGCCAGTCGTTGTATTCCTGAAAGACTTGGGCCAACCGGCGTTCATCTTCAAATGGTTGTAACCGGTCTGGGTCAGAGCGGCGAGGAAACTGAAGAATGAAGCCGTTGCTATAGCTGTGAAGGGCAAACAGGTTAAGGTAGCTGGTACGCGGAACCATGAACCCATGAAAGTAATCTCGTACGCCATTAATTTCATACAATGTCAGATAATCTTTGCGCCGTTTGGCAAAAAGTTCAGCTTTTTCCTGGTCATTTAGCTGGCGGAACAAGGCCAGAGCTTCATCCAGGGGAAGTTGTACCTGCTGAATAGGCAAATCGGCGGCCACCAATTCATGCATACGCGCCGCCAGGTGCTCTAATTCTGCCTGAGTAAAGGGTGGGCGGTTTGTCGTTTCGCAGTAAAAACCACCAAAGGGCATGGAATGTTCGATGGAGATGTGATCGAGAGGGAAACATTCACGTGCGGCCGCGATCATCAGAAAACTGAGCGACCGGCGATAAATCCGGGTGCCATCTGAATCGGCCATTGTAATCGGCACAACGTCGGCATCATGTAGGATTGGTTGGCTGAGTTCACGAAGCCGATTATTCACCAGGGCGGCGACAACACGGCCACATACGGTAGGGTTAGCCGTTTGTACAAAGGCTTCTAAGGTTGTGCCAACCGGGCCATTAAAAGCCTGTCCATCAGGGAAACGAACCTGAACCGTTTGGCGGGGAGTTGCGGGAGAAATCATTGGATACCTCTAGAAATGTAGCGGATAGAGGTTGAGCAACAGGCAAATGAGTTCAGTCTTCCTCTCGCTCGTGCTCTAACTCTCAATGTACGTTTAAACTGAATGGTTTTGCAGGTAGGTTGTAATCAGATCAATGCTTTGCCCAATAGCATCCTGAAGGATAGTTTGCACCTGAGTAATGGGTACACGCTCAAACAGGTTGGCGACCATCCAGGAGGGATCATCCAGGTGGGCGGAAAATTCAGAGGGTGTCATGCCCATGCGGCCGCTATAAATCTCGATAGTACGGATGGTAGCCCCAGGGTACAGTTGGGAAACAATGGTTTTCTGCCAGTTGATGAGGAGTTCATCGGCGGCAAAAGGAAGCCATGCTTGAGGGGTCGCGGCCGCGAGCGTTTGGCCCGCATCCTCAGGTAAGGTGGCAAAGGCCAATTTATCTAGATATGTGAGTAAAATGTTATGAATGAGAAAACGTTCTTTGTTGTCTTGCCATTCCCCTTGTTCAAAAAAGTAGGGCACGAGTATTTGGCGAAACCAGCGCACATCCAACATGAGGTGGGCACTATAGGCCGCGATGAAGATGGCATGATCTGGGGCCAGGTTGTCGCTTTCGGCCAGGTGCGGATGTGAAGCAAAGAGACCTGTGTACCCCCATTCGCCGGGAGCCGGTGGAGTATGGTAGAAATGCGAGGCGAATCGGCGAATGTCGGAAATGGCATTGAGGTCAGGAGCGATACTACCCAGGTAGAACGCGGGCCACTCCTGTTGTACAAGGGTGCGGGCGCGGCCGCATAAGCGAGTATCCCCGCGAATCCATTCGGCCATTTGCAGGTGCATAAATGGTGTTGGCATAATGAAGGGGGTATATTATCAATTCAAAGTGGGAAATGCTACCTGGAATAAAGTCCCCCAGGGTAGTTCACTGGTTACTTTTCTGATGCCCTTTACAATCCCCTGGCACAGCGCTAATCTCAACCCATGTTTGGTAAACTTGAACGGCACAAAGGTCAGGATGCAACCGGAGAACCTGCACCTCTTACTCATCGGCAGAGTGCGAGAGAAACGGGTTAATATAACGACTGATAGTTTCGCCCAGCCCCACAAAACGCTCAGTGGTCAGCCAATCATTGACAGAAACAGGTTCTACCGTTTCCAGGCGTAAACCCCGATGGAAAAGAGAAACGATGGGGCGTTGCGTGTAACCTTTAGGTGCTGGCCAATGCACCAATAAATTACGAATGGCCGGAGTCAGCAAACGGGGCACAAGCGCACGATGGGCGGCAAAAACAAAAAACAATTCATCTAACATCTCATCCCCTAAGGGGGTTTCCACCACATGATCACTTAAAGGCACAGCCACAGGTCCAAATACCCGGTTCAACATGGTAGGAATAAGTGAACGAGGTACAACTTTCATAATACGTCCAGGACGCGGGTAAACAACCACCAGCCCTTCGGGAAAACAAGTTGATTCACTATACCAATGAAGCCGCACTTTGTTTAGACCCGATTGGTAAGCATTCAGTTCCCATTGGATGGCTTCATCAGTGCAACTATTTAATTGAAAAACTACACCTTTTTGGAACAGGGCGCGGATGTATGGTTGATAATTCCACCGATGATGGGTAGCCGCCTGCGCCCGGAAGCGATGCCCCCAACTCATCAACCACAGGTTGATAAGTTGTAAGAGCAAAAGAAAAAGCGTAATAATGGTCGTAACCAGTATAATTCCGCGCAATATAGATTCGCCCATAGTTGTCTGATTGTACCACTTTGGTCAAAATTTTGGATATGACCCCCAAATCACAGTCTGTAAAACACACCGTATACATACATATGGCTACTTTTGTCCTCGTAGCCCTCATTTTTTTGGCCCAATGGTTGGTGCTGTTCTCCCCTCATGTACCGGAATGGGATGCGGCATATTATTATGCCTTTGCTCGTTCATTTGTTTTTGACCAGGATCTAAACCTGGAAAATGACTTAATGACCGCGTACCCATATGTAGGCCCCCATTTTCAGGCCAGTCGTCTGGATAGAATGGAGCAACAACGGACAATCACAGGACGGGTGGATGCTCCATTCGCTATTGGCAGTAGCCTGTTATGGGCAGGTTGGCTGGCGGGAGTGCGGTTTCTTATGCCCTGGTTATTAGACCCGGCAACCGCTATAACGGGTTATGAAGGGCCGTTTATTGTAACAATCGCCATTGTCTCTACCGTATATGGTTGGTTGGCTTTTTGGCTGGGATACCGGTTGGCCCAGCCAGTGGTAGGGCGTACATTAGCGGCCGCGGCCGCGATTACCCTCATGTTCACCACCCCGCTTCTCTTTTACCAGTTCCGTGATCCTATTTATTCTCACACAGCCTCAGCCCTCACCACAGGGTTGGTGGTGTATGTTTGGTGGCACTGGCGTGAAAGGCCTTATACCTGGAGTCGTGGCGCTTTGTTGGGGGCATTAGTAGGATTGGCAACCCTGGTTCGTTGGCAACATTTGATGTATCTGGCGTTACCGACTGTTGCGGCCGCGTGGCACTGGTTGACTTTACTGCCGGAGCAACGCCGCCAGACAGTAAAACCGTTGCTTCTTTATGGGGTGGCTATGGGCGCGGCCGCGTTAATAGTTTTTACGCCACAGATGTATGTCTGGCGACTCTTCTACGGAAGTTGGGTTGCTATACCCCAAGGTAATGACTTTGTGGTTTGGACAGCCCCTTTTTGGTGGCCAACTCTCTTTTCAACTTATCGGGGCCTTTTTCTTTGGATGCCCGTCGCCTTATTCAGCTTTATAGGTTTAGTTGAACTAACCCGCCAGAAACCACGCACTTTTGGCCCCTTACTTCTGGTGCTCTTACTTGAATTTTACGTCAATAGTAGCACCCGGGATTGGTTTGGTGGGGGTGGTTTTGGTCCGCGCCGTTTTACCAGCGAATTGGTCATCCTGTTATTAGGGTATGCAGGGTTTTTGCACCTGATTTCGCGGGGGTTAGGGCGCTGGCGTTACTCACAATGGGGTACAGCGCTGACAACCCTGGGATTAGGGCTGATATTAGCTGTGCAAGAATGGATTTTGCTACGATACGGGTTAGCCGAAAAAATAGGGGGAACGAATCTTTCAATGCAACCTGATTTCCGTTGGCAAGAAACCAGTTTCACGACCTTTGTTCACCAAATCAGCCAGCACCTGGGTGATATCCGCCAACACCTCAGTGATTTTATTATTTTACCGAGATCGCCCATGTATGTTTGGCTCCAAACAGGGGCTTTTCCCTGGTCTCAGGTTATTATTTTGCTGGCTGTTGGTTTAACCGCGGCCGCGGTATGGTTCATCTTACAATGGGCCATACGTTACTTTGCCCGCTGAGTTATCACGCCTGACCATTGGCCTTAAAATGATTCTGCACCACCTTCAAATAACGTTCATGTCCTTTAGAATCATACAAAGCCATAGCCGCTTCATTTAAATCAACTATCCCAAAAGCTTCTTCCAACTCCTGCAAATAGGTAGCATCGCACCGCATCACGGCATCTTGAAAGAGCTTATTGCTGGTAAATATCAATTCCAACGGGTCTGCGGTGAGCGATTTTGACCCATTAGTGGTGCTAATGATTTCCGCCCGACGAGCCACCCGAAGGGTATCATGGACATGACCTTTAGAAACGGAGGCTGTCTCATCGCCCTGATGGTTATCCACAATATCATCCACCATAGTTTTCCACAGCACCGAGCCTTTGCTCTGCAAAATTGTGATGACATCTTTCAAAACTTGCAGACGAATTTGTGCAGGAACCACACGTAATCCACGCTTTTTGAGGGCATGCCGATAACGTACATGAAGCTCTGCGGCCGCTTCATCCTCATCTAATACTCGGCTGACAAACAAAGTCGTGCCTTGCTGTTCCAGTTGCACCAGGTCAGGAAATTTTTCCAGAAAAGCCCGAAAGTGGGGGACGTTGTACTGTGTTTCATCAAACGTCTGATTGCTTAAGGCATACAACCGTTCTTTTAACAGACCAGCTCGAACATGTTTTTTGCCTTGCTCCATTTCCGACAGGGCCTGGATGAGAAGTTGGCGCACTTCCGGCTCAGAAAGTTTGCGTTCTGCGCGTGCCGTTTTAGCTGGGGGTGGGGCTGATTTGGGCGATGCCTGTGCATTAGCGGTAGAGGTGGCTTTAGGTGAGGCTAAAGCTGAGGCTGGCAGGGTGGGAATAACAGGCGAAGCACCCGTTTGCGGCCGCGTGGCATACAGGGTTGTGCCATCCAACTGCACCTGTACCAATTGCGGATATTGCTCCAGAAGTTTACGAAAACTTTCCCTCGCTTCCGGGATTTTATCCAATTCACCCTGGCTTAATGCCCTCATGCGTTCTTTAAACAAACTGGCTGGTACTCTATCACGGTCTGACAAAAGTTCTTCCAGGGCCTTTTTTAGCCATTCCCCTACTTTGTCGGTGCGCTCTTGCTGGCGCATTTTGACCAGGTCATCATAATAATAGTAGTGATCACACAGGTCTACCAGACTCTGGCTGGTGGTATGGCGCAAACCTATCCCGATAACTTGTTTGCCTCGTTTGCGTAGGGCGCTAACCAGGGGCACAAAATCTCGATCCCCTGTTACCAAAACGTAGGTAGAGAATTGATGACCATCTACCAGGGTTTCCATTGCATCTACCACCATCTGCATATCCACCAGGTTCTTGCTCATGTGGCTCAGACGAACGGTAGATTGAAGCTCGAAACCCGCGGCCGCGAGCGACCGAGGTGTTTGTTCTTGCTGTCGCCAATCACCATAGGCATAACGTAACACCACACGTCCCTGCGTGGCACGCTTTACATGGCTCAACAGTAAATTGACATCGAAGCTGAGGTTCACTTCCGTGGCCCCTATGACAACATTGTCCAGGTCAAGGAAAACGGCCACATCATTGTTCATTTATCTGCTCCCGCGAGGTTCACAAATTTTGTGTTGGCTCCCATCTCGCTGATTATTTTCAGGGTAAAAGGGACCAAAGAGATTATCTATTTTGTTCCCATAAATTACATATTTTGTAACGATGTATCTTAGACTACTTTAATTATCTCCGCAACCCAACAAGCAACATTTCAGAGGTTTTCCCAACCGCCCCATATCTTCTTATGGTTCGGTCATTTTTAGGTCGAGTTTGTTGATACGGTAACAAGTCTGGTGTAAATGTCGGGAGGCAATTCTAACAAAGCAAGAAGCTTCTCTTGTAGCCCAGATAAGGGTGTCACATGGCGA
>JAGNBF010000217.1 GCA_018004935.1 Chloroflexota bacterium | reverse complement strand
ATCAAATCGTCCTACAGATTTTCATCCCTCTTGGTGCGCGTCTCGCCCATGGGGAACTCCTACGAAAATGTAGGGCGATTTGGCAAATCGCCCGGACGATTTATCAAATCGTCCTACAGATTTTCATCCCTCTTGGTGTGCCCAAGGCACATGGGGAACTCCTGAGAAAATAAGTTTCGAGTGGCGAGTATGCGAGTGGCGAGTGAACGCTTACTCGCCCACTCGCTACTCGCATACTCATTATTTTCATTCCTCTTGGTGAGCGATATGCTCATGGGGAACTCCTAAAAATGTAGTAAGTAATGAACGATCTGACGTTCATCTTTTATCATGCACAATTGGCCGTGGCTGTTAGCCATTGACCATTATTTTGCGTTCCTCAACTCCTGTCTCATTCCTTCCGGCACACAAAAACCCCTGCCACCTTGTTCACCCGAAAAACTCCATGTTGGCGAATATGGTCACTCAGACGGATGTACAAAGCCTCGGCAATCTGTTCCCAGGTGATACCCTGGGGTGCATTGGCAAGGATCCGCTCGCGAGTAGTGCCGATGTAATCAATGACGGGTTGAGGATGGGGAAAAACAAAGGCGCTGGATAAATCATGTCGTTCGACATGAGCAAAATGCGGTTGCAAAACTTCGGCCCCATTTTCGAGGGTAAAACTCAACAGGCCATCACTTAGGAACCCTGCCGGTAAGGGGATGTGGCAGGCAGTCGCCACCTGAGCCACCAGGTGGGCCATTTCTAGCCGGTTGTCGCGACTGTTAGTCGCGGCGAGAAGATAACCGCCGGGTTTCAGGACACGGGCGAAATGGGCCGCGGCCGAGGCCTGGTCTGGCACATGATACAACATGTGGTTAGCCAGAATTACATCCACACTATTTGCCGCCAGAGGCAGATGTTGCACATCCAGATTCAGGCGCGGGGTGGCGGGGGGCAGGCTTTGTAACATACCCAGAGAGAGATCTCCGGCCAGGTAGGTGGGGGCACGCTGTTGGGTGGGTTGGCGATAAATGCCGGAACCACACCCAACATCCAGAACCCGTTCGCGGCCGCGCCAGGGCACATGATCCAACACCCAGGTCGTAAAATCCGCCTTCGGCTCAGAGTAGATTTCATGTGTAGCAATACGGATTTGCAGATTATCTTTTGTGCCGTATTGTCGTTGCAGATAGGATGTATCGGTAAAAAAGGATTGTTCGACCATATCCCCTAACATAGCTGTTTCTCGCAGGATGGGCAAAAAATGGGGGGAACGACGCTGTCTTAGCCCAACCGGGTACGGCGTAGGCGTAAAGCATTAGTAACGACGCTGATACTAGAGAAAGCCATTGCTCCGGCGGCTAAAATGGGGTGTAGCTGGCGTAAAAACGAGGGTGCCCAGGCAAAGGGCGCCAAAACCCCAGCGGCAATAGGAATCAGCGCCAGGTTATAGCCAAAAGCCCAGGCCAAATTTTGTTTAATGTTGTTCATCGTCGCTTTCGATAGGGCAATTGCCTGGGGCACACTGCGCAAATCACCACGCATCAGTGTCACATCTGCGGCTTCCATCGCCACATCCGTGCCCGTACCAATAGCAATGCCGACATCCGCCTGTGCCAGCGCTGGGGCGTCGTTAATGCCATCTCCCACCATCGCCACGACAAACCCTTCTTCCTGTAATTTCTTAACGTGGGCGGCCTTATCACCGGGTAATACCTCAGCCAACACCCGGTCAATACCGGCTGACTGCGCGATGGTTTGGGCCGCGGCCGCGTTGTCTCCCGTCATCATCACCACCGTCAAACCCAGTTTGTGCAAAGCCGTCACAGCCTCCCTGGACCCCTCTTTAATCGTATCGGCCACACCAATGAGCGCTTGAGCCTGCCCATTTACTGCCAGCCACATGGCCGTTTTACCCTGGTGTTGTAACTGCTCGGCCCGCCTCTCCAGACCATTCAGGGAAACATTCTCCCGTTGCATGAGGCGCAGATTACCCACCAATATTTGCTGATTATTAACCTGGGCGGTGATGCCATACCCGGCAATCGCCTCAAATCGTTCTGGTTCGATCAGCTCTAACCCTCGGGCCTGAGCTTCTTGCACAATCGCCTGTCCCAACGGGTGTTCAGAACCACGCTCGGCAGAAGCGGCTAAAGCCAGGATGCCAGCGGTGGGGGAATTGTAAGCAGAGAACGGTTCACTGTTCACTGCTGACCGTTCACTCACTAATATATCCGTCACCGCCAATTCCCCTTTTGTGATCGTGCCGGTTTTGTCCAGAACGATGGCGGTGATTTTGTGGGCTTGCTCCAGGGCGGCACTATTTTTGAACAGAATGCCGTTCTCGGCCCCTTTGCCTACCCCCACCATGATAGAAGTGGGGGTGGCCAGACCCATCGCACAAGGGCAGGCAATGACTAACACGGCAATCAAGCGAAGCAACGCTGGGGTGAATCCGGCCCCGGTAATAAGCCAGAGGATGAAGGTGAGGGCGGCCAACCCAATAACCATAGGCACAAAGTAAGCCGAAACCTGATCGACTAGCCGTTGGATGGGGGCGCGACTGCCTTGTGCCTGCTCAACCAGGCGGATAATTTGGGCCAGAGCGGTTTCGCGACCCACTTTGGTGGCCTCGAATTGGAGCAATCCTTGTTTGTTAATAGTGGCCCCAATAACCGCATCACCGACCGTTTTGTCTACGGGCAGGCTTTCACCGGTGATCATGCTTTCGTCAACGGCACTGCGGCCGCGAACCACCACCCCATCCACCGGTATCTTCTCACCGGGCCGCACCACAATCACATCCCCCTGCATAACATCCGCAATAGCGATGTCTCGCTCCTCCCCATTGCGGATGACACGGGCGGTTTTGGCTTGCAACCCCATCAGCTTTTTAATGGCTTCACTGGTTCGCCCTTTGGCCCGCGCTTCCAACAGCTTGCCTAGAACTATCAGGGTGATGATAACCGCCGACGTTTCAAAGTAAACATGGTCGCCCCAGGCGTTGGAGCCAACGCTTTGGGCAATGAGAACGGCCACGCTATACAGATAAGCGACAGACGAACCCATTGCTACCAGAACATCCATATTGGCACTGCCATTGCGTAAACTTTTATAAGCACCAACGTAATAATCCCAGCCTACATAGAACTGCACCGGACTGGCTAAGAGCAAAAAGAGCCAGTTAACCCACAAATCGTGGGCCCAATGACCCAGGAAACCCAGGTCGCGGCTCATGCTAAACAGAAAAAGGGGGAGGGAAAAGATGAGACCAATGACAAAGCGGCGTTGTTGATGGTGAACTTCGGCTTCACGCGCGGCCGCTTCTGCATCTTCTATGGCCTCATCAGGTTGCGCTTCCACCACGTCATAGCCCGCCTGACGCACAGCCGCAACCAGATCCGCTCGGGTAACTGCACCAGGCGCATACGTCACCAACGCCTTTTCGCTGGCAAAATTAACATTGGCTTCCAACACACCCTCAGTTTTATTCAGGCGGCGTTGGATGGTGCTGGCACAGTTGGCGCAAGTCATTCCTGTAAGCGGCAACTCCAACGTTGCCGTAGGAACGCCATACCCCGCCTTCTCGATGCGCTCAATCACCGCCTGGGGATTAGCTAGTTCAGGATCATAATTGATAGTCACTCGCTCACTGGCAAAATTGACGACAGCCTCGCTGACACCAGGCACTTTTTTAGCATTGCGCTCAACGGCGGCGACACAATTGGCACAAGTCATGCCGGTAACAGGAAGGGTAAGTTGTTTGATAGACATGGGGAACATCTTGCTGGTTACGTGGGGTATGTCTCTGGGCTGAAACATGCCCCACGTAACATCATAGGGGAGTTAATTGAGTTGGATTAACTCTTGGGGTGGATAATTGATCTCGTGCAACAGCGACTTGATCTGCTCCCAGTTGGCCGGGTCATTCCAGGAAACGGTAACTTGTTTAGTGTCTTTGATAGCCTGGACATTGGTCACACCGGCCAGTTCACGCAATTCAGACTCGATGGTACGGGTGCAATGGCCGCAACTAATAGCGGGGACGGTAAAGGTTTTGGTGGTCATAGATATGCTCCTGAGGTTATTGGCTATTGGTTATTTGTTATTGGTGTATTGAGAGGGCTAATAACCAATGACAAATAACCAATAACTATTTGATTAAATTATCCGGCACACCATCCGGGAAATAGTCGGCAATCAACTCCTCGATCTGAGTGATGCGGTTGCCGGGATTGGGATGGGTGCTGAAAAATTCTGGTGGTTCGTTGCCTGCACCAGCTTGGGCCAGAATCTCCATCACGCCAATGAGGGCGGTGGGGTTATAACCGGCTTCAGCCATAAAGCGTACACCCAGTTGATCTGATTCCAGTTCATCTTCACGGCCATATTTTAACGTGACAAGCTGGCCGACAACTTGGGCCATCTGGATGGCGTATTGGCTATTGGGATTTTCCGGGTCATAGGCGGCCACTACAGCGGCACCGGTCAAGCCTTCGGTCAGTTGGGCTTTGGCAATGTGCTCGGCTCCATGCCGGGCAATGACGTGGCCGATTTCGTGGGCTAACACGCCAGCTAATTGCCCTTCTGTTCCTAATTG
>JAGNBF010000041.1:41978-60390 GCA_018004935.1 Chloroflexota bacterium | reverse complement strand
CCCCTACCCCCTTCCCGGGGGGAAGGGGGGGATTTAACAGCGCGGTTTGGCGGGCATTCGCCCGCCAAACCGCGCCAAAAATTGTTCCCCGCCCCTGGGGGCGGGGTTAGGGGTGGGGGGTTCCCCGTGACAAACGAAGGGTCTGAATTGTCAAAGCTTATTGGTAATAACCTTTTAATATTCGTCAATGTCTATGCGAATTATTAAATTAATAAATAAAAATACCCCAGGCTTCCTAAATCTCATTTGTGCCCTATCCCTACCATTCGTTATAATCGCCTTTGTTCATGTTTATACTCATCACGGTTACATATTGGTGGCACGGTCAGGAGACCCGCCACAGCGTAAAAGCGCAATAACTGACCGCGAACAGTATCGTCAGGATCGGCCGACTTAACCGTATAATTTAGCCAAAATGGCTCTTTGGGAATTTAGGGGGTTGACACAATATGTACGGGCGGGCCTTGTGCCTGCCCAGTGTGGGGCAACCACAAGGGTTGCCCGTACCCCACGAAATCCCGAAGACCCGCCAAAATTACTATATGGTTACGCGGCCGCGTCCCTTTTATTATCTCAGTACAAGGAGAACGAAGATGAAGAAACAGTTGTGGTTCACTTTTTTGTTGGTTTTTGCCCTGTTCCTCGTTGCCTGTGGCGGCAACAGTGGAAATACGGCCAATACCGCCGATAACAGCGGCAATACCGGTGATGCTACAGAAAGTGATAGTGACCTACCCGATTTAGGCGGCCGCGAAATTACAGTCGCCGTTGAAAACGCCTACCTGCCCTTTAACTACATCCGTGCCGATACCGGCGAAGCCGGGGGTTGGGACTATGACGCTATCAACGCCATCTGCGAACTGCTCAATTGCAAACCGGTCTATCAAGAAGCCGCCTGGGAAGGCATGATTCAGGCCGTCGCCAATGGGCAATTTGATATGGCCGCCGACGGCATCACCATCACCGACGAACGCAAGGAAATCGTAGATTATTCCGTTGGTTACATCAAAATTGAACAACGCATCCTGGTCCGAATTGATGAAGACCGCTTCGCCAGTGCAGAAGAGTTAGCCGCCGATACCAGCCTGATTGTGGGAACCCAACCTGGCACGACCAACTACGAAACCGCCGTTGAACTGGTAGGTGAAGACCGTATCAAAGGGTTTGAACAATTCCCCTTTGCTGTGCAAGCCCTCATCGCTGGTGATGTGGATGCGGTGATGATGGACGAAACGGCTGGTCAGGGGTATGTAGGGGTGAATGCGGATGCCATTAAACTGGTTGGCGCTTCTCTTTCTAGTGATGAACTGGGTTTCATCTTCCCCAAAGGCAGTGACCTGGTGGAACCGTTTAACGCCGCCATTGCCGAAATGCAGGCCAATGGCACGATGGATACTCTAGCCGAAAAATATTTCACCGATCAATTCACGCTCACCTATGATGATATTCAATAAGGTCGTGAAAGCGGTAGCGGTGTATTGATTTAACGGCACCAACAAACCAAAACGCCAGACTTTATGAGTCTGGCGTTTTTTTTGGTCTCCAGGATTTCGTGGGGTACGGGCAATCCTTGTGGTTGTTGTGGTTGCCCCACACTGGGCAGGCACAAGGCCAGCCCGTACATCTGGTGTCAACCCCCTGAATTCCCAAAGACCCTTTTTTTGTCTCTTACCCAGTGAAAGGATATTATCACGCAGGTATCGCGGCCGCATAGCCCACCTATCCCCTTGCCAACAATTGCACATCGTTCACCATTCTCTGCTTACTATTCACTGCATTCCAGGAGGTGCCCGTGACAACCAACAAAGCCGCTTTCCCGTGGCGTGATATTCCCTGGTGGCTGGTAGCTATCATCTTTTTTCTCATTTTTATGGGTTTTGTCCTGATTACTGATGCTGATTATAACCAGGCCTTTCATTTTATTCTGGGGGAAATCGGCGGTGGCACAGGGGGTGGCCTAACTGCTCTGATCGGCAAAGGGCTTAGTGTCACTATCTATACCACCCTGATTGCCTATATCATTGCCCTTTTCATTGGTCTATTAGCCGGTCTGGGGCGTGTCAGTGAAAATATCCTCATTCGGAATTTAGCCATTATTTATATTGAGTTTATTCGTGGCGTACCCACTCTGGTACTGATATTTACCCTGGCTCTGGTAGTCATCCCCGCGGCCGCGCAAGGGCTAGGTTTCAATTTACAGACCATCCCCGACAACACCAGAGCCATCCTGGCTTTAGCCATCATTTATGGGGCTTACATGGCTGAAATTTTCCGTGCTGGTATCGAGTCCATCTCCCGAGGCCAAATGGAGGCGGCCCGCTCTCTGGGCATGACAGCACCCCAGGGCATGATTCACATCATCCTACCCCAGGCCATTCGCAACGTTTTACCAGCCCTATGGAATGACTTCATCGCCATGCTCAAGGACTCCTCGTTGGTTTCTGTTTTGGCCGTACGTGACATTACCCAAATGGCCCGCCTCTATGCCGGTAGCTCTTTCCGCTTCCAGGAAACCTATCTGGTACTTACCTTTCTATACCTGAGTATGACCCTCATTCTCAGCCTGATCTTGCGTTTTATTGAGCGGCGCACCCGTATCGGCGGCGAGCGGTAAGAGAGAGATAGCGAGCAGTAACAGGTAAGAAGCGGGCAGAAACAGTGCTCCAAGAAAAGCAACGTTCCCTTGGAAACTGTTCTCTACATAAGGGAGAGTTTTATGACAACACAACCAATTATTGAGATCAAGGGTTTACACAAGGAATTTGGATCGGTGAAGGCCGTGCGCGGGGTAGATTTTACCGTCAATCAGGGTGAGGTGGTGGTGATAGTAGGGCCAAGTGGCTCTGGCAAAAGCACCGTATTACGCTGTATCAATCACCTTGAAGTCCCCACCCGGGGGGCCGTTTATATTGATGGGGTACACCTGGAAGATCGTCACACCGACATTAACAAGGTACGGGCGGAAGTGGGGATGGTGTTTCAGCAGTTCAACCTGTTTGCCCATCTCACGGTGTTGGATAACATTACGATTGCGCAAAAGTTGGTGCGGCGACGGTCAAAAGAAGAGGCGCGAGAAATTGCCATGCACCAGCTAAAACGGGTGGGGATTCCCGAAAAGGCAGACATGTACCCCCGTCAATTGTCGGGGGGACAACAGCAACGGGTGGCAATTGCCCGCTCGTTAGCCATGAATCCCAAAATCATGTTGTTTGATGAACCTACCAGTGCGTTGGATCCGGAAATGATCAAAGAGGTACTGGATGTGATGTTAGACCTAGCACAGGATGGCATGACAATGGTTGTGGTAACACATGAGATGGGGTTTGCCCGTGCGGCCGCGCAACGGGTCGTCTTCATGGATAATGGTCAGGTGGTTGAAGTTGGGCCGCCCGATCAAATATTCATCAACCCCACCCATGAGCGTACTCAGCTATTTTTGAGTAAGATTCTTAAACATTAATCGTGTTGCGTGGTGCATATTTCGTGCCTCATGGCCTGCCCAAAACTTCCGTAACACGAAATACGCACCACGCCACATCCATGCCCGCATCCAAACTCACTGACACCTGTCCCCTGTGTTATCGCCACATTTTTGCCTGGTACAAGCCACCCTTCACTCTGGCGCATCACATTAGCCGAATTTTGAAGGAGCGATTCCCTGCCTGGAATGGTCATGGCACCCCCTGCCCCCAATGTATTTTTGAAGCGGCCCAACAGGCCCGGTTAGAACGAAATAACCGTTCCTTACAAGGGCAGTTAGATGCCCCTTTTCCTGTTTATCTGCGCGATCAACAAGAAATTTTACCGACACCCCACCGTATCAATGCTCACCCCCGTTTTACTGGACAGGGGGTAACGGTTGCATTTCTCGACTCTGGTTTTTTCCCTCATGATGACTTGGTGCGGCCGCATAACCGCATTCTCTGTTTTGCCGATGCCACCGAAAAGGTAGTCACCGAAAAGAAATTACCTACCACGCGGCCGCAACTCGCCTCCTGGCACGGTACGATGGTCAGTACCATCGGCGTAGGCAATGGGTACACCTCAGGGGGTTTCTACAGAGGAATTGCCCCTGGGGCCAATATGGTATTGGTCAAAACAGGCGAAAAACATTCCCACCGCATCACCGAAGAACATATCCATCATAGTTTGAGCTGGGTTATTGCCAACCGGGAACGGTTCAACATCCGGGTCGTCAACATTTCTCTGGGAGGTGATCATCCTAGCACGGGGCAAATGACCCCCCTGGACATATTGGTGGAGAAGGCCGTAGAGCAAGGATTGGTGGTGGTCGCGGCCGCGGGCAACAGCGGCCGCAAACTCATCATCCCCCCAGCTTCAGCCTCTTCAGCCATTACCGTAGGGGGCGTAGACGACCAAAACTCGCTTCAACGCCGCCACCGCAAAATGTTCTGGTCTAACTATGGCCATGGCGTCCACGGCATCAGCAAACCAGACCTGCTGGCCCCAGCCATCTGGTTGGCCGCACCGATGCTTCCCCGTACCTGGGTTCATTTGGAAGCCATGTTTTTATGGCGACTGCATCATGTCGCCGACGAAGCCATTCCCCTGCTTCTGTCGGATGATCCCACCCACCAACATCTGGCCCGCAAAAAACGAGCCTTACCCTTAAACAATGTACGGCACGCAATTCACCAGCGCATCCGCGAACAAAAATACATTCACCCTCATTACCAACACGTAGATGGCACATCTATGGCCGCCCCCATTATCTCCGGGTTGGTGGCACAACTCTTAGAGGCTTTACCCACCCTCACCCCAGAACAAATCAAGGATGTTCTGCAAAAAACGGCCGAACCCCTACGCGCCATTCCTTTTGAACGGCAGGGCTGGGGGGTGGTAAATGGGTGCGCCGCGTTCGCGGCCGCGTTTCGCCACACCCTGGGCACCATCCCCAAACCGCGTATTCCCGGCCACACCACCCTCACCTACACCGACCCCACCGCCCAACACGTAGCCCTTATCGGCAGTTTCAACCAGTGGAACCCCGCTGGTTATGAATTCAGCGAAGAAAAAACAGGACTATGGCACATCAGCATACCCAAACCCTCGACAGGGGTGCATCCTTACAAAATTCTGGTAAATTACCACCATAGCATCGCCCATCCCGAAAACCAATCTCGTGTTGAGGATGGTTATGGTGGCTTTTACTCTTTACTCAAAATTGATTCTTAACCTGTTATGAAATCCTACCCACGGCACATGACCCCCTATGAACCGAGAATATCATCGCTGGCATAGTCCCAACCTGAACCGGGACATGGAATTATTAATTTTCGGCCATGCCGGAGCCAAAGTATTGGTTTTCCCTACCTCCATGGGCAAATTTTATGAATGGGAAGACCGTGAGATGATTAACGCCCTCAGTGAACCCATCCATCGGGGTTGGCTTCAGCTAGTGTGTGTAGACAGCGTAGATGCAGAAAGCTGGTATGCCAAATGGGCCCAGCCTGGCGGCCGCGCCTGGCGCCATGTCCAATACGAAAACTACTTACTCCACGAAGTCATCCCCCTCCTAAACCGCAAAAATTGGACCCCCTTTCTGATTACTGCCGGGGCCAGCTTTGGTGCCTTTCATGCCATGAATTTTGGCCTGCGCCACCCAGACATCACCAGCCGCGTTCTGGCCATGAGCGGCATCTACGACATCACACGCTGGTTAGATGGTTATCAAGAAGGTCACGGCTACTACAATAACCCTGTAGCCTATATCAAAAACGAACAAGACCCACATCGCCTCAGCCAACTCCGTAACATGGATATCATCATGGCGGTGGGGGAACAAGACCCCAACATTGCCAACAACCGCCATTTCTCTCAGATCCTGTGGGACAAAAACATCTGGCACGCTTTCCGCGTATGGGATGGCTGGTCCCACGATTGGCCCTATTGGCAAAAGATGGTGCAAATGTACATAGGTGGACACGACTAAACATCGAGGAGGGAACATGTACCGTCACATTGATAACTGGCAAAGCCCCAACCTGGGCAAACAAATGGAAATCGTTACCTATGGGGAGTATGGTTTTCCTTTACTAATGTTCCCCACCGCGGCCGCGGACTATCTCGAATATGAGCGTTTTCATGTTATTACCGTATTAGAAGAATTTATTAACGCCGGTAAGGTCAAAATCTTCTCCATCAATAGCATCAACAAAGAAAGCTGGCTCAACCGGCAAATGCACCCCCAACAAAAAGTCGAACGGCAAATGCAGTTCAACCAATACATAACCGATGAGGTTGTGCCTTACATTTGGGAAAGTTGCAAAGGAGAAATCGGCATCATTACCGCCGGAGCCAGCCTGGGAGCCTTCCACTGTGCCAACCAACTTTTCCGCCGCCCAGACCTGTTTGATGGTATGATTGCCATGAGCGGTGCCTATGACATTCGCGGCTATTACGAAGGCGATTATTACGACAACAATATCTACTTCAATAACCCGGTAGACTACCTCCCCAACCTCACCGATGAACAATACCTGCCCCAGCTCCAGCAGAAAAAACACATTCACATTGTCACCGGTCAAGGTTCCTACGAAAACCCCTATGCCTCGCGCCGCCTTTCCGATATCCTGCACACCAAAAACATCCCCCATGAACTAGATATGTGGGGTTATGATATGCCCCACGATTGGCCCACCTGGCGGATGATGATGCGTTACTACCTTGCCGCTAAGTTTTAGCGCACAGTCAATATTAATAGTTACGTTGCATCTATACAGGTGCGGTACGGAGATGCCTGAACTTGTCGAAGGCGGAGCCGGGCTTCGACAAGCTCAGCCCTCGAGAATGTGTATAGTTACATTGCGTTTTAGCCTGACTATCCGCCACAACGTCTGAGTTCACGAAAAAAGAAGTTTTTCACCGCCAGGGACACCAACAACAGCGCATTTTTTCTAAACACCATCACTTCCAGTCCCTATTGTTGTAGTTTTTTCCGTCAACTCACCGTTCACTATTTTGCAAAAGGAGAACATGATGCTTAAAGTAGGTTTACTCGTTGGACGTGAATGGTCCTGGCCCCCGGCCTTTATTGAAGAAGTCAATAATCGTAATGAAGGGGTTGTCGCTGAATTTGTAAAACTGGGCGGCACACTCATGGATGAACCCAACCCTTATGCCGTGATTGTGGATCGTATTTCTCATGAAGTCCCCTATTATCGTTCCTACCTGAAAAACGCATTGATTCAGGGAACCCATGTCGTCAATAACCCGTTTATGTGGACAGCCGATGATAAATTCTTTGGCGCCTCATTAGTAACCAAACTAGGCATTGCCAGCCCCAAAACAGTCGTATTACCCAACAAAGATTATGTTCCGGGCATTGTCCACAATGAAAGCCTGCGTAATCTGATGTTTCCCCTGGAATGGCAGGGATTGGTGGATTATATTGGGGGTTTCCCCTGCATTTTGAAAGATGCTCATGGTGGTGGCTGGAAAGAAGTGCATGTTTGTCGTTCCATGCAAGAACTTTGGAATGCCTACAATCAATCAGGTTTACTGACAATGGTGTTACAAGAGTTTATCAAGTGGGATAACTACATCCGTTGCATGTGTCTGGGCCAAGAAGACATTCTGGTCATGAAGTATGATCCTAATAGTCGTCGCTATATGCAACACGATCTCTCGCCAGAGCTATATCAGCGCATTGTAGATGATTGTGTGAAGCTCGTAACCGCTTTTGGTTATGACATGAACACAACCGAATGGGCTATCCGTGATGGTGTACCCTATGCCATTGACTTTATGAACCCCGCCCCAGACATGGATGTATACTCTTTAGGGTATGAGTTCCACCGCTGGTGTGTGGAACACATGGCCGATATGGTGATTAAACTGGCAAAAAGCCCGCGGCCGCAAATCAAAACCTTGCGTTGGTCCAGCTTGTTTGGCGAAACAGCCTAAATGTTATTGGTTATAGGTTACATCTGGGCCATCCCCTGTAGCCATAACCAATAACCCCCTTGAGGGTCCCCATGAACTTGCGTGATGCCGTCAACTATTACAACAACCTGCTTACCGATGAGATGGGGCAAATCAGCCAGGCCCAAATGGATTTACAGTTACTCAAGGAAGGGCTATTTTTTGGGGATAGACCGTTGAGTAACGTATTGCGGCCGCGGTTTATGACCCGTGAGCAATATCGTTACCTGCAAAGGGCCATCCGTCCCCTCATGTCCGCCTTCGTCAAAACCCATTATGCCGCCATCGCCGATGAAAAATTCCGCGCCCAATTTGGTCTAATGGAATGGGAACAAGAACTGGCCATCCTCAACCCCGGCTACAAAGCCCCCAGCCCATCCTCCCGGCTAGACACTTTCTTCACCCCAGAAACCAACGCCCTCTACCTCACCGAATACAACGCCGAAACCCCAGCCGCGCCCGCCTACAATGACGCCCTCACCCGCGCCTTTCTTAGCATGCCCGTTATGGGTGCCTTCCAACGGCAATACGAAGTCCAACCCCTACCCGCCCGCCACCACATGCTTCACGTCATTCTCGACGCTTACAAAGAATGGGGTGGCACCGAACGACCCACCATCGCCATCCTTGACTGGCACAATGTCCCCACCTACAGCGAGTTCGTTCTCTTTGAGAAATATTTCAAATCCGTAGGGTACGATTGTCTTATCGCCGACCCCCGCGAAGTGGATTATCACAATGGCAAAATGTACGCCCAAGGCAAACCGTTTGACATTATTTACAAACGAGTGCTCATCAGCGAACTAGTAGCCCAGGGTGGTCTCGACCATCCCATTATCCGGGCCGTGCGGGATCATGCCGTTTGCATGGTCAACAACTTCTGGTGCAAAATTCTCTACAAAAAAGCCAGTCTGGCCGTCCTCAGTGATGAGCAAAACAACGCCCTCTATAACGCAGAAGAACGGCAGGCCATTGAAACCCACATCCCCTGGACCCGTGTTGTAGCCGAACGACGTACCCAACACCGGGGCACACCCGTAGACCTGATCCCGTTTATTCAGAACCGCAAAGACCATTTTGTCCTGAAACCAAACGACGATTATGGCGGCCGCGGCATCGTTCTCGGTTGGGAAGCCAGCCAGAGTGTCTGGGAAGCGGCTATCAAAACCGCCATGGAATCTCCCACCATCGTCCAAGAACGCATTGTTCTACCCCAAGAGCCATATCCCAGCCTCATCAACAACGAAGTCGTTGTCTATGACCGCCTTTTCGACACAGCCCCCTTCATCTGGAATAGTGATTACGTCTCCAGTTGCCTCACCCGCCTCTCCACCGATTCTCTACTCAATGTCACGGCTGGTGGTGGCTCCACCGTACCCACCTTTATCGTTGAGGACAGGGGGTAAAACATAAGCAAGTTCCCCACAACCCTACACCGCACCAAAAGGAATGAAAATAACGCCACCATTTTCATCCTCATTCGTGTTTCTTCCTATCCGTGTCTATTTTCGTTTGTAGGACGATTTTGTAAATCGTCCACTGGGCAATTTACAAAATCGCCCTACATTTTCGCAGGAGTAAACCCTCATGTCTAACCAAACCAAAACAACTATTCTTTGTTTTGCCAGCTATTACAAAGGCGACCGCCTGCTCAAAGCATTGAAAGAAGATGGTTGCCATACCATTCTGCTTACCGAAGAAAAACACGCCCATGAACCGTGGCCCTGGGAAAGCATTGACGAAGTATTTTATATGCCCAACTTACACAAACAACCAGATGTCACCCATGCCGTAAGTTACCTGTTCCGCTCGCGTCAGATTGACCAGATTATGGCCCTGGATGATTTTGACGTAGAAGTTGTGGCCCACCTGAGAGAGCATTTTCGCATGGCAGGACTAGGCGATTCATTAGCCCGTCATTTCCGCGACAAATTAGCCATGCGTACTCAGGCAAAAGCCAGCGGCCTGCGTGTACCAGAGTTCACCGGCGTCTTTAACTACACTAAGATTCGCACTTACATGGATCATGTGTCGCCACCCTATGTTTTGAAGCCTCGTGGCGAAGCCAGTTCCATGGGTATCAAAAAAGTCAATCACCCAGATGAATTATGGCCCCTTTTAGATCAGTTAGGTGATCGGCAATCATTTCACCTGCTAGAAAAATTCATTCCCGGCGATGTGTACCATGTAGACAGCCTGGTAGACAATGGCAAGGTTCTGTTCGCTAATGCCAGCAAATATGCTCAACCGCCCATGGCCGTTTATCAAGGGGGGGGGGTATTCATTACCCGTACCCTGGACCGCAATTCAGCGGAATCCCGAGAACTGCTGTCTCTCAACAAAGATTTGCTCAAAGGATTAGGGTTGGAACGGGGAGCCGCCCATGCCGAGTTCATCAAAGGGCATGAAGATGGACAATGGTATTTTCTAGAGGTGGCCGCACGCGTGGGCGGCGCCAACATCTCCGAAGCCGTAGAATGGGCTACCGGCGTCAATCTGTGGGCGGAATGGGGACGCATTGAAGCCGCCCATATTCGCGGCGAAAAATACAAACTACCCAAGCTGAAAAAAGATTATGCCGGTGTGATTAACTGCCTGGCGCGGCAAGATTGGCCCGATCTTTCCCATTATACGGAACCAGAGATCGTCTGGCGCATGGCCAAAAAATACCATGCTGGTTTTATCGTAGCCTCGCCAGACGCCCAACGGGTAGAAAATTTGCTCAACGAATACGCCCAACGTTTTGCTCAGGATTTCCTGGCTGTACTGCCACCCAAAGAAAAAGCCGCAGATGGGGAGTAACAGTGGTCATAAAATGACTTTTTGTTGGCGGCAACAGCTTGGGTAGGTTTGGGCAGAAGACCCCTCCCCTTCCCGGGGGGGATGGGGGAACCTATTTGTGTCGTTTTTTGAGGGCGTACGCCCTCAAAAAACGACACTTTATCCAATGCCCAGCCCCAGGGGTGGGGTGAGGGGTGAGGAAAAGCCATCACAGGTATAGGCCAGGGCTAAGAAATCGGGTTTTTGCTATCTCGTGCCCTACAAGAGAAAAACCCGGTTTCTGACATATATCGTTACTTTCATTCTTAAGTAAGGGAGTTTAGTTATGGCTAGTTCTTTATCTAATCTAAGGCGTATTTTGATTGGGGAGCCTTTCCCAACAAGGGCTGAAATTCACGAGCGCCTGGATAAAGTCCGAGCATTAGCCATTTTCGCTTCGGATCCCATTAGTAGCAATGCTTATGCTACAGAAGCGATCATGGCGGTTCTGGTTTTATTGGGTAGCCAACGATTGGCGCTGACGTTGCCGATAGCTTTAGGAATTATGGGACTGGTACTGTTGGTAGTTTTTAGTTATATCCAGACCATTTTACATTACCCGGATGGCGGTGGGGCTTATACTGTCACCAAAGATAATCTGGGTACACTACCTTCGCTTGTCGCGGCCGCGGCCCTGCTCATTGACTATATCCTCACCGTCTCCGTCTCCGTTTCTGCCGGTATCCGGGCCATCACCTCCGCCTTCCCTGAAACCTTCGATTACCGCGTGGCAATGGCTTTAACCGCCGTAGCCATCCTTACCTGGATCAATCTGCGTGGAGTGCGTGAAAGCGGCACCATCTTTGCCTTACCGACCTATGCCTTTGTCGCCGGTGTTATTGTCGTCATCATCATTGGTCTGGTACGCGAATTTGGCCTATTCGGAGCCGATATCGCTATCCATGACCTCCCCAATATTCCTCCCGACAAACCTGTTACCAACTTCTTGTTCATCTGGCTGGTACTACGGGCCTTTGCCGCCGGGTGCACCGCGCTCACCGGCATCGAAGCCATCAGTAATGGTGTCCCCGCCTTCAAACCACCCGAAGCCCAAAACGCCGCCAAAACCATGGTAGCCATGGGTCTCGTCGCCATGACCCTGTTCATTGGCATTACCTTCGTTTCCACCAACCTGCACATCATTCCCTCAGAAGAAGAAAGCATCCTGTCACAAATGACCCGTGAAGTGACCGGTGGCGGGTTCCTTTACTACTGGGTGCAATTCTTCACCATGATGATTTTGATTCTGGCGGCCAACACAGGCTATCAGGATTTTCCCCGCCTCAGTTCTTACCTGGCCAATGACGGCTTCATGCCGCGCTGGATGCAAAACCGGGGCGACCGCCTGGTCTACAATGGCGGAATCATGACCCTGTCAATGCTGGCTTCCATCCTTATCATCATCTTTAAAGCTGATGAAATTGCCATGTTACCCCTCTATGCCCTGGGTGTCATGCTAAGTTTCACCTTATCACAGTTCTCTATGGCCCGATTGATGGGGCGCATCGCCCACCTCAAACCTGGTCAACATCTACGTACACTGGTGACTGAGATTCACTATGAGAAGGGGGTTTGGTGGAAGCGAGGCGTCAACTTTGTGGGGGGCGCGGTGACACTGATCGTTCTCATTATCCTCATCGCCACCAAATTTCTCGAAGGAGCCTGGGCGGTTGTTCTTGCTATTCCCCTGCTCATTTTCCTGTTTCGGGCCATTAAAAAGCATTATGAAACTGTCGCTGAAGCCCTGAGCACACGAGAAATTGCCGCCGAAAGTCTATCCGATATTGCGGATGTGGTTATTATCCCCATCGCCGATGTCCATCGGGGAACATTACGTGCCCTCAAATATGCGCAACGGATCTCTCGTGATGTCCGGGCCGTCTGTATCATTACCAACCCGGAACAGCGGGAACGTCTCCAACGGCGTTGGGATCGTTTCCCAGAAATTACCGGCAGTTTGACTCTGGTATGCCTGGACTACGAATATCGGGATATTATTACACCATTAGAGAACTACATTGACCAGGTAAATAACCAGGAATTCCCTGACCAACTGGTCACTGTTATTGTGCCGGAGTTTGTGCCTAAATCATTTGGTGAACAACTCTTGCATAACCAAACGGCTAACTTCTTGCGTTTTCGGTTGCGGGGACAAGAGGATATTGTGGTTATTGATCTGCCGTTTCATGTGTAAAGTGACGATGTTACCATGTACACTGACATTCTTCCTGGACAGAGCTATCCTTTAGGGGCAACAGTTTACCCAGACGGGGTGAATTTTGCTCTGTTTAGCCAACACGCGGCCGCAGTCGAATTACTCCTCTTTGCCACCCATGACCTCACTCGCCCGGCCTGCATCATCCCCCTGGATCCCAAAATCAATAAAACATTTTACTACTGGCATATCTTCGTCAAAGGAATTGATTCGGGACAGGTGTATGGCTACCGGGTGTACGGCCCCTATGCCCCAGAACGGGGCTACCGTTATGATGGCAAAAAGGTTCTGCTAGACCCATACACCAGGGCCATTGTCGGCAAGGACATTTATGATCGCCACGCGGCCGCGGCCCCCGGCGACAATTGTGCCACCGCCCTCAAAAGCGTCGTCGTCAACACCCAAGCCTATGACTGGCAAGACGACAAACGCCCCACAAATAACACCAACCTGGTCATCTACGAAATGCACATTGGCGGCTTCACCCGGCATCCCTCATCCGGTTTACCCCCAGAAAAACGCGGCACCTATGCTGGCCTCATCAGCAAAATCCCTTACCTGCAACAATTAGGCATCACCGCAGTCGAACTACTGCCGGTGCATGAGTTTGACGAACAAGACGCTCAGGGGGGCCTCCCCAACTATTGGGGTTATAGTCCCATCGCCTTCTTTGCTCCCCATAGCGGTTATAGTTCCCGCCGTGACCCCCTCGGCCCAGTAGATGAATTTCGAGACATGGTAAAAGCGTTGCATCAGGCTGGCATCAAAGTTATTTTGGATGTAGTTTTTAACCATACCGCCGAGGTAGATGAAAAAGGCCCCCTGCTCTCCTTCCGTGGGCTAGAAAACGAAGGGTATTACATTCTTGATCCGGCCAATCGCGGCCGCTACCTGAACTACAGCGGCTGTGGCAACACCTTCAACGCCAACCACTCCATCGTGCGCCGCCTCATCCTGCAATGCCTGCAATACTGGGTCACAGAAATGCACGTAGATGGCTTCCGCTTTGACCTGGCCTCCACGATGTCACGAGGTGAGTTTGGCGAACCGTTATCCAGCCCCCCCATCCTCTGGTCCATCGAATCAGACCCCATCCTGGCTGGTGCCGATATGATCGCCGAAGCCTGGGACGCGGGCGGGTTATATCAGGTTGGCACTTTCATTGGTGACCGGTTTATGGAATGGAATGGACAATACCGGGATGATGTGCGCCGCTTTATCAAGAGTGATCCGGGCATGACTAAACGCCTGACAATGCGCCTGCTTAGTAGCCCAGACATTTACCCCCACCTGGAACGCCATACCAAACGGAGTGTCCACTTTGTAACTTGCCACGACGGCTTCACGCTGAATGATCTGGTAGCCTACAACGAAAAGCATAACCTGGCGAATCGGGAAGGTAATAACGATGGTCACAACGATAACTGTAGTTGGAACTGTGGTATCGAAGGGCCAACCAATGATCGTGACATAGAAGCGTTGCGCTTACGGCAGATCAAAAATCTGCTCACCATCTTATTCGTTTCTCAGGGAACGCCCATGATTTTAATGGGGGATGAGGTGCGGCGAACACAACAGGGCAATAACAATGCCTATTGTCAGAATAATGAGCTTAGCTGGTTTGATTGGCAGTTGTTAGATACAAATGCCGGACTGTTACGGTTTACCCAGGGATTGATCCAGTTTCATCAGACACACAATATTTTTCACCAGATACAATATCTTTCGAGCTACCGTGAATGGGGTGAACCCTACGTGGAATGGCATGGTATTTATTTGCATCAACCCGATTGGTCGTGGGAATCCCGTAGTCTGGCTTTCACACTACGCCATACGCTCCGTGATGAATTCCTTCATGTCATTTTGAATACCTATTGGGAGCCATTGACATTTGAACTGCCCCCTCTGCCCCAACATGAAGGTTGGCATCGGGTTGTGGATACATTCTTACCCTCACCGGATGATTACACTCCCCCGGCCGCGGCCGCGCTCCATCCCAGCTTCACTTACACCGCCCAACCCCGCTCCACCATCATCCTCGTCGCCCGCGCCATCCTGGCGTAGCATAGCCTTTCCAGGCTGTGCGCTTTCTATACAGGCGGAGCCGGGCTTCGGCAAACTCAGCCCTCAAGGACGTGTAAGGAGTATATCGTTACAAAACAGGATGAAAATCACAGCTATTTCCCTGACTCCCATCTGGTCAATTATTGGTACACTATTACTCACTCTTCAACGTTTACAACTCCCTATTGCCCTCTTAACAAAGTTGTTGGGTGTTTTCTCAATAAAGCGCAGTGAAGTTGGTTGAGCCTGTCGAAACCAACGGCCTGCAACAAGCTCAGGCCTCGTTTGCCCGAAATATGGAGAAGATACGTTGTAGGGCTTACAAACCTGACAGCTTTCTGAAAAGTTGTCAGGTTCATCACAAGCTCTTCGTTAAAGATGCACTATCCACTGTTTGCTACTCACCCAAAGGAGTCTAATCATGCAAACAACACCTCTGGTTGTCCCGGGACTGAAGGCTTTTATGTCTGGTTTGATAGATTATGCCGGTCTATACCCACCAGCAAATTTACCGCTCCAAGAAGCAATAACCCAGTATTACCACTATCTGCGCTCGCCAGACCGTTGGATGTTAGGCCATTTTGTGATCGGGGCCAGCCGTTTGGCAAATCTAACGGTTATCTTGAATGAACACCCCTATCTGCTAGATGTAGAACCGCTCTCCCTGGCGGTGGTAGGCCAGGGCGGAACGACGGAAGAGGATTGGCTGGAAAATTTAAGGGAAGACGCGGCCGCAATCCAAACCTTCACCGCTCTCCACACCCCTCAAGTCAAAGTGGCCCAGTTTGAGGTGAAATTACCGGAATTACCCGACGCGGCCGCAGTCACCCAACTCCTGCAAAACGCCCGCGCCGTTCTCAACCTGCTCACCTTTTACGAAATCCCCCTGGACGCCACCTGGCAAGATGCCCTCCAGCGGACGGTCGCCGGTATTGCCCAGTTTGGACAAGGGGCCGGTTTCAAATTACGCACCGGTGGTTTACAGGCCGACGCCTTCCCCACTATAGAGCAGGTCGCGGACATCCTCACCGCCTGCCACGAAGCCCACATCCCCCTCAAATGCACCGCCGGGCTTCATCATGCCGTGCGTCACTTCCAGGCCGACGTACAAACCCACGCCCACGGCTTTCTTAACCTCTTCGGCGGCGGCATCCTGGCCCAGACCGATCATCTCAGCCCGGCACAGATGCACCTTATCCTCAACGATGAACACCAGGATCATTTCCAGTTTGATGAGCGGGGTTTCCACTGGCAGGTATATACGGTGAAAGTGGAAGAGATCGCGGCCGCACGCCAATCCGCTCTCATCTCCTTCGGCAGTTGCAGTTTTGATGAACCCCGCGAAGATCTACGGGCGTTCGGCTGGCTTTAGATTATCAAACAAGAGTTCCCCATAGGCCGGGCGCATACCAAGATGGATGAAAACAGCGAGTAGCGAGTTTGCGAGTAGCGAGTATGCGAGTAGCGAGTAGCGAGTATGCGAGTAGCGAGTGAGCATTCACTCCCTACTCGCATACTCATTTTCGCAAGAGTTCCCCATGTGCCTTTGGCACACCAAGAGGAATGAAAATCTGTAGGACGATTTGGTAAATCGTCCACCGGGCGATTTACCAAATCGCCCTACATTTTCGTAGGAGTTTCCCATGAACGGAACGCACACCAAGATGAATGAAAATAACGCCACAATTTTTCATTCCTATCCGTGTTTCTTCCTATCCGTGTTTCCACTATCCGTGGCTATTTTCGTAGGAGTTTCCCATGGACGGAACGCACACCAAGATGAATGAAAATAACGCCACCATTTTCATTCCCATCCGTGTTTCTTCCTATCCGTGTTTCCACTATCCGTGGCTATTTTCGTAGGAGAGCTAAACCCGGTAAACCAAACATCACCATTTCCCACTGCGGCCGCCACCCGACGACCTCCCCCCCCCAAATGAACTCCGGCTCGATGAAGAGCTACGCCCACTCGAGGAACTATGACTTGTACTGCGCTGGAGACGGGGAATCACACTCTCGGTTGTATTGACATAATTGCAATTCCGACAATCATACTGTTGCCGCCGCAAACCGGTACTGGTATACGTTGGCTGGCGGACAACCGTCGAATTAACCTCCATCGCCCGGTGATCACACTGAGGACATTTTTTATACCGAGAAAACCAGGCCACATAAGGCACTACTTCATGATGCTGGCAATTCGGACATTGCCATACATCATAATCCACCGACTTAAGCGACTCCTCTAATCTCTGCCCTTCCTGCAAAAAAGCATCATCCTGTACCTCATCCAGTCGCACCATGTCCGTTATCTGGCACGCCGGGCACTGGCGGCGGCGATAACGCCGAAAACGAGCCAACCCATACCAACCTGCCCCCAACACAGTGGCCGTCCCCCCTCCTGCCAGCCAGGGAATAGCCCCATTATCCGTCGTAGGCACATAACTACTCGAGGTTGTCACCGGTTCAGAAGTAAGGGGTTCACCCAAGGCACTAACCGGTTCACTCGTACTCCCACCCTGCAAACGGGTTACAATCGCTTCCGTCCCTTCATAAATACCCAAACTATAACTTTCGGTACGGAAACGAGGAACCATCACCCGGTCAATAATTCCCCCCAGACCATCCTCATCCGCCGCGCCATATCCCGCCCCCAATTCAATACGCAACTCCCGGTCCACAATCGCCACCAGGAGCAAAATCCCATCATTCCGTTGCGCATCACCAATCCCCCAGGTATTGAACAGGTTCGTGGCAAACGACTCAATCGTCTCATCACCCGTATCATAATCAGAAATAGAGCGAATTGTCAGTACCGTCACTTCTACAGCCTGCTCATCATACACCTGTATCAACAAGTCACGAATAGCCGTCTCATGCTCCGGGTCTATCACATCGGCCAAATCATTTACATACAGGTCCTCATAAACCGGATACCCGCCTTGTGCCTGCGCCGTTGGCAAAATAAACACACTTAGCAAACCTACCAGTAACCAGCCAAACCATTGCCTCATCGTCGTTCACCCCTGTTTTATCGGTTTCCATTAAAATGTGGTTCTCCCGGTTTTGCCGGGGAAAGGCGGGCTTCCCCTGAACCCTATTCCCCACTCCCCGCCCAAAGGCAGGAAGTTTTTTAAAGTGGGCACAACCGCCCTACCCCATTTGATCTGGTAGAGTCTAAAAAGTGAGTCTTCGGGATTTTGTGGGATACGGGCAACCCTTGTGGTTGCCCCACACTGAGCAGGCCCAAGGCCAGCCCGTACATATGGTGTCAACCCCCTGAATTCCCAAAGAGTCTAAAAAATTTGCCCCATTATAATATGTGACTTTATTTCTGCATGGTAACAACTAACCCTCACAGGGCGATTG
>JAGNBF010000041.1:0-41878 GCA_018004935.1 Chloroflexota bacterium | reverse complement strand
ATTCCCCCCTTCCCTCGGGAATCGGCAGGGAGATGGGATCAATGAATGCGTTACCCGATTGAAAATTTAATGAACAATCACCCCCGATTTTGCCCGCCTTAAAAAAAACTCCCCGCCTCTGGGGGCGGGGTTGGGAGTGGGGAACTCCACGTAGGCAATCGCCCTACTAGCCCTCGTTTTCCCCCAATATTGAGAAGATAGTTGTTCTGCATGACAAAAATGGGCAGTCATCCTAGTCGCCTCCGGTCAAGTAATTTAGGCCCTTTGCCCACAAAATGGTAGACTTATCCTATGGAAACGTCACCCCTCAATCGTGATGCCCTCGTGGTCTACAAAAATCGCCCTGCCCGCGTGCGGGACAATGATAAAAAGTTGGAGCTGGAACTGGATGGCGGCGAATCGGTCAAAGTTCGCCCCAAAGATGTCCAGTTTTTACATCCGGGGCCAGTGCGCCAACTACCACCCCCTCGCCCAACGGATGGTGATATCCTCTCCGCATGGGAACTACTGGCGGGAGAAATCACTACCCTACCCGAACTGGCTGATCTGGCTTACGGAACCTACACACCGGCTACAGCTTGGGCCATTTGGGAGCTATTGGCTGATGGGTTACATTTTAGCGGCACACCTGAAGCCATTGTGGCTCATTCGGCCACTGTGGTGGCCGAAAAAGCAACTGTGCGGGAAGCGAAAGCGGCCGCAGAACGGGCCTGGCACGCTTTCCTACATCGGCTAGAACAAGGCCACTACGACCCCTCTGACCGCTCTTATCTAGAAGATGTGGAAGCCCTGGCTCTGGAAAAACGGGAACAAAGCCGCATTCTCCGCGCCCTTAACCGGGTGGAAACCCCACAAAATGCCCATGCCTTACTTCTTAGCATCGGCTATTGGAAGGCCACGACCAATCCTTATCCCACCCGCCTGGGAATTCCCCTTACCCCTCCCAACCTCACCTTACCCCCTTTACCTGAGGAACCCCGACGCGATTTAACCCATCTGGAAGCGTGGGCCATTGATGATGAAGGCAGTCAGGATCCCGATGATGCCCTAAGTTGGGACGGGGAACGGCTGTGGGTGCACATTGCCGACGCGGCCGCGCTCGTTACCCCTACTTCACCTGCTGACCAGGAAGCCCGCGGCCGCGCCTTCAACCTCTACCTGCCCGATGGCACCATTCCCATGCTCCCCCCCGACGCCACCCACCGCCTGGCCTTGGGCCTCAACGAGGTATCACCGGCCCTCTCTTTCGCCTTGCAGGTGAATGCCACCGGGGAAGTTACACTCCAGGAAATGGCCATCAGTTGGGTGCGCGTACAGCGCATCAGCTATGAAGAAGCACAAAACCGCCTGGACCAATCCCCTTTTCGGGAAATGGTCACTTACATTCAACCCTTCCACGCCCGCCGATTGCGCCAGGGAGCCATTGAGATTGACTTGCCAGAGGTACGCATCCGCGTGAAAGAAGGACAGGTGGTCATCCGACGGTTGCTCAATTTACCCAGCCGTGACCTGGTACGTGAAGCAATGTTGATGACGGGGGAAGCTGTAGCTCGTTATGCGCAAGAACGGCATATCTCCCTACCCTTTGCCACCCAGGACCCTCCAGATGAGGATGCTCCCCTCGCGGCCGCAACGCCCTCCGCTTATTTTGCCCTGCGCCGTAGCCTGAAACGCGGTCAACCTAAGATTGCGGCCGCGCCCCATGCCGGTTTAGGCTTAACTCAATACGTCCAGACCACCAGCCCTTTGCGCCGCTACCTGGATACGGTCGTTCACCAACAACTCCGCGCCCACCTCACCGGCCAACCTCTACTCAATGAACAGGCTATCCTGGAGCGCATTGGCTCCGCCGATGCCGTCTCTGGCACGATGCGCCAGGCCGAACGGCTCTCCAATCAGCATTGGACGCTGGTTTATCTGCAACAAAACCCTGACTGGCAGGGTGAAGGCGTTATTATCGAAAAACGCGGCTCCCGTGATCTGGTACTTTTTCCTGATCTGGCCTGGGAAAGTGAACTGTATCTCAAGAAGGATTTGCCTCTGGATACCTACCTCACTTTCACCTGCACCGGTCTCAACCTGCCGGAGCGAGAAGCATTTTTCCGGTTACGGTAAAGAGAGAGAACCTTGGGTCTTCGGGATTTCGTGGGGTACGGGCAACCTTTATGGTTGCTCCACACCAGGCAGGTACAAGGCCAGCCCGTACATCTGCTGTCACCCCCCTGAATTCCCAAAGAGCCGGAACCTTTATCGCCGCGTCAGGTATATCCGAGGCCGCCACATCCAGGGGCGTAGTAGAAGACAAAACCATTCATTATGCTAACAACCGACGCCATCTTCAAAGCCTTTTTAGAGGGGTGGTTTATCGCCCGAGGGAAGAGAAGTAGCACGATTCAACGCTATGGCAACCTTTGGCATTTGCAGTATAGCTTGCCGATGGGCGGCCGCGACCATGAGTTTTTCATTTATCGCACCCCGGTAGCGGCGGCCGTTGCCCAGGTGCGGGCGTTGGTGTCAGGCACAAATCATTGGTTAGGCGTGGCCCACCTGCCTGAAGAAGATGTGGCCCGGGAGTACGCGGCCGCGGACTATTTCCCCTCAGTTCTAGAAACCCTTATGGTTCGCCCCCCCGCACCGGTAATGGTCACACCCCTGCCTGCCGGAATGAAATGTCAGCCCGTCTCCACCTGGGCACAGGCCGATTGGTATAATCGCACCCAAAAACGCCAGGCCATCCACCCCGCCGAGTTAGAAGAGCGACGACTACGCTACTATCTGATTTTTATGGGGTTGGTGCCCATCGCACGGGGGCGATTGGTGTTACTAGATGGGGGAATATCGAGTCTGGATGGAATTCATGTCCATGTCGCCCACCGGCGGCAAGGCATTGGCCGCGCCCTGGTGACACAAATGTTGTCCGACGCGGCCGCGGCCGGTCACGCCCTCAACGTCCTCTCCTCTAGCGAAATGGGGTACGGCTTGTACCAACAACTGGGCTACCAGGAAAGTCTCAAACTCACCCTCTTTGACCCCATTCCCCACCGGGTTATTGTTTGAGAAAACCAGGTTATACTGTCAACGGGCATAATCTGACATTTTTCGCCGTGTCGTCGTGTCGTTTATCGCCACGTTGGGAATACTGAGCTACCCCTAACCCTAACCCCGCCCCCAGGGACGGGGAACTTTTCTCGGCGCGGTTTGGCGGGCGTCCACCCGCCAAACCGCGCCGGTGCTTTTCCCCCCTTCCCTCTGGGAAGAGGAAGAGGGACGAGTCTTCGGCCCAAACCTACAAACCCGCCCGGTTGTAAAACGACCGGGCTATAGTTACAAAAGCCGCTGGCCTGGGGTTTTAGCCCACAGGGCTTCGTCTGTTTAGCCCGGGGGTTTGACCATCGGGCGGGATAACTGAACGCTTACGCCTATACCTAACCCAACAAATCAGCTACCGTATCCCGTTCCGATTGGAGTTCCTGCATTGTGGCGTTAATCTTTTCACGGGCAAAATCACTCACTGGCAACCCCTGGACAATTTCATAACCGCCCACACCATCACTCCGCAGGGGATAAGAAAAGATAAGCCCTGGCTCAATGTCATAACTGCCATCTGAAACCACCCCAGCAGAAAACCAATTCCCCTCGGCGGTCTTGTTTTCCATACTCTTCACATGGTCCAAAGCCGCACTGGCCGCGCTGGCCGCCGAAGAAAAGCCACGCGCCTCAATAATTTTGGCACCCCGTTGTTGCACAATCTTGATGAAATCCCCTTTCAGCCAGGCATGATCACTGATAACATCCATAACCGGTTGGCCGTTGATGCGGGCATTTTCCGCATCGGGGTATTGGGTGGCACTGTGGTTGCCCCAAATAGCTACGTTGCTAACTGCCGTCACCGGAACACCGGCTTTGTGGGCCAGTTGGGCGTAGGCCCGGTTTTCGTCCAGGCGGGTCATGGCGGCAAAACGGGTGCTGGGGATGTCTGGAGCGTTGCGCATGGCGATCAGGGCATTGGTATTGGCTGGATTGCCCACCACCAAAACGCGGATGTCCGCGGCCGCACGTTGCAAAGCCTGCCCCTGAGTGGTAAAGATAGGCCCATTGGCACGGATAAGATCGCCGCGTTCCATGCCTTTGCTCCGCGGCCGCGCTCCCACCAGCAAGGCCCAATTCACCCCATCAAACGCCGTTGCCGGATCATCCGTCGTAACGATGCTATCCAACAAAGGGAAGGCGCAGTCATCCAATTCCATCACCACACCCGCCAGTGCTGGCAAAGCCGGAGTGATTTCTAATAAATGCAACGCGACTTTGGTATCCGGGCCAAAAATCTCGCCCGTTGCCAGACGGAATAACAGGGAATAACCAATTTGTCCGGCCGCTCCCGTAACGGCCACTTTGACTAATCTACTCATTATTCAATCTCCTAATAACTGTGTTTCTTGGGAAATAATGGGGAAGTTGGCCTATGCTAAAGTGCCATCAAAATATCACTATAACAGGCTCAGGCTATCCCCAGAAATGCGATTTTTGATAAGACCAGATTTTAGTACCTTACGAGTTAACTTCTTGTACAGTTAGCAAGAAAGAGGTTACACAGAGCATTCACAGAGGATGCAATGAAATACACCCCTTCTCTTTTTGCTGTGGCCGGTCTCCTGACCGTGCTACTCCCAGCGAACAAGTTATTTAGTTCTCATTCCTTAATAGCGTTCTATCGTCGGATCAACGAGGATGGCATAGGCGTCAATGCCCCCATCTACGTTGTAAGCATTTTGCCACCCCTGTCCCCGCAACCAGGCGGTCACCTGGGCGCTTCGGTTGCCATGATGGCACACAATGGCTATCTCAGCATCTTTATTCTGGCGGATTTCATCAGGCAGGGCGTCTAGTTGCCGTCGCCCCATCTCGCTCATCGCCACATGAACCGCTCCATCCAGAGAAGCGTACCAAAGTTCCTGAGCTTCTCGCACATCTAGCAGGATAAAAGTTTCACCGGCTTCACGCTTTTCTGCCAGTTGTTGTACCGAAATACCCGGCACGCCAAAGGGATTCGCCATTTCGTTTTCTCCTGCAAAACTGTAGGGCGATTTTTTAAATCGCCCAGTAGACGATTTAAAAAATCGTCCTACAAATTTTCATCCATCTTAGTGCGCTATCAGTTTCGCCACGCGGCCGCAAACAGGCACGCCCATCCCGCCAGAAAAGCCACACCACCCAGTGGCGTAATCGCCCCCAGCCAGCGGGTCCCCGTAAGGCTGAGGAGATACAAACTACCGGAAAACAGGAAAATGCCCAGCGTAAAAAGATGACCGGCCCAATGGGTCAATGCCCCAGGCCAACGAGTGACAGCCCACGCGGCCGCGAACAAGGCCACACCATGAATCAGATGATAACGTACCGCCGTTTCATATGTATCGGCCAGATTGGGGTGTTGGGTAAAATAAGCGCTCAGGCCATGTGCCCCAAACGCACCGGCTCCCACTCCCAGAAACATAAATGCCGCTCCCAACAAAGTAAAAACACGTTCCATAGTAGTTACCTTTGCGGTGATTATATCGCCGTTTGCCAAATGCGGGGGAAGTTTCACCCTTATGGTAGTTCTTCTTCAATCACCAGAACCGGCTCTACCACAATGGTCACAAAACTGATCTGTCCCACATATACCCACACGGCTCCCTCATACTTTTTGTTGCCCTGGGTAACAACCACCTCATAATATCCGGCATACACATCATCAAAGGCGAAGTTCTCCTGCCAATAACCATCGGCGTTCAGACTTTCGCGGGCATAGCTGGTGGTGGCGGCATAATTTGAGGAGGCATCTACCCGGTGCAGATTTACTGGGGCCTCAGCCAGCAATGCCCCATTGGGCAAAGTGACACGCCCGACAACGACTCCCCGATCCGGAAAAGGTTCTAACCAGAGCAGGGGGTTACGGGTGGCGGTGTAACTGTTGGTGCCTACACGCACTTCAAAATGGAGATGCGGCCCATCCGCCACCCCAGAATAACCGGAGAGGCCGATGATGCTGTGGCCTTCGACGGATTGCCCGACGGTCACATCAATTTGTGAGAGATGACCATACAGAGAGAAGACGGGCTGACTATTAAGGGTGAAGGCGTGTTGGATTACCACTACATTGCCGTAAAAATCGGTTTGTGGCCCTAATTGAGTCTCATTATCGGCCCCGGCAAAAACGACTACCCCGCTCGCGGCCGCGAGGATTTCCGTGCCATAAGGAACATCAAATTCAACACCGTGATGCGGCCGCAACGACCCTCCTCGTGTACTGCCATAGGGGTAATATTTATTCGTCCATACCACACCACCCTGAGCCACCGGTCGCGCCAACCAGAAATGAGCCAGGGTTTGATCTGCCGGGGCGGGAGGGGTAAACGTGGGGCCAGGGGTAGGCGTAGGCGGTATCGCCGTAGGGATGGCGGTGGCACCATCTTCTGGGGCACCGATGGGTTTAAAGACGGGTTGCTCATGCCCGGTTGTGACGACCACAGTGGTTATCAGGGCTGGGTCTGGCAAGGTAGGCACAGGGGTGAGAGTGGCGGGAAGGGGTACGGTGGGAGTAAAGGGAGGCATCGCGGCCGCAACCGCTTCTCCTCGTGATTGGCAGGCCACCAAACTGACCAACAATATAGCACCCACCACCACCAACCCCGAGGCCAGGGAAAGTATTGAGCCTTTCCGTCCTGGCTGGGCAAAAACTAAAAATACGTTTTTCATCCGTAAAACCCTCAATTGGAGCAAACCGGAACCTGAGGAGTTATCCACAGTATCTAGTATAGCTTGGCGAAAATAGAAACCAGGGCGTGGTTCAAAAGTCGGCAAACTGTGTTTAACATTTTGTAGGACGATTTGGTTGTGGTTTAAAAAATTAATCAGGTAATGGAATCCCCCCCACCCCTAATCCCGCCCCCAGGGGCGGGGAACTTTTCTAAGGGGCATTTTTCGGGGCATTCGCCCCGAAAAATGCCCCATTGGAATTCCCCCCATCCCCCCTTCCCTCCGGAATCGGCAGGGGGGATGGGGTCAATGAAGGCGTTACCCGATTAAAAATTTAATGAACAAGTAAATCGTCCTACAAAAAGGGACGAAGCCCTACGGGCTAAAATGTCAGGCCAATGGCCTTTGTAACGACAGCCTGGTTCGTTTTATGACCGGGCGGGCTGGTAGGGCGATTGCCTACTCGGAGTTCCCCCACCCCCAACCCCGCCCCCAGGGGCGGGGAGTTTTTTAAGACGGGCAAAATCGGGGGCCTCGCCCCAATTTTGCCCGCCGAGTAGGTTCTCTCTTCCCGAAATCGGGAACCATCAGGGGAATGGATTCATTCTGGTGAGTATGCAATCACCCTGGCGGGCTGGGGGATGAATTGACACAACTGAATGGTTACTATTTCAGGGCTGAGGCCGATCTGCTGACCGAGCTACTCATTAAAATCCACCCCGTTGGGCGGCAATCCGCACGGTTTCATCAACCAGGGCTGTAATTTCCGCCTCCAGTAGGGCTAATTCGTCACGCCAACGCTGGGCCAGGTCCTGATCTTTCAAGCTGACAGCGTTGGTTTTGACATTCAGAATGGCAATTTGTGCGGCCGCACGGGCCATTATCCCGCCCGCGGCCGCATCTGAGGCCGCATTCGTATTACCAACGGAAGCCATCTCCTTAGCCAGTTGGGCCGCCTGCAAGCTCAAGCGGGCCACGCCCAAAGGCACTTCTGCCGCTCTTATGGTCGCCTTTTCCCTGGCCGCTTCTCGTGCCTCATCCGACAATGTTTTGTCCCGCATGGCGGCCATCACCTGCTCAAACGCCGCCGAATCGTCACCAATGGCCTGTGTAAGAGTCTGGCGTAAGGTCAGGGCTTGTGTCAGAACGGCCTGGGCCTGGTCATTGACAGCCGCATACTTTTTGCGGCCTACGGTAAGACCGGCAACCATTTGCTCTAATGCGGCCGCGAGTGCCCCCGCCAATGCCGCCACCGCCCCACCGCCCGGCGTGGGCTGATTGCTGGCCACCGCTTCAATAAACCCCCGCGCTGAGTTATTCTGGGGGGAAGCCTGTGGCGGTGTCTCCGCTGTTGCCACCTGAGCCATCCGCCATTCTAAAATCTGTTCGTCTTTCAGACCCTCTAGCTGTAAATACCATTTTGCCGTGTCCAACAACGCCTTTTGTGGCGTCAGACCCACCAGTTCCGCTTTTGTCACTACCAGACCATATTGGGCGGCTTCCCGTTTTACCAATTCTTGAATGCGGTAGATAGGCGTTTTTTCATAATTGGTGAGGTTCATGCTCACCTGGGCCTGCCCATCCACCAGGAAACCAAGGGCCTGCACATAGCGTAAGCCACCCCCGGTGAAACGCACGGTAGTGGCAATTTTTTTGGCGATTTCCACCTTGTCGCTGTTCAGGTAAAGATTATAGGCGATGAGGAAGGGTCTGGCTCCAATAACCGTTGCCCCCCATGGCCGGGCTTCGGCTGGGCCGAAATCAGGTTCACGGGCCGGGTTATGCCCGATTTCCGTTTGCCACAGTTCATACTCTCCCTTGCGAATGTCAGCCAGCTTTTCCCGTTCTGGGCGGGTCGCGGCTTCTCCATAAAGATAGACACAGATGCCCAGTTCGCGCCCCACCCGCTCCCCTAATTGACGGGCCAGGGCCACACATTCGGCCATGGTCACCCCTTGCACAGGGATAAAGGGGCAAACATCGGTGGCCCCCAGCCGTGGATGTTCACCATGATGCCCATTCAAATTGATGAGTTTTTGCGCGGTTGTGATGGCCCGGAAGGCGGCTTCGGCGACGGGTTCTGGTTCACCCACAAAGGTGATGACCGTCCGGTTGTGGTCAGGGTCGGGGTCTGTACCCAACAAACGAATGCCTGGAACGGAACGGATCGCGGCCGCGATGGTTTCAATTACTTCGGGCCGTCGTCCTTCACTGAAATTCGGCACACATTCGACAATTTTCACCATGAATAATATTCTCCTTCAATAAATACGCTTTCCAAACCCGGAAATTGTAACAAAAACGGTAGGAAAGGCTTGTTATGCTCAATTTAACCAGCAATATACCCATGATTTACGGCAAAGGAGTCTCCCTAGTAATGGCACATACAGAAACAGAAAAGAGTATTTTGGAATTTAGTTTTTTGCATAAGGTCATGCTGTTCTTTGACATTCCGGCTACATGGCCGGGCTGGGCGGTTGGTCTGGCGGCCGCGGGCCTTTCGGGCTTCGTTCTCTTGGTCTGGTGGCTGGTAGGCCAGCCAATAACCACCGCTTTTCTGGCTGGAGGAATCACCCTGGCCTTTATACTGTTTGATGCACGGGTATTTCACACCTTACCCCGGCGGGGTCTCTCTTATGGCAACTGGAAAACCCAGGCCTTTTTCCTGGCCGTGCCCCGGCTCGCGGCCGCAACCGCGCTGGCGTTTCTGGCCTGGTTGAGCAATGGCTCGGTAGCTTTAGCCGTGTTGGTGATAGGGCAGGCTGTGGGTGCGGCCGCGCTGTGGTATGGCACTACCATTGAGCCATTTCGCCTCACGGTTTCCCACCTCCATGTTACCAGCCACCGCCTACCGACAGGCACACCCCCTATCCGGGTGCTCCACCTCAGCGATTTCCACATCGAACGGCTGACACAACGGGAAGATGCGGTCCTGACCCACATCCTACAACTGCAACCGGATCTGATCGTCATTTCTGGCGATTTTCTCAACCTCTCCTATGTTCATGACAGCCGCGCCCACGCTGATATGCAAAAACTCCTGCGCCAGCTACACGCCCCGTATGGGGTCTATGCCGTTTTAGGTAGCCCCACCGTAGATGATCGGCGTACGGTTCCAGCCCTGTTTGCCGACCTGCCCGTGCAATTGCTCCGGGATGAATGGTGCTGTGTGGAGATGGATCAAGGGCGGCAACTAGCTATTTTGGGCATGGATTGCACCCACGAACTCGCGCCCGATGGGGCAAAACTGGCGCATTTGGTCCAGACCGCGGCCGCACCCCGCCACTCTGATTTCGCTCAACCGACCCTCTTTCTTTACCACTCCCCTGAACTCATGCCCCAGGCCAGCCAACACGGCTTCGATCTTTACCTGTGTGGTCACACCCACGGCGGTCAGATACGCTTACCGCTGGTAGGGCCAGTATTTACCAGCTCCCAGTTAGGTCGAGAATACGTGATGGGGCATTATGTACGCGGCCGCACCAACCTGTATATCAGTCGGGGCCTTGGCCTTGAAGGATTAAGCGCCCCCCGCATCCGTTTTCTCTGCCCACCAGAGATGATCCTCGTTACGATTACCGGAAATGGTGACTCCCATGGGCTGGTAAATCGAGGTGGCGGGGGGTGAGGAGCATAAGAGACGCAAAGTTTTGCGTCTCTCAGGGAGCGAGGGAAATCTCAATGTGCACTCAAAATTAAGTTGGGTGGCTCGGTCGGGAGACCAGCCACAGCTATTCTGTGGTCATCCACAGATTTGATGCATACCCCCAAGAAAAGAGTATATCCACGTTTTGGGGGAGACCTGACAGGTTTTAGAACCTGTCAGGTCTGTGCCCTACGATTTATGGGTATACCCCCAAAAAGATTGGCGGATGACAAAATGCCGATAAGAAACTATAATCATGATAAGAAGATGAGAATGAGATGAATTTCTCTTCATCTTATAGCTTTGCCCTTCATAACGTACGAAGTCTATTTAATTATCCATGTGTAGGATGCATACAGCGTTACAGGCTGTTGGTGTTTATCGTTGATTCACCTGAAAAAAGAAGATTTTCATCGTGGAGAGAGCGCATAGAATATCTAATTCTTCTCGAAACCCCTTGAATTCTTAGGGTTCGCTCAAAATTAAGTGGGGTGACTCGGTCAGGAGACCAGCCATAACAAACCCAAAAGTTATTTGCGAACGAACTCTTAGTGGTCTCTGGATTAGTACTCCTATAACTGAACCATTCGTTTTTCTGGGAAAATCGCAGTTTCCGGGAAAATGCCCGATTTGTTTAGGCGTCGGTTCTTAGGGGCTACAGTGGGTTCTTTTTTCAGTCAACTTACCGTTACCAGTTTTGGAAGGAGGTTTAAATGATGGAAAAGAAAAACATTTACTCGCGCCGAGCCATCAGTTTTATGCTCATGGCTATGGCGGCCCTGCTACTCACTGTAGCTTTGTCTTTTGCCCCAGTGCAAGGCCAACAGACAGAGGTGAGTGGTGGCACGGTTGCGGCCGCGGTAGGAACAACCGCCAGCCCTACCAGTGGCGTAGATCGTTTAATTGCTGATACGGCAGGTGCGGCTATCGTAACGATGCACCAGGCAACCGGTGCGGCTCGTTTCATCCGTTTCGCCAATGGGTATACCCTGTCTTTGGTGAATGGTGTTTCCGCTCAGGCCGAAGCCGAGGCCTTTTTTGCTCTTTATGGTGATGCTTTTGGTATAACGGATGCTACCAGCCAGTTAGTTCTGGCCGAAAGTGGCACCGATGGCCTCGGGACCAGTCATCTGACATACCAACAGGTACATCAGGGCGTTAAGGTATTTGCGGCTCTGTTGCGTCTTCACTTTGATGCGGCCAATCACATTACATCAGTGAATGGTGTATTTGTCCCCAACCTGTCAGTTAGCACTACACCCCGTATTGCGGCGCAAACTGCCGGTGCGGCGGCTCTGGCGCATGTTGAAGCGCAATTCCAATCCAGCACCAACGCGGCCGCGGCCCAGACAAATCTGCTTGTTTACCATGCCGGTCTCATCCAGGATATTTCCGCTCCTGTTTATCTGGTCTATGAAGTTGAGATCAGCAATGGACATGACATTCGCGAATTTGTCTACCTGGATGCACACAAAGGCACAGTCATCAACCAGGTTACGGGTATTCACGATGCGCTGGATCGCCGCATCTACTATCAGTCATACCCCAGTACACCCGTATGGCAAGAAGGCGATGCCCTGCCCTATGTCAATGCCGATCCGGCGATTCAGGCTGGGGTAAACGATCTCATTGACTTTGCCGAAGATACCTATGATGTATTCGCCAATGCCTTTGGTCGGGATTCTTGGGATGGGGCAGGCGCCCTCATGCACAGCGTCTTTGATGATCCCAGCATTACCTGTCCCAATGCCAATTGGAACGGCGTTACCACCAACTACTGCGATGGTGTAACCGGTGATGATACCGTAGCCCATGAATGGACCCATGCCTATACCGAACAGACCCATGGCTTGATCTACCAATGGCAACCCGGTGCTCTTAACGAATCTTACTCCGATATTTATGGCGAAGTGGTTGACCTGATCAACGGGGCGGATGATGATACGCCTGGTGGTCTGCGTACCGATAATTCTTGCTCTGTCTTCTCCCCGCCCATGCCAGAAATGGAAGTTAATGCTGGCCCCTTAGCCGGTAATTATGCCGCTGGCTCGGCCAGTTTTGGCCCGGCATTGGACAATATCGGTATTACTGGTGACATGATCGTGGCGACCGACGGTACTGCCGCCCCCACTGAAGCCTGTAATGCCATCACCAACGACCTGACCGGCCAAATTGCTTTTGTCCGTCGGGGTACTTGTGGTTTTGCGGTGAAGGTTAAGAATGCCCAAAACGCTGGCGCTATTGCTGTTGTGGTCGCTAATCATGTGACTGGTGGCGATGCTGTGCAGGCGATGGGTGGTACGGATCCGACAATCACGATTCCTTCTATCTTCATTGGTTACACCCTGGGCAACAATATTGAAGCCCAACTGGGTGGTGGCAGTACGGTCAACATCACCATGCGTGCGGCCGCGGGTACAGATAACTCTTACCGTTGGCTCTCCGGTGAATCCGACCCGGCTTTTGGCACGGCTATCCGTGACATGTGGAATCCCAATTGCCATGCCGACCCCGGCCTCGTGACAGACCCCTCTTACTATGTTTGCGGTACAAATGATGGCGGTGGCGTCCATACCAACTCTGGTGTACCCAACCACGGCTTTGCTTTACTCGTAGATGGTGGCAACTTTAACGGCCAAACCGTTACCGGTATCGGTCTGCTAAAAGCCTCCCACATCTATTTCCGGGCCATGGCTACGTATCAGACCCCCACCACAGATTTCACGGATCATGCCGATAGTCTGGAAGCATCTTGTGTGGATCTGGTAACCGCTGGTACCGACCTCAATGACTTCGATGGTACGCCTTCTGGCGAGATCATGACTGCGGCCGATTGTACCGAATTGGCAGACATGATTGCGGCCGTTGAGTTACGGACGGAACCTACCTTCTGCAACTTCCAGCCCATGCTTGACCCCAACGCTCCGGCGCTGTGTACAGGCACAGGCGGCCCCGTCACAACTATCTTCGAGGACACTTTTGAAACAGATCCCAGCGCTAACTGGACCGTCAGTAATGCCGGTGTTTATGCTGAGTGGACCCCCCGTGACTGGGAATGGGTTTCTTCTCTGCCTGGTGGTGTAGCCGGTAGTGCCTTCTTTGCGGTTGACCCCGATATCGGTGACTGTACAGCGGGTAGTAATGATCAGTCTGGTGTTATCTACCTGGAAAGCCCCTCGTTCGTTGTCCCGGCAAATGCTATCCTGCGTCTGGCCTTTGATCATTGGGTGGCCACAGAATCTGGCTACGATGGCGGTAATGTGAAGATTAGTGTTAATGGTGGCGCCTATGAACTCATTGCCCCTGAATTCTTCACGTTCAACAGCTACAATGAAGTCATGAATCCCGCAGGAACAAGCCCAATGGCCGGTGAAGATGCCTTTACCGGTACCGATGGTGGAGCCGTTTCTGGCAGTTGGGGAGAATCCCAATTACTCCTCGCCAACTACGCCGCTCCTGGTGACTCTGTACAATTGCGCTTTGATCTGGGTACCGATGGTTGTGCCGGTATCGTTGGCTGGTATGTAGACAATGTGCAGGCGTACTCTTGTGAAGCAGATCCGACAGATGTGACCTTGACCTCTTTTGGTAATGTGTCCTCCGTTTCTCTGCCCATGGTTGCCGCGTCGGTTGGTTTGCTGGTGGTAGGCCTGGCTTTGTTGGTCGCCCGCGGCCGCAAGCAAGAAGGCTAAGTAATCGTTCAAAATAACATAGGTGGCCCGGTCAAGAAACCGACCACAGTAAACTGACTTCTATAACAAAAAAGGGACTCCATTGGGGTCCCTTTTTTGTTGCCTACCTCAAAGACGCACCCGCTAAAACCACGTTGTTGGATGGGGGTAGGAGGATAGGATGATAACCCTTCGGGCTATGAATACCCTCTCCTCCGGCAACCGATAGCAATTTAATACTTCGTTTATCTGCTTCATATATTGTTCTGACATCGCGTATACCTTCCTCTAACGCAGGGCTGGTTAAATAATAAACATCAAGTCAGTATCTATACAGGTGAGGTATGACTCTGCCCGAGCTTGTCGAAGGGGGAGCCGAGCTTCGACAAGCTCAGCCCTCGCAGACGTGTATAGTTACAACATCAATAACAGTTTACTTTGAGCGGGGTACAGACAAAACCCGCTATCTAAAACAAAAATAGGAGGTAACCTATGAACGCTGTAATTCGCCGTAACCCTGTCCGTGAAATGATGACCTTACGTGGGGCGTTAGATCGGATGTTTGATGACAGTTTCTTTGCTCCCTTCCGCCAGGATGAACTGGTAGACTGGGGTCTGCCCCTGGATGTGCTTGAGAAGGATGATAACTTCATTGTGAAAGCCTCTGTCCCTGGGATTAACCCCAATGAACTGGACATTACCCTGGAAAATGATGTTCTCACCATTAAGGGAGAAAGCCATAGCGAGAAGGAAGAAACGAACGAACGCTACCACCTGCGGGAACGTCGCGTTGGCCGCTTTGGCCGCACAGTCACCTTCCCCATTCGTGTAAACGGTGAGGCTATCACCGCTGATTACAAAGATGGAGTGCTGACATTAACTGTGCCGAAAGCCGAAGAAGTTAAACCTCGACGCATCAACATCAACGTGCAGAATGGTAAATGATCGTCTGGTATACCAGCGGTAAGGGCTTATGCTTAAACAAAGAGGCCCGACTGTTAAACAGTCGGGCCTCTTTTGTTTTGCCTGGGGGAGCATATACAATTGCCCCTTATGACCCAGAAACCACAGCTTAAACAATTTCTCATCCCCTCTGTAACCACCTTGAGTGTTGTCGCTATGGGGTTGGTGGCGGTGTACCCTATCCTTTTCGGCCCGGCACTGCCCTGTACAGATGATGCCGCCTTTCATTTATTACGCCTGACACAACTAGACTCACTCTTGCAACAAGGGATCTGGTATAGTCGCTGGGCACCTGATATGGCGCAGGGATATGGGTTTCCCCTGTTTAATTTTTATGCGCCGCTGGCCTACTACCAGGCGGAAATCATTAGTTTATTGGTAGGGAGTTTATACTGGGGTCTGCGCCTGACGCTGGCGTTGGGCGTTTGGGGTGGGGGATTGATGGTGTACCGCCTGACGCGGGATCATTTCAGCCATTGGGCGGCTCTGCTCGCGGCCGCAACCTATATGTACGCCCCTTACCAGGGATACGATATCTATTTCCGGGGTAATCTGGCGGAATCTATGGCCTGGCCTTTGTTACCCCTGGCCCTGTGGGCCATGGGGCGGCTCGCCCGAACTGGTGGGTGGGGTTGGTTCGTAAGCGCCACCCTCACCTATGCCGCCGTTCTCCTCACACACAATGTTTTTGCCCTGATTTTCAGCCCGATGTTACTGCTATACGCGGCCGCAGAAGCCTATGCCCATTGTTCCCCTTCGCAATTGTGGCAACGCCTGACCCAAATGGGGGCCAGCCTTAGCCTGGCGCTCGGTATCACCGCCTTCTTCTGGTTTCCCGCCATGCTCGAGCAACAATACGTCCACATTGACCGTTTGCTCGTGCCTCCCATTTTTGTTTATTGGGCCAACTTTCTTTCACCGGCGGAAATCCTGGCCCTGCCCCGCGCCATTCATCCAGATTTACTCAACCCTTCCCCTACACGGGGGCTGGGTCTGATACCGGTGTTGTTGGCCTTGCCCGCTGTGTGGGGTTTATGGCATTGGCGACACAAAACTGAACGCGGCCGCCAACGGCAAGTGCTATTCTTTGGTCTGGCTTTGCTGGTTTATGTTTTCCTGATGCTCCCCGCTTCCACCTATGTCTGGGAGCATGTGCCCCTCTTGCCATTTGTCCAATTTCCCTGGCGTTTACTTGGCCCCGCCGCCTTGTGTCTGGCTGTTCTGACAGCCGCGGCCGCAGATGTCCTTTTTCGCCCGGTTACCCATAAGGGCAACATTACCCACCCGCAAAATAAACCCATTACCGGTGCAGTAATCAGCGGCCACGAGCGTTTCCTCAGGTTAATGACATCCTCAGGCTGGGATAAAATCCTGTGGGCCGGGGGCGTAACCATTCTCATCCTGTCTAGCCTGTTTTGGTTCCATCCCCGTTATTGCCCTGGCCTGGAAAAACCTACCGTAGCCGATATTGCCCCGTTTGAAAAGGCCACAGCCACAATTGGCACAACGGCCAAAGGCGAATACTTGCCGCGCACGGTGCTACAATTTCCGCCACAACCAGCGGTGGCCCCAGACCCCTTTGCCCCAGAGACTTTGCCTGAGGGAGTGCAGATTATCAGCCAGACGGTGGAACCTTTGTCCACAACCGTGCTTTTAGAGGCGGCCGCGCCGCAAACGATACGCGTCAATATTTTATATTACCCGGGCTGGCAACTGTGGCTGGATGATCAGCCGGTCGAAATCACCCCGGATCCTGATTTTGGGTTGATAACCTTTAACTTACCAGTCGGACGCCATGAGGTGCGGGTCATATTGGGGGAAACGCCCTTACGCCGTACCGCGAATGGGATAACTTTTCTGTGCCTGTTATTGACAGGTGGCGTTGCCATAGGATCGGTCAGGCAACGCCTGGGGAGTCGCCGGGAGTTGACCCTCGAGCCGCCAATAGGACATAGGACGAACGCGGCCGCGTTGTATATGCCCTTGCTGTTGGGGGTGTTATTGTGGGCCATTGTCCAGGGGGTGTTACCCCACTGGTCTACCTGGCTCTACCGGCCCGGTTTGCGCGAGGGTAGCTTGCCAGAGGTGACTACCCCTTTGCCCACAGATTTTAGCGGTGGAGTGCACCTGTTGGGGTACACAGTCAATCAGCTCGCGGCCGCACCAGGTGAAACCATCCGCCTTGACCTTTTTTGGACCGCCTACACAACGCCCGAGCGTAACTTACAAACGACGGTAGCTTTGGTAGATGACCAGGGGTATTTCTGGAGCGCCAAACAAAGTGAAGCACCCCGTGAATTGCGTCCAGCTCCCCCCGTCACCGCCTGGCAACCCGGCCAGTATGCCCAGGATAGCCATACCATTACCATTCTGCCGGGAACGCCACCGGGGGTGTATACCTTACAATTGGTGCTCTTTGACAAACAAACCCTGATTCCCCTGGCAGTACTGGCAAATCAGGCTCCCTCTTTGGTGTTGGGGCAGATGACGGTAACACGCCCCTCCCAGTCCGCCGATGAGGGGGTGTTAGCCCCCCAGTATCCCGCCGAGGCGACCTGGGGGCCAGTGCGTTTGTTGGGGTATAACCTGGATCGTGCGGAAGCGACACCTGGTAGCCCGTTTCTCCTGACCCTGTTCTGGCAGGCAGTGACCCCCCCAACGACCGATTTGCTGGGACAACTGACTCTGGCTCAGACCGGCGCGGCTCCCGCCTGGCAGATAGAGTTACCTTTGGTCAGCTCTACCTGGCCCACTTCACTGTGGCAAACCGGCGATAGGTGGCGGGGCCAGCAAGTGATGAGGCTCCCGGCTTCATTGGTGGGTGGGGAGTATATCTGGTCGCTTACGGTGTGCCGTCCCGTAGTGGATGCCTGTGAACCACTCGCGGCCGCAATTCCCTTGGGTTCGCTTCATCTCACCGCCCCCGAACGCCATTATGACATTCCCCCCATGGCCCTGAGTGTGGAGGCAACAATAGGTGAATTGGCGACCCTGATGGGTGTAACGACTTTGCCGGAGCAGTGGCTTCCTGGGGAAACGGTCACTATGGAACTTGTCTGGCGTGCGGCCGCGGAGACACCCCTCAGTTATCACGTTTTCCTGCAACTACTCGGCCCCGCCGGGCAGGTACTCACCCAATCAGATGGTGAACCAGCCAACTGGACCCGCCCCACTACCGGCTGGTCACCCGGCGAAATTGTGGTAGATGAACGTAGCCTTTCTTTGCCCCAGGTATTACCCCCTGGCGCGTATCAGTTAGTGGTTGGTTTGTATTTACCGGAGACCGGGCAACGTCTCGCTTTGTCTGATGGCACTACGGCGATTACGCTTAGCACGTTTACCCTGGGAGAGTGAAGCATAAGGCCTGCCCAGCCGTAAAACGACCGGGTTATCATGACAAAGGCCGTTGGTCTGGGGTTGGTATATTTAGCCCGGTGGTTTTTGTTGTTTAAAAAAATAGTCAGGTAATATGGTTTCCCCCATCCCTACTTTCTCATGTGCCGGTTATCGAGCGCGGCCGCGCTCGATAATCGGCATACCTGGTGTTTCCCCCTTCCTGTCGGAAATCGCTGGGGAAGGGGCGAATCAACTCATTACCCGATTAAACATTTAATCAACAATGACCACCGGGCGGGGGTTTAGCTGAGGTTGCGTATTTCTGCTACGGGATTGTCGGACAGGCTGAAACGAATAAGGCGGCGGTTTTCGGCGCGGAGCGCGGCCGCGTCGCCCAACGCCTGCGCCAGTTTTAATACCCCAAAACTCATCGTACTGCTCGATTTCCCCGCATTATCTGGTATCGGCACATCCTGAATGGTTTGGTTGACAAACTGGATAAACAGACCATTGCCCCGGTCGCCTTTGTGCAGTTGCCCTGTGGAGTGCAAGAAACGTGGCCCATACCCTACGGTTGTCGCGCATTGGGTCTGTTGACGGATGCTGAGGCGTAAGGCAGTCAGCGCTTCGTCCATCTCCGGGGAGGGGGGTACATAAGCTTGCACAGCCACGTAATCACCGGGTCTGGCCTGACTAAGGAAAGATTGTAGCGCGGCCGCGTCTGGTGTTTGGATTTCATCTTCCGGCAACTCGCCCGTTGCCTGATAAGCCTGCACCATTTTCCGTGCCTGCACTTTGGCGGATTCCACATTGGGTTGGTCAAAGGGGTGAATGCCCAGCAGATGCCCGGCGACAACAGTCGCCATTTCCCAAAGGAATAACTGCCCCCCTAACTCATAACGGTCTTGCAGGTGGATAGTGAGGACGGGATATTCCGCGGCCGCGAGGTCATTTATCGTTTGTGTGTAAGTTTCATCCGCTTCCAGGTGCAGGTATACAAAAAAGCGATCTCGTCCATACACATCCACCGGGCCAGCCGGTTCACCTACCACGGGCAAAATTCCTTTACCATTTTTCCCTGTGCTTTCGGCCACCAACTGTTCAATCCAGTCGCCAAAATTGGCTAACCCTGGGGAAACAAAAAAAGTGACTTTATCGCGGCCGCTATTGGCCAGCGCCCCTAACATGGCTCCCAGGCGTAAACCAGGATTTTCTGCCGTTGCCAGCCGACAAGCCGATATCATCACCTCCGTCCGATCAAGGAGTTGGGCCACATCAATACCGATAAGCGTGGCAGGCAACAAACCAAAATAAGAAAGAGCGGAATAACGCCCACCAATATCTGGGTCGTTGAGAAAAACAGCCCGGAAATTATGGTCATGGGATAGTTTTTCCAGGGAACTTCCGGGGTCGGTAATGGCGGCAAAAGCTTGTCCGGCTTCGGATGTATTGCGGCTGGCCGTTACCCAGTTATAAAACAACTTAAATGCCGAAAGGGTTTCCACCGTGCCGCCAGACTTGGTAGACACAATGAAGAAGGTATGTTCTGGCTCTAGCCGTTCAGCTAAAACACGAATGGCATCCGCATCGGTCGTATCCACAATCTCCAGACTAAAACCATCATGGTCGGGGCCAAAAATATGGCTAAACACTTCTGGGGCCAGACTAGATCCCCCCATACCCAACAAAACGATATGGTTGTACCCATCGGCTCGCAGGTTTTCGGCAAATTCCCGCATTTGGGTGATGTTACTGCGCATGGTGCTGGCACTGGAAAGCCAGCCCAGCCGGTTGCTAATCTCGGTAGGCTGGGGGTGCCAGACGGTGTGATCCTGATTCCAGATGCGAGGCAGAATGTTATTGCGATTAAGGGAAGCGATTGCGGCCGCGACATCGGCCCGGTATGTGTTTAACTGTTCGTGCAGAGTAGCCATTGTCATTTACCTTTGGAAATTCATGGGATTAATAACCCACAACGAGTAGATTATATACCACTCACGGATAGTTATTCAGTAATTCCAACCCGCCCTTATCCGCAGGGAGTAGGTCGTCTGTCCCCCCTCCCTATAGCGGTGAGGGTGAGGGCGTATAGTTGCCCTTATCGCCTTCATCGTAACCGCAATGAAACACACCCAGGGACCGCTCTTTCCTCGTTGGTTCGTTGGGATTTCGTGAAGTAAGGGAAGTAGTCTAGCACGAAAATGGCCTAGCAAAAAAAAAGCTATACAGATGTGCCGGGCGCGATTGCCCACTCCCCAAAATGCCCCATTCCCCTAATGAATCCCTCTGGGAAGGGATGAAAATCAACGGTCAATTATAGGTACAAAAAAGACCCCCAGGTTTTATTTGGGGGTCTTTCGGCCATTTTTCACGGGCGGACGCCCGTGAAAATGACACGGGACAAAGTTCCCCACCCCTGGGGGGGGAGGAAACCATACTACCTGACTATTTTTTTAAACAACAATAGGATTCTGAGTTTTCTGTGGCTGGTCCCCTGACCGCGCCACCCCACTTAATCTTGAGCGAACCATTAGGGCCTGTAAAAGATTAAGTTCCGTCAAGACCTGACAGGTTTCCGAAAACCTGTCAGGTCTAAACCGGGAAGTTATATTTTTACGAACCCTTAGTGATAAACGGGGTAACAGTTATGTTTAAAGAGCGATAACAGAATCCTGCGTGCCGAAAATATTGGCGATATAGGTATCGGCTTCAGGATCATTTTCCCAATGGGAACCGTCTAACAAATAGCGGAACCGATACGCCTGACCGGCCGCTAATGAAACCGTGGTGCTAAACCCACCCTTCTTGGCTTTTTTCAAGGGGTTGGCGGTTGAGGACCAATTGTTAAACTCCCCTAAAACAACAACTTCTTGGGCAAGCACATCCGTGGGAAGTTCAAATGTTACTTTGCAAACATTCCCTTTTTTGGCATAAACTTTTTTCATAAGACACCTCCATGTGTCACGCACGTCAAAGTGAGCAGGTGTTCCTGCCTTACGGAAACAACACTTTTTGACTGACTAATTTTCAGGTTTCTGTTGTATCTTCTCAATGTTTTGGGGAAACGTGGCCTGAGTTTGTCGAAGGCCGTTGGTTTCGACAGGCTCAACCAACGACACCGCGCTTTATGGAGAAGATACCTTCAGTTGGGAAAAATGAGGGTTGAACGGTTACGTTAACCGGTAGGGCAGTGTAATGACTTTGATGTTGCGTGTAAATTTGCTGATTTGTACAGAATTTTGTTACCCGAATTGGGCATTCTAGTGATGAACGCCTTAACTCTCAAGCCCTGGGCCTCTTTTCTCATCCCTTGCCAAGATTCACCCTAAAAACAGTCGTTTTGCCTGTCGCAAAAAGGGAATTGCATTTATCCATACCCGCTAATCTGCATCAGCCATTCTCAAGTTGGTGGGTTCATTTTGGGGAGTAGGCAAGCGCTCTATAACCTGTATTGCTTTGCTGGTTTGTCCTGCGGGGAAAGGCTATACTTATTAACTATGTCAAATATGCGAATTCTTCTTGTTGATGATCATGAAGTAGTCCGGTTGGGCTTAAAAAGTCTGATTGAGCGTCAGATCGGCCTGGATGTCGTGGCAGAAGCGTCTTCTGAAGAGGAAGCGGTACGCATGGCGATAGAATTTGAGCCAGAAATTGTTCTTATGGATATCCGTCTGGCTGGTGGCAGTGGTATTGATGCCTGTCGCGAAATCGTCGCCCATCGGCCGCAAACAAAGGTTATTATGCTGACCTCGTATGCGGAAGATGAAATGCTTTTTGCCGCCATTCGGGCAGGAGCCACCGGGTATGTGTTAAAGCAAGTTGGTGGGGGGGAGTTGTTGCGAGCGATTGAATCGGCCGCACGCGGTGAAGCCACATTAGACCCAACCTTAACCCAGCGGGTCTTTACAGAAATGCGCCGGGCGATGCAAAAGGAAGAGGCCAATGCCTTCCGCGATCTAACACCTCAAGAGATGCAGGTGTTGGGGTTGATTGCTGAAGGGCGCACGAACCGGGAGATTGCTCAGGCATTGTTTCTTAGTGAAGGTACAGTGCGTAATTATGTGAGCAGTGTCCTGGCGAAATTGGAACTGGCAAACCGGGCCGAAGCGGCCGCATATGCCATTCAGCATCATTTGAAAGATTACATTTAGGTATACGGGCAAAGGCCATTAAAGAACATTGGCTCAACTGACTCATTCTAGCCCCATGGAGAGTCAAGGCTCTTGTGGTTATGTGTTGCCGGTTGCTCCCTTACTAATCGTCCAAAAATAAATTCCCCCGACTTAACCGGTTTGGGGATTATTTTTAGATGCCCGCTCAGGCCCAATAGTTACCCCGGTATAAGCCATAAAACTTGAACCGTTTGCCCCGAGGTGGTTTGGTCCGTGACCGGCCACAACCCGGAATAGATGTGCTGATGAACCCTGAAACCGAATTGGAACGCCGAAATCGCCAGCTTGAAGTGTTACAACAGGCGGCTATTGCTATAGCTGGAGAACTCCACTTAGATCGTGTCTTACAGTTAATTGTGGACTCTGCCCGTGAGTTGGCCGGAGCGCAGTATGCCGCTCTGGGTGTTCCTAATGCCGAAGGGTTTTTGGATACCTTTATTTTTAGTGGTATGAGTGTGGAAGAAGCCCGCCGCATTTCGCATTATCCGCGAGGTTTGGGGCTTTTAGGGGCGATTATTCGCGAACGTACGACTATCCGCCTGTCTAATCTTCATGATGATAGTCGTTCTATTGGTTTCCCCGAAAACCACCCCCCTATGAATAGTTTTTTGGGGGTGCCGGTGATGGCTGGTGCCCAAATGTTGGGAAATCTCTATCTGGCTAATAAGGAAGGCCGTACAGGTTTTACAGAAGCGGATGCTGAGATTGTGGAACTTTTGGCGACTCATGCGGCGGTTGCTATTCAGAATGCTCGTTTGTATGAACAGGTGGCCCGACTGGCTGTCATTGAAGAGCGAACCCGCATCGGCATGGACTTGCATGATGGCATTATTCAGTCTATTTTTGCTGTGGGTCTGACATTGGAATCTACCCGGTTAGCCTTGCCGGGTGGAGCGGCTGAAGCAGATCAACTTTTGGGCGTGGCGATTGAGGGGTTGAACGATACGATTCGGGATATTCGCAATTTTATTTTGGATTTGCGGCCGCAACGGTTTAGTGGCGATCTCAACAATGCCCTGGGACGGTTGGTGCGTGAATTTCATGCCAATACCATGATTCCCGTGACCTTGCATATCCTTCCGGAGCAGGTCGCTAACCTGCCTATTCCTGTTGCTCGTGCTATTTTCCTGACTACCCAAGAAGCCCTGGCCAACATTGCCCGCCATGCTCGCGCCAGCAAAGTGGCAATAGAAGTCGTCATCAATCACGGTTCCCCCACCGTAGCCCTCATTGTCCGGGATGATGGTAAAGGTTTTGATACCCGTGAACAAAACAATATGGTGGGGCATGGCCTTTCTAATATGCGTACCCGTGCCGAAAGCCTGAATGGCTCCTTTTTTATTGAATCATACCCCGGTAAGGGAACCCAACTCACCCTTAATCTGCCCGGGCATTAATAATATTTTGTGTTGCCAGACGCTGAACCAGATCTCAGCAATTCTCAATTGAACCAACGGTTAATGAATGTTCAAAAAATAAACCGGTAATGTACGGGCGACTCTTGTGGTTGCCCAACCGGGCAGGCGGTTTAGTACTCATCCAAAAATAAGTTCCGCGCAGACCAGACAGGTTTTCAGGGCCTTTCCCAAGTCCGATTTCTTAGCCCTGGCCTATTCATCCCTAACCCCGCCCCCAAACCGAGCCGGTGGGTTTCTTCTGGAGTTTGGCGTTTTCTGTTTTTACCAGAGGGCGCACAACCTGGAAAGGCTGTGCCACATCTAGAGGTAGATCTGAAATTCGCCAAAGTCGAGGAAGGGGATGGGTCTTCCACCCAAACCTACCCCGGCTATTGCCGCCAACAAAGTGTCACTTTATGACCGTGGTAAGTAGAGTGCAGTCCAGCCAGTAAATGTTAGCTAACATAGACTGGTTGCTCCGTCTCCTGTGGTGCGATGGGTGATTCTATTCTGTCAACCCGTGCATAAAGGGCAAACGCCAGGATGAACGCCAGTAGCATAAACGCTGAAAGGAGCGTATCACCCCACCAGATACGCGCCGGATGGGAGGATGGTACAGCGAGCCAGGGTACCAAAACCCGTGCCACCAGCACCAAAACTACCGGCGTTAGCAGGCCCAGTACCTGCCCTCGTAATGACTGCGCCCGCAGGAACAAAAGGGGGCCGATACTCATGAACAGTAGCCGAATGAATATGACAAAAATCGGGTAAAAAGGCCGTTCGTTCAGCAACCAGCCAGAGATATAGTCTGAATCGAACAACCACCAGCAATAAGCTCCCACCACGAATAAGATGGCCTGTGTGCCATGACGCCGCGCCAGAGGCAGTCCTAATGCCACGGGTAACAACATGTATCCGGCTGTGAGCAGGGCGTCCAGCCCGATAAACAAGGCCGCGGCCGCAATCGCCAGGAAAATCAGCCCAAATATCCCGCTAAAACTGCGCCAGGCCTGCCGGTACGGCCATCCCATCACCCCAATGACTGTCCAAAGGGGAATCGCTCCTAGTAGACGTTGTCGTTCTTCGTTGTAATCTAAGGGTCGGGCAATCCATTCTCCCACAATAATAATTACCGCTATCAAACACCAACTGAGCACCAGGCCTGTCATTAATAGCCCCCAGCCGGGCATTTTCTTTTGCCTGACCAGTGTGGCTAATGTCAAAAGAACGATCAGGATGAAACTGATTTGGAATGGCAGATAAAAAGGATAATAAAACCGGGAGATGCCGAATAACACGCCTGGTAGTATGACCAGCAGAACATAACGCCAGGGCATTGGGGTGAAGGTACGTTTAATCGTCATGATGGCCTCCATTGCTTCTCGGTAAGCCGTGCATACAGAGAAGATAAGGTCAAATAATGTCCAAACCCAGAACCGGGCGAGGCTCCACAGGCCATTTTGCCGATAAGCATCCCAGCATAGGTCATGAAATAACTGCCGCATCAAGGGGCCATAGGCCTGACGGTGGGCAGGGGGATATGTCATTAGCAAAATACGGTAACAAGCTATGGAAAGCCGAACAGGGTGTGGGGAGAACCGGGTCATGATGGGTTCGTGTTACAGGGTACTGCCGAACAGACGCTGTGATTCGGCATAACGGATTAGCTGTGAAAGCCGTACTATTTCAGCTTTGAGGACCTGCTGGCCGAAAGGGGTCAGTTCGTAATAACGGCGTCGCTCATCGTCAAGCTCGGGATCGGGACGTTCGTCGCTTTCAATGATGAGATTGGCTTCTAGTAATCGTTTGATCGCCCCGTAGAATGTGCCTGGCCCCATTTTGACCTGGCCGTTGGTTATCTCATCAATGGCTTTCATAATGCTATAGCCATGTCTGGCTCTGTCGGCCAGGACCAGCAAGATGTGGAAGATGGTTGTTGAGAGGGGGAGCAGTTTTTCGGGGTTTGTTTCCATCATGATAAGTTGCCTCATCTATATCGCCAACTGAGCTACTATATCTGTTGCCGATATAGTAGCAGAAAATGGATTGGCATTCAAGACCGAAATGCGGGTGCATGCTTGGGCTGGCCCCGCCCCGGGGGGGCGGGGAATTTTTTAAGGGTCGTTTTTCGCAGGCATTCGCCCGCGAAAAACGACCCCAATTGGTTTTATCCCAGGGGAACCCGATAAATGGGGGTGTCTGGCATTCCCTGTTGGTCCACACTCTGGGCGGGTGCATGCTTGGGCTGGCCCCGCCCCGGGGGGGCGGGGAATTTTTTAAGGGTCGTTTTTCGCAGGCATTCGCCCGCGAAAAACGACCCTAATTGGTTTTATCCCAGGGGAACCCGATGAGTGGGGGCAGGGGTGGGTTTTGAGTGGAGCAACGATGCCAGAACAGGTACAATCTATCGCGGCCGCAAACAGATCTAACCAATCGCTTCACGTTTTGAGGCCGACCGGATCTGTGGTTGGCTGTAACTACCCACCCTCTCGTTTTCAAGATAAAGATTTTGGATTTTACAAGACGTTATCCAGAGTGTTCCCAATCGTAAATCTAAAATCGTCAATCGTAAATGCTATAGCTACGGTTGGCTAATAATTTTGACCTGAATGAACACCATGAAATTTCCTGAACTTCCCCTCCTTCCGGTTACGATTGATTTTGGCCGTCAGGTTGTGAATGATGGCGCGGCCGCGGAAAAATGTGAATGGCTGATTACCAACGGCATTGGTGGGTACGCTTCCGGCACTATAACCGGCTCTCTGGGGCGCTGTTATCATGGCTTGCTCGTGGCGGCGCTCCAGCCCCCGTTAGGGCGGACACTCCTGGTGAGTAAACTGGATGAGACGGTACGTCTGGGGGAACAACGGTTTCGTCTTTACAGTAATCGCTGGTCGCCAGAACAGGTGGAGCCGCAAGGGTATTTCCATCTGGACCGGTTTCATCGCGAAGGGACAACCCCTGTCTGGACCTATAGCCTGGCTGATGGATTGTTGGAGAAGCGGATCTGGATGCAACCCGGGGCAAATACAACGTATATCCGATACGATTACGTGCGAGGGACGCGGCCGCTAACGATGCACCTCAAGGCGATTGTTAATTATCGGGATCATCATGGCCGCACCCGGGAGGAGGATTGGGAGATGGACATCCGCCCTGTGCCCGATGGTTTGTGTTGCCAGGTGCAGGGAGAGGAAAATACCCCGTTTTATCTCCTGTGCCGGGGTGCGGCCGCGACGCCACGTCAGGTCTGGTACAAAGATTATTACCTGCCCACCGAAAATTACCGGGGGTTGCCGGATCGGGAAGATCATCTGTATGCCGGGTTGTTTCAGGCCAGCCTTCACCCGGGTCAGGGCCTGACGATGGTCGTAACTACCGACGCGGCCGCGAATCGCGATGGCCATACCGCCTATCAAGAACGGCACACCTACGAAGCCACCTTATTGGCACCCCTTCCCGCGCCCTCTCTTCCCCTTGCCAACTTACATTTGGCCGCCGATCAATTTATCGTGCGCCGCGCCACACGTGATGACGCTGAAGGACGCACCGTTATCGCCGGGTATCATTGGTTCAGTGATTGGGGACGGGACACAATGATTGCGTTGCCGGGGTTGACTCTGGCTACCGGTCGCCCTGATGTGGCCCGATCCATTTTGCGTACCTTCGCCCGTTTTGTTGCTCAGGGTATGATTCCCAACCGTTTCCCTGATGTAGGCGAAATCCCGGAATACAATACCGTAGATGCCACACTCTGGTATGTGGAAGCCCTGCGGGCATACCATGCCGCCACCGGGGATGATGATCTCCTACGGGAACTGTTTCCCATTGTTCAGGACATCATTACCTGGCACCAGAAGGGCACGCGCTACCAGATTCATCAGGATACGACGGATGGTTTATTGTATGCGGGTACGCCAGGGGTGCAGTTGACCTGGATGGACGCGAAGGTGGATGATTGGGTTGTGACGCCACGTATCGGTAAACCGGTGGAGATTAACGCCCTCTGGTATAACGCTTTGCGGGTGATGGCGGCGTTTGCTACCCACCTGTACCAACCCGCTGACCTATACACGCAGATGGCGGATCAGGTACAGGCCAGTTTTGCCCGTTTTTGGTATGACGAAGGCTGTTACTGTTATGATGTGGTGGAGGGAGCACACGGAGATGATGCCTCTCTACGGCCCAATCAACTCCTGGCTGTGTCCTTACCCCATAGCCCACTGTCGCCGGGTAAACAGAAACAGGTGGTGGCCGCCTGCGGCCGCGAACTCCTCACACCTCATGGTTTACGGAGCCTGGCTCCCGGCCATCCTGATTATCAGGGCACATATGGGGGGGATCGTTACCAGCGAGATGGGGCATATCACCAGGGCACGGTGTGGGGTTGGCTCATTGGCCCCTTTGTGAGTGCCCATTACCGGGTTTACGGAGATGCCCCCCTGGCCCGCTCCTTTCTGGAACCATTACTCCGCCACCTGAACGCTCATGGTGTGGGTAGTATCAGCGAAATTTTCGATGGCGATCCCCCTTTTACCCCGCGTGGCTGTATCGCCCAGGCCTGGAGTGTGGCTGAGGTGTTGCGCTGTTGGACACAATTGACCGGGATTTAGGGTGCGCAAAGAAGATATTTTCTGTTCATAAAGGTGACACGGCAAAACTATGTTCTCCAAGAAACGCAATGTCGTTTATTCAACAGATTCGGCGGTGGCGAAGCGGTGCCCCCGCTGTGGCAGTTATCCCTGTCGTTGCCCTCAGCCCAAAAGCCTGCCCCCGACCGAACAAACGGCTCATTTGCACCGGGAAAAAAGCGGCCGCGGCGGTAAATGGGTGATAGTGGTACGGAATTTGCAGTTGACCCCGGGTGATTTAAAGACCCTGGCTACCTACCTGAAACAAAGTTGTGGGACAGGGGGTACGGTTAAGGATGGAGCGATTGAAATTCAAGGGGATCAACGGGAGGCGGTTGCGGCCGCACTCCAGAAGTCAGGTTACAAAATTAAGCTGGTGGGAGGCTAACATGAAACCAAAAATATTGTTATTGCTGTTGCTTTTAGGTGTGATGCTGTTCGCGGCCGCGTGTCAGAGTGATCCTATCATCGTGACCAAAGTGGTAGAAGTTACCACTGAAGTCACCACCATTTCCCAGGTAGAATTGGTCATTACCACCACCCCCGTGCCGCCCACGGCCACACTCATTCCCCCTACAGCCACCATTCCCCCGGAACCCAGTCCTACCAAAACCCTTTCCCCCATCCGCGCCACCGCCCAAGCCCTTAATGCCCTGGTAAGCGTACCCACCAGTGCCGTTACCGCCATTGCCCCAGATGATTGGGTGGCGATTGTCAGCCAGGCTTGTGACATCGTGCGCGAAAACTATGTACGCGACAACTTCAATGGCATAGACTGGGACGCTACCTGTAATAACTACCTCCAACGGGCCGAAGGTGTCACCAACCAGGAAGCGTTATGGGTTGTGTTAGAAGATCTCATCGCCGAATTAAATGATCAGCATAGCCGCTTTGTTAGCATTGCCGATTTCAACAATGAATTTGATTTGCCCAGCACCGGAGCTGGCATTCCCTGGCCGGGTATGAGCCTCTCCCCGGCGCGGGAATATGACCGCCTTATCGTCTGGTTGGTGTGCGACATAGGGCCAGCCGCCTCGGCTGGGTTGCAACGTGGGGATGTCATATTGGCCATAGATGGACAAGAATTCCCTGTGGGGGAGACGATTGATGCCGCTGAGGTGCGTCAGGCTATGTATGGTAATGGTAAAACTTCCGCGACCTATACCGTGTGGCGTGGCCCCGACAGCGAACCAGAAGAGATTACCCTCACCTACGGCGGTGCCGCCGGGTGTGATGGCTGGTATTATGGCCTGGTCAGTGAGGCTCCCCGCATTGGTTATCTCCGTATTCCTGATTTTAGCGGTGTGGCTGATACCAATGTACTGGAAGCGATTCAGGCGATGGAAGAAGAAGCACCATTAGAGGGGTTGATCATTGATGTACGTCATAATCCCGGTGGCAACTCTGATCGTACCCTGTCTATCTTCACCGAAGGGTACTTTGGCACTATTGGCCCCTTGCGTCAGGATGCCACACGCACCAATTATCGTATTCCTGGCCCGGTCAAATGGAACAGTACCACCCCCGTGACTGTTCTGACAGATGGGGCGAGCCATAGTGCCGCCGAATATTTTGCCATTGTGATGCAACTCAGCGGCCGCGCTACCATCGTCGGCTACAATTCTGCCGGTAATACCGAAGGCATCTTCAGCTACAATCTGGCCGATGGCTCCGTTATTCGTCTGGCAACTTATATTCTGGTTTTGCCTGATGGTTCACTCATCGAAGATGTAGGTGTGACCCCGGATGTGTTGGTTCCGGTAGGCGAATGGGGTCTGCGTGATGTGCCGGATGTGCAATTCCAGGCCGCGTATGATGTTTTACTCGAACAGATTGGGCAATAAACCCATTGGGTAGGTTTAGGCTGAAGATCCATCCCCCATCCTGGAGTTTGGCGTTTTCTGTTTTCACCAGAGGGCGCACAGCCTTTCCAGGCTGTGCCACATCCAGAAGTAGACCTGAAATTCGCCAAAGTCGAGGAGAAATCTACCGGCGCGGTTGGGGGTCAGACGCTCCCCAACCGCGCCGAGAAAAGTTCCCCGTCCCTGGGGCGGAGTTAGGGGTGGGGGTTTCCGGCGACAAACCGAGGGTGCTATTTGTCATCAAAAGTAAGCATTTAGTTCAGAGACGATTTTAGGCCATTTTGGATGACTTCAGCGGATTTAGAAAGGAACGGATTAAAGATGACCTCTGGGAAATCCGTTGAAGTAACTCAACTAAACGCTTACGCCTGGCAGATGAATTAATTCAACTGAACGGTTACTATCTGGTTTAGGGTAGGAGGATATGATGAACAAAGCTGAATTGTTACAACGGATAGAGTCGGGGTGGGTGGCGTTGCAGACTCATCTGGCTCAACTTAGTGAAGTGCAGATGAACCGGCCTAATCCTCAGGATGGGTGGGCCATTAAAGATCATCTTAGCCATCTGGCGACCTGGGAGTTGGGGGTAGCGGCTATGTTGCAAAAAGAATCGCGTTATCGGGCCATGGGGTTGGATGAAGTGGCGGTTTTGCAAAGTAACCCGGGGTACGATGCGTTGAATGATATGATTTTCCGCCAGCACGAGGGAAAAACGGTAGCGGAAGCCCAGGCCTATTTGCGTCAGGCGCATGAAGCGATGATAGCGGCGCTGGTGGAATTGGATGATGCGGATTTACAGCGGGGATATTCTTTTTATCAGCCGCAGGAACCGGGGGAAGAGCGTGATGCGCCCATAATGAATTGGATCATTGGCAACAGTTATGAGCATTATGAAGAACATTGGGCATGGATCGCGTAACCGTTCAGCCTTGCGAAGGTTTGTACCATTGGTCAACGTCTTTCCTCAAACCTTCGGGTGGCTTTCTCCCCAGAGGGATTGAACGCTTACTGGATCGCGGCCGCGGTGTAACCTCTGACCAAAATGTCCCCATCTAATTCCCCCTCTGCTGATCATTGCCCTTTGCCCACTGCCGATGCTACAACCGGGTTGCAGGTGTTACGCGCCTTTCTGGCTGAACGTTCCCCATTAGCCGCCCTGAAGGTGATGCAACAGACGGTTGGGGATGCGTTTCGTATTACGTTGCCCCGTTTTGATCCGGCGGTATTGGTGGGGCCAGCGAATAATCGGCACATTTTGGTCAGCGGCCGCGCTGATTTCCTGTGGCGCTCCCCTGACGATCCGGTTGCTCATCTGTTGCGGCAAGGCGTGTTGGTTACGGATGGTCCTAACCACGATCACATCCGTGCGGTGATGGATCCGGCTCTGCATCGGCGGCAGGTAGGGCAATATGTGGCGGCATTTTGGCAACTGACCGACAGCGTGACCAGCCAATGGGGGCATGAAGGCCGCGCCGATATGCTGGTAGAAATGCGTAAAGTCGCCTTGCTTATCCTGGTCAATACCCTTTTTGGGGCCGATTTTCAGCCGGATATGCCCCGCCTGTGGCGGCCTATTCTGCGGGCTATTGCTTTTATTGGGCCGGGGGCCTGGATTGTGTGGCCGCAGATGCCGCGCCCGGGTTATGCCAGGGATTTGGCGTTACTGGATGCTTATTTGTATGACCTTATTGCCCGACGACGGCAACAACCGGGGGGTGAGGATAATTTGTTAGCCCGGCTCGCGGCCGCGCCCGGATTTGACGATAACCTTATTCGCGATCAATTGTTGACGATGCTTATTGCCGGACATGATACCAGTACGGCTCTGTTAGCCTGGGCGCTTTTTTTACTGGGCCAACATCCAGCTATCATGGCCCAGGTGCGGGCGGAAGTAGATCGGGTATTGGGGACGCGGCCGCCCACTTTAGAAGCTCTAGAACAGTTGCCTCTGCTGGATCAGGTTATCAAAGAGACGTTACGGCTGTACCCGCCCATTCATGTAGGGAACCGGCGGGCTAATGGGGATATTACGGTGCGGGGATATGAGATTCCTGATAATACCCGGCTGATGATGTCTATTTACCTTTCTCACCGCCACCCCCAGCACTGGGTTAAACCGGACGCTTTTCACCCGGAGCGGTTTGCTCATGAAAATCAGGAGAAAGTACCCCCATTTACCTATATTCCTTTTGGTGGGGGGCCACGGAACTGTATGGGGGCCTCATTTGCTCAGATAGAAGCCAGGGTGGTGCTGGCGCGGCTTTTGCAAACGTTTACTCTGGTGCCGGAGAAACAGCGGGTTTATGCCCACATGGGGGCCACGCTGGAACCCCATCCTGGGGTGTGGATGCGCCTGCAACGGCGAGGCTAACCGTGTATGATGAATTTTCCTCGGCTCGTGTTATGGTCTGGGCGGCAACCGGTCACGCTGGCGCTGTTGCTGGTGGGGTTGTGGCTTCTGTGTATGATTTTTGTGCCTATCGCTAATTGGGTGTGGGGCGCGGCCGCGTTGCGGAGTCTGATTGTGTTGAGTGTAGTACTACAGGCCGGGGCGGTATTGGCGGTGGTAGGGGCCGCCTGGGGGTGGCGTTATACGCTTACCGTGGCTTTTATCGTGGCAATTATTACTTTTGGGGTGGAATATGTGGGGTCTCATACCGGTTGGCCTTTTGGCGATTATACGTATACGGAATTATTGCGGCCGCAAATCGGCAATGTCCCTCTGCTGATCCCGCTGGCCTGGCTGATGATGCTCCCCTGTGCCTGGGCTATCGCCCAACCCTGGCGCGGCCGCCCCTGGCTCTTTGCTCTAATCAGTGGGTTAGCTTTGACTGCCTGGGACTTATTTCTCGATCCCCAAATGGCCCATTGGCAATTGTGGGTCTGGCAGGAGCCGGGTGGTTACTTTGGCATTCCCTGGCAAAATTATTGGGGCTGGCTGTTGACCGGGACGTTGTTGACCTGGTTCATCCGCCCGAGAAGTGTGCCCACGCGGCCGCTTCTTCTCATCTATAGCCTCACCTGGTTCCTGGAAACCTTTGGTCTGGCCTTCTTTTGGGGATTAACCGGGCCAGCCCTCGTGGGGGGGCTGGTGATGGGGGGAATCATGGTGGTGGGTTGGCGTAAGCGATTGACGATTGACGATTAGGGGTTACTGGCAAATAACTTGGTTCTTTGGGATTTCGCGGGGTACGGGCAACCCTTGTGGTTATCCCACACGGGGCAGGCACAAGGCCAGCCCATACAGCGAAAGACCTACCCCCTGCGATCCCAGCGGGAAGAGGGGAAACTGTTTACCGCCCCAATCCGCAACCTGGGCGGTAGCGCCCCTTCCCGGCGGGAAGGGGGAAACCCCATTCGTGTCATTTTTCGCGGGCGTCTGCCCGCGAAAAATGACACAAGAAAAAGTTCCCCGCCCGGCGGTCAAACCGCCGGGCTAAACATACGGAGCTTTGCGGGCTAAAAGCCCAGGCCAGCGGCCTTCGTAACCATAGCCCGGTCGTAAACGACCGGGCGGGTCTGCCGATGAATATATATGACTGAACGCTTACCCCATCAGGTCTAAACCGGGAAGTTATATTTTACGAACCCTTAAGATCTCTGGGGTAAGGGAAGAATAGAGGTAGAGAATGGCTGTTGTGGGTTGGACGTTATTCGGTTTTATCCTGGGGGCGATTCCCTTTGCGCCGTTGGTGGGGCGGTTGGTGTTAGGACAAGATATTCGCCAGTTTGGGGATAAAAATCCTGGGGCGACGAATGTTTTGCGGGCGGGGGGAATATTCTGGTTTGTTATTGCCCTGATATTGGACATTAGTAAAGGCGCACTGCCCGTAGGCTTGGCGTATCAGATTTTTGGTTATCAGGATTGGACGATTATTCCCATTGCTCTGGCACCGCTTTTGGGCCATGCTTTTTCACCTTTTTTACAGGGAAAGGGGGGTAAGGCTATCGCGGCCGCGTTCGGTGTCTGGATTGGTCTTACCTTGTGGCAAATCCCGCTGGTGTCCATGCTCCTGCTCATTCTCTGGTCACTCCTCATTCGCCCTTCTGGTTGGGCAGTTTTGTTTACCCTGGCTTTGCTTCTCCCCATCCTCTGGTTTTGGCTAGGAGATCCTGTGCTGATAGGGGTAATGCTGACCCATATCGCCCTGTTATTGATAAAACAACGGGATGAATTGAAAATGCGGCCGCGTTTCCGGCGAGCCGATAATACCCCTAACCCCTGACGATTACAGCTTACCCATACCTTGAGTGCCATCTCATGCCATCCCTTCTCCTCGCCTTCATTCTGCTCATCCTCACTCTGACGCTTCTCAGCAACCTGCTTTACTTTCCCCGTTTGCGGGTGGGGCGACGACCCGTGGCGCGTCCGTCCTCTATAAACGAAGCTCCCCGGGCCGTTTTGTACCCTGCGGTAGCGGTGCTGGTTCCCGCCCGCAACGAAGCCCACAACATTGGTCGTACTGTCAGCCAGTTGCTGGCCCAGGATTATCCACATCTAACGGTGTGGGTGTTGGATGATCAATCTGAAGATGGTACAGGAGCGGTGGCCCAAGCCGCGGCCGCAACCGATACCCGCTTCCATCTGTGCCTGGGTCAGCCCTTGCCCCCGGGCTGGTTGGGCAAAAACTGGGCCTGCCACCAACTGGCCCAGGTGGCCCAGGCCGATATTTTGCTCTTTTGGGATGCAGACGTACAAAGCCATACTACAGCTATCACGGCCTTGGTAGATTTAATGGAGAATGATCTGGCCGCGGCCGCGACCGTCTGGCCTACCCAAATGACCATCACCTGGGGGGAAAGATTGGTGGTTCCGCTCATGGCCTGGGCGATTCTGGCCTATTTACCGGTGATAGGGGTACATTTTACCCGCTGGGCGGCCTTCGCGGCCGCGAATGGGCAATGTCTGGCCTTCCGTAAAACTGTCTATGACACCATTGGCGGACATGAGGCCGTGCGCCAAAACGTGGTAGAAGATGTCGCCCTGGCCCGACGTGTCAAACAACACAACTTTCGCCTGCGTATGGCCGATGGGGCCAGCCTGATTCAATGTCGGATGTACCAGAACTGGTCCCAGGTGCGCCAGGGGTTTGCCAAAAACATTCTGGCTGGACATGGCTACAGCCAGCTTTTTCTGGCGGCGTCTACCCTTTTTCATTGGTTCGTCTTCATCTGGCCGTGGGGGGCCTGGATCATGGGCGGGGGTAGCGAACTTTTGTGGCTGGGCGGGTTGGGGCTGTTTGTGCGTGGCCTCACCGCCTGGTTTACCCGCCAACGGGTGGCCGATGCCCTGCTCATGCCTGTTTCCGTTTTGCTGATGACGGTGATTGCCGGGCAAGCGGTATGGTGGCGCTGGCGCGGCCGCGGTCAATGGAAAGGCCGCGCCCTAACCGGGACAGGCTACACCTGATGCTGGTAGCCGAACTTTGATCGATCACTCAACCGCCAACGGATCTGATTCAGGATGATAGCGGCCCGCCCCTTCATAATCGCCCGCATTGCGGATCCCCCCGTCTGTTGGCTGATCACAGCACGGGCTTTCTTCACATCCGCGAGCGCATCCGTCAGATAGCGGGGATCGCTGAAATTGGCACAGAATTCATTCGCGATTCTTTGATTCCCATTCAACTCACTGGTTCGCCCATCACTGCCATACTGAGCCGCTAATAATTCCTGCCCAGCGGCTGGTAATCCTTCAAGGAACAGGTTGTTGAAACGGTACGCCGGTTCTCCCTGATCCTGGTAGAACGTATCAAAGGTTGATTGCATCCACGTCTCGTCGAATGGGGCTGATCCATGTTTCGCCACCGCCTGGGTGATATGCCGGGCCATTTTGTTTCCATTATTGGCTCCCTGAGCACCAATCGGATCAAACGCCATGCCCGCGTCGCCAACAAACGTTACGATGCGCCCCGATGGCAGTCGCCCGACGGGGTGGCGGATGGTCGGCGTGATTTCCCCGATCAGCCAGCCGTTTGGATCCGCCAGTTGCATGTCCTTTGCCCATTCATAATCCCACGGATAAATATCCTTGATCAACTGTTTGTAAAGTTGCAACAACTCTTCCCCTGATTTTGCTCCCCGGAAGCGATCCAACGGGCCGCCCGGTCTGGCTTCGGAAAACAGGTTCATCGAAGGGCCAGCCGTCATGTGATAGTAAGGGGTCCACACGCTTTCGCCTGCCGTCGGAAGTTCATAATAGCGGGCGGGCAGATGGCGATAGTCACGGGGATCATTGGCGTGGGTGACATTGATCATCGAGAGGTGGCGTTGTGGTTTAGTGTAGATACTACGTTCCTGATCAACCGGGAATAGATTGCTGAGTGCCCCTTTGCCTGAAGCAACGAGCGTTAGCTCATGTTCTGCCGCGATTGCGTCCAGACGGGCAATATCTATTTTTTCGATGAATAGCTTACCCCCACGTTTCTCGAACTCGTCCATCCATCTGGCACTTTGCAGGCGCAGATCAACCGCAAGGGCCGGGTTCTTAAACCGCCCATTGAGCACAAGGAACGGTGTCCCCGGGCGTAAGCACATCACAAAGTTTACGCCGGTCAGGGCAGGGGCAACATTGTCCCAGAAATTTAAGTTCAACTCCCTTTCGTACTCAAGTGCCAGACCGAAACGAACGGCCGTCCCGGTCGGTCTGCCCTCCTTGAGCCACTGTTCTGCTGTTCGATCCGAATACAGATCGACCGCACACCCAGCCTTTAGCAGGCCATGTGCCGCCACTAAGCCAGCCTGCCCTGATCCGATAATTGCAATACGGCGCATAGCATCTCCCTGAGCACTCAGCCCATTGGTAACGAGGTGTCACTAAAGCAAGATTGGTGGAAATAGAGAAACATTGAAGGGGTGTTGTATTTTTTTGCCCCAATACTGAAGTATACTCTGAAGCGAAAAGTGTTGCATATTTGTAGTAACCCACTCGGAAATCAGCGATTCGCGCATTTTTCTACACTAATTAACGGCCAAGAGCCGTTTCTTAAAATAAAAAACGCGCTAAAACGGGTCGAGGAACGCCTGTTTAACGCGACTTAATATATTTTTGATATAATTCAGAAAGAGGGAGATGCCCTTTACAAAGTAGCTCTAAACCGGGAAGTTATATTTTTACGAACCTTAAACAGGGAATGCACAGCCTGGAAAGGCTGTGCTACTTGCTGTGGCCGGTCTCCTGACCGCGTCACTTTTGCGGAATGCACAGGCTGGAAAGGCTGTGCTACTTGCTGTGGCCGGTCTCCTGACCGCGTCACATTTGATGGAATGCACAGCCTGGAAAGGCTGTGCTACTTGCTGTGGCCGGTCTCCTGACCGTGCCACATTTGATGGAATGCACAGGCTGGAAAGGCTGTGCTACTTGCTGTGGCCGGTCTCCTGACCGCGTCACATTTGATGGAATGCACAGGCTGGAAAGGCTGTGCTACTTGCTGTGGCCGGTCTCCTGACCGTGCCACATTTGATGGAATGCACAGGCTGGAAAGGCTGTGCTACTTGCTGTGGCCGGTCTCCTGACCGTGCCACTTTTGCGGAATGCACAGGCTGGAAAGGCTGTGCTACATTGTGTGACATTGTGCGATATTATTTCGTGGTGTGCCCACTTCTCGGCTACCCGGTATTGCGTAAACCGGCGGCGATGCCGTTAATTGTCAGGAAAATAGCCTGACGTAAATTATGGGCTTCAGCCGCTTCCGGATCGGGCAGGGCACGCAGGCGGCGCAACAAATTCACCTGAATATAGTTCATCGGATCAATATATGGGTTCCGCTGGCGTACTGAATGGCGCAACACCGGGTCATTTTCCAGTAACTCCCGCTGATCCGTTACCCGCAACAACCATTGTGACGTTTCCTGAAACGCTCGCGTTACTTCACCAAATACTCGTTCCCGCACAGCCTCATCATCCACCAGATTGGCATACAATCGGGCAATGCCCATATCGGCCTTGGCTAAGGAGACTTGGGCATTGTCTAACACCGTGCGAAAAAACGGCCATTCCTGGTACATCGTTTGTAACTGCTGTAATCGGGCAGGCGTCTGCCCGTAGAAGGAGAGAGCGGCGCCAACACCATACCATCCGGGCAGAACATGTCGGCTTTGCATCCAGCTAAACCCCCAGGGAATGGCCCGCAGAGAGGCGAAGCTGGCTTTGGTGTTGCGACGTGAGGGGCGACTGCCAATGCGTAATTGGCTGATTTCAGCAATGGGGGTGGCCTGTTGCCAGTAGGTGAGTAAATCGGGGGTGTCGTAGATGAACTGACGGTAGGCTTGATGGGCAATGCTGGCCAGTTCGGTCATGGTAGCGCGCCAGGCAGGGGTCACTTCAACCAGGTATTCACTACGGGTGGGGGCACTGGCCATAAGAACGGCATGGACAACCTGCTCCAGATGCCGCCGGGCAATGGCGGGATGGCCGTACCGTTCGCCGATAACTTCGCCCTGTTCGGTGATGCGAATGCGGCCGCGGACACTCCCCGGCGGTTGGGCCAGAATTGCCCGGTTGGCTGGCCCACCCCCCCGGGCAATCGTCCCCCCCCGGCCATGAAACAAGGTGAGGCGGATATGATGCTCGCGGCCGCAGGCCGCCAGCGCTTCCTGCGCCAGATAAAGTTCCCAATTCGCCGCCAGATACCCTGCATCCTTGTTGCTATCAGAATAGCCAATCATCACCGTCTGTTCATTGTCTCGCCGGGTCAGGTGATATGCATATACCGGGTGGGTAAACAACGCCGCCATAATCTCTGGGGCCGCCCGTAAATCTTCCCGCGTCTCAAACAGGGGTACAATCGCCAGCCGATCCCGCTCCTGTTCTGGGTGCAGGTTTAAGCCATACCAGGAAGCCAAAAGCAACACCGCCAAAAGATCTTCTGTGCCATGTGTCATGCTTACAATATACGGCCCAATCAGTTCCGGGCCATAAAAATCAACCGCCCGGCGCACAATCTGGAATAAATCGTGGGTTTCTTGAGCATTGGTTGAAAGATCGTGCAGTTGGCTAATATCGGGAACCGGTTGCTGGAGCAGGTCAGTTAAAAGAATCGCCCGTTCGGCCCCAGAGCGGCTGGCAAAACCTTCGACTAACCCTAATTTCGCCAACAATTCATCCAGAACGGCGGTATTAACATCACTGTATTGGCGCAAATCTAACCGGGCCACATGCAAACCAAACACATGGGCCTGATGCCGTAACATGCGCAAATCCGCTTCAGCCACATCTGCCATACCCGTGGCCCGTAAGGTTCGATCCATCAAATCTAACCGCCCCACCAGGTCGGCCACGGTACGCAGGCGCAAGGGGTGATGGCTGATCCCCTTCAGCCGCCCCACCATGTCCCCCCGAGATGAATCTGAGAGGTCGGCGGTGAGCATGGCCGAGTAGAGGCGATACGGTTCATTGGGATACCGTGTTTTGAGCAACGCCACGCGTGGTGAGGCGTTTTGTTCCGTTTCTAAGGCCTGTATCAGTTCTGGGCTGATGACGGTCAACTGTTCCCCCATCGTAAGAGAGCGTTGCAGTTCACGCGATTCCACCTGGTGCCGCTCTACTGCCAGACCGCGATGGAGGCGTAATGTTTCAGCGGTTACTTCTGCGGTCACAAATGGGTTGCCATCCCGGTCGCCCCCGATCCAGGAACCAAAGGTGAGCCAACGCTGGGGCATTTGCACGTTGGGGTAATGTTCGGCCAGGGCACGGCGCATTGCTTCATACACCTGGGGTACAACATCCCATAACACGGTATCGAAGGTGTACAGGCCAGTTTTTACCTCATCGGTGACGCTGACCTGGTTGGTGCGACTGCGATTGGTGAGCCAAAGGCTGGTAATTTCGGCGGTTGTGTGGTTGATGAGGTCACGCCGTTCACCAGGGAGCAAATCTCGTTCATCTAGTTGGATGAGAGCGGTAGCGATGCGGCGCAATTTGGAGAGTACGGTTCGCCGTTTGGACTCGGTGGGGTGGGCGGTGAATACCAGTTCGATGTGTAGATGATTGAGCAACTCCTGCAAGTGGAAATCATCTACGCCCATCTGGTTAAGGGTGGCAATGGCCGATGTGACCGATTCGGGTAGGGGACGCGGGTGGGCCGCTCTTTCCCGTTGGCGGAGAACGCGGACCCGTTGCTGTTCTTCCGCCAGGTTTACTAGCTCGAAGTAAGCGGTGAAGGCACGGGCAATCATCTCTGCCTGGGCGATATCCAGGCCGTTGACTACTGTTTCCAGGCGTGCCCCGATACCGGCCAGGTCATCACTGCGGCGGGCTTTGGCCAGGGAACGGATGCGTTCTTCGAGTTCGTACACCTCGATACCCGCCTGCCGCCGAATAACTCGCCCTAAAATGTCGCCTAGCAGGTGAATGTCTTCACTGAGTAAGTCTTGTAGGAGTTGTAGTTCTTTCATAGTTAGGAATGTGTTGGTATATTGGTGTATTGGCTATTGTGCCGAGAATGATTAGTTATCGTTTGGAGATAAGGGGGGTGGCTTGGTGAGGACACCGGCAACAGCGTGTGAGTTCTATGATAACATTCTAACGCATCCTGTTTTATGTTTCACGCCTATGCAGGGTTTTTCCAAAGTTGGGTTTCTTGGCTCTGGCCTATGTTGGTGAGGATTTTCCCCCACCCCTAACCCCGCCCCCAGGGGCGGGGAATTGGATAAGGTGTTGTTTTTTGAGGGCATACGCCCTCAAAAAACAACACAAATAGGTATCCCCCTGGGGAGGGGGATACCAATGGGTTTCTGTTCCCTCTGGGGAGGGAGATACCAATGGGTTTCTGTTCCCTCTGGGGAGGGGGATACCAATGGGTTTCTGTTTCCCCTGGGGAGGGGGATACCAATGGGGTTCTGTTTCCCCTGGGGAGGGGGATACCAATGGGTTTCTGTTCCCTCTGGGGAGGGGGATACCAATGGGTTTCTGTTCCCCCTGGGGAGGGGGATACCAATGGGTTTCTGTTCCCTCTGGGGAGGGGGATACCAATGGGGTTCTGTTTCCCTCTGGGGAGGGGGATACCAATGGGTTTCTGTTCCCTCTGGGGAGGGGGATACCAATGGGTTTCTGTTTCTCCTGGGGAGGGGGATACCAATGGGTTTCTGTTTCTCCTGGGAATCGTTAGGGGGATGAGTGTTTCCGAGGGTGTGTTTTATTTCGGTTGAGAGGAAGAAAATAATTAATCGGTGAATTTGTGAATTGTTGAATGATTAACCAGGGTAACGGCTACCAGGGCGATTGCCTATTCACCAGAATGAACCCATCCCCCTGACGATTCCCGAAATCGGGAGAGGGGAACCCACTCGGCGGGCAAAATCGGGGGTTTCACCCCCGATTTTGCCCGCCTCAAAAAACTCCCCGCCCCTGGGGGCGGGGCTGGGGGTGGGGGAACTCCACGTAGGCAATCGCCCTAGAGCGTCTACCGCTTCATTAACAGTTCAACAATTCAATTGTTCAATAATTAATTATTCAACTCATTTGA
>JAGNBF010000040.1:43404-60510 GCA_018004935.1 Chloroflexota bacterium | reverse complement strand
AGTTCCCCCACATCCGGCCCCAGGCGCAAGTCAAAGAGACGGGCCTGTTGCGTCAGTTGGCTCAATAGCTCCAGATGGGCCGGAAGCGCGGCCGCGTCCCACCGATCTACACTCTCTTCCATCAATTTGCTCCAGGCAATGGCTTTGCTCAGAGGGCGAATGGTCGTTGCGACGCCCGCCACGTGGGGGAAGTAGACAGCCGTCACCCGGCCTGGTTTACCCCAACCACAAGCCATTTTGTGTACCTGCACCTGCCCTTTTTGACCAGGGGGAAAGTGGGTCTGCGGCCGCAAACCGGGCAACAGGTCTAACGTCTTCGGGCGCACCGTGATGACATCCCCCGGCGTCGGCAGGGCATAAACGCCATCAGGCCGTGTTTGAAGCAAAACTACATCATTGGCCAGATAGTGCCAACCTGCCTCAAGCAAGGCCAGCCCGGTGGTTGTTTTGCCACTACCGGAACGCCCCACCAGCAGAATGGTTTGAGCCTGGTCAGGGGACGCGGCCGCGAAGCCATGCGCCAAAAACAGCCCCACCTGGCGCAAAAGGGGGGCCAGAGCGACCCACAACAAATCTTCAAAGCGGCCACTGTGCAAAAATTCTGTTGTCACCCAGGCCTGACCTGCCCGTCCCACCGCCCCATGAGTGTGCAATTCCACCAGTCCCCCTTCCGGGAAAACCAGCCACAATCCACCCGTTTTCCCCTGGTAAATGGTTAAGGGGGCGGGTGTTTGGGTCATAAAAAGCAGGGTTGTCTCTGGGAGTCCCGGTAAGGCGTTGACCTGGTGCAAGTGAAATTCGAGTGTGGGCGTCGCGGCCGCGTTCTGTCCTTGCCAATTGCCTCGCCAGCGAAACATCATCTGCTCAACAAGCGGGCTATGACTGGTAAAAGTAATGTGGAGTGCCGGAAAAGGTAGTTGCATGATGATGGGTGTCTTCTCAATAAAGCCCGGTGAAGTTGGTTGAGCCTGTCGAAACCCATGGCCTGCGGCAAACTCAGGCCTCGTTTGCCCCAAAATATTGAGAAGTTACATGATGGGGAATAAAAAAAGCCGTCAAGAGTTTAGAAACCCCTCACGGCTTTTGTGGCTCATAATTTTCTCAATTGGGATTACGCTTGAGCAGTACACCTGATAAACGGCTGACTATGTACAGGTTTTTGAGGGCTTCATTCATAGGGAGGAGGGGCAGACACGGGTCCTGCCCCTACAATCGGTGTGCCACTATTGCTCAATCGTGTTAGCTTCAGCTTTAACCTGTTCAATCGCCTGCGAGAACACCTCGTAAGGTTGCGCTCCAGAAATCAGATAACCATTAAGGAAAAAGCCCGGTGTGCCCGTAATACCCCAGTTTTGCCCCTGCTGAAGATCATTGGCAATAACCTCATAATACCGGTCACTGGCCAGACATTCGGCAAACCCTTCGCTATCCATACCCAACTCTTCGGCATAGGTCGTGAAGATAGCATCTACATCACTGCGGCCGCTCCACGCTTCCTGCGTCGTAAACAATTTTTCATGCATCGCCAGGTAAGCATCTTGTTCTTGGGCACAGTGGGCGGCTTCCGCGGCCGCGACCGCCTGTGGATGAATGCTTGTCAGAGGAAAATCCTTAATCACATACACCACCTCACCCGTTTCAATATAATTGCTCATCAATTGAGGTAAGGTTTGTATGGCATGGCGGTAACAGTAGGGACATTGATAGTCAGTAAATTCCACCATCACCACAGGCGCATCACGGTTCCCTAAAACAATGTCATCCTCTTCAATTGTAATATCCAGAGGGCCAGTCGGGGCGGTCTGCTCTTGTTGTGCTTCAGCAACATAAGCCTGGGCCAGCTCCCCTTTTTCCGCCAGGTCCACCGCATACAAAAACAGATCATACGGTCTGGCTCCGGCGATGGGGTACCCATCCACAAAGAAGCTGGGTGTGCTAGAAACACGCAACGCGGCCGCTTCATTTACATTGGCCTGGATAGCATCATCAAACTGACCACTGTTCAGACAACTGGCAAATGACTCCGCATCCAGATCTAGAGATTGGGCATAACCGATAAACGTTTCTTTTGCACCCTCAATGGTTCCACTGGCCGTCCAGGTGGCCTGATTGGCAAAAATCTGGTCGTGCATCAGTAAATAAGCATCCTGTTCACCGGCACAACGAGCGGCGACAGCCCCAGTACGCGCCAACGGGTGAATGGAGTCCAGGGGTAAGTCTTTGAGAATATAACGCACGCGGCCGCTATCAATCAGATTGGCCTTCATTTGGGGGAAGGTTTGGGTACTATATTGTGAACAATAAGGACATTGATAATCCGTGAATTCCACAATTGTAATGGGGGCGTTTTCATCGCCTACGGCAAAGGCATAATCAGCCGCGAAGCTGGCCGGGGTAGGGGCAACGGCGGGGAGGGCGGTAGGTTGAGCCACAGCGGCGGTATTGGCTCCCGCAATTGGCTGACCGGTTTGCACCGCGGCAATAGCCTGATCAAAAACGGCGACGGGTTGCGCCCCATTGATAAACTGTCCATTAACAAAGAAGCCAGGTGTTCCCGTAACACCAACACTAACCCCCAGGTCCAGGTCTGCCCGGATGAGGGGTTCCTTAGAGCCACTCTGTAAACATTCATTAAAGGCATCTACATCCAGACCAATCTCCCCGGCATAGGAGAGGAAATATTGTCCGGCACTGGTATTAGCCCATTCCCCAAACCGGTCAAACAGCATATCGTGCATATTCCAATACGCGGCCGCGCCTTCGTTCCCGGCACACCGTGCGGCCACCGCCGCACTAGCCGCCTGCGGGTGAATAGATTCCAGTGGGAAATCATAAAAAACCAATACCGCTTCACCATTGGTTATCTGGTTTTGCGTCAAGGAAGGTAAGGTTTGTTGGTAAAAACGAGCACAGAAGGGGCATTGATAATCAGAATACTCTTCAATAACAACAGGGGCATCAGGATTACCGCGAAAGGGGCGACCTGCGGCCGTAAAACCCACAGTGAGGCCACTTTCATCTGTATCCAGACTGGCTTCTTCAATCGCCAGAGTACCGCCCGCGGCCGCAGTCTCACTCTCAATATTAGCGACATTTTCTGCCATTTCTGCACCACCACAGGCTACCAGTATCAACAACAAAAAAATTGCTCCCAGAATACCTAACCCATAACTTTTTTTCATCTTCTACTCCCTCTCACACATCGCTCCACCCCAGCCACAGCTACACGATTTTGCGGACTGGTGTCCACTTTTGCGGACTTGCGTAGCATTTTTGTTTGCAGATTATGGCACAATTTAACAGATCAGGGCAAGCAGTGAGCCTCAGATTCTAGGATGATTGCATACTCGCCAACATGAGGCCATCCTACAAAACGTGGCTCTACTCGCCCCCTCTTGCAATCTTGTGAATATTACGTAAACTTCTCTCATGGAAAGAGTAGATTTTCGCTCTGATACGGTTAGCTGGCCCACACCTGCCATGCGCGAAGCCATGGCCTGTGCCGCTGTGGGCGATGATGTGTACGGAGAAGATCCCACCGTCAACACCTTGGAAATGACCGCGGCCGCGATGCTGGGCAAAGAAGCCGGTCTATTTGTCGCCAGTGGCACAATGGGGAACCTGGTGGGTATCCTCACCCATGCTCAACGGGGCGAAGAAGCGATTGTAGGTATGGATGCCCATACCTACCTGGATGAAGCCGGGGGAATGGCAGTTCTTGGGGGTGTTACCCCTCATCCCCTACCAACCGATGAATGCGGCCGCATGTCCCTCAGCGATATCGAAGCCGCCATCCGCCCCGATAACGTCCACTTTCCCATCACCCGGCTTATCCTGGTAGAAAACAGTTACGGCGAAAAGAATGGCTACCCTATCGAGCCAGCCTATTTTGCCACCATTCGCACCCTGGCTAATCAGCATGGGTTAGCCATCCATTTAGATGGTGCCCGTTTCTTCAATGCGGCCACTGCGCTCAATTTGTCCCCAGCTACCCTGGCTCAAGATGTAGACTCACTCTCTGTGTGTCTCAGCAAAGGACTATGTGCACCCGTAGGCTCTGTTCTGTGTGGCTCCGAAACGTTTATCCGTCGGGCACGGCGTATCCGCAAGCTGGTTGGTGGAGGAATGAGACAGGCGGGTGTGCTTGCGGCCGCGGGGCTGTTAGCCTTGCGCGACATGACCCAACGTCTGCATGAAGATCATGCCCATGCCCATTACCTTGCTCAAGGCCTCGCCCAAATCCCAGGCATACACCTCAATCTAGACACCATCAAAACCAACATCGTTTTCTTCAACCTGACCCCAGATTTCCCTCTAGCAAGCCAACAGCTAGTTACCCGGCTTCGTGAACATAACCTGTGGGTGAATGCCACTGGCCCCCGTCAGCTTCGGGTCGTCACCCATTATTGGATCACCCTGGAACATGTACAACTGTTTCTGGCAACCATACAAAAAATAGCCAACACACCCTTTCCCTAACTTAATTTTGGTATCCCCTGGTCTGACCAGCGGTAATAACCACAACACCCGTAACCAGTGGGCGTTTAGAGTAAGAGAATAAACAAAAAGACGATTGAACTAGTTTTGTTTTGCCTCTCGCTCTACGCTCTAGCTCTACACTCTACCTTTAAATTCCTGGCATGGTTCAGGTCAGCTTTACAAATTTGTAGGACGATTGTAACGACTAAACCTGTTGCCAGAGTTTGTTGAAGACAAACGGCTTCGACAAACTCAGCCCTCGAGAGGGTTATTTGAACCACGCCAAATTCCTTAATTTCTGAGGTTGGTATGACCAGTTTAATCGGCCAGATGTTTGGCAAATATCGCATTGAGGCATTGATTGGTGATGGTGGCATGGGTACCGTTTACCGGGCCTACGACACTGACCTGGAACGTTCCGTAGCTCTCAAACTGATGCACGCTCATTATGCCCGGCAACCCGAATTTCGGGCCCGCTTGCGTCAAGAAGCCCTCACCGCCGCCAAACTTGATCACCCCTCCATCGTCAAAATCTACGACTTTGCCGATACCCCCGATGGCGCTTTTATCGCCATGGAATACATCGGTGGAGGAAGTTTGCGCTCCCACCTGCAACGGCTTCAGGCCCGGCAGAGGTTTCTCCCCCTGGCTCAGGCCCTCCAAATTGGGGCCCAAATCGCCGAAGCCCTGGACTATGCTCATTTGCAGGGTGTTATTCACCGTGATGTCAAACCGGGTAACATCATCCTCAAAAAACTCACCCGCCCAGAAGAACCCAACGAACAACCCTTCCGGGCCATCCTCACCGATTTTGGCCTGGTACGGCTCATCAATGGTGATCGTATCACCCAAAGTGGCATGACCCTGGGAACCCCCATCTACATGTCCCCAGAACAGTGCCAGGGTCTGGACTTAGATGGACGCAGTGATTTGTATTCGTTAGGGGTGGTAATGTATGAGCTATTTACCAATCAACTCCCCTTTGAATTCAAGAACCTGTCCGAAGCCCTGAATGCCCACCTGAATGGGGTAATGCCTTCATTAGCGCAATCCTTACGCCCCGAACTCCCCCAACTCATTGATTCTCTGCTACAAACGGCCCTGGCTAAATCCCCAGAAGAGCGGTTCCATAGTGGTGCGGAAATGGCCGATGCTCTGCAAAGTGCCGTTACCTCTTTGGAAGGGGCGGCCACCAGAGTCATACGCCAGGGTAGCCCAGAAGATCTATTAGCCCAGACAATAGAACGTGCCCCGGTAGGGTATCGTCTTCTCATCAATACACCCGGTCATGAATCCAATATTGTGGAATTAAACCGGCCAGTTATGAAAATTGGGCGTAACGCCGACAATGACATTGTTTTACCGGTGGAAGGAGTGTCCCGCTATCATACCCGTTTGCAGGCAACCACGAATGGCTGGTTAGTCACAGATTTGGGGGGCATCAATGGCACCCACCTGGATAGCCGACGGCTTACGGTTCACGAACCCACCTTATTTAAGGTCGGCAACCGGCTACAGATTGGCCCTTATGAAATGGTACTACAGAGCAGTACCCCAGCCGTGGAACCCAGAACCGTGGCCTCTCAGGCAACACCAACGCTCCGCCCCTCGGAAATGCCTACGCCAGCCCCCACACAAGTGCAAACAGTGGAACCATTGGCCCTTTTCCTGGCACAGGAACGGCTGAGTGTGGAGCCAGGCCGTGACATAGACTTACAAATGGAAGTGGTAAACCGCTCAAACCGGGATGATCGGGTAAATATTCGCTTACAGGGTTTACCTGATAATTGGTTTACCTTGCCTCGTGAATTTACCACAATACCGGCTGGGGGCAGTGCCGCGATCACCATAACGATTCGCCCGCCACGGCGCGGTTCGACGCCTGCGGGGCGGCAACGCTTCCGGGTGGAGCTAATGTCCCAGCAATTTCCCCAGTTAAAAGTGGGGGCAAATGGCTCTTTAGATTTGGGGACATTTGAGGCGTTTGAAGCAACATTGGAACCTCGTGAGGTAAGGGTTCCGGCAACGGTAAATGTGGTCATTCGCAATGTGGGAAATGCCCCTTTGGAAATGAGTGTGGTAGGGGATGATGCCCATGGAGCAGTACGTTTTCGCGGGCAACGCGGCCGCATCCGTCTAGAAGCACAACAAAAAACAAGCGTCGAACTAGATCTGGAACCCCGTCAACAACCCTGGTTTGGGGGTATGGAAACCCATCGCTATGAAGTAGAAGTGTTATCCCAAAGTGGGGCACGGCAACGGCTCCCTGGTCAGGCCCAAGTGTCAGCCCTCTTACCAGCCTGGGTCTACCTGGCTACCCTCTTCTTTGTAGCCGTGGCCTGTATTTTTAGCCTGCTCCTACTCCTCAGCGAGGGGAATGATCTGTTACAGAGTAACACCACTACCAGCACCATTACAACCGTCCCCCTCATCAACCTCACCGAAACAGCCATTAGTGCCAGCGCCACTATTTCTGCCGCTACACGTATTGCCCTGACTGTCACCCCCGGGGGCGACAGTGATGGGGATGGCCTGAGTGATGTTCAGGAACAACTCATTGGCACGGATTTACTCAAATCGGACACTGATGGAGACGGACTGTCCGATGGGGATGAAGCTCTGGTTCATGGCACCAACCCCACCAACCGAGATACAGATGGCGATGTGTTGATTGACGGCGATGAAATCCATGTTTACCTGACCAATCCGACCAAAGCAGATACCGATGGGGATGGCATTGCCGATGGTCTGGAAGTGGCCCAAGGGACGGATCCCCGCACGACACCTGTGGCTACACCCACCGGAACCGCCTCATCAACCCCGACAACACCACAACCCACTCTGTCGCCCAGTTTGACGCCACTGCCCTCGCTAACCTTTACACCCTCATGGACACCGTCGGCCACCCCCACCAACGCCCCCACGGCCACGCCCACCCCCACACCCACAACGACGCCGACCTTCACCCCATCACCTCTGCCCACCAACACAGAGGTTCCTACTGTGACCCCCACACCCACCAGCACACCTTCGGCTCTCACCTGTGTTCCCGTGGCTCCGGTTCTAACGGATCCTTTTGCACCTGGTAATTGGGGAAATACACCCATGACAACCTTCAGCTTAACGGCTAATCCGGCGCGTAAAGCAGATGTCTACTTTACTCACGATACCACGAATTTCTATATTGCCGTGGTTATTGCCGATGATACCCCCACGGTGACGGACTCAGTGGCCTTCTATTTTGATACGGATAACAACCGGGGTGATCCCAGTGCGGCAGATCGCTTCTTCCAATTCACTCGCCAACCTACCGGTGCCATTGGCCGAGGGGTTGGCAGTAACAGTGATGCAGACTTCTGGGAATCAAATTACACCAGTAATGAGTGGGAATACCAATATGAATTAAACCCCACCAATTGGATCATCAAAATGCGTGTCAATACGGAGACGGAGATGGCGACCCTCGCCACCACCTTTAATTTGATGGCGAAAGTGGTCTTTGCTGGAGAGGATATTGCTTCCTGGCCGCAAAATGCCAATTCCGGGGACTTAAATAGCTGGCAGGCCGTTTTGAATGGGGTTTGTCCCTAACAGCCTGTCGGAGAAAGTAGAGACGCAAAATTTTGCGTCTCTACCCTTGGGCAAATCGCCCTTAGTGAACCTCTAAAAATAACTTCCCGATTTCGGAAACCTGTCAGGTCTGCGCGGAATTTATTTTTGGACAATTACTTAGGGTTCGCTCAAGATTAAGTTGGGTGGTGCGGTCAGGAGACCAGCCACAGCAAACTCAAAAGTGGTTCTTTGGGGTTTCGTGGGGTACGGGCAACCCTTGTGGTTGCCCCACACGGGGCAGGCACAAGGCCAGCCCCTACATCTGGTGTCAACCCCCTGAATTCCCCAAGAACCTCAAAAGTTATTTACGAGCGAACCCTTAGGGCATTAGCTCTCACTCTGGTTTTCCCTGAGCCATACCAAAACGGCCAGAAGCAAATGAAAGGCAAAGGCCAGGTCTACCAGAAAATAGCCATGATCAACCAGGCCATGCGCCAGCATAGCGGCGAAGGCTCCAGCGATGCCTACAGCAACGGGCCAGAAGGGGGTTGGGGGGGACGCGTTGGGTGTTTCAGGTTTGGCATTCCCGGAGAAGAGGCGTAAATTCGCTTGAGTGCTGACGAGTTCCCCCATATGTTTCCCCATTGTTCCGAACAGCCAGCCCCCGGCCAAGAGGCCAAAGATACCCAGGCGGGTGGCAAAGTCGAGGAGTAGGTTATGGGGATGGTTGAGGTTAGGTTCTTGCCAGGCGGCGTTAAAGATGTAGCGGCCGCGATAAGCATACAAAAAATTATCCAGCCCTACCCCAAACCAGGGGTGCTCCCAAAACATCTCCCAACTGGCACGCCACAAGTAAACTCGGAAAAAACCGGTGATTTGGGGGTTGAGACGACCCGCCAACGCAGGGATCTGCATGGCTACGAACAATCCAGCCACACCCGCCACCGCCATCCCTATAACCCAGGGCCAGGCCCGTCGTCCTGCACGTCGTTGCCAGATGACAAAGATAACCAGGAAGGCCGCCGGTAGCCCTAGAAGCAACCCCCCTTTGCTAAAGGTGAGGAGAAAAGCCAGGAACAGCGGCACCGCGGCCGCGACATACCACCACTTTCGCGGCCCCCGCCCCAACAACCCCACCGCTACCACCAAAGGCAACACTCGCCCCAGGTAAAGGGCCACATTATTGGGGGAGCCATACACCGAACGAAGCCGCATCAGCCCCCCCTCGGCGGTAATGAGATACCAGCCGGTAGCGTATTGGAACAGGCCAATCAAGGCCACGGCAACACCCCCCAAGACAAAAGCATCCAATATGACCCACATCTCCTGGCGAGTCAGGCGACTGCCGCGCAAAATAACATAAAACAAGGCTGGTTCCAAAATAAGCCAACGCCATTCATTCGCGGCCGCGTCCACCCGTTCCGTAAAAAAGAGCGAGACCGTTCCTACCAGAAACAGGACCAGCACCGCATAATCGGCCTTCTCGTGCCGCCTCGGTTCCACACCTCGTCGCCCTTGCACCCCTTCGCCCACCCACCCCACCAACCAGCGCAGAGCCAGCGCGGCCGCAGTCACCAGAGTAAAAATCTCTAACAGGCTGAAGCTGTACTGGCTCACGGTTTTGCTCAGAACCAGGCGAAAGGGAATGGTGAAGGTGATGATAGCCACCCCCCAGGCAGGTCGCAGATACACCAGGACAAAGAAGGCCGCCAGAGCCATTAGGGTAACGTAGAAACTGGGCACGATGTAGAAAAAGAACGCGGCCGCAATCATCACCCCCATCTGTCCACCATCACCCAGCCGCCGATACAACCCTTCCATTTGGGCACCCCAGGTGAGATAACCAGCCAGGGCCACCAGCAAACCGGCCAACGCCGTGAAGAATAAATGCCAGCCAGCCGCCAACCGCCGGTACGCCCGATCCAAAGCCAGGCCAACACCCCCCCAATCGGCCCGGCGGGCGGTGCTCCAAGTTAAAATCAGGCCAAGAAACGCGGCCGCGCCCCACCCCCACAGCCCCCAGCGATAACCCGCCTCATCGGGCCGGTACAACACGCTGAACCCGTTTAAGGCCCACTGTTGCCACCCCCGATCCGCCACCAGGGTCAGCGTGTGCCAGCCCGGTTCCAGGTCACGGGCCACCCACACCGTCGCCAAATAATCTTCGGCCGGGTCAGGTGCAGTCAGAACAAGAGCCGAACCGTTTTCATCACGCGGTAAAGCGTTGGCGGGAGCGTCGTCTACGGTGGCATAGAAACGCGCCCGAAAATCCGCCCGACGCACCCGCACCGCCACATCTGTCCCCCAAAACTGGAGTGTCACCCGGTCGCCACTGGCACTGATGTCCGCGCCGTACTCCGGTGAGAAACGCCAACCCCCCTCATAACGTTGGGCCGGGTCATCCCCAGCGGCCAGATGGAAGCCGGGGTAGGCCACCATCGCCTCCTGGCTGAACAGGCTGGACGTGGCCCACCGCTTGATACTGAACCCCCAACGCGGATCGGTCGCGGCCGCGTCCGGCTCCCAATGCTCGATAAACATCACCCCCAGCCAGGGCCACTCCTGCCGCGCCCGGCTCAGGGCGTCCAGCGCCCACTCCTGTTGTGTTGCCACATCTGTCTGCCCCCACAACGAAGGCTCGCCCATCCAGCCATCCGGCAATGCGTTCCAGCCCCAATTCCCTGCCCAAACCGCTTTGCCGCTGTCGCCATTCCGCGCCATCACCTCACGCAACAGAATAATCCGGCTGAAATTGAGCGTATCTATATCCACGGTGCGATCATCGGGGCCGCTGTCAAAGCCATACGGTTTACCGGCGGCGATGTCGAAGAACGCGGCCGCGCCCCCTTCATACATCGCCTGCAAAAAGAGCGGATCGGCCAGGTTTTTAGGGCCAGTTTCGCTGGTGGGGGCCAGGGGAGCCGCCACGATGAGGGCGTTGCTGTCCTGGGCACGAATGGCCTGAGACGCGGCCGCGAGCAAAGCCGTGTACTCATCCGGGTTTACGGGCTGGTTCCCCCAGTGCGCCGTTAAATTGGGTTCGTCCCAAATAATGTAGGCGTCAATCGTCTCACCGTAGCGTTCGGCAAAGGCTCCGGCCCATTGGGCGAAGATGTAGGGGTCATCCGGGGGGGCGAATTGGGTAGTGGGGTCGCCGTCGAGCAGGGGGATGAGGGTGAGTTGGTGACGAGTTGCGGCCGCGACCAGCCTATCGCTTACCGTCCAGTCAAAATTCTCGCTGTAGTAAAAGGTTTGTTTGAGATGGGTCAGCCCTGCGGCCGCGATGTGGGCCAGATTTTCATCCAATGCCACGTCGTCATACTGCTCCAGACTGACATTAACCCCTGGTGCAACGCCACCCCCTACCACCAGCAGAGGTGCATCGTCAGAGATGCCTCGCGTCAGGAAAGCCTCTCTTGCCTGCCACACTCCCCAACTTACCAGAGCCAAAAATGTAATACCAACAAAAAGTAACGAAAATCGGGGAGAGTTTTGTATATGCATAGGAATAGGAGTGCCCCACGGTTTATCAATCTGTAACCGTTCAGCCTTCCGAAAGTTGTAACGATACACCCCCCCACCCTAACCCTCTCCCCAGGGAGAGGGAACCAACTCCCCTCTCCCGAAGGGGGAAGAGGGGCTGGGGGTGAAGGTCAGTTACCAGAGAAAAGTTCAACTTCATGACTGAATGGTTACTTGCGAACGATAACTAAGTCAGCGTTCAGAAATAACGTGAGTGGCTCGGTCAGGAGACCGGCCACAGCAAATCACTAAGTTATACTGTCAAAGGGCATAATCTGACATTGGGTCTTCGGGATTTCGTGGGGTACGGGCAACCCTTGTGGTTGCCCCACACGGGGCAGGCACAAGGCCAGCCCGTACATCTGGTGTCAACCCCCTGAATTCCCCAAAGATCCCTGACATTTTTTCGCCCTGTCGCCGTCTCACTTTATCGTCGTGTGGGGTTTATCCAAGGCCACCCCCACCCCTAACCCCGCCCCCAGGGGCGGGGAACTATTTTCGGCGCGGTGTGGGGTTTTCCCCCTTCCCTCTGGGATCGAAGGGGGATGGGTCTTCGGTCCAAACCTACCAATCTGTTGCCGCTAACAAAATGTCACTTTATGACCGTGGTAAGTATAAAAACGAACGATGACTAATTATCAGGGTTCAAAAATTCGTAACCGGGGGGTAATTCTTCCAAAGGTAGTTCTTCAACAGCCTGAGCCGGGGCCGTAATACCCGCACCATACGGTGCCCAGGTCGGGGTACTGATACCCGTTTCATCTTGAGTGATACGGTGCGCTTCTCCCGTATCCAGATTCAACACATACAACCCATTATTAAACACAAAGGCCATATCCCGCCCCGACGCCCCCCAGGCCATAAACTGCTGGTTACGCGGGAAGCGACTGTTTTCCCCTACCGCCGGATAAACCTGTCGGGCATTACTCCCATCCTGATCCATCAGCCAAAGAGTGTAACTACTGCTCTCACTCTCTAGCGGATTGGTGGCCCGCAAGAAAGCGATCTGACTACTCTGTTCCCCAGCCGCAAACAATTCATTACCCAACGGCGACCAGTTGGGATGACCCCACATACCCACCTGCTCCACAAACCGAATCACATTGTTACTACCTACATCAGCCACGTAACTATCAAAAACGATAGCATCGGCATCGGTACCCCCATGCACCGTGAAGGTGAGATAGCGACCATCAGGTGACCAGGAGAGGGTGGGAACCCATACCCAGTTACGGCGGGTATTGTACTCTGTAAACCGGTAGAGTTGGCGGCGTTGTTCGTCTTCGTTGGGTGTTTGTACATCAATCACCCCAATTTCATCAGCAAAACTATAGGCAATGTAGCGGCCGCTGGGCGACCAGGCATAATTCCCTCCCCACCAGCCATAGGTAGCCGGATACGTTTCAATGATTTCTCGTTCGACGAAGTTAAAACTCTGACGCACCGTAATGGTTGCCAGCCAGAGATCATTGTTGGCTTCCCAGCCTGGGGGTAATTCGGTACGAATGCCGGTAGTATAGGCAATTTGGAGCGCTGTTTCATCCGCAACGGCCGGGTTCCAATCGGCCCAAAGAATATCGTACACCCCCAACCGCCGGGCTACGGCTCCCTGCCCCGTACCCACCAGCCACAACTCGTTAAAATGCACCCCATCATCCAGACGGCGCGTATAAAGCAGATGTCCACCAGTAGGTGAGAGTTTAAACACGCGCCCATCTAAGGGGCTACCGGTGTTTAATTGTTGAGGAAAGGCCGTAGAACCGCGCAAAATAAGGGCGTTCCCGCCACTGATATAAGCCAGATTGCCGGAGAAAACGAGTGTCCCTGGTGTTGCGCCAATCCCCACCATGAGTATTTCATCCTGGGCCGGTTCCACGTCTGTTACCCGCACAATTTGCCGCTCTACTTCCAACCCATCATGGTAAATAATCCGAATGGTAACTTCCTGCAATCCGGTCTGCCCCACCTGCAAAATAACCGGTGGATCATCGGCATTCATACCTTCATTACGCACACTCTTGCGGCTGAAGGCTATCGTCTGCTCAATGATTTCTAGACTTTCCGTTACTCGGATAATGTTGATGCTCAGATCAGGCGTGAGGGGAGTAAAGAGAGGGGGATCTACCAGGTCCGTATCGCCGAGGCTGATATTGGTTTCTTCGAGTAGTTCGCGCACATTACTGCTGGTGGTTTCCAGCGTGGTTGTTTGTCCGTCCACCGTGAGGGTCACTAGCAGGGGTTGCTCGCCAACGGTAAGGGGCTGATCGGCACAGGCGGTGAGAGTGAATAGGAGCAGGAAACAGTAAACCGTGAACAGGTATAAAGGCGTAAGGCGTATGTGGTAAAAACGAAGATGAGCGGCGAACGGTGGGCGGCTGACAGAGAATCCCTGACCAACAGGTAAAGGCCCTTTGCCAGCCACTTTCTGTTCGCGGTTTACGATTCTTATGCTTGTTGCCATAGCTGTCGCAATTCGGGGGACAAGGTTTTCTCGACCTGATTCTGCAAATCCTTGTCTATGAGTTGTTTGACACCGCCAAAAACAGCAACTACAGGGATACGGGCAAATTCCCAGTCGGTGTTACCGGCACGTAACCCCACCCGGCGTTGAAATTCTCTGGCGGGCAAATTAGTGTTGCGGAAATGTAAAAGCCAGAAAACACGGGTGAGGGAACGGGAAAGGTCTTCCGGTAAGGCTTTGGCCAGGGCTTTTTTGGTGCGGCCATCAAGATTAACGCCAAGCATATTAAGAGTGGCGTTGCTCCAACGCACGGCGTGATCTTGGGTGCGTAGACTGCCTTTGTTTTGGACGTGTTGGTAGTAACTGGTCAAATCTTTCATCGTTGCTCCGCTAAATAAGTTATGAGGATAGAAGTCGTGCGTTTTTGTTGGATGAACAATGGCACAGACTGGATTCTATTTTAGTTCTAAACGGCTGGCGAGGCTAAAAGATTGACGATTCAGGAGAAATTGCTATACTTCTCCGGCTTGCCTAAAGGGTAAGCCAATTTTTACAGACATCTTCCCCATGTTAGATGGGATGGAATTTGAGGGAACAACCATGAGTGAGCGTTTGACAATTGCGGCCGCGCCGCGCCACGTAATCGGTAAACAAGTAAGCCAACTTCGCCGGACCGGGTACATCCCAGCTGTTATTTACGGCCAGAACAACCCGGAACCTATCCAACTCGAGAACCTGGCCCTGCGTCGCGTTTTGCGCCATGCCAGTACCACCCACCTGATTGACCTTGACTTAGATGGCCAGATCCGCACTGTGTTGGCCCGTGAAATCCAAACCCATATTACCCGTGGTGATCTGGTTCATGTGGATTTTTATGAAGTCAATATGAAAGAAACAATTACCGCCGATGCGGAATTGATTCTCGTAGGCAAATCTTTACCCGCCAGCAAAGGCGATGGTCATGATGTTCTGCTTCTGCACGAAGTGGAAATTGAATGTCTGCCGGGCAATCTGGTTTCAGAAATTCACGTAGATGCCAGTTTCATCCGTGATGTTGACACAGTTATCTATGTCAAAGACCTGGTAGCTCCCACCAGCGTGACCATTCTGGCAGATCCCGAAACACCGGTAGCCCGTTTTGAATACGAAAGCCTGGCCCCCGATGTTGATGCCGACGTTTCTATCCCTGCGGCTGACGCCGTGGAAGTTATCCGCAAAGCGAAAGAAGACGACGAGAAGTAAATATCGTCTGCCCTCTATTTTTGTGTATGAAAAGGCCGGTTTATCCGGCCTTTTTTTATTGCCAATTTTCCGCTCCCTTACAACAACCCTGGCTGTTGGTTCAAATATTCCTCTGGTTTGACCGACAACGCCTGGCTGACGCTATCCGACCCCATGCTGATGCCGTAGATGGTGTGGGCCGCCTGCACCGTGCCCCGGTTGTGGGTGACAACGATGAACTGGATTTTCTGGCTCATCTCGCTCAGGGCGTCACGGAAGCGGTTGACGTTGGCCTCGTCGAGCATGGCGTCTACCTCATCGAGGACACAGAACGGGGTGGGGGAAACTTTGAGCAGGGAGAAAACGAGCGCGGCCGCGGTCAATGACCTCTCTCCCCCCGACAACAACGCCAACCCCTGCTCCCGGCGACTGGGCAGGCGGGCAATGATGTCCACCCCCGTCAACGTCAAATCATCCGGCTCCGTCAGCACCAATTGGGCCGATCCCCCCCCAAACAACTGCTTAAACATATCACCAAAGACGACATTAACTTTTGTCACCGTTTCGGCAAACGCCTTTGAGGTCAACACATCCAGTTCGGCGATGATCTGGCGCAATTGGGCCTCGGTGCTGGTCAAATCCTGCACCTGGGTGGTCAGGAAGTCGAAGCGGCGTTGTGTCTCTTCGTACTCCTGCGGCGCATCCGGGTTGATGGCTCCCATGCGTTGCAACTGGGAGCGCAATTGGTGGATGTTGTCGTCAATCTCATCCGGCAACTCGTGGACGATGGGCAATTGCTCTACCACATCCTTCATCGGCAACGGGGTGGCCCCAATCTGGTCTTCGTCAAAAGTCAGGGCTACCACACCCAAATCGGCCTTGATGCGCTCCTGCAAACCCGTGACCATGTTTTCCTGCTGGCTGAAGGCGATACGACTCTGGGTGTATTGGGTTTCCAGGTCGTGCGTTTGCCGTTGGTGTTGACCCAGGTTTTGCTCAAAGCGGGTCAGTTGATCATGCAGTTCGCGGCCGCGATCCTGCAACGGTTTCAGTTCACTGTTCAGGGCGTCCAGGTCTCGCTGGAACTGGTTCAGCTTCTTCTGCTCCTCGGCCAGGTCCAACTGCGCCTGCTGGTTGTGCAACTGCGCCTGCCGCTCCTTCAACCGTTGCAACTGGCTGTCCAACTGGTTCAGCGTCGTTTTGCGACTATCCACTACCGCCTGCCGCCCGGAGAGAATCGTCTTGGCCGACTCGATGCGTTGCCGCCAGTTGTCGCGTTGCTGTTGTCCTTCGGCGATGGGTAGAGCCTGGAATCTGGCCTGGAGCGTCACCAGTTCGCCGCTGGTCTGGGTTAATTGGGTTTGCCGCTGGCCGATGGTGGCCTGGGCTTCGGTCAGCCGTTGGCGCAGGGTAGCCAATTCCTGGGTGTACGATTCGGCCTGTTTGACCAGATACCCCTGTTGTTGTCTGGCCCGATCCAGGGTGCGCTGGTGATTGGTCAAATCTTGCCGCGCCCGTTGCAGTTTGCGCTCGACGTAACGCGCTTCACTGCTGAATTTGTCCGCTTCTTCCTGGTGGGTCTGGATGGCCGCATCGTGTTGGCTGTTGATGGTTTTGAGCTGGTTGAAGGTGGCACGAGCCGTTTCCAACTCAGTGGTGGCACTGCGCCACGCTTCTTCGCGGGCCAGGATGCTTTGTTGTGGGTCGCGGGTGACGGTTTCGAGGATGCCCCCGGCATGAACCAGCACCCCATCCAGGCTGACCGCCAGGCAACCGGCGGGTAACTCGCGGGCGATGGTGTACGCGGCCGCGACATCCCCCACCAGCACCACATGCCCCAACAACGCCTGGGCTACGAGCCGGGCGGGTTC
>JAGNBF010000040.1:0-43304 GCA_018004935.1 Chloroflexota bacterium | reverse complement strand
ACTGTTGACTGCTCACTGCCCACTGTTGACTGTCCACTGTTCACTGTTGACTGCCCACTGCCCACCGCCGCCACGAAGGCCGTTTTGCCCTGGCTTTTGAGCAGTTGCCACAGGGCGTCCTCGTTTTCCAGGAGCAGGGTGTTCAGCCGGTGGCCGAGGGCGGCTTCGATGGCGACGCGGTAGGCATCGGGGATGGTGAGGAATTGGGCCAGCCTGCCGATGAGGGGGACATTGCCCTTGACCGGACTCTCTTTATGGCGCATCTGATCCAGCAGTTCGACGCGGCTTTCCCAACGGGTTATCTCGTTTTGTTGCCGGTTGAGCCGCCCGCTGTGGTCTGTGCTCTCCTGGCGCAACTGCTTCAACTGTCGGTGAAACCCCCGTTGTTTCTCTTCTAGCTCTTCCCGTTGCGTTTCCAGGTCAGCGATTTCCTGTTTGGCTTTGTCCCAGGCGGCCTGCGCCTCGGCGATTTGCGCTTCTAGCCGGGCCAATTCGGCCGTTTCCGGCTGTTGCCGTTCCCGCTCCGCCAGCCGTTCCTGCAACTGACTGAGCCGCCCTTCGGCCTGGCCTAATTCCGTTTGCGCCTGCCGTTGTGCCCGTTCGCTCTGGCTGAGGGCCTGGCGTGTCTGATCAATTTCGGCCTGCTGGGTCTGGAAGCTGGCGTTGAACTGGTTTAAGCCAGATTGGGCCTGTTGGTGTTCCGTTTGGGCCACCTGCAAATCGGTGAGGGCGTCATTGAGTGTGGTCGCGGCCGCGTCCCTCTGCTCTTCCACCCTGGGCCAATCGGCAGACAGGTCAGCCAGTTGGCGTAGGATGAGGCTTTGTCGCTCCTGCAACACCGCTACCTGCCGACTGACCTTATCGAATTCGTCCCGGACGCGGCCGCGTTGTTCTTCCTTCCCCCGTCGTTTCTGCTCCAACTCGCCAATCGCCCGCCGTTTCTCGTCAATCATCCCTTGCAGGCGGATGAGGGAGGCGCGGCTCTCTTGCCAGAGATGTTCGGCGTCTGCGGCCGCGATCCGGCTGATCCGCAATTTCTTCTTGGCCTGCTCCCATTGGTAGCCATACCACTGCCGCAACAAATGGCGCAAATCCTTCGCCACCTGCTCATAATTTTGGGCGCGATGGGCTTGCCGTTTCAACGTACCCAGGCGAGGCTGGATTTCGCTCAGGATGTCATGCACCCGCTGGAGATTGTGTTGTGTCTCCTGCAAGCGGCGCAGAGTCTCCGCCCGGCGCACCTTGTAATGGCTGATACCCGCCGCCTCTTCAAACAACGCCCGCCGCTCTTCGGCCCGCAGTGACAGGGCGCGATCAATCAGCCCCTGCCCGATGATGGTGTAGGTTCGTTCCGCCAGACCACTTTTCGCCAGAAGCTCCTGCACATCACGCAGACGCACCTTTTGGCCGTTGATCAGGTACTCATTTTCGCCGGATCGGTAGGTGCGCCGCCCAATTTCCACTTCGCTATAATCAATGGGGAGCCAGCCGTTGCTGTTATCTAAGGTGAGAATCGCCTGAGCCATGCCAGCACGGGCACGCTGTTGGCTCCCGGCAAAAATCATGTCCAGGGAACGTTTGCCCCGTAGTTCGCCGTAGCTTTGCTCCCCCAATACCCAGCGTAGAGCATCCACCACATTGCTCTTGCCACTGCCATTCGGCCCGACGATGGCTGTTAGCCCATCATCAAACACAAATTCTGTCTTGCTGGCAAAGGTTTTATACCCCTGGAGAACGAGTCGTTTTAGTTTCATAAGCGGAGCGGAGTATAGCGAAAGGATTTACGATTGGCGATTTACGATTGCCGATTGGGGCGTGCCTAACTTTGGTCAGGTGATGTGACCCTCTTTTGGTTATCTACATTCATGCCGCCCGGCGGTGGTCAACCCTGGAGTAATTGCTTATGCTGTCAGGCAGATTGCGGCCGCGATGAGCGATGAAGGAGCGCAAAATGGTTGACCATACACGAATTGCCACGGGTTACGATGTGGAGTTGTTGTTGGGGGGCGATTACTTCCTGACGATTTTTCAGGGGGCGTATGATGCCGGACTGATTGAGCCGGTGGTAACGACGGAGCAGGTGGTAGTGACCACCGATGATCCCACCATCGAACGCACGGAACATTTTGTCATTCAGGTGGATAAACCCAATGGGTTGACTATTTTGGGGGATGAGCCGGAAGCGGATATGCAGATTGCCGTTCCGATTACCCCGGTTCGGGTGTTGACGGACACGAACCTGAATAATCCTGATGAAGTTGTGGTAACGGAAGAGCCGCAAGACCCGGTTACGTTGCCCATTCGCCTGAATGCCGATTTTTCCGCGACGGAACTGGCGGTGTCCTTTCATTCTTTGGAACCGCTATTTCGTACCTTGATGGTGGCTCAATTGGGGGAAGAGCAGGTTGTTAAAATAGAAGCCACGTTGACCGACCGGCTGGCTAAACAGTTTCCCTTGAGCCTGACAGCAGAGGGGGCGGTGGAGATTGTGCCTTTGAAGGTGAGCCGTAGTGGGACAGATGCGATTGGTTTTTACATTAACCTGGATTTGCGGGTGGCCCCGCAGTCTGGCCCGCCGGAGAGTGAGTTTGTGGCGCGAGGGGATGTGAACGCGGCCGCGTCCTTTCTCCCCGCTGATAAAGCATTTGCCTTTGGTTTTTCCCCGGCTACCTTCAACCGCCTGGCCAACCATTTGTGGCACACCAAACTCTCCGTTGTTCGGGCGGATGGGACGATAGCCCAACCCGTTTTTGATCCCCAAACCAATGAAGAGATTGGTCGGTACGAATCGCTCAGCATCAAACCGCTGTCGAGTGGTGTCATCGAAGTCACGATTCTGTCCCGCATCTTCTTGCCAGTCTGGCCCGATGCGACCGTCAAGGCTGTTTTTCATCTCAAAACGACGGTGCAGGCGGGGCGATTGCGCTTTAATCTGGAGTTAGTAGATTTTAACGTCAACACACGCCTGATCGGTGACTTGTTGGCCTTTTTGATTGCCGGAGCTTTGGGCGCTCTGGTGGCTTTTTTGTTCAGTGCGCCCGGGCTGGTCATTCTGATTGTGGCTGGAGCCAGCGGCAGTGGGGGTGTTATTACGCTGGAAGTGATTGAGGAAATCAAGGAGAACAGCGCCGAAGAGGATGCCGAAGCTGAAGCCCAAAAAATTAACGCGGCCGCGTTGTTATCCTCGCTACCCACCCACCTGAAACTGTTCGACGATGCCCGCGATCCCCTGTTTGTCCGCGAATATTTCATTGTCAACCAGTTCGATGGGGTGCAAATAGATAGCCAGGGTATGAGTTTTGTGGGTGAGGCGGTCATTGCCACCCAGAACCGCACCCTGCCAGTCACCCTGGTGGGGCGGGAAAGAGGCAACGGCGATGGCAGTTGGCACGGACTGCGCTCCTTGACCTATCGCCTGGATAGCGGTCAAGACATCACGCTGGCTTTGCCCGAACTGCTGACCCGCATCGCCCGTAAAGAGTTGCGTTCCCACCTGCGCCTGCATCCAACCCACATTCGGAGCAAAAAGGGTGTCGTTAAAGAGATGTTATTCGATACCGGGGTAGATTTTCTGGTGTCCGAGATGGCTAATCTACAAATGAACGCCATTGCCGGGGTGTTTGGTTATCAGTTTATTCGCCCTCGTAAGGGCAACCCCTATTTCCGCGCCGAGGCCGATGAGAGTGCGACGAACAACCTCGAATCACTGCCCTCGTTCTAATCATTTACGCGGCTGTGGCAAATGTCTGGTTTACTTCTGACCTAAGCACAACCTTTCAGGCTGTGTCTTCTCTGGTGAAAACAAAAATCGCGGCATGGTTCAGGTCAACTTTACAAATTTGTAGGACGATTTTGTAAATCGTCTCGTGGGCGATTTACAAAATCGCCCTACAAACTGTTAAGCACCATTTGCCGACTTTTGAACCACGCCAAAACCGCTGAGGGTCTGTAAAAGATTAAGTTCCGTCAAGACCTGACAGGTTTTCGGAAACCTGTCAGGTCTAAACCGGAAAGTTATATTTTTACGAACCCTAAATACGCTGTCATTTAATCGCTGATGCCGGTGTGACAGATGATGCGGGTGGGGGTGAGGCGGCAGAGGAGTTCGCCGGGGACGCCGTTGCGTTGACCAAAGGCTTCGGCCTGATCTGCGCCCATGTACCGCCCGGCGATGCGGGTGGCCCAGTGGCGCAACTCGTCCAGGTCGTCAGAGAATGTGACGGAGCCTTCAACGATGACGTAGGCGAAGGGGGGTGCTTCGTCATCTACGCAGAGGGAAGCGAGGGGGTTGTGGTGCAGGTTGGCGGCTTTGACGCTGGTGTGCCAGGTGGTGAAAACGAGGGTGTCTCCGTCCAGATCAAACCAGATGGGGGCGACATGCGGCCGCGCATCTTTTCTCACCGTAGCCAGTTTGCCAGTACGCGGCCGCGCTACCAAAAACGCCAAAGATTCTGCAACAGAGAGATTTTTCATAACCTACGCATAAAAGCATCAATCATGGGCTGACAACTGTTCGGTGAATAAAGCCAGCGAAGGTACGGTAACAGCCTGATCATGCAAGATACGCAAACGCTCAACATCCGTGATCTGTTTGAGAAAGACCTCTACATTTCCCACGCTCACCCCAAAACGTACCTGCAAAATCCGCAAGATGCTTTCCCGAAACCCCTGTTGAAGCCCTTGCTGAAGCCCCTGCTGTTGTCCTTGTTGCAAGCCACTTTGTAAACCTTCTTCCATCGCAATCCGTTCCACACTGGTAACGTAAGGCATTCGGTCTCTCTCCTCAAGGGCGGTAATCTCCACCTTAAATTGCTGTGCCAGAGTTTGCGGCAATGACATGATCCAATCAATAAAGCGGAATAATTCCAATACTTCCTGACGATTATACCCACGACGATACAAAAGGCGGGCTAAATTCATCTTAGCGGCATATCGTTCATCAGGTTTGTTGCTGGTAGCCTGGGTCTGTAAATGCGCCATGACCACAACAGCAAACGGATTGTTGTTGTTCGCCAACTCTGCCATCCGTTCCTTATAGTCTAGCAGTTTTACGGCAGGGAAGTCTAGCGATACGCGGCAATCAAAAAGTTCATAGCCGTAATGGGCGGGTCGCCATTGTTTCTGATCATCGGTCAGGATAGCAAGACTGGCAACGGGACGACGATATTTGTCGAAGACGCGATAGTTATAGACGTACATGCGCTCGTCAAACTCATCATCTTTTTGCCCCTGTATTTCAATGTGGATGAGCACCCAGGCTTCTTGTCCATTAAGCAGATAGACGGAAACCAGTTTGTCGAGACGGCGCAACCCCATCTCCGCATCGCGGACGACCTGTTGTAACTCCTGGTCAAGAAACTGGTAACCTCTTGACCAATCTATTTGTTGGAACGCTTTGGGAAAAAAGAAGGCCATAAATTGAGGAAAGAACTGCTCTAACATCTCTTTCCACGGGGAGTCAAGGTCGAGGCGGGGAATGTCGTTAGTCATGATGATAGATACAATGTCTTAACGCTTCTTCACAGATTTGCTTTCTATATCGTAGCCACGCTCTTTTAATATTTTACTGGCTTCAGCTCTCCGCACTAAAACACGTTCATATAAAGTAACCAGACAATCTTGTCGCTTCTGTTCACTCGAAGTCAAAATTCGCTGTTGGGCTTCCTGGTTGAGGTGAGCAATTTCGTTTTGTTGCTCTGGGGATAACGTGCTTTGAGCTAGGAGCATTAGCACATCATCAGAAAGGTGGTGAAACGCGGCTAACTCATCTTCCACCTCATCGGGGAGAGATGGCAAAGGTGTTACCTCACGTACTACAAGATCACGCACGACATCTTCAACGGTCTTTCGCTGTTGTTTGGCCGTTCGGCGCAAATGATCAAGCGTTGTATTGGGTAGGTGAACTGTAACAGGTGATTGCATCATATTGCTTACCTCAAACCCTGCATCAGGATCAAGGTGAATGGGAAGGCTAAAAGTAGCTTCTGGATGATAGAACTTACCTCGTTCTGCCTGAGAAAAATCGGCGTGGTTCAAAAGTCGGCAAACGGTGCTTAACACTTTGTAGGGCGATTTGGTAAATCGCCCACGAGACGATTTACCAAATCGTCCTACAAATTTGTAAAGCTGACCTGAACCATGCCGAAAAATCGTACTTTGCTTTCATAGTTGGCATGTACTTAAGCAGGCATCAGGTCTAAACCGATTCAAGAATGCCGCGATCATCTAAAAACTCAACAGGTTCAGCATCTTTACCGTGTTCCCACATCATCGAGAAAAACCAAATCCCACTCTCGCCAATGCAAAAATCCGCGGGTGTAAAAATCATGGCCGAGTCTAAAGGTGGTTCGGACTTTTCTGGATTGTACTCAGCTGACCAGCCAAATGCCTGCCCCTGCCAAAATTTACCTGCCTGATGCACCCGATTGGCAAACGCACGTACCTCATCTAGTTCCGGTACGAGGATCGGCACGACGGGTGTGTAATTGGCAATAGTCTTAACTTTTGCTTTAACGGTTTGCACGTCTTTCCTGCTCCCTTTGCCATATAACCAGAATATCATTCTGGTGTTCGGCTAAAATCCGCGCGATTTCTGTCAGTTCATGATCGCGGAAACCTCCGGCTCTGGCGACTTTAATAGGGGCGACCCAGAATTTGGCTTCATTACCTTCTTTACCCACATGAATATGGGGTGGCTCATCCAAATCAGCCTCGTAAAACCAAATGCGATACCCCTTGACACGTAGGATAACTGGCATAAGCAAACCCTCGACGATGTAACTGCATTGTCTTGTTGTCAAAAGCATACTGGTTTGGCAAATGCCCGTCAAGAAAAACGCCTGGTTCGTCACCAGGCGTTCTTGGAATAAAGATTGATTAAGACCCTAAAGGTTTCTGAAAACCTTTAGGGTCTAGTGGAATATCAGGCGTAGGCTTCGATGGGGGGGCAGATGCAGACGAGGTTGCGGTCGCCGTAGACGTTGTCTATGCGGCTGACGGCAGGCCAGAATTTGTTGGCTTTGACCCAAGGGGCGGGGAAGGCGGCTTGCTCCCGGCTGTAGGGGCGATCCCAACTGTCGCTCAGGACGACCGCGGCCGCGTGCGGGGCATTCTTCAGCACATTGTTCTCCGCATCCACCTGGCCCGTCTCCACGGCGCGAATCTCTTCCCGAATCTGGATCATCGCCGTGCAGAACCGTTCCAGTTCATCCAGCGACTCACTTTCCGTCGGTTCGATCATCAACGTACCGGGCACGGGGAAGGACATGGTGGGGGCGTGGAAGCCGTAATCCATCAGCCGCTTAGCCACATCTTCGGCCCCAATACCGCTGGCGTCTTTGATGGGGCGCAAATCCAAAATGCACTCATGGGCAATGCGACCGTTCTCACCCTTGTACAGCACCGGATAATACGGATCGAGCCGGGTGGCGACGTAGTTGGCGTTGAGGATGGCGACCTGGGTGGCCCGTTTCAACCCTTCCGCCCCCATCATGGCGATGTAGGCGTAGGAAATCGTTAAAACGCTGGCACTGCCCCAGGGTGCGGCCGAAACCGCGCCCGTCGCCTGCGAACCACCGACGCCGGGAACAACCGGATGACCGGGCAGGAACGGGGCCAGATGTTCCGTCACACAAATCGGCCCCATGCCAGGGCCACCGCCACCATGCGGAATGGCGAACGTTTTGTGCAGGTTCAGGTGGCACACATCGGCCCCAATGTCACCGGGGCGGCACAAGCCAACCATCGCGTTCATGTTGGCCCCATCCAGGTAGACCAGGCCACCATGTTCATGGATGATCTGGCAGATGTCGGTGATGCTGGCCTCGAAGACGCCGTGGGTGGACGGATAAGTGACCATCAGGGCGGACAGATCGTGGCTGTGTTGGGCGGCTTTGGCCCGTAAATCGGCTACATCAATGTTGCCGTTGTCATCCGTCTTGACGACGACGACCTGCATCCCGGCCATAACGGCACTGGCGGGATTTGTGCCGTGCGCCGAGGCGGGAATGAGGCAGACATGCCGGTGATCGTTGCCGTGAGCGTGATGGTAAGCGCGAATGGTCAGCAGACCGGTGTATTCCCCTTGTGAACCGGCGTTGGGTTGCAGGGAGCAGGCGTGAAAGCCGGTAATCTCCGCCAGCCAGGTTTCCAGGTTGTGGAACATCTGCTGGTAGCCCTGTGCCTGTGCTTTGGGGGCAAATGGGTGCAATGCGCCAAACTCCGGCCAGGTCACGGGCATCATCTCCGAGGTGGCGTTGAGCTTCATGGTGCAGGAGCCGAGGGAGATCATGGAGTGGGCCAGGGATAAATCTTTGCTCTGCAACTGGGTGATGTAGCGGAGCATCTTCGTCTCGGAGTGGTGGCTGTTGAAGACGGGATGGGTGAGATAATCGCTGGTGCGGCCATGAAGTTCGGGGTAGGCCAGGTCAATCTGCCCCGCCAGGGTGGTCACATCGGCCTCAACCCCAAAAATGGCGAACAGGTCGGCCACGTCTGGCACGGAACTGGTTTCGTCGAGGGCGATACCCAGACTGCCATCGGCGTAGGGGCGGAGATTGATCTGGTGGGCGGCCGCGGCCGCAACCACCTCATCTTGTCCCATTTTGCCGCCGCTTACCCGGATGGTATCAAACACCGGGGCAGAGTTGACCGTGTACCCGGCCTGCTTCAACCCTTCGGCTAAGGTGGCGGTGAGCAGTTGCACCCGGCGGGCGATGCGCTCCAACCCATACGGGCCATGATAAACGGCATACATCGAGGCCATCACCGAGAGGAGAACCTGGGCGGTACAGATATTGCTGGTGGCTTTCTCGCGGCGGATGTGCTGTTCGCGGGTTTGCAGGGCCATGCGTAGGGCGGGCGCACCACTGGCATCCACGGAAACGCCGATGACTCGACCGGGCATAATCCGTTTGTACTCATCTTTGGTGGCCATATAGGCGGCGTGGGGGCCACCGTAACCCAGCGGCACACCGAACCGTTGCGTGTTGCCCACGGCCACATCGGCCCCAAATTCGCCCGGCGGCCGCAACAGGGTCAGAGCCAGAATATCCGCGGCCGCGACGACCAACGCCCCGGCCGCGTGCGCTTTTTGGGCAAAGGGGGCGTAATCCAGCACATCACCATCGGTGGTGGGATATTGCACCAGGACGCCGAAGGTGGGTACGCTGAAATCATAGCTCTCGTGGTCGCCGACGATAACCTCAAACCCCAGTGGCAGGGCGCGGGTACGCACTACGTCAATCGTCTGGGGGTGGCATTTGTCGGAGACGAAGAAGGTGTTGGCTTTGCTGGTGCGGGGCAGGGCGCGGTGGCAGAGAGTCATGGCTTCCGCGGCCGCGGTTCCTTCGTCCAGCAATGAGGCATTGGCGATCTCCATCCCAGTCAAATCAATGATCATCGTCTGGAAATTGAGCAGAGCTTCCAGCCGTCCCTGGGCGATTTCGGCCTGGTACGGGGTGTAAGCGGTGTACCAGAGCGGGTTTTCGGTGATGTTGCGCAGGATGACGGGTGGCGTCAGGGTGTTGCTGTACCCCATGCCGATGAAGGAGCGAAAAAGCTGGTTTTGGTTAGCCAGGCGGCGCAAGTCGGCCAGGCTTTCCGATTCGCTGTGGGCGGGGGGCAGGTTGAGATCACGGTTAAAACGGATATTGGCCGGGATGGTTTGGTCAATCAATTCATCGAGGGAGTTGACATCCAGCACTTCCAGCATGTGTTGGATGTCCCCCTCGCGTGGACCCAGATGCCGGTGGGCAAACTGGTCGGCCGGGCGGAGCAGGTCGAGGTTGGCCGCCCGTGGGGGGGAAATAGGGGGATGGGACATGGGATACCTCTAGGAGAGTGAACAGTAAACAGTTGACAGTAAACAGTGGAATCCCCACTGCTAACTGTTCACTGCTGACTGTTCACTGGTTATTGGCGTTCGTCACAATAGGCCCGGTACGCGGCCGCGTCCATCAGTTCATCTAGCTCTTTGGGGTTGCTCATCTTGATGCGGATGAGCCAGGAGCCGTAGGGGTCGCCGTTGAGGGCGTCGGGAGTGTCTTGCAGGGCGGAGTTGACGGCTACCACATCACCAGAGATAGGCATGTAGAGGTCTGCGGCCGCTTTGACCGACTCCACCACACCAAATGTCTCATGCACGCCGAAAAACTCCCCTTCGCCGGGCAGTTCCAGGTACACAATATCCGAAAGCGAATCCTGGGCATGGTCACTGATGCCGATCACGGCTTCCTCACCTTCGACACGCACCCATTCATCATCTTTGGTGTAACGCAGATCATCAAGAATTTTCGTCATTGGGGAATTCTCCTGTTGGGGGAAAGGTATATTGGTGTATTGGTGTATTAGTCTATTGGGGAGTCAACTAATAGACCAATAGACGAATACACCAATACACTAAAAACAAAAAAGGACGTGCATCATTGTAATGTCGCACGTCCTCTGTTACAAATGGGCAACTGCTCCAGAGTGGGCTGGGTCAGGCGGTCCTTTGGCCTGAGAGTTTCACCGGCATACCACCGGCTTGCCCCTTCGGCGCCTAGAAAACAGGAACACAGAGTTTCACAGAGAAGACACAGAGAACACAGAGGTTCTACTGATAACTGCTCACTGCTGACTGTTCACTGATTCCAGGTCTCTCCCGCATGACCTGTCTCATATCTTGTTTTCAATGTGATGGAGACAGGTTAAATTGTACGACCAGCCGCATGGCATGGCAACCCGTAAAAAGCGTTTTTCTACTCATCCAAGGGACTACGAACGCCTAAGCCGCCCCGATTCAAGACATGGGTGTAAATCATCGTTGTTTTGACATCTTTGTGCCCCAACAACTCCTGGACGGTGCGAATATCATAACCGGCTTGCAAAAGATGGGTGGCAAAACTATGCCGAAAGGTATGAGGACTGACGGGCTTGGCAATTTTGGCTTGTTGCCCGGCCCGCCTGACGGCTTTTTGAATGACACTATCATGAAGGTGATAGCGGTATAAAACACCATCAGTAGCGCGGGGGTCGGTAGAAAGCGTGCTGGAGGGGAAAATGAACTGCCAGGCCCACTCCTGGTTGGCATTGGAGTACTTTCTGGCTAAGGCATGAGGCAATGGGACACGGCCATGACCCAAGGCCAGATCATCGTTATGCTGTTTTTTGACCTTCTGTAAATGGGTTTTCAGCGGTTCCACCAGACTATTCGGTAGAACGGTCACCCGGTCTTTATCCCCCTTACCGGCTCTGATCACAATCTCCCGCTGTTTCAGATCAACATCTTTAACCCGCAATGAAAGGCATTCCGTGACTCTCATGCCACTGCCGTACAACAATTGAGCCACCAGTTGGGGCACACCAGACAACTGGGCAATCACCTGATTGACCTCTTCTTTTGTCAAAACAGTGGGTAGCCGTTCAGGTCTTTTTGCCCGAACAGCCTTAAGGTTCAGATCAATAGGTTGAACTAACACCTCGCGGTACAAAAACAAGAGGGCGTGGAGAGCCTGATTTTGGGTTGAAGCGGCGACATCCTTTGCCACGGCCAGGTGGGTTAAAAACGCTTCGATCTCTATTTTGCCCATTTCTGCGGGGTGACGCTTTTCATGGAAAAGAATGAACCGCTTGATCCAATCTACATAACTCTTTTCCGTTTCATACGAATAATTCTTCAACCGTATTTTATCCCGCACTTGATCTAGCAACTTCTTAGGCTTCGCTTCCATACCCACCTTCCGGCGTGTTTTTGTTCCTTCACCGCTTGATAATCCCACCAAAACAGGTGATTATGACGCCAATTATGGCGTCATAATCACCTAAAATCAAGGGCTTGCACACCAGAAAATGCGTGATAATATTCCCGGCAAAAGATTACCACGCAAATCTGGCGTGGTAATCCATAGTTGCACGAAACATATGTTCTGTATTCGTGCATAAAACAGGTCAAACTGTTGCCTTATTGCCAGAGGTAGCAGAGCCTATGTCAAATTATTCGGAAGCATCTCCTACAGCAGTCGAGACTGATAACAGCCCCCATTTTGAGGTAGCTGACATCTTCCGTCTGTATGGAGATGAGTTTCGCCGTCAGTACAGCCTGTCTTACCAACAACATTTGGTGATGCGGGATATTGGGCAGTGCCGCACAGCCATACTCGGCGGTCATGTGGACGAGTGCGACAACTGTGGCGGGCTACGCGTCTCGTACAACTCTTGCCGCAACCGCCATTGCCCCAAATGTGGCAGCCTGGCCAAAGCCCAATGGCTGGAAAAACAACGCACCTACCTCTTACCCGTCCATTACTTCCATGTAGTTTTCACCCTGGATCATGACTTGAATCCGCTCATACGGGTCAACCAGAAACTGCTTTACGACCTGTTATTTCAGACAGCGACAGATACCTTGAAGCAAATCTGCTGCGAGGAGCTAGGGGGCGAAATCGGCATGACCGCGATTCTCCATACCTGGGGACAGACCTTAACTGAGCATCCCCACTTGCATTGTTTAGTGCCCGGTGGAGCATTAAGCGCGAATGGGAGACGATGGCGTGCCACTTCTCCCAGCTATTTATGTGATGTGGTCGCCCTGGCAGCCCGATTTCGGGATGCCATTTGTGCTGGCCTATCTCAGTTGTACGCCGCCAGCCGTTTACAGTTTAGTGGGCAAAGCCACCATTTAGCCGATGCCGATGCTTTTGCTAACTTACTAGCCGAGGCCAGGAGCAAAAAGTGGCAGGTGTATGCCCAACCGCCGTTTGGTCAGCCGGAGCAAGTGCTGGATTACTTGGGGCGTTATGTGCATCGGATTGCATTTAGCAACGGTCGTTTGCTGGCTATAAGTGACGGGCAGGTGCGCTTTACTTACCGGGATTACCAGGCCAATGGGCAACAAAAAGAGATGGTATTACCGGCGGTAGAATTTATCCGGCGTTTTTTGCAGCACGTGTTACCCAAACAATATGTGCGGGTGCGGCACTATGGCTTTTTGGCACCCCGCTATCGTCAGCAGAAATTGGCGCGTTGCCGGACGCTCTTGGGTGACAGTGAGGAAAACGCTGCCCCAACGAGCGACCGGGAGGCGATACTGCGCCAGATGTTAGGCCATGATCCAAACCAATGCCCGCTTTGCGGCGTGGGCAGTTGGCGGCCTTATCAAACGATTGAGCCGCATCCCTGCCGACGGCGCTGGTTGGCGGCGGTGCAATAAATCGGTATTCAGGGGACAATTGCGCCTGCTGGCTGACAAACAGGGTAAAATCAGGTGTATCTTGTAGCTTAAATGCAGGGTGAAGTCAGAATAAGAAGTCAGGTTAACCCTTTGGGCGGCAAATCAAACGTTTCAGGCCGTCATTCTAGTCCAAGCGGGCGCAAAAGATAACGGCTTAAAAACCCCATAGCCACGCTGATACGCCATTCGTGCAACTATGCTTGCACCAGACGCGGCAGACCATAAAGGGCAGCGTTATGTGGTTATGGGGAATTATTGGGTCAACTGGCCGCGCTGGTGAAGCAAGTGTTGGGCAACCCCTTGATAACACTTTCTAAGGAACTACCACTCAATGCCACAATTCGATCAATCGCAAAACTCAGCAATCCAAGAATTATTGCAGTTGCAATCAGAACAACGGAGTGCTCATCTCACAGCAAACGCTAAAAAATTGGTTGACTTATTTGCTGATGAATTTATTAATATTTCCAACGGGAAAATTGTTCGCCCTACTTATGCCGAGAGTCTCCAGCGTTTGCAAGCATATTTCGACAAGGTAACATTCATTGCCTGGGATGATATTACGCCACCAATCATTCATGTAGCAGAAGATACTAGTCTTGCAACCGTCATCGTTCATAAATATGTTCATTTACGTTATCTTGCTGAATCTGATATATGGATGGAAGAAGATACGACATTTGCTTGGCAAGAAATGTATATTCGTCAACATAATAGGTGGCGTTTAGCAACTGTAGTGTCCACAAATACACCGCCAAACTCACGTCCGTTTGAGTCGCAATCAACAGTGGCGAGTTAATTAGCATTATTTTTGTATCCAGCAATTATCAAAAATTGAATTGCATGTAAAATTTAGTCAAGTTGGCCGCGTTATCTTTTTTAGCAGGCAGGTCTGGCGCAATCGGGTTTGCCCAACAAAGCGTGCACCCGACAAGTGGGATTCTGCGCGATTTACAAACATTTTTCTGGCTTCGGGTTTATACTGCTCTCAAGCCGAGTCCACACCCGCCCACTTGCGGGTAACGCAAACCGTTAGACCCTTCCTTGCACAATAATCTCATTTTTTTTATTCGTCAGGTAAATCAAAGGTTGGCAACGAGTGACCTTCCAAGTTCATCGGATATAATGCCTTTCACCTCATTTCAAGGGACAATCACACTTTATGAACACGAAAGAACTCGAAGCCTATCTCTGGGGAGCAGCAAACATTCTGCGCGGATTAATTGACGCGGCAGATTTCAAACAATACATTTTCCCCTTATTGTTTTTCAAACGCATAAGCGATTTATGGGACGAAGAATATCAGCAGGCTTTAGAAGAAAGCGGCGATGATTTCGATTATGCCGAGTTTCAAGAGAATCACCGTTTTCAAATTCCAAAGGGTTGTCACTGGGAAGATGTAAGGAAGAAAACAAACAATGTTGGCGCGGCTTTGCAAAAGGCTTTCAAAGGAATTGAGAAAGCCAATTTTGAAATGTTGCATGATGTCTTTGGCGACGCGCAATGGACAAACAAACGCCGCATGAGCGATGAAAAAATGCTGGATTTGATTGAGCATTTTTCAAAGTACAAATTGACCGTTGCCGAAGTGCCGCATGACATCATGGGCGAAGGCTACGAATATCTGATTAAGAAATTTGCTGATGATAGCGGACATACTGCCGCAGAGTTTTATACCAATCGCACGGTTGTAAAACTGATGACGATGATTACCGACCCGAAATCAGGCGAAAGCGTGTACGACCCGACATGCGGGAGTGGTGGAATTTTGCTTAACAGCGTCTTGCATCTCAAAGAACAAAGCAAGGAATCAAGGAATACCGCACGCTCAAACTTTACGGGCAGGAATTGAATTTAATTACTTCTGCGATTGCCCGTATCAATATGTTCATGCACAATGTAGATGAATTCTTGATTGTTCAAGGCGATACACTGGACAATCCACAAATTTTGGAAAACGACGAACTAAAAAGATTTGATGTAATAATGGCAAATCCGCCATATAGCATTAAACGCTGGAATCAAGCCAAATTTGCAAATGACCCGTTTGGAAGAAATATTTGGGGAACACCGCCTCAAGGCAATGCAGATTACGCTTTCTTGCAACACATCATAAAAAGCCTTAATCCTGATACGGGACGTTGTATCATATTATTCCCACATGGAGTTTTATACCGTGACGCAGAATTAGAAATGCGAAGGAAGATGATTGAGGCGGATTTGGTAGACGCCGTTATCGGATTAGGAGCAAATCTATTTTACAACTCCACAATGGAGTCTTGCCTGCTAATTTGCAGGACGCAAAAAGATAAAAAGCGCAAGAATAAAATTATCTTTATTAACGCGGCAGAAGATGTGGCAAGAGTAACTGCTTATAGTTACCTAGACGAAAGCCATATAAGCAAAATCTTTAGAGCATACAAAGATTTCAAAGATGTCGAAGGCTTCGCCAAAGTTGTTTCAATCAACGAAGTCTTGAAAGAACAAAATGCAAACCTGACAATTTCAAGGTATGTTCCGCAATCAATCGCAGATAGATTTGACGTTGGCGCAGAATTATCAAACTACATAGAAAAATCCAGAAACAGCATAGACGCTGTTTCTGAATTTAATGCTTACATTACTTCTGACACCGAACTTGAAAAGTTTAGAAAAATTATCGAAGGAAAAGAGAATTGGAAGAAATACAAATTCAAGGATGTTGTAAATAACTTAAACAAGTCGGAATCAAAACCACTTGATAAAGGTCTTGAAAAGTTTGTTGGTTTAGAAAACCTTAGTTCAGAAACTTTTGAAATTCAAGGATACGGACTGATTAAGAACGGCACATCTTTTACAAAACGATTCTTTGATGGGAACGTTTTGTTTAGCAAAAGAAGGTCATATCTAAAGAAAGTTGCCGTTGCAAATTTTGACGGGATATGTTCAGGGGACATATTGGTATTTGAAGTAAAAAAAGATAAGTATGACGTTTTGCTTCCAAAATACCTTCCATATATTGCCAGAAGCAACGACTTTATAAATTTTGCGACTTACACTTCAGCAGGCTCATTATCGCCAAGAACCAAATGGAAAGAAATGGCGGATTATGAATTTGGGTTGCCTACTATTGAAGAACAAGAAAAAATCATCGAAACTCTTGAAAAATTCGATTTTATGTCAAAGAGACTCAACGATGAAATGAATAAATTTCAAGAGAAGTTGGAACATTTGAGAGTATCAATCACAAACGATTCAATTACTTAAAGGGAAACATAGTGAGCGGATTTAACGAACTTAACAGCGTCGAGCACTTCATTATTCACAACCTGACAGGCGTGAACTTGAACAACGCGCATGGTGGCATGGTCAAGGAAGAACCCGTTGGGTATGGTGATGTAAAGTGGAAGTACGTTCAAGGCGAACTTCTCCAGCGTGAAATCACAGATGTATTCGTTGAAAAAGAATTAATTGACGCTTTATGCCGAATCAATCCTGAAATTGCGGCACAGCCTGAATTTGCCGATGAAGTCATTCGTAAACTTAGGGCAATTTTGCTTTCAGTCGGCAATGTCGGCTTGGTACGAGCAAATGAAGAATTTGCAAAATACTTGCGGGGCGAAGTCAATCTGCCGTTTGGCAAAAATGAACAACATGTTCCCGTGCGTTTAATTGACTTTGAAAATCCACGCAACAATTCTTTCATTCTCACCAATCAATTCAAAATTCATGCGCGAGAAACAAAAATCCCCGATATTGTAATGTTGGTGAACGGGATTCCTTTGGTTGTAGGCGAAGCCAAAACGCCCGTCCGCCCTGCTGTCAGTTGGTTAGACGGCGCACACGATATAAATGTTGTCTATGAAAATGCCGTTCCGCAGTTATTTGTTCCCAATGTCTTTTCATTTTCTACCGAAGGCAAAGAAGTTTTCATCGGCGGCGTGAGAACGCCTTTGGAATTTTGGTCGCCCTGGCGAATCGAAGAAGAACGAGATGAAATCACCCATTTTGCAGGCTTGCAGGATGTTGCCAAGCAATTAACGCACTTATTGAAACCTTCTACATTGTTGGATATTCTGCAACACTTTACCATTTACGCTACCGACAACAAGAAAAAGAAAATCAAAGTTGTTTGCCGTTATCAGCAATACGAAGGCGCAAACATGCTTGTTCAACGTGTGCTGGATGGTGAAATCAAAAAAGGATTAATCTGGCATTTTCAAGGGTCAGGTAAATCCCTGCTCATGTTGTTTGCCGCACAAAAACTCCGCAAGGTGGAAGAACTTGGAAATCCAACCGTTTTGATTGTGGTAGATAGAATTGATTTAGATACTCAAATCACTGCCACCTTTAATTCTGCCGATGTGCCAAACATGGTCACGACGGACAACATCAAAGAATTGCATGATTTACTAGAACGTGACAGCCGAAAAATCATTATCACGATGATTCACAAATTCAAAGAAGCCTATCCCGAAATGAACAAGCGGGAAAATATTATCGTGATGGTGGACGAAGCGCACCGAACCCAAGAAGGCGATTTAGGGCGAAAAATGAGAGCCGCTTTACCTAATGCCTTTTTATTTGGTTTAACAGGCACACCAATCAATAAAGCCGATAAAAATACGTTTTGGGCTTTTGGCGCACAGGAAGATTCCAACGGATACATGAGCCGCTATACTTTTCAAGAAAGTATCCGCGATAATGCTACTTTGCCTTTACATTTTGAGCCACGATTACCAAACTATCATGTTGATAAAGAAAGTTTGGATATTGCCTTCAAAGAAATGGCAAACGAACTTAACGAAGAAGATAGAGACAAGTTAAGCAAAAAAGCGGCAAGCATGGCGGTTTTTCTGAAATCGCCTGAACGAGTCAGACAGATTGTTCAAGATATTGTTGAACACTTCAAAAAGCATGTTGAACCCGAAGGATTCAAGGCGATGATTGTCACGCCTGACCGCCCCGCTTGTATCCAATACAAAGAAGAATTAGATAAATTTTTGCCCTTCGCCGCCAGCAAAGTTGTTATCAGCACTTCGGCAAATGATGAACTTGAATTCAAACAAAAATGGGGCATGGATAAAGACCAGCAGGAAAAAGTCGTCGAAGAATTCAATGACACAGATTCCGCGCTTAAGTTTTTGATTGTCACAGCAAAATTGTTAACTGGTTTTGACGCGCCTATTCTCCAAACGATGTATTTGGATAAATCGCTCAAAGACCATACATTATTACAAGCCATTTGCAGAACGAACCGACTATTCCCCAACAAAACTTTTGGGCGCATTGTGGATTATTTTGGCGTATTCGATGACACGGCGCAGGCTTTGGCATTTGATGAAGAAACCGTCAAGATGGTTATTACCAATTTGAAAGAATTGAAAGACAAGTTGCCGCAAGTGTTGGCAGATTGCTTGTCTCATTTTGCTGGAATTGATAGAACCATCGAAGGCTTTGAAGGCTTGCAAGCCGCGCAGGAATGTATCAAGACCGATGAAAAACGGGACGCTTTCGCCAAAGACTTCAATTCACTTTCCAAACTTTGGGAAGCCCTCTCGCCTGATGAAATCCTGAATCAATATCAAAAAGAATATAAATGGCTTTCCCAAGTTTATCTTTCAGTCAAGCCAACTTCTGACGATAACGGCAGGCTACTTTGGCACGCTTTAGGCGCACAAACTACGAAGTTAATCCATGAGCATATTCATGTGGATGGAATCAGTCACGAAATGGAAGAAATGGTTTTAGACGCCAAAGTGATTGATGAATTGATGAATAACAAAGACCCCAAAGAAGCGCAACGGATTATGAAAATCCTTATCAGCCGTTTAGCGCGACATGGGAACAATCCAATTTTCATAGCATTGAGTCAACGCCTTGAAGCCTTACGCGCCAGAGCCGAGCAAGGTCTTATCAGTAGCATTGAATTCATAAAGCACTTGTGCGAAATTGCCCGCGAAACTGTTCAAGCCGAAAAGCAAACAGATACAGTTGACGAGCGAAAAACCGCGAAAGCCGCCCTCACTGAATTATTCCTTGAACTACGAACCGACCAAACGCCCGCAGTTGTAGAAAGAATCGTCACCGATATTGATAACATCGTTAAATATGTTCGATATGACGGTTGGCAAAATTCAACGCAAGGCGAGCGCGTAGTAAAACAAGAGTTGCGGAGAATTCTTTGGGTGAAATATCCCATCAAAGACGAAGAACTTTTTAATCGGGCTTATGCGTACATTCGAGAGTATTATTAGGCAAAATAAGCCTTCAAGGTCAAGAGCGGGTCTAACAAAGCGTGCACCTGACGTGTGGGATTCTGCGGCATTTTCAAGCATTTTTCTAGCCTCAGCATTTTCCTGCTCCCAAACAGAATCCACGCCCGCCCACACGCAGGTAACGCAAACCGTTAGACCCCTTCGTGCAAAATACAGGTTCAATCCAAAATGCCAAAACGAATTCCAATGATTAGTGGTGACGAAGTAGACGCACTTACCAGATGGAGAAAATATCTAAAATGGCGGTCTGGTGAAAGAAAGCGTGTCAAGCAAAAATACAATCGTCGAGAGCGTAAAAGTGTAAAATTGAAATTGCGTAAGTCAGACACACAGCAGGATTAATGATGGATAAAAGCCAGATTGAAACCATGCTCGCAGGTAAAGAGATTGATGAACTTGTCGCAGAAATAGTATTTGGTGAAAGCAAGCCTGTTTATACTCATGTTCACGATAATGTTTTTTCAACACAATGGTCAACTGAAAAAAACTGGCACTGTACGCCAGAATATCTTAACGGTGATGTTTGCGAATGGACGCCGAAAGCATTTAGCAAGGATATTTCCGCCACGCAGGAAGTTATAACTATAATGACAAAAGAACCGTTTGCTTGGCGCATTGAATCCATAAATACAGAAGCAGGTGTAAAGTGGCGGGCGTGTCTTTGGAGTGATGTGCTTAATGGGAGTATTACTGAATATAGTGCAGAAGCAGATACAATCTCCCTTGCTGTTTCCCGTGTAGCCTTGCTCAAATGTGGCGGGGTCTAACAAAGCGTGCACCTGACGCTGGGGATTCTGCGCAAATCTCAAGCATTTTTCTACGCCTCACCATTTTTCAGGCTGGACGGCTTCGCCGTCCCCGCCCCAGCGCAGGTAACGCAAACCGTTGGGCGCTGGCGTCACAATTTCAGACAACATAAAAAATCTTATCAAAGGAGTGAATAATGTATTGTAGTAACTGTGGACAAAGTGTTTCTGAAGGAGCAAAGTTTTGTTCAAATTGCGGTAACGCCATCAAGCCTACGACCGAAGGGCAAATAACGATTCCTGAAAAAGAAACTGCAATCAAACCTTATATGACTTCTCAACAGGCTATTCAATTGCGCTCTTTGTTTGCTAAACTAGGGCATAAAATTCCTGATAACCCGATTGCGCGAAATTACAATGATTATTTCCGAAAAGTAAATCTGGCTTTAATGAATCCAGAAGAAGAAAGCGTGATTGTTCATCTTGGAATAATGAAGCATGTATCAAATCCAGGCATGGGCGATAAACTTTTTTCGCAGGCAATAAAGGGCGTTTCTAAAGAAGGGAAAATTCTTTGGGAACACAAAAAGGGAGAATTGGTTATAACCAACAAACGCCTAATAATTCTTACAGGTTTAGGTATGCTAGGAACTCCGAGCGGAGTATCTGTTGATATATCAAATTTCAAGCAGGTTGAGCAAACCGAGTATAGTCGTCATGTGCAATTTATTTTCTACGGTAGAAAAAATGAAGATGTAGTTTTAGAAGTAAATTTCCAGAGTATTCAAGCCGTGCTAGGACAGGTACTTCAAGTTACATCAGCATTTACTAACAAAAAGACTAGTAGTTCAACAAACTTATTCCGTCGAATAGCTGTGGCCGGTCTCCTGACCGTGCCACCACCTTCCAACCGACAAATCTTGTCTGTCGCACTACTAGTGGCTGGATTGATTACCTTGAGAAAAAAGAAAATCAGCAAGGGTTACAAAGTTATATAAATGCCCATCTAATGAATGTTAACACCGTCAAACAGGCTTTTGCAGAAGTCGTTACACTTTTGGTTAATATCAACAATTAGGTATTCAGCACAATGCGCCCAACAAAGCGTGCACCTGACGCTGGGGATTCTGCGCAAATCTCAAGCAGTTTCACACGCCTTATCATTTTTCTGGTTGGACGGCTTCGCCGTCCCCGCCCCAGCGCAGGTAACGCAAACCGTTGGCACGCCCCTTTCATGATTGGCTATAAAACCTTTTTGTACTTCAAAGAGTTTCTTCGGTGATGTACCATGGCACAAGACGAGAAAAGAAGCCTTGCTAAAGATGAACTCTATCAGGCTATTCATTATTTCGTTGAACGACAACAACTGGTTGTGCAAGCAATGACAGACATGAAACTCGATATAAATGCCATTGGAAAATTTGGCGCATTGGGTTGGGTTTCTGGTGCTGCAAGTGAAAATGGTCAGAAGCCAGTAGACCGATTTGAATATGAACCTGTCAATGAAATTGAGAAAGAAATATATGCCATTTTGAGATATTCTGAAGAAATCCGAGTTCCAAGAAAAGGTGTATGGAACGATCAAACGGGACAAGTGTGGAATTACACACTTCATGGGGGTGGTTGTTTATTGGTAAATTCTGAAACGCAAGAGCCAATTGATTGGGATTGCCCAAATCAAAAAGCCTTTGATGAGTTTTTCTTCAACACGCATTTAGCATGGAGACTCAAGCAAGGCGATGAGGAATTAAAGAATATGCAAGAATTGTACAGCGAAGTTAAGTCCTTATTCTCAGAATTGGTAAACGATGGTTTAATCCAACCGTGTCAAATGCCAATGGGCTTAGTTTATCTTTTGAAAGAAAACGATGCTCGATAGACAAAAGCGTGCCAACACCGCGTGCAGCCGACTTGGGGTACGCACCGCGTTTTTTGAGCTTTGTCGTAGCTTGGAGCGTTTCCCGTTTCGCGGGCGAGTCCACGCTCCCACCCCAAGCGGCTAACGCCAGCCGTTGGCACGCTCCGTGCAAAATAAGCGTAAATCAAAAGGGAATCTTGAATGGATATTTTTTCATTGCTCGATTCAATTCAAACAATTGCCCGAAATGGATTACGGTATCCCACAAGTGAATTTGACAAAGAAAGATACGAACGTCTTTTAGGGTTAGCAACAAAAACTTATAGCGAACTTTTATCTGCCCCAGAAGAATTTATCAAGGAAAGATTTCGTGATGAAATTGGTCACATAACGCCAAAAGTTGGAACGGACGCTGCAATTTTCAATGAAAGTGGTGAAATCCTTTTGATGGAAAGGTCTGATGGAAGCGGCTGGTGTTTGCCTTGTGGATTTGTTGAGCCAAATGAAACGCCAGTTGAAGGAGTTGTTAGAGAAGTCCGTGAAGAAACTGGGCTTGAAATTAAGGTTAATCAATTGGTAGGCGTATTTACTCGCAAACCAAGTGCTACAATGGGTGTGCATACTACCGTTTCTATTGTTCATCTATGTGAAATTATTGGTGGTCAACTTAAGACATCGCATGAAGGTCATGCGTTAAAATATTGGGCACTTGATGATATGAAAAACTGGCACGCAACACATGAAATAAATGCCCGCGCCGCTTATAAAATGTGGAAATCCGAAAAACTAATTCCTGCTATTTCGGCGTAGGTATCTTTAGGTCAAAAGCGTGCCAACAAAGCGTGCACCTGACGCTGGGGATTCTGCGCACATCCCAAGCAGTTTTCTACGCCTTGGCATTTTTCTGGCTGGACGGCTTCGCCGTCCAGTGCCCCAGCGCAGGTAACGCAAACCGTTGCGGCCGCGTTCCCCTTTCACTACCCATCACCGGGTCAGTTTTTGGCGTTGCGGCCGCGTTTCCCCACACTTTCCTCTTTCCCACACCATAAACAGGCCAGTTTCGGGTGTGCGGCCGCGTTCCCCCTCGCCAACCCCCTTTCCTGCACCATAACCGGGCCAGCTTTGGGTGTTGCGGCCGCGTTCCCCCAACCTTCACCCTTTCCACCACACCATCACTGGGCCAGCATCGGGGGTTGCGGCCGCGTTTCCTGCCCATACCAACCGTCTGGCAAACTGCGGTATAATCAGGCCATTGCCCAATCGTAAACCGAGGTAAAACATGGAAGCGATTCGCGTACAACAGACTATCGAGAAGAAAGGGGAATTAACCTTGCGGAACCTGCCGATTGAGAAAGGCCAGCGGGTAGAGGTGTTGTTACTGTTTACGCCGACAGAGACGGGTTCGCGGCCGCGACTGACAGCCCGCGAATTACTCCATTCCGACCTCGTGGGTTTGTGGCAGGATAGGTCAGATATTACTGACAGTGAAGTATATGCTCGGCAGTTACGTGAACAAGCGCAGAGACGACCCAATATCATGAACGAGGCAGGCGATGATTATTCTGGACAGTGATGTGATGATAGACATCCTGCGGCCGCGTTCCCCATTGGCAACAATATGGATTCTTTGCCTGACATCCGCATCGTGAGTGCCTTTTTTACGAACAACCTTCTGACGGTTGCCTTGAACGATGGTCGAATCATTATCTTTCCCTGTGCGGAAATGAAATGGCTGGTACAGGCTTCTCCCGAACAGCAACAAAATTTCAGTATTGAATCAGATGGATATGGGGTGTGGTGGCATGGTCTGGATGATGGTATTGCTTTGCACCACCTCTTAAGTCCAACATTTTTGCCCCTAGTGGAAGCTGTCATTTGATCTGTTGGCGTTTCGTTGGCTCGCGGCCGCGTTCCCCCCACACTTTCTCCCCTTTTCATCTTACCATAACCGGGCCAGCATTGGGTGTGCGGCCGCGTTCCCCCAACCTTCACCCTTTCCACCACACCATCACTGGGCCAGCATCGGGGGTTGCGGCCGCGTTCCCCCGCACACTATTCCCCTTTCACTACCCATCACCGGGTCAGTTTTTGGCGTTGCGGCCGCGTTCCCCCCACACCATCTCCCTTTCACCACACCATCACCGGGTCAGTTTTGAGGGTCGCGGCCGCGTTCCCCCTCACCTTCTCCCCTTTCATCACACCATAACCGGGCCAGCGTTGGGGTCGCGGCCGCGTTCCTCCTTTTCACCACACCATCACTGGGCTAGTTTGGGGCGTTGCGGCCGCGTTTCCCCTTTCACCATACCATCACTGGGCTAGTTCTGGGCATTGCGGCCGCGTTCTCCCTTCCCACTTTTACCATACCATGACCGGGCCAATGTTGGGCGTTGCGGCCGCGTTCCCCTTTCACTACCCATCACCGGGTCAGTTTTTGGCGTTGCGGCCGCGTTTCCCCACACTTTCCTCTTTCCCACACCATAAACAGGCCAGTTTCGGGTGTGCGGCCGCGTTCCCCCTCGCCAACCCCCTTTCCTGCACCATAACCGGGCCAGCTTTGGGTGTTGCGGCCGCGTTCCCCCAACCTTCACCCTTTCCACCACACCATCACTGGGCCAGCATCGGGGGTTGCGGCCGCGTTTCCTGCCCATACCAACCGTCTGGCAAACTGCGGTATAATCAGGCCATTGCCCAATCGTAAACCGAGGTAAAACATGGAAGCGATTCGCGTACAACAGACTATCGAGAAGAAAGGGGAATTAACCTTGCGGAACCTGCCGATTGAGAAAGGCCAGCGGGTAGAGGTGTTGTTACTGTTTACGCCGACAGAGACGGGTTCGCGGCCGCGACTGACAGCCCGCGAATTACTCCATTCCGACCTCGTGGGTTTGTGGCAGGATAGGTCAGATATTACTGACAGTGAAGTATATGCTCGGCAGTTACGTGAACAAGCGCAGAGACGACCCAATATCATGAACGAGGCAGGCGATGATTATTCTGGACAGTGATGTGATGATAGACATCCTGCGGCCGCGTTCCCCATTGGCAACAATATGGATTCTTTGCCTGACATCCGCATCGTGAGTGCCTTTTTTACGAACAACCTTCTGACGGTTGCCTTGAACGATGGTCGAATCATTATCTTTCCCTGTGCGGAAATGAAATGGCTGGTACAGGCTTCTCCCGAACAGCAACAAAATTTCAGTATTGAATCAGATGGATATGGGGTGTGGTGGCATGGTCTGGATGATGGTATTGCTTTGCACCACCTCTTAAGTCCAACATTTTTGCCCCTAGTGGAAGCTGTCATTTGATCTGTTGGCGTTTCGTTGGCTCGCGGCCGCGTTCCCCCCACACTTTCTCCCCTTTTCATCTTACCATAACCGGGCCAGCATTGGGTGTGCGGCCGCGTTCCCCCAACCTTCACCCTTTCCACCACACCATCACTGGGCCAGCATCGGGGGTTGCGGCCGCGTTCCCCCGCACACTATTCCCCTTTCACTACCCATCACCGGGTCAGTTTTTGGCGTTGCGGCCGCGTTCCCCCCACACCATCTCCCTTTCACCACACCATCACCGGGTCAGTTTTGAGGGTCGCGGCCGCGTTCCCCCCACACCATCACTGGGCTAGTTTGGGGCGTTGCGGCCGCGTTCCCCCTTTCACCATACCATCACTGGGCTAGTTTGGGGCGTTGCGGCCGCGTCTCCCTTTTCGACCATGAATGACCCACTAAACCAGGGTATAATTCACGCCATGATCAGAGTAGGAGCGTGAGCAATGGCAAGAGCATTTAACGTGATTATTGAACGCGATGCCGAAGGTTACTACGTCGCCTCAGTGCCAGAACTGTCTGGTTGCCACACCCAGGCCAAATCGTTGGATACCTTGATGAAACGGATTCGGGAAGCCATCGAACTATGTCTGGAAGTGCGACAACCCGAAGATGTCCCCCATGAATTTATTGGTGTACAACGTGTTTGGGTTGAAGCATGACCCGATTACCTCGTATCACCGGTCAACAAGTTATTACCGCATTGCGTAAGGCTGGTTTTCAGGTGTTCGTATCAAAGGTAGTTACCATTTTCTGGCCTACCCGGATGAGCGGCATACGGTTGTGCCTGTCCACCGATGCGAAACGATAGGCCCAGGTTTGCTGGCACGAATTTTGTGTGATGTGGAAATCACCCGTGATGAATTCACCGACTTATTGTGATAACAATTTGAATGAACAACATTTAGGAAGCAGTTTAGATGATTTTCTCGCCGAAGAAGGGATGCTGGCTGACGCGGAAGCCATTGCCTGGAAACGGGTGATCGCTTTCCAGATTGCCCAATTAATGCAGGAACAAAATGTGTCTAAGACAGAGATTGCCCGACGTATGCAAACGAGTCGCGCCTCAGTAGACCGGCTATTGGACCCTGAAAACGAATCTGCTACGCTCATCACATTGGAAAAAGCGGCTCTGGCATTGGGTAAGCGGTTGCAGATAGCTCTGGTGTAGAATCGCGGCCGCGTTCCCCCCTTTCACCACACCATCACCAGGCCAGTGTTGGGGGTGCGGCCGCATACTGGATTCCCACGCCCACTACCTCGTGCTACAATAACTTCCGTAAACACACTTTGGCATCTAAGGAACAATCCCATGGCGATGACATTTGAGCAAGTTGTCGAGACAATCAGACAGTTTCCGGCAGAACAGCAAGAAATGCTTGTAGACCTGATTCATGGCTGGCGTACCGAAGCCAGACGGCGTGAAATTGCCCGTGACGCTCAGGAATCATTAGCCGCCTTTCGCAGTGGTCAGCTTAAGTCACAACCCGCCCAGACAGTCGTTACGGAACTGCGGCAATGGGTGGAAGGGCAGGGATGAGGCGCGAACTGGTTGTTACGCCAAAGTTCAAGCGCGTTTTTCGCAGATTCGTGCGGCAAAATGCCCGATTGCAGAAACGCATTGAAGACACATTGTTGCAGATGCAAGAAGATGTTTTTGCCACAGCGCTGGGTACACATAAGTTGAGCGGCGTGTTAGAAGGGTTACGGGCGTGTGGCTGTGGCTACGACTGCCGGATTGTATTTTCTATTGAACAAGACCCTATCACGGGCAATGAAGTAATTGTGTTGCTGGATATTGGTACACACGACGAAGTTTATTAGCCACACCTTGACCAATCAAGCATGAAAAACTCCGTAAATGAAATGCCGCGAAGGGAGAAGGTGTGGGTTTGCGGCCGCGTTCCTCCCGCACACTTTCCCCCTTCACCCCACCGTCCCAGGCTAGTGTTGGGGGTGCGGCCGCGTTCCCCCACACTTCCCCCTTTCACCATACCATCACTGGGCTAGTTTTGGGCATTGCGGCCGCGTTACCAGGTCTTTCCCCAAGTGCATAGTTCATAAAGACCTTAGGGCGATTGCATACTCACCAGAATGAACCCATCCCCCTACCCCCCTTCCCGAAATCGGGAAGGGGGAACCCACTCGGCGGGTAAAATCGGGGCTTCGCCCCGATTTTACCCGCCTTAAAAAACTCCCCGCCCCTGGGGGCGGGGTTGGGGGTGGGGGAAATCCGAATATGCAATCGCCCTGATAAAGACCTTCCCCTGTTTGATAAAATCAATAACCACTGATAGACTATTGAATTGTTATTTTCTACCACCTGGAGGAACAAATGCCATTCACACAAATTAACAATCAAGATTTGTTTTTCGAGGATTCTGGCGGGACAGGTCAACCTCTGTTGTTCCTGCATGGTTTTCTCTTTGACCAAACAATGTTTGATGATCAAGTCAAGGCTTTGATCCCTGACTATCGTTGTATCCGAGTTGATACTCGTGGCTTCGGGCAAACGAAATGGGATGGTAAAGCATTCAACCTGTATGATGTAGTCTCTGATTGCATTGAGTTGCTGAATCATCTACACATAGAGAAAGCAACCTTTATTGGGATGTCACAAGGTGGGTATGCCAGTATTCGCCTGGCAATCAAACATCCTGATCGCGTGAAGGCTCTCGTGTTGATGAGCACACGCAAGGATATTGAGTCGGAAGAATTTGACCGTAACTACAAAGGACTCCGAGATGATTGGGTTAAAAACGGTGCTACCCAACTATACATCGAAAACTTGATGACCTTGCTCATTGGTAATAGGGAGAAATTTTCAAGTTATTGGGACTTGTGGCAATCCAGATGGGAAGCCGTTAGCGGCAACCAGATGTATCACACAATCAATGCCTTATTGGCTAGAACTCCCGTGACCGCAGAACAGATCAAACAAATTCAGGTTCCTGTTTTATCAGTTCATGGTGTTGAAGATTATGGCACACCATTAATCCTGGCAGACCAACTATACAACTTATTCCCCAATGGCAAAGGCAAGGTTCGAATTGCGGGAGCGGCCCACTCCGTGAATATGACACATGCACAAGAAGTGAATCCGCCATTACGGGAATTTTTGGATAAATATGTATCTTCTCAATATTCCGGGGCAAGCCTTCGGAAGGTTTCATCTATAGCCTGGCTCGTGGTTCAGACCTTCCGAAGGTTCCGCACTTTATTGAGAGGTTACATAAATATGTAAAAACCAGGCATAAACTCAGGCAGTTAGCTTGACACTTTGTAAGGCGATGTGCCAAATCGCCAATGGGAATCATCCTATAACCTGTCAATCTCATCTAGACAGTACCAAAAACAATTAACTAGGCAAGAGCTAGTTGGCTTAAAAGATGAAACCATTGGGAAACAACAAGCGTTTCCCAATGGTTTCATCTTTTTTGTATTGTTTGATGTCTTGCTGATTGCTCGTTCTTCACGCTTGTCTCGTCTCGCGGCCGCGTTCTCCCCACCTTCTCCCCTTTCACTACACCATCACCGGGCCAACGTTGGGTGTTGCGGCCGCGTTCCCCTACACCTTCTCCTCTTTCCCACATCATCACCGGGCCAGCTTTGGGAGTGCGCGGCCGCGTTTCCTGCCCATATCAACCGCCTGGCAAACTGCGGTATAATCAGGCCATTGCCCAATCGTAAACCGAGACAAAACATGGAAGCGATTCGCGGCCATCCCCCCGCCCCAGCGCAGGTAACGCAAATCGTTGGGCGGCTTTGATGCTTTACTACGAAAGGAGCCAAAACAAGCATCGTGAAATCTTCCCCAAAGCTCATTGGAATTGCATTGGCAATTATATTCTTGGTGGGATGTACAACGTCCACAGCTACATCCACTCCGTTCCCAAGGGTTCTCACACCCCCGCCGTCGGACACTCCCCTGCCTCCGTTACCACCTACTGCGACCAGTTACTATCTGAACGCCAGCGGCAACGACGCCAGCCCCGGCACGTCGGCACAGCCGTGGCGCACGTTGGCCCGCGTACAGACCGGGCTGAACAGTGGCGACTTTCAGCCTGGCGATCAAATCCTGTTCGCACGCGGCGAGTCATTCACCGGAACACTCACGTTTGACCAAAACGACAACGGCACAGCGGTCGCGCCAATTACGTTCGGAGCATACGGGACCGGCACAGCCCCTGTACTCAGCGGCCTACAGACGCTCAACGGCTGGCAATCACTGGGTAACAACCAATGGCGTGTGGTGTGCAATACATGCAATGCAACCCCGGCCTTGTTAGTCATTGACGGCGTACCACAACCCATCGCACGCTGGCCCAATCGAGACGAAGCGGACGAAGGCTACCGTTACATCACCAGCGCCAGCAATAACAGTTCCCTGACCGATAGCACGCTGGCGGCGAGCCCCAATTGGACAGGTGGCGAGGTGGTAGTGCGCTCCATTGCCTGGGTACTCGACCGTCTGCCCATTGTGGCGCACCAGGGCGGTACACTGACCATGGCCACGCCCGCCAGCTATGACCTCCAGCCGGGCTGGGGCTACTTCATCCAGAACCACCTCGCCGCACTCGACCGCGATGGGGAGTGGGTGTACGCGGCGAATGATAAAACCATCACACTGCAATGGCCGGTCAATCCAAGCGGAGAGCTTGTGGAAGTCCCCGTAATCAGCACGCTGATTGAAATCAATGGTTCCCAACACCTCCGATTTCAGAATATGGAAATGCGGGGCGCACAACAGGACCTGGTACGCGCCCACAACTGCACCAACCTGCAATTTGAGCAAGTGCAACTGCGACTGGCCGGTAACCAGGCGCTGGAAATGAACGACTGTCCCAACAGTCAAGTCACACAAAGCACGGTGGCAAACTCCATGAACAACGGCCTGAACCTCAACGGTTGCGGCAATTGCCAGGTGAGGCAGACGATTGTAGAGCGCATCGGTTTGTTTGCCGGACTGGGCGGCAATGGGGATGGGCAGTATATAGGTGTGCAGATCACCGGCGTGACCGACGCACCAGCGATGTTTGAGTACAACGCCGTGGCGGGCATCGGCTATTTGGCCGTGCGCCTGGATGGCAACGCCGTCGCCCGTTACAACGTGGTGCGCGACTGGAACCGCACCAAGATGGATGGGGCTGGCATCTACACGTATCGCATTCAGAATGTGCTAATCGAACGCAACCTGGTGTTAGAAGCCCGCGGTAGCACGGCGGGCACGCCGTGGAACACCACGGCCACACACGGCATTTACATCGATGACAACTCGGAGTTCGTCACTGTGACGGGCAATATCATCGCGCAGATTAGTGGTGCAGGTGTCCACCTGCACAACACGCGTGACGTGACCGTAACGAACAACCTCATCTTCGCTACCGATGAGGCCGGAATACTGCTGACGGACGATGATCTCGGCACGTATGACCTGGCGCACAGCCTTGTGAGCGGCAATACTGTGATGGTGCGCGGCGTGCCGATGCTTAATATCTACAGTTCGCAGACCGATGCGCTCTTCACCACGCTGGGCACCATTGACACCAATCGCTACTGCGATCCGTTCGGCCCGCCCCAGTTCAGTGTTGAGCTACCAGGGGCGGGCGGCACGCGCAAATCGTTGGCGCAGTGGCAAGCCGCGTACGGGCGTGATTTGGCCTCGACCGTGTGCGCCGACCGCTATCCCTCACATATCATCAATGGCACGCCCGGTTCAAATAGGGTGGGCAACGGCACGTTCAACAGTAATCTCGACGACTGGTTCGGCTGGCCCCAAGACACCCTCAGCGCAACGTGGGAGACCGGGCGGCTCGACGGCGGAAGTCTGCGCTTTGGTTACAACGGTCCCGCGCCGACCATTCACTACGACTACCCAATCGGCGCAGTACAGGGCGGGCAGACGGTTCGCCTACAGTTGAGTACGGTTGCGATCATAGGCACACCCATCATCACTGCTTACCTGCGCCAGAGGGACTCGCCGTACACGCAGGTGAGCACAACTGAGTCGGTATGGGTGGATGGACAGCAGACCGAGCATGAAATCTTCTTCAACATGACCGCCAATCAATCCGACACATTGCTGATCTTCGAGATGAATTCGCCGGGCGCGGTGGTGGGGCTGGATAACGTCGTTCTGGAACTTGTGAATGCCACCGTGCAGACACTGGACAGCGTGACGCGCTTCGATGTGAATGAAAGTGGTTCGGCCAAAACGATTACGCTTGACGGCTACGATTACCGGGGCGTGGATGGCGTACTCTACCCGGCGGGCAGCTCACTCGTGCTTCAGCCGTACAGTGGCATCGTGTTATTGCGTTGACAGGCCGCCCAACAAGGCTCTGCGGAGCGTCTGAAGCCCAGCGTTGGCACACCCCTTACAAAACATAGGTGAGTTCATTGAAAAAAGCCACAAATTTCATGAATTGGCACGAATTTTTCTCTGGTAACTCTGCACCACCCCGTTTTTGCGCGACCTTTTTTCAGTAAAGCCATAGGTTAGGACTTACGCGCAAAGTAATTCTTACCAGAGAAACTACACGCGCAGATTATGAAAAATATTTGGTTTACCTATATTACACTAACACCATACCAGTCTTGGGCGTTGCGGCCGCGTTTCCCCACACCTTCTCCCCTTTCCACCACACCATAAACGGGCCAGCTTGGGGGGTGCGGCCGCGTTCCCCTCTTCCTACCTGCCCCTTTCCCCGGATTTACCCACAATGATCATCACGCAAATTGGGTGTGGTAATACATCGTTGATTACTTCGCCAAGTTCGAAAAAAGTGGTATTCTCATTGCGACAAAACAGAAGGTATGTTCTGCTATCCAACAAAGGAAATGACCATGAGAAAAATTATTGTGCTTGAACATATCTCCCTTGATGGCGTCATCCAGGCTCCAGGCGGGCCAGACGAAGATACCAGCGGCGGCTTCACCTATGGCGGGTGGATCTCAGCCTATGCCGACGCGATTCTGGGAACAGCCCTGAGAAAGCAGATGAACATGCCGTTCGACCTGTTATTAGGGCGCAAAACCTTTGATATTTGGGACCCCTATTGGCCGCAACATAATGACGCCTGGCCGGGCGCTAACAAGGCAACCAAATACATCGCCTCGAATACCCTGACATCTGGCGAATGGCAACCATCCGTGTTTTTAAGCGGCGATATTGCCGCAAAAGTCGCCCAAATCAAGCAACAACCAGGGCCGGATTTGCACGTTTGGGGCAGTAGTCATCTCGTTCAGACGCTTATCAAACATGATCTGGTTGATGTGTTCTGGCTGATGATATATCCGATAACGTTGGGCGCGGGCAAGCGGTTATTTGCCGATGGTACAATCCCGGCGGCATTCAAGGTGACGGAAAGCCTTGTCACCCCGAATGGGGTCATTGTCGTCAATTACGAGCGTGCGAGTACAATCACAACCTCATGAACCCACAACAAGAAATCAGCGCATTACTCCATACATTCCAAGAGGGCTACCTGCACCGGGATCTCACCCAGGTGGATGCCTTCATGGAACTGTTCACCCCTGATGCCGAAATCATCGGCACAAATGGTCTCAGGCCAGGGGTAGATGAATGGTATACCAGCCGTGAAGCGGCGCGGGAATTGGTGGCAGGAGATTGGGAAGGCTGGGGCGATGTGCGCCTGGATATGGATGCCGCCTCAATCCAGGTACGAGGGGATGTGGGCTGGATTGCCGTCCCCGCTACCGTTTCCCAGACCATTGGGGCCGAAAATTACGACTCATTTCTGGCCTTCGTCAGAAATTTCCTGGACACATCCACCCTACCGGCGGAGCAGAAACTTCATTTTATCCTGCGCGGGGGAACCAATACCATCTATGAACTGCGGCGCGGGGAAAAATTCGTCTGGGCACTCCGTTTAACGGCGGTGGTGGTGCGAGAGGGTGATCGCTGGCAGTTTGCCCAGATGAATTTTTCGTTTCCGACGATTTACTTTCCTGATGTGCGTATTATGGATCAGATTTAGCCCAAAGATGGGTGGCACGGTCAGGAGACCGGCCACAGCAAATTCAAAAGTTATTTACAAGGGCATGGTTCAGGTTAGCTTTACAAATCTGTAGGACGATTTTGTAAATCGTCCACTGGGCGATTTACAAAATCGCCCTACAAATTGTTAAGCACAGCTTGCCGACTTTTGAACCACGCCTTTACAAGCGAACTCTAAGTTGAATTTTGAACCACATCCTCTTTTTGAATTAGATTTGGTTCTACTACATAGGGGCTTTTTCAGGCTGTAAGGTTGGATAACGTCGCCACAAAAATGAACAAGATCAAACCAACCCCTAACATAAACGCATTAATCATGAATTGACTCATGGGCGTGTCACCCATTTTGGCTTTGGCCCAAGTTGTGAACCTCACCGCACCCCGTTGCCCAAAATAGGCACCAATCACAGCTAAAGTGAAACCAAACAGGTAATAAGTCATACGCCAACATTCCTTATGAGACAGATAATTTCTATAACAACCAATGCGTGAAGCATTTTAATGGTTAAGAAGCCTCATTAATAGAATGACAAAGGTCATGTATAAACCTGACTACACAATTTTTTGCTTTGCGCCCCACCTCGCGATCTCATCACACCAATACGAAAACGCTACTTTTAGGCGATCAATTTCGACTCCCTCATCTCATTATTAATCATAAGCGGGACCGGTTACTCCGTTCTTCTGGAGCAACCAGGTCTAGAAAATCATAAATTATGGCTCCATGTCGAACGGCGATCCCTTTTCGGTTTATCCTTCGTGGCCACATCCACCAACTACTAAGTAATCGTTGGCAATTAACCTGGTACAGTACGGCATAAGTAGAAACCAGGTTTTTACAGCAAATTCAGAATGCTTTACAGGAGAAAAACCTGGTTTCTAAACCTGCGAGAGAGTTCCGCCCAGGTGCACTAGCGATTTGCTGTGGCCGGTCTCCTGCCGCGCCACCCAGGTTATTTTGGGACGATTACGAAGCCTTTACCTGAGCTTGTCGAAGGCAACACGCGGCTTCAACAAACTCAGCCCTCGAGGGTCTTAGTAGTCAGCAATTCTCAATTTGGCCTGAACGTCTAAAAATGGTGAGGCCGCCCGGCCGTAAAACGGGCCGGGTTATGATTACGAAGGCCGTTGGCCTGCTGTTTTAGCCCGTAGGGCCTGGTACTGATAGCCCGGCGGTCAACTGGGCTACGGGTTGGGCCATTTTTCGAGCGTGCTTTTGGCGGGCAACGGTTTTAACCGTTGGTTAAATTGAGAATTACTGCTTAGCAGTTACCCGAATTGTCGGTAAACCAATCAATGATATACTTCCATACTCTTTCTGGGAAGCGTAAAATCTGATGGATGATATTCTCAATTTAACAACACCGGATCTGCAACTAGATACACTAGCAATTAATTTATTGCTTTCGATCATTCTCTCCAGCTTTACCGCCTGGTTTTATATTCGTTTCGGACGTTCGTTATCCAATCGCTCACGCTTTGCTAACAATCTACCACCGCTGGCTATCACCACCGTTTTAATTATTTCTATCGTCCAGTCTTCCCTGGCACTGTCCTTAGGTTTAGTTGGCTCTCTCTCAATTGTTCGTTTCCGTACCGCCATCAAAGAGCCAGAAGAGTTGGTCTTTCTGTTTCTGGCTATTGCTACTGGTTTAGGCATAGGTGCTAACCAACGTATGCCAACTACGATGGCTGTTGCCATTATCCTGGCATACCTTTACCTCCGCCTGCAAATTACCACTCAAAATCAGAAGAGCAACCTCTATATTAGTATTGCCGTTGATGATACCAATGCAACCTTTGCGGATATTAAAGAGATTGTGCAACAACATTCTGAAGTAGCTGAATTACGTCGTTTAGATACAGTGGCTGGGAGTATCAATGTCGCCTGGATGCTTCAAGTTAAGTCAATAGATGATCTGTCACCCCTCATTATTGCGGTGCGTGCTCGTTATCCTCTCGCTGAACTTAGCTTTATCGAACAGGCTAACATGTTAACGGCTTGAGTGATGGCTGAACTACGTTACGAACTTAAATTTGTCGCGCCTTTGCTGACCCTTTCTGCTTTACGATCACAACTGAATATCCATCCCGAACGATTTCGTCGTCACCACGCCTCACGACAAGTCAACTCGATCTATTTTGACACAATTGATCTTAATAGTTATGAGGCCAATTTGATTGGTAATGCCTGGCGCAATAAACTGCGCTTGCGGTGGTATGGTATGGGTAGTGATCAGGTTGAGACCAGGTTAGAACTGAAATATAAAGAGAATTTGTTAGGCGGTAAACTTGTCTTTGAGTTACCTGAACCTGTGGATCTAACTCAATCTTATCGGCAAATCCAACGTCATCTCCTTCGTATAACACCCCATCCCTGGCATATTCCCCTGTTAGAAGCAACTCAGCCAACGTTGCTAACCCAATATTTTCGTGAATACTTTGTTTCGGCGGATAAAGTTATCCGTGTGACGTTGGATTACAAATTAAAAACCTACGATCAACGCTTGAGTCGCTACCCCAATCTCAGGCGTGCCTTACCCCTGACAGATCAGGTGATTATAGAATTGAAGGCTCCCGCGGCCGCGGCCGACCAACTGGAAGAAACAATCAATCATCTTCCTCTTCTACGCGTTCGTTACTCCAAGTATGTCACGGGCGTTCAAGCATTCTTGTTTTAGAAATTCACCTATGGCCAAACAGCTTGAACGTTTTTTCCCGACGTTCCTCTTCATCTTACCCCTTGTTTTGACCCTATGGTGGCGGCCATTCCTGGCCGATTTAGCCTATGCTTCACTGGCTCACGCTTCTCAGACCCAACCTCTCCTCAGCCCAGATACTTTAACTGCCCCTTTGCCACTCTGGACCATCCTTTTGGGGGTGATCAATCATGTCTGGTTTCCCGCGTTGCTAAGTGCTTGTGGCTGGGCCATAGCGGGTTGGCAATTCAAACAGGGTTTGCAACGCTGTCTAAATTACCAGTCACTAGCCCTTTTAGGTACGTTATTGCTCGTTCTGTCACCGGTACAGTTCAATACGTTGGGTTTACCACTGGGCTGGGTGTTAGCCCTGGCTCTCTGGCTGACAACCGGACGCTCGCGCCCCATCTGGCGAGGAATCTTGGGCTTATTGTTGCTACTTTTCATTTGGCCCGATTGGTCATTGGCCGTATTAGCTCTAGTCTGGCTGGCCTGGCAGGCAAAAAAAGGGTGGGGCTGGATTTTTGCGGCCGCGGCTTCGCTAATTATTTTAGGACTTCGCGGGCCATATCTCCATTTGTCATTATGGGCAGATTTCCAAACCGCCTTCTCCCGCTTGCTTTATGAAAGCCAACTTTACTGGATCGCCATTCCCTTGTTTCTACTGGGCATGGGGACCCTCATCAAACAGTCAGACATACAAGATCCTCTTTGGTTATGGTTGGCCTGGCTACCCGTCGCCCTGATGACAGATCCTCTACTGGGACAGACCGTGTTAGCTGTTGTCCTCACCTGGCTTGTCGTGTTGGGTTTCCAGCAAACGATTCTATTGGTACAACAACAGACGCTCTTCACCATTGCCGAACCATCCGCGACAATTTTGACCATAGCTGTAGGGGTAACATTAACAATCGCCTTGAGTATGTCTTTAGTCATGCGCTATCGGCTACAACCCTGGGCGCATCTCCAGGCAGAAGAAGCCGTTGTTACCTGGTTTGAACAACAGGAGCTAAAACCCCAAACCCTCGCTGGCTCCAGCCGCCTGGGCTGGCTGTTAAACTCTGTGAATGTGGCCTGGGAAAAGGGGGAAACGGTTGGCGATTATGGGATGATACTGGTAGCAACTCACCCAGAATGGGTTGTTAGTGAGCCAACATTAGCCTGGCAACAGCTTACAAACAGTAACTGGTTTCAGGACTGGTACGAAATCGCTTATATCACCTCAAATTTTGAACGGCCGCTTACTGTTTGGCACAAGAATGGCCCACTGGCGGACACAGTGCCTGTCTATCCTATAAATGTAAGCACACCTCTAAATCTGAGCATCACCGGCTATCGCTACACCCCCCTCATTTTGGAGCCGGGTGGTACCGTGACGGTCGCTCTTATCATGCGAGCCGATGGCCCTGTCACCCCCTTTAATACCGTTATCAATATTACCAACCCCCTCGAAGGCGTACCTTATGCTCAGATAGATGTCGTCACGCCCGATAACATCTCTAATGATTGGTGGCAAAAGGGGCAAACACTGTCTGTGGAACGCTCGTTGACGGTCGTGCCCGAAATTCCTGTAGGCGCCTACCCTGTTAATCTCGTCTTACGGAAAACGATAGGACTTGAGCCACTTACCATTTACCGAGACGGCGACAGCAATCCGTTGGATCAAGTCTTATTGGGTTATGTGGCAGTTCCCTGGATAGGTGAACCATCTGGCGAGTTGTTGCACGCTAAATTTGCTGATGGCATTCAGCTTTATTCAGCGTTGGTCGAAGGCGCGGCCGCTCCTGGGGGGCAATTGACTATTACTCTTTACTGGCAAGCAGAGCAAACGCCGACACAAAACTACAACATCTTTGTCCATCTGGTTGATTCGGCGGGCAATCTGGTTGCGGGTTCCGATGGTGTCCCTTTTAGCGGCCGCTACCCTACACGTGGTTGGCACCCCGGCACAACCATTCCCCATGAACATCACCTGAACATCCCTGCCGACTTACCTGCGGGGATATACTCTCTGCGAACCGGTGTCTATTTACCAGAAAGCGGCGAACGCCTGCCCGTTACCAGTGCAGAAGGTGAACAACCGGCTGATCGTGCCCTTTTGTGGCAAACCCTGACAATAGGCGAATAGCACAATTAACAACTAAGTAATCGTCCAAGAATAAGTTCCGCGCAGACCTGACAGGTTTCCGAAAACCTGTCAGGTCTAAACCGGGAAGTTATTTTTAGATATTCACTAAGGAATAAAACCCAACAGCGCGGTTTGGCGGGCAGACGCCCGCCAAACCGCGCCAAAAATAATTCCCCGCCCCTGGGGGCGGGGTTAGGGGTGGGGGTGGCCTCAGATATACCCGACACGGCAATAAAGCGACACGGCAACAAACCGCAAATTATGCCCGTTACCAGTATATGTGATAACGAGAAGATCAGCGGCGTTCAAAGATTGGGGCAAATTGTTGATCACCCGTTACATCCCACACTAATTGCGCCTGGGCAGGTAAAGAAGAGTCTGACCATTTTACAAAAACATAACCATCATCAGGGATAGCTGTAATCGTAATTGTTGTATCCAAGAAATAGATCCCAGACCAATCCTGGTCAACTTCAATAGATTCATTGAGAGAGAGTGCTCCACCTCGGGTAGGCGCAATTAATGTGATGGTGGCTATTCCCCCCAGATTAAAACCATCAATATGCTGTTGCCGCATAAAATCTGGTCGGCGCAAGACAAAATCGCGCATCTCAGCCACACTGGCTTCCCAATCCCCTGGGCTATTCCATAAATCGGTTTCAAAGTGCATATCCGGCCGCATTTCTGAGGCCATGAGGTCTAACTGATTGGCAACAGTGTTGGGGGCCAGGGTTGTATTCAGCAGATCGGCCAGACGCACCAGATAAGTGTTGCGGTATGTTTCTTGCTGGAGCAAGAGGCGCAACATTAATGATCCTCTTTCAAAAACAGGATGTTGATTCGTGAAAAGCCAATTCACCATGTCATAAGAGACATCACTCCAGGGAGCCAGGCCAAAACTATAATCCACATCCCATAACAGCCAGCGCCAGCGCTGATCCCCATTGGTGGGCTGAAATTGTTCGACATTATTGCGTAACCAATCGGTATTACCGCTATACATCTGCAAAATAATGTAATCCCAAAAATTGCCAAAGTCTATACGTTCAGCCAGTCGGGCTTGAACAGCGGAGTCATTTAGATCGCTTGTAGTAATCTCGTTTAAGATTTTGAGCCATTCATCGCGGGCCTGTACCTGTTCTGGATTTGTCAGTAGAACATCTTCAGGCAGGGGGGCAACATCTAAACCCAAAGAGCCGAGATCCCCAGAAATGGCGAACATTCGCACTTCTTCAAACCCATACCGATCCAGGAGGTAGCGGTCGGTTAATTGGTTGCGTAATTGGTAAACACCCAAGAGCTGTCCATTAACAAAAAGGAGAACAGGGCGGGTCTGGGGCGCAATTGCCTCTGTCGCGGCCGCTAACTCATAAAACAATTGGGCACGCAGTAAAGTCCAATTGGCCCCATATTCAGGGGCGGCATAATCTTGCCCCCCAGCGTGGAGTATTAGACGATCCCAGGGTACATTTTCGGTATACAGAGGGTAATCGAGACGTCCATTACCATACTCACTGCGAAAATAAATACGAATAGATTTCTTGGGATAGGCTCGCGAAGCCGAGCCATGAATGCGCAGTCCGGCCGGTGTTGAGAAAGCTAATCCCTGTGGGTTATCACTACGGTCGCCCTCGAAAAACATCAGTTGTGCGGTGCGTTCCCAGGCAAAACCACGCCCAAACGGATTGGCCCATATTCCTTGTTCACTTCCCCACATGTCATCAGGCTCGATAATGATGGATAAAAGGGGCAAGGATGTTTCCAAACCGATGATGTAGGTACCAAAAACTTCCGGGCCGAAATCGCCATTGGGCAGGAGATGGCGGGCACGGACAATGAATACACCCTCGCCCGTTATGGGAACAGGTGATTCGTAGCGCAGGCCCGTTGTTATAGGGTTACTGCCATCAAGGGTATAACGAATTTCGCCTTGCCCCTGATCAATATTCATCTTTAATAATAGGGAGTGGTTATAACTACCCGAAGGGGGCGAAAGTAACAAAGTGCCGTTGGTATTAACTGAGGGGTTTAATACGGATTGCCAGAACAGCAAAATAAGGAAGGGAATGAAAGCGGTTGTTGCCAGAATCAGATGTTTATGGGTTTCCTTTTGCCTCATAGGGCGCGATTATACTCGTATGTAATAGGCGACCAAAACCCCTCTCTTCCATCTGGTTCTGGCGGGATTCGTGGGGTGTGGCGGCAAAAGTTATCTACGAATGATTGTTAAGAATGGGCGACAATTTTATGTACCCTGCGGCCGCGTTGCCTGCAACAGTTCTGGTTCCCGTGTCTGTAAGGCTCGTCCCCCCAGGTATGTGCCCAGCCACAATACCAATGGGCCATAAAACACACTCACCACAGCCCCCACGATCACCAGCCAGGAGAGATCAGACAACAAACCAATTGCCAGCGGCGCGGCCACAGGCAGACTCAATAACGCAATCACCGCCGGTACGGCAAACAGGCTGGCGATTGCCGGAACACATCCCCCGCCCCCAGAGAAGGCATTTTGACCCGTCTTACGCTCAAATTGGGTCGGAAAAGCTATATAAACCGAGGATACACTCATCACCCCTAATACCATCAACCCCAAACCCAATGCGGCGGGAATAAACAACAAAATCAGCATATCCCCTTGTAAGATGGTCAATACGGTGCCCAAAAGCAGGAGAGGTAAACCCGACACAACCCCCAATCCTAATGTTTTCCCCAGGAGAATGTATTGGCGCGAAACCGGTGTCATGAGTAAGGTCGTCAGCCCGGTCATCTCTAATCCCAACATGTTCTGACCATTGGCCCAGAAGGTGAACAGGGCATAAAACGGCAAAAAGGCGACTGAAAAACGGGAATTATCGGGGCCAGACGAGTCGCCCCCTTGTGCACCAAAAATGATGATTAACACAAAGGGCATAATCAGCCCTTGAATAAAGGCCACGCGTCGTTGGGGGATGCGCCAAATGGCTTTGAGTTCCTTGAGAGCCATTTGCCCGATTTCAGGAGGGAGCCAGGCCAACCAATCCCTTTCGGTGGAGGATGATGTGGCTTTTTCCGCACGGACGGCAGTTTTGCCCAGGTTGATGAGGAACCCTTCGCCAGTAACAATCCGTTGCAGAACTCGCCACCAGCCCCAGGTCAGCACTATTACCCAGAATAGGGTATACAGCAACCAGAGGATGGCCTCACCCCAGGCCCCTACACTGGCCTGCTCAACCGCTTTCGCGGCCGCACCGGGCGGCAACCATTGTAGTACCGTCAGCGGCCGCAGAGAGGTCAACGTCTGCTGTAACTCCATCGCCTGCCCCTCCGTTACCGCCCCACTAAATTGTTCCGTCAGCCGGTTGCACGCCTGAGAAACAAACCAGCACGATGACCCCACCAGCGAAAAGATGATAATCATCACATCGCGAAAACGACGACTCTGTAATAAACCGCCTATGATATTGACCACCAACTGGCTGGTCAGAACCATCACCATATAATTCAACAACAGACTGATGAATAATACGGGCAGGGTGAAAGGAAAACGAACCCCCCAGCCAATAAGCGCCGCCATGAAAAGGGGTAACATAAAATAGGTGGGGTAATCAAACAGTGTGCCCGCAAACAGGGTCACGACAAAATCGCGCCGTGATATGGGGTAAACGATGAGGCGGGTGGGGTCTAGACCTTCGTTGACATTGAAGGAAAAAAGTGGCAGGCTGAACCAGATAAACCACATGATCACCAGTGCTACCCCCAACACCTGTCCTGGCCAGGGTTCAGGGAGTAAGAGATAAGCGGCCCCGGTTCCCACCGCCGCCCCCAGCACCAGCGGCAGAAGGAACAAGGCGGCCAGGATGGCGGACAAAATACGGCCGGGTTCTTTGGTGTACTGGCGAAGCGTCAAGCGGCCGCGTAAAACCAACAGCGCTTTTTGTTTTTGCCAGTTAATGCCTAAGCCAGCCATGATAACTTCCGCTCCTCGGTTTCGGCATCGCTGGCCCCCACCGCTTTAAGGAAAATATCTTCCAGAGTGGCGGCTTCGCCCGCGGCCGCACGCTCCCGCAGTTCAGGAATTGTCCCTTCCGCTACCAGCCGTCCCTCAGCAATAACACCTACCCGCGTACAGAGTCGTTCGACAACTTCTAAAATGTGGGAGGAGAAAAAGATAGTCGTGCCCTGTTCCACCAGATGTTGTAACACCCGGCGGATGGCTCGCCCAGAAATGGCATCTACCCCTTCAAATGGCTCATCGAGAAAGATGACACGCGGCGCATGAATGAGCGCGGCCGCGAGGGCCGTTTTCTTGCGCATCCCCTGCGAATAATCAATCACCAGTTTATTAGCATCATCACTTAAATCCATCAGCCCTAACAGCTCTTCGGTGCGCTGATTCACCGTTTGCCGATCCAAACCATACATGGTGCCCACAAAACGCAGAAATTCGCGGGCTGTCAGCCGATCATATAGATTTAATCCTTCCGGCAACACCCCCAACAATTGCTTGGCCTGGAGCGGTTCCTGCCACATATCCAGCCCACTGATTTTAGCGGTGCCCGTTGTAGGGCGTAACAAACCTACAATCATTTTGATGGTGGTAGATTTGCCAGCCCCATTAGGGCCTAGAAAACCGAAAAACTCACCTTCAGCAACCTGCAAATTCAAATGATCAACCGCCACTTTTTTGTCAAAGAGACGGGTCAAATTAATGGTCTCAACGGCCGGAACGGTCATTTTTACTCCTACGAAAATGTAGGGCGATTTGGCAAATCGCCCGGTGGACGATTTACAAAATCGTCCTACAAATTTTCATCCCTCTTGGTGCGCCGTAGGCCCATGGGGAACTCCTACGAAAATGTAGGGCGATTTGGCAAATCGCCCGGTGGACGATTTACCAAATCGTCCTACAAATTTTCATCCCTCTTGGTGCGCCGTAGGCCCATGGGGAACTCCTACGAAAATGTAGGGCGATTTGGCAAATCGCCCGGTGGACGATTTACAAAATCGTCCTACAAATTTTCATCCCTCTTGGTGCGCCGTAGGCCCATGGGGAACTCCTACGAAAATGTAGGGCG
>JAGNBF010000039.1:55623-61104 GCA_018004935.1 Chloroflexota bacterium | reverse complement strand
CTTCATAGTTGGGGAAGGGATAGTAGGTGATGGTTTTCTCATTACCGGTTTCTATCTCTGTCTTGGTTCTTTGCCCACTGGCGTCATAACTAAACCGGGTCGCGGTACTGTTGTTACTCTGTGTGACCTGGGTCAACCGGTTCTCCACATCGAAGGATTGGGTGTAGGTGATGGTGCCTGTTTTGCGGATGGTCATGTTGCCGTTGCCATCGTAGCAGAAGTAATCGCTCGTCCCTACTTTATGGACAGCATGGGGTAGGTCTTGTGACGGTGGTGTGCCGCAGTTGGTGTGCCAGTTGTCGTAATCATAACTGCTCCCGGCATAGTTGGTCATGTTGCCCAGCAGACCGTTGTGGCTGGCGTCGTTGGCATAGGCATAACTGTGACTGTAAGTGGGCATCTCTGGGTTGTAGCCGCTCCCATCAGCACTGACCAGGCGGTGTAAATGATCGTAGGTAAAGGTCTGGGTATCAATGAGTTGGGTAGATTGCGGTTTGACCCAGGTTTCGAGTTGGTTGATGTTGCCCACCTTGTCATAGAAATATTTGAAGTCGTTTTTGTTATCCGCCCCTGAACCATGTTGGACGGTGTACAGACGCCCGTCGTTGTTCCCCGTGCCAGAACCACCCGTCAGACCGTAATAGGTGTAGGTGGAATCGAAGCCATTTTTACGGTCTAGGGTTGTCATCTGTCCCCGTACATTGTACTCCACCTCTTCTACTAAATTGTCTCCACCGGCTTTGAGGGTGTTTTGACTTTCATGATCATAACTCAACGTCACCACCTCGTAAGTGGAACCAATAGCGAATTTGCGAGTAGCGAGTGGGCGAGTATGTGTTCACTCACCACTCGCTACTTATTTTCGTAGGAGTTCCCCATGGGCCTACGGCGCACCCAGTGGAATGAAAATTTGTAGGACGATTTTGTAAATCGTCCACTGGGCGATTTACAAAATCGCCCTACAAAATGTTAAGCATCGTTTGCCGATTTTTGAACCACGCTGCTTTTTGCTGTTTTTTACCGTTATTATTTACCTGATGTCTCAATCAAGCCGTAAGGACAAACAAAGAAAACAAGAATTGGCCCAGACACTGGGTTTTGTGCCCGCCGAGATCATGCCAGAGCTGACGGCTCGTTTTACCCGGCTGTACGAGCGTCAAGGAATAGAGAAAATGGATCCCCAGTTCAAACCAAATGATCCGGAGCGTATGAGTGAGCGCATCAACCGTGCTCTGGAGATTTTTAACGTATTGCGAAGCAAACCATAAGTGGTAACTACCAGCGCTGAGGGAGAAATCGTATGGAAGACATAGCCATCAATGTTCTCGATTTACACAAAGATTTTGGCGAGGTGTACGCCGTCAAAGGGGTCTCTTTTACCGTGCGGCGGGGTGAGGTGTTTAGCCTGTTGGGGCCAAATGGGGCCGGTAAAAGCACCACCATTTCGATGCTGGCCTGCCTGCTACGCCCCACCCAAGGAGATGCGACGGTACTGGGCCACTCGATCAGTTCGCGGCCGCAAGCCGTCAAAGCACGTTTAGGCGTCGTCCCCCAGGAGATTGCCCTGTACGATGACCTGACCGCACGGGAAAACCTCGACTTTTGGGGCAAGATGTACGGCCTGCGCGGAGCCGCACTCGACAAACGGGTTAATGAGGTGCTGGAACTCATCGGCCTGGCGGATCGGCAGAAAGGGCGGTTGGAGAAATTCTCCGGGGGGATGAAGCGGCGCATCAACATCGGTGTGGCTTTGCTCCACCAGCCCGATGTGGTCATCATGGATGAGCCGACAGTAGGCATTGACCCGCAGAGCCGCCGCCACATCCTTGATGGGGTTAAAGATTTGAACCGGCAGGGAACAACGGTGCTTTATACCACCCATTACATGGAAGAAGCACAGGAATTATCTGACCATATCGCCATCATGGATAAGGGGGAAATCATCGCTTCGGGCACGCACACAGACCTGGTGCAAATTGTGGGGGAGCAAGATCGCATCAGCGTGCGCCTGAGTGAACCCCATCCCGAACTGCTGGCGCAGTGGCGCGAGGTGGCCGGGGTTGCCAGCATTACGGCGGAAGATGGGGTGATTACCCTGTTGGCTCGTGATAGCAACCTGGTTCTGCCCCATCTGTTTGAGCTTGCGGCCGCGGTCGGTATCCGCATCACCTCGGTAGACATTCAAGAGCCAGACCTGGAAACGGTGTTCCTGCACCTGACGGGGCGGGCATTGAGGGATTGAGATGAAACTACTCGATATGGCCATCAAGGAGATACGCCAATCCACGCGGAGCCTGACGGCGATTATGTTCATGTTTGTCGTGCCGATCCTGGTCACGGCCCTGTTCGCCTTCATGTTTGGCGGCGTGGGCGAAGGGGAAAGTTTTACCCTGCCGCAAACAGCCGTCGTGCTGGTCAACCTGGATGAAGGAGAATTGCCCGCCACTGCCAGCGTAGACCCGGACATCACCGGCCAACCTGATTTTGATCTGGCGGAGGTGGATTCAATGGGGGCATTGTTGGCCCAAATTTTGCAGGGGGATGCCTTTGTTGACCTGTTGACCGTGACCCTGGGTGAGGACGCGGCCGCGGCCCGCACTGCCGTAGACAACCAGACAGCCAACGTTGCGCTCATCATTCCCCCCAATTTCACCGACAGCCTCATGCTCCCCGATGAAACGGCCACCATCGAACTGTATCACGACCCGACACTCAGCCTGGGGCCAGCCATCGTCGCGTCGCTCCTGCGCCAGTTCACCGATAGTTTCGCCTTCACCAAAATTGGCACCAGTGTGGCGATGACCCAACTGGCCGAGGCGGGTGTGCCCATTGATGAGGCGTTGGTGCAAGGGGTGGTGAATGAATTGACCGCGGCCGCGTTCGCCCAGGCCCAAACGGAGCAAACCCTCGTCACGATGGAGTCGCCCCCCGGCACAAGCGGGGAAGACAACCTGCTGGCCGAAATTTTGGGGCAGATTATGGGTGGCATGATGATCTTCTTCGCCTTCTTCACCGGGGCGGGAACCTTACAAACCATCCTGGTCGAAGCGGAAAAGGGCACTTTGTCACGCCTGTTCACGACACCAACACCGGTTGCCGTTATTCTGGGGGGCAAGGTGTTAGGAACGCTGATCATGCTGACGGTGCAGGTGACGGTGTTGATGTTTTTTGGGCGGCTGGTGTTTGGCATTCAGTGGGGCAGTTTGGGGATGGTGGTCATCGCGGCCGCAAGTCTAATCCTCATCGCGGCCGCGACCGGGCTGTTCCTGGCCTCACTGGTCAAAAATACCCGCCAGAGTGGCGCGGTGTATGGCGGTGTCCTCACCCTCACCGGCATGATCGGCATGATCTCCATTTTTACCGGCGGTGCCGTCTCTCCCACCATCGAAGCCATCACCCTGGTTGTGCCGCAAGGCTGGGCGGTGCGCGGGCTACAAACCGCCATGCAGGGCGGCAGTATCACCGATTTGCTCCCCACCCTGGCCGGATTACTGGTGTGGATGGCCGTTTTTGTCGCCATCGCCCAATACCGCCTGCAACGGCGGTTTGTTTGAGGAATCGTTATTGGTGTATTGGTATATTGGTGTATTAGTATATTGGTGTATTCGTATCCATGACCAATACACCAGTACACTAATAAACTAATACACCAGTGACCTGGTAGGTTTGACTTATGCGAATTCTCGACCTGGCTCTCAAAGATTTGCGCCAGATTTTGCGGGAGAAGCAGTCGGCTTTTTTCCTGCTGATCATGCCGGTACTGTTTACACTCCTGTTTGGTTTTGCCTTTGGTGGGTTTAGCAGTGGCAATGGCGAGGATGATCCGCGCCTGCCGGTGGCCTTGCTGAACGAGGATGAAGGAACCGTCGCGGCACACTTGCTGACGTTACTGGGCGAATCGGAGGTGTTGCGGCTGGAACCGGTGGAGGGGACCTGGCATGAGGTAGCGGCACAGGTAGAGGATGAAACGTTCGCGGCCGCGCTCCGCATTCCCCCGGATTTCACCATCCAGGCTGAGGCCGGGCAACCCATTCCGGTGACATTGCTGGTGGACCCCAGCCAGAGTGCCGGATTTACCTTACAGGGGGAAGTCAACGCGGCCGCGACCCGGCTCAACAACGCCCTACAAACCGCCCGCATCAGTCTGGAGACTGCCATCACACACGGCGAACTCAGCGCGGCAGAGCAACAAACCTACTTCAACGAAGCCCTCGCTCAAACGGTATCCGCCTGGGCCTCACCCCTCATTGCGGTGCAGGTGCGTCCCGGTTCCGCGCCGGTTACGGATGGGGATGAGAATGCTATCTACAGCGACAACGCCTTCGCCCATTCTTCCCCCGGCATGATGGCTCAATTTGCCCTGGCCGGACTCATCACCGCCTCACAAATTTTGGTGCTGGAGCGCAAAAACGGGGCCTTGCGCCGCCTGCTCACCACCAACATGAGCCGCATTAGCATTCTGTTGGGGCATTATCTGGCCATGTTCATTCTTATCGTGGTGCAACTGTTGACGTTGATCATTTTCGGCCAGCTTTTGCTCCAACTGCCTTATTTCCATGAGCCGGTCGCCACGCTTCTCCTGGTTGTTGCCGGAGCCTTGTTTGCCGCCAGCATGGGGTTGCTCATTGGCACCCTCGCCAAGAGCGAAGAACAGGTCATCGTCTTCTCACTGGTGCCGATGTTTGTTTTGGCCGGGCTGGGGGGAGCGTGGGTTCCCATCGAGTTCACCCCCGCTTCAGTACAGCGCATTGCCTATCTAACCCCTCTGGCCTGGATGATGGATGGTTTTAAGGACATTATCGTGCGGGGGTTGGGGCTGGAGTCGGTGTTGATGGCGGTGGGGGTGCTGTTGCTCTACGCGTTGGTGCTCTGGCTGTTGGCGGCGTGGCGTTTCCGCCTGGAATAACCAGACCCCTGTCGCACCCGTTTACAGCGGGGTAGGGTCTAGTTTTTCTTGTTTGAGGCGCAGTTTTTCTTGCCGGGCCAATCCCACCATCGCAGGGAGATTGTCGTTTACGCAGACGGTGTACGCGCCAGTGCTGATGAGTGCTTTGAGTTCAGGGATGGTGCTGAAGGGCTGGCGGAACTGGTTGTAGACTGACCCTAACTGCTCGTAATAAGGGCGACGACGCCTACCATCAGGCAGATGCCCAGCAAAACGAGCCGGTCGTAGAAAAACCAGGGAACGATGGCAAACACGAGATACCAAAGCAGTAAGATGCGTGGATCGAGGCTGGCGACGAACGTTTTTTCGTTGCCGTACACCGTCCGCAAAATCTCTCCTTTGACATATTCAACGGAAATTTTCTCGCGTACTGCGTCCCAACTGAAGGCTTGTCTGAGTTTCATGTAATTACCTGTGGGCCGGGGGGAAAGATTTCTCGCTCCGAAGCCTACGCTCGAAATGACAAAGTCGGCATGGTCAAGTTAGCTTTACAAATCTGTAGGACGATTTGGTAAATTGTCCACCGGGCGATTTAC
>JAGNBF010000039.1:0-55523 GCA_018004935.1 Chloroflexota bacterium | reverse complement strand
CAAGATGGATGAAAACCTGTAGGACAATTTGGTAAATTGTCCACAGGGCGATTTACCAAATCGCCCTACATTTTCGTAGGAGTTCCCCATGGGTCTGCGACGCACCAAGATGGATGAAAACCTGTAGAACGATTTGGTAAATCGTCCACCGGGCGATTTACCAAATCGCCCTACATTTTCGTAGGAGTTCCCCATGGGTCTGCGACGCACCAAGATGGATGAAAACCTGTAGGACGATTTGGTAAATTGTCCACAGGGCGATTTACCAAATCGCCCTACATTTTCGTAGGAGTTCCCCATGGGTCTGGGGCGCACCAAGATGGATGAAAACCTGTAGGACAATTTGGTAAATTGTCCACAGGGCGATTTACCAAATCGCCCTACATTTTCGTAGGAGTTCCCCATGGGCCTACGACGCACCAAGATGGATGAAAACCTGTAGGACAATTTGGTAAATTGTCCACAGGGCGATTTACCAAATCGCCCTACATTTTCGTAGGAGTTCCCCATGGGTCTGCGACGCACCAAGATGGATGAAAACCTGTAGAACGATTTGGTAAATCGTCCACCGGGCGATTTACCAAATCGCCCTACATTTTCGTAGGAGTTCCCCATGGGTCTGCGACGCACCAAGATGGATGAAAACCTGTAGGACAATTTGGTAAATTGTCCACAGGGCGATTTACCAAATCGCCCTACATTTTCGCAGGAGTTCCCCATGGGTCCGCGACGCACCAAGATGGATGAAAACAACGCCACAATTTTCATCCTCATCCGTGTTTCTTCCTATCCGTGTTTCCTTCATCCGTGGCTATTTTCGCAGGAGAGACTTGGTTCAAATGACTCCGCCAATTCGAGCGCGGCCGCATTGTGGCCGTTGGTGCTGAAGGTGGTCTGGTAACGAGGAATGGCAACGGTGAACGTAGCGCCAGCCCCAGGCCGACTTTGCACGTTGACCGTGCCGTTGTGCAGTTCAACCAATCTTTTGGTGATGGGCAGACCCAAACCGGTCCCTTCGTAGCGGCGGGTGTTGGAGTTATCAAGCTGGGTAAACTGCTCGAATATCTCGGCCTGTTTTTCCGGGGCGATACCGATGCCGGTGTCGCGCACACGCAGGGTGACAAATTGATCGTTGTACGCGGCCGCGATCTCAATCTCCCCCTCATCCGTAAACTTGGCCGCGTTAGAAATCAGGTTCAGCAAAATCTGCCGCAGACGGGTCTTATCCCCCAGCACGGGGGGCAAAACGTCCGGCAGGGTGTGGTAGACACGAATCGGCTTCTCTTTCGTCAACCCTACCAACGTCGCCAGCGTGATTTCCACAAGCGGTTTCACATCCACGGCTTCCGGGGATAACTCCATCATACCCGCCTCAATTTTGGACAGGTCCAGCAAATTGTTGATGATGCCCAGCAGATGCTGACCGCTGGTGTAAATCGTCTCAATATCCTGCCGTTGCATCTCCGACAAGGGGCCATCCATCCCTTTCAGCATAATTTGCGAGAAACCGATGATGGAATTGAGCGGGGTACGCAGTTCGTGGCTCATACTCGCCAGGAACTCCGTCTTGAGCCGGTCGGCTTCGGCCAGGCGGGTTACGGTGCGGCTCTGTTCTTCATAAAGGCGGGCGTTCTGCACGGCGACGGCAATCTGATCGGCTAATGTCTGGAGCGCGGTGACGACATCGGGCGTAAAGACATGCGCCTGTTTGCTCTGTACATCCAGCACCCCCAAAAGCGTTGGCCCGACCACCAATGGGAAGGCGGCCTCGGCGGCGGTGGCCGGGAGCAAGGGTTGTTTGTAATGCAATGGGCTGGTGGCGACATCCTGAGCGATGGCCGGTTGGCGGGTGGCGGTGGCCGTCCCGACGAGTGAGCGCGAGCCAATTTCGAGTTGGTGGTGGCTGGCCTTAAGCGCGGCCCCACTCTCCTGGGTCGTTTCGCGCAAAACAGCCATCTGGCTACCCGGCTCCACCAGAAAAACCGAGGCATGGTAGAAGCCGAACTGTTCACAAATTTGTTGGACGGAACTTCGTAAGACGGTGTCCAGGTCCAGGGTGGCGGAAGCGGTACGGGCGACACCGGCACTGGCCTGCAACATGCGGCCGCGTTCCTGCACATTCTCCACCGTTTCCCTTAACCGGCCCGTCATCCAGTTCAGCGTCTCCGCCAACGTGCCAATCTCGTCCTGAACCAGCACCGGGGCCTGAACGGTCAGATCACCGGCCGCAAGCTGGCGCACCGTCATCGTCAGGCGGATGATGGGGATAGTGAGCAGTTGGGCCACCACAAAGGCCAGCACACCCGCCAGGAGCAGTACGCCAACACCGGTCATCAAGGTGGTTTGCAGGGATGTTTGCACCACCTGTAACACATCGTCCCGATCCTGATAAGCGATGACGTACCAGTTCAGCGCGGCGATAGGCAGGCGTGCCCCAGGGTCGAAGGATGAAACGGGAGCCGGACTGACCAGGCTGGCGGTTTCCGGGTAGATCATTTCGCCGTAGGGTTGGGTGCCGGTGATAAGGGGGGTGAGGTCGAGGGTGGGTGACGCGGCCGCGATAAAACCATTGGCTTGTGGCCGCACCACTTCCCCGCCAGACAGGAGTAAATCTACCGCACCCGGCTGTCCGGTGGCCTCTTCCAGGAAAATGTCCAACAGCACGTTCAGGGGAATGGTCGTTTGCAAAACACCGACAGCCACCTGGGTCTGGCGGCCATAAATGGGCAGGGCGATGATGAGCGCGGCCGCGTCCGGGGCCTGCCCGATGTAAAGACCTCCCCGCCCTTCCCGATACGCCGCCTGCCACCAGGCTTCATCCGCATACTGTAAGGCTGGGGTCTGGTTGGTGGCGGCGATGAGATACCCTTGCGCGTCGGTGATCAGCATCTGCCGGTTGTCGGGGAAGGTGTTGCGGAAGCGCAGAAGTTCGGCACTGCTTTCGTTCTCGAGGATGAGTTTAACCAATGGGTCGTTGGAACGGCCCGTCAGCCAGGCCTGTTCCTGCGCCGCTCGTTCGGTGGGGGTGGGTGCAGGTAGTTCCGCCAGTTGCTCCAATTGCTCCTGGAGCACCCGATTGACACTCAACGCCTGCAACGTATCGGCTTGTTTGGCGATGAGATCACCCACCGCCTGGGCTTTGCTCTGGGCCAGATTGTGCAAACTTTCGCCCGCGTCACGAATGAGTTGGGCCTGAATGACGCGGCTGTTGAAGAAGGAAACCAGACCCGTGGCAACCACAACCAGCCCCAGGAAGGCCAGCAATAATTTGGTGCGTAGACTAGTTTTGGCAAACATGATGAGGCGATGATTCTCGGGTACGGGCAACCCTTGTGGTTGCCCTCTCGTGGCAGGGCAGGCACAAGGCCAGCCCCTACCGGCTACTGCTCCCGCATGAGCAAATCGGCCAGGGAAACGCCCACCGAGGAGCCGCCTTCAAACACGGAACCGGTGGTCTGGTCTTCAAACCGTTGTTGGGCCAGGGTGTAAATGGCGTCGGTGAGGGGGATGTAGCCAACATCGTCCACCAGTTGGGGGGCGTTACTCAGGTAATAGGTGACAAATTCGCGTAGGGCCGGTTTGTTAGTCAGGCTGGCAACGTTGATGTAGATGAATAGCGGCCGCGACAACGGCTGATACAACCCTTTGGCGACCGTTTCCGTGTTGGGTTCCACACAACCCGTGCCGTTATCCACTGCCACCAGTTTCACCTGATCCCGATTCCGTTCGTAATAAGCCAGCCCGAAAAAACCTAATGCGTTGGGGTCGTCGTTGATGCCTTTGACCAGGAGATCATCATCTTCACTGGCCCAAAAATCGGGGCGGCTCATCCCTTCTTCCCCCACAATGGCCTCGGTGAAATAATCATACGTGCCAGAAGCCGCCCCCGCCCCATACAACACCAGCGGTTGATCGGGAAAGTCGGCACGGATGTGTTGCCAGTTGGTCACAGTTTGCCAGGCGTCGGGTTGCCAGATTTTTTGTAATTCGGCGCGGGTCAGGCAGGTGACGGCGTCGTTGCTGGGATTAACCAGCACCGCCAGGCCGTCAAAGGCCACCGGCAGTTCGATGTAGGTGATGCCATTGCTGTCACATTCAGCCGCTTCGCTTTCTTTGATGGGGCGTGAAGCGTCGGAGATGTCGGTTTCACCGGCACAGAAGCGGCGGAACCCACCCCCCGTGCCGGAGATGGCGACGTTGATGGCGAAGGCGGGGTCGGTTGCCTGGTAGGTGGTGGCGACCAATTGGGTGATGGGGCCAACGGTGCTGGAACCGTCTACCAGGATGGTCTGGTTGTCGGCAGGGGGAATGGTGGCAGAAGGGGTGGGGGTAGGGGTGGCGGCGCGGCCGCAGGCGACCAGCCCCAGCACCATGAGCCAGAAAAAACGATGCAACAGGCGCATAAGAACCTCATTTAAGATGTTGTGAACGATGCGTGGGCATGAGGCAAGAGCAACCATGCCGGGTAAACGGGCTAAACAATGAGAAAATTATAGTTTGGGCGAGAGAAGCTCCCGTCATCGGAGAGTTAAGGTCTTTTTAACGGATGGTTAAGACCGGTGAAAAGGGCGTGAAGGGGGTAGGAAGAACGGATGAAAGGGCTTATTCCGGTTTAGTGAACATCTAAAAATAACTTCCCGATTTAGACCTGACAGGTTTCCGAAAACCTGTCAGGTCTGTGCGGAACTTATTTTTGGGCGATTACTTAGTGCCAACAAAAAGCAGGTAATGCCACAAACCCAGATAAGCAGGGCGGGACTGGTTGAGACGTGGCGGGAAGAGGTCTTGTAAAACAGGCCGGAGATGACCGTCCAGGCGTACATGGTTGACGCCCATCCACCGCTTAAAAAGCGGCCAGTGGGAATCATGGAAATCCACGACAGCGATGTGGCCACCAGGGCGTAAATCGGCGTGGACGGTCTGTAAAACCGCTTCCCAACCAGGGTTCATCATGGTCAGGGAGTAGGAGAGGAGCACGAGGTCGAAATCGCCGCGCAGGGGTTGGTGATAAGCACCTTGTTGGAGATGGATGTGGGGGGATCGCGGCCGCAAATTCCGTTCTGCCCGTTGCAACATAGCCGCCGCAATATCCAGTCCCGTCAGTTCTGCCTGCGGGAACAACCGGCTCATCTCACGCAGATTACGCCCCGTGCCACACCCCACTTCCAGCACCCGCCGGGGCTGAGTGAAACGAGCCGTCTGTTGCAGGATGGTACTGCGGCCAAACAAAAAACTCCAGCGCGTGGCATCATACAAGCGGGCATGGAACTGGTAGTATCGCTCCATCCGCGCTTCCTGTTCACTACTGGCGGTAAATGGGTCACGGGTCATGGGTTACTGGTTATTGGTAACTGGTAACTGGTTATAAGTTATTGTTCACTGTTCACTGTTCACTGTTCACTGTTCACTGTTCACTGTTCACTGTTCACTGTTCACTGTTCACTGTTCACTGTTCACTGTTCACTGTTCACTGTTCACTGTTCACTGCACTTCCGCCAGATGCAAACTGTGGTACATCCCCAGGCGGTCTTGTTCATGCAGGGGGGTGGTGAGTTCAGGGTGGAAACGGATGCGGCCGCGCACCCATTCCGGCAGAAAAGTGGCATCCTCAGAGGCCGAACGCCACAAAATTTTACTGCCTGGTTCCGCCCGTTGCAGAATGAGCGACCACTCCTGTTCCAGAGCGTGAGGATCATGCCAGGCCAGCCAATCCTGATGATCCAGCAGAACAAAATGGGAGATAGCGCCGGTGTGCTGGCGTAGGAAATCAGATAAGGCCCCGGTGTAAATATGCAGGCGGGCGAGGGTCTCCTGGAGTATCGGCTGGTTTTCCCGCTTTAAGTAGTTAGGACAGCAAGAAAGGGTGTAGGAGCCGGTCATATAGACGCGCCAGAAATAGTTGTCGCGCATGGGGATGGTGGTACACACTTTGTGAAGCCGTTCCCGCACATAATGGCTGATACCCTGCGGCGAGGTGGCTTGAATCAGCCGGATTTGGGCGCGGGGTACACCCAACAACGCCATCACAAAGGGATGATCCATGACCCAGCGGGCAAAACCGTGCCAGAGATGGGGTTCGATCTGGTGATAGATGGCCTGTTGTTCATCCAGGGTTTCTGCTTCGATGAGATCAAAAAGAAGATGGCCGATACGGCGGTGGATGTGGAGCAAATATTGTTTGAGCCACCAGGCGACGCTCCCGGTGGTGCTTTGGTAGTAGAAGGAACGTTTGCCCCGTGTGCCGTCGAAAAAGTGGATTTTGGTGTCCCAGAACGCGGCCGCGAACTCCGGCAGTTCTCTGCGTAAAGCCCGGTATACCTCTCTGTAGGCTGGGTGATGCCCCTGCCCAAAAAAGGCAAACAAATCCCCAAAATGCCCCTGCTGGAGCAAGGCTTTCTTGAGCCAGAGCAGGGCATTCTGGCGTGGGTTCATATCTACCGCAAACACCGCTTCCGGACCATCCAACAAATAATCCAGGGCATTACAGCCGCCGCTGGTAATCACCACCACCCGGCTGGTGCTGTTTAGTTGCATTAACTGGCGGTCAATGTGAGGGTCTTCCACACAGGTATTGTAAATGAGACTCTGGCGATGAATTTGTTGGAACAGGTTATCGTGCAAGACACCGGTCAGGCGACGATGTACGGGCAGAGAAAGGGCGACATCCGGCATAAGGGGCATACCTCTGGTAAGTTTGCCCTATCATAAACAGGCTTTATCAACGCTCTGTTAAGGGCGATTTAAGGTGTCACAAAAACAGAATTAAGAAACGGTTTTTGGCTTAATGGATTACGGTATCCCACAAGTGAATTTGACAAAGAAAGATATGAACGTCTTTTAGGGTTAGCAACAAAAACTTATAGCGAACTTTTATCTGCCCCAGAAGAATTTATAAAGGAAAGATTCCGTGATGAAATTGGTCACATAACGCCAAAAGTTGGAACGGACACCGCAATTTTCAATGAAAGTGGTGAAATCCTTTTGATGGAAAGGTCTGATGGAAGCGGTTGGTGTTTGCCTTGCGGATTTGTTGAGCCAAATGAAACGCCAGTTGAAGGGGTTGTTAGAGAAGTCCGTGAAGAAACTGGGCTTGAAATTAAGGTTAATCAATTGGTAGGCATATTTACTCGCAAACCAAGTGCTACAATGGGTGTGCATACTAGTAGTTCAACAAACTTATTCCGTCGAATAGCTGTGGCCGGTCTCCTGACCGTGCCACCACCTTCCAACCGACAAATCTTGTCTGTCGCACTACTAGCGTTTCCATTGTTCATCTATGTGAAATTATTGGCGGTCAACTTAAGACATCTCATGAAGGTCATGCGTTAAAATATTGGGCACTTGATGATATGAAAAACTGGCACGCAACACATGAAATAAATGCCCGCGCCGCTTATAAAATGTGGAAATCCGAAAAACTAATTCCTGCTATTTCGGCATAGGTATCTTTAGGTTAAAAGCGTGCCAACAAAGCGTGCACCTGACGCTGGGGATTCTGCGGCAATCTCAAGCAGTTTTCTCCGCCGTAACCTTTTTCTGGCTGGACGGATTCGCCGTCCCCACCCCAGCGCAGGTAACACAAACCGTTAGACTTGATATGGTATGTGTGAGTTGCGGCCGCGTTCCCAATTCACCATTTACCATTTACCATTTTTCCGCATTGCGGCCGCGACATAACCAATTTCTTTGTTAAGATCACCCTGGCCATGGTCTGTGTCTGGAAGGGAGATGGGTGATCAAAGCCTCGCTGTAAAAGGATTCGTTATGTCAGATAAATATTTTTCGGGCAAAGTCCGGGAATTGATTGATAGAGCCAATCGAGGAACCACAGAGGATGTTGATTACATCCTGGGCCACCTGACGCCAGATGTCACTTTGTCTATGACCAAATTTGTTGACTACACATTAAGCCTTGTAGAAACTGATACGGGTGTGGAGAGAATAGAATATTACCTGTTCAATGGCACACAGATACAGCGTAATTACTGCTCTTTGTTTTTCAATAGAAGAGGTGATTGGCTTATCGTCAAAAAAGCGTATGAACGTGGGTTAATTGATGAAATCCAGGCCTATGCTAGATGATGTTAATGGATAAGATGCTCACTCACACCAGAGGATTCTCCATAGTCAGGACGCATTGTCGTGCAGGCGGAATGGTGTCGCGGCCGCGTTTACCCCCACCTCCTCCATCACCCACCACACCACCACCCTTCGTCCCTTCTTCCCCGGCCAATACGCCACCCCGCGGCCGCACTTCATCCACCCTTTCCCCGCACTGGCCCCATTCCCAAAATACCTCTGAACCAAATCACCCACCCGCCCGTTCCGCGTCCCCTTTGTGTCGCAGGTCTGCCAGTTGGCGATTATGGTGGCGTCCGCGGCCGCGCCCAAGTGCGCGTGTGGGCCAAAGTAGGTATTCGGCAACTGCCAGGCGTGGTAGGTCTGCCCCGCATTGCCCTTCTTGCCACGGAAGTCCGTAAAAGGAAACAACGCCCGCCCCTGCCGCCACGCCTGCTCCTGGGCACAGACGGCCCGACGGCAGACCTCACCGCCAGGTTGCGTTCGACAGCCACCCCCTCCCCCTGCCCATTCCCTTGTTGTCGCAGGCCTTCTAGCCCGCGATGATGACACTCGCGGCCGCGATCACCAGCGCCGACCACCATGTCCATTCAAGCCATGTGCCCAAGCCCCAGGCCAGCCAGGTTTCGTCTGGTGGTGAAATAGTGGCTGGAAAAATCGGTTGCGGGTGTACCTCTGACACGCGGCCGCGAGTGCCGCAAAGGATAGAGCGCATTCGGGGCGTAATACCACGCCAACGATGACACCCTGTTCCCGCCAGAATGGGTGGGCGCTGGAGGCGAAAGGGCGGAATTGGCCGTTTTGATGGGTGGTGCAGATAAAATACGTAGTGGGCATAGGGCGACTTCGGGTAGCACGGTCAAGAGATCAGCCACAGCAGTTTCGTAAGTTATTTAATCTTCGATCCTTATGTAGAGCCTGCAAACGTTCGGCTCTGGCTGTTTAGGTTGTCGTCAGCGTCTTTCTAATGTTCCGTAACAGTCAACTACCACTTAACCCTTCAGCCAACAAACCAGCCAGTTTAGATAGATCCAAAGGTTTCTTCAGCCAACCAAACAAACCAAGTGCCCGCAGGTTCTCCATATCCTTTTCTACCGCGTGCCCCGTAATAATCACAAAGGGCCTCATAAACCCCCGTTCTTGCATGGCATGAAACAAGGCCACCCCCCCCATTTCGGGCATGACGGCATCACTCAGCACCAGGGCAATCTGATCACTGGACTGGGCCAGGAGTGATAACGCCTCACGACCGTTGCGGGCTGTCATCGTCCGGTAATTCAACAGGCCGAGACTCTCCACCAATGCCTGACGGATGGCTTCCTCATCTTCTACGATTAGCACCACCTGACCCTGCCCGTGCGGCAGCGCGGCCGCGGGTGTGGGCATCATCACCTGCCACTGTGCATCATACATGGGGAAATAAAGCCGGAACGTCGTTCCCTGCCCTGTTTCCGTATCTACCCGGATAAAACCCTCATGCTGCTGGATAATCCCATAAATCTGAGCCAACCCCAGGCCAGTGCCCTGTCCCCTCTCCTTCGTGGTAAAAAACGGCTCAAAGATATGATCCAACACGTCGGGAGTAATACCTGTGCCACTGTCCGCCACAGCGACCTCGATCCAATCACCCGGCGTCATCTCCAGCACTGGGGGTACAACGGCGGACCCCAGCCGCAAATGAGCCAGACTGATGCCCAAATACCCACCTTCCGGCATCGCATCCCGTGCATTCACGGCCAGATTCATGATCGCTTGTTGGATACGCGACGGATCTGCATAAATCACATATGCATCTCGTGTATGGTGCAATAAGATGTCAATACTCTCCGGCAACGTTCGTTGTAGCAACCGTACCAACTCCTTCAAAAACGGCAGTAGGTTCAAAGGTCGTCTTTCCACCACCGACTGGCGGCTAAAATCCAAAATTTGCTGGATCAAATCACTGGCCCGCTGTGTTTGCTGCTCCAAAATATGCAGTCGCTCTTGTGCTTGTGGCGAGAGTTCTAACGTTCGCAAAAGCAAATCGGTATAAAGCCTGATGACAGCCAGCGTATTGTTAAAATCATGGGCAATCCCGGCGGCCAATTGTCCTACCGCCGCCATGCGTTCATGGGCCTGCACATGCTGTTGGATTTCCCGTTCGCGGGTTACATCCCGAATGACAAAAACCCATCCCTCATTGGTGGGGCCATTCTCCACCGGTCGGGCGATCATCTCAAAACGTTGCCCCTCAATTGCCACCTCATGCCACAATCCTTTAGGGGGCGATGTCAATAAATCCGCCAGAGCATATTGTCCTAGACGGGTCAATTGTTCCGTTTCCCAATCTGGTGCCAGCAGATTAAGGTATTGTTCGGCCATCCCATTGGTCAGCCGGACACGCCCATTGGCACTGAGCAAAAACATTCCCTCGGGAACCGTGTCAATGATAAATTGCACTTCCTTCGCCTGTTGTTGGATCTGGTTCACCAGGTATTCGCGTTCTAGTTCAGCCTGCTTACGTTCGCTGATATCCCGGACCAGAGAAACACTGAACCTCTGCCCACCCTGCCAGAATGGGCGGATGCGTACCTCCACCGGGAAGGTGGTCCCATCCTTCCGCCGATGATGTGCCTCAAACGCCACCACCCCCCCGGTAGAGAGTTGTGCCGTGATCTGATCGAGGAAGCCTGGGGTCGCATCCATGTCAAAGTCAGGCGGCGTGATTCCTACCAGTTCCTCGCGGCTGTAGCCCAGGCCCTCGCAGGCTTGAAGGTTGACATCCAGGACGGTGCCTTGCTCATCATGCAAGAAGAAGGCGTCGGCCGCGTGATCGACAAGGGTGCGGAAGCGGGCTTCGCTGGCCCGAAGTTCCTCCTCCACCTGCTTACGTTCGGCGATTTCTTCTTGCAATCTCGCATTGGTCTGAGCCAACGCTGAAGTACGCTCCATCACACGCAGTTCCAGGCTCTCTTTCGCCTCTTTAAGCTTTTGCGTCAGATCGCGAATACGCAGATGGGTGGTGACCCGTGCCAGAACTTCCTCATGTTGAAAGGGTTTGGTAATATAATCCACGCCACCCGCTACAAAACCCCTGACTTTATCTTCCGTCCTGTCCACAATCGTCATAAAAATCACAGGGATATTGTGTGTTTGTTCATCCGCTTTCAAGCGGCGACACACCTCAAACCCATCTATGCCAGGCAAGAGCACATCTAACAAGATCAGATCAGGGCGATCTTGCCGGGCCAATCGCAATCCTGTTTCACCATCTCGAGCGACCATGATGTGAAAATGGTGCCCTATCAAATAATATACCACTATGGACAGATTCACCGGGTTGTCGTCAACAATCAAGATCGTGTGATTGAGGGCGTCATCTACTTCGGTAGGGTTTCCCATTGTGCGCCTCCATAATAAATTGCCCGACAAAAGCCACGATTTGGTCAATTTCAAACCCCCTGACCATTCCGTGGAGTCGGTCGCAGAAGGGATGATAGACATCATCCAATTGAGCCACGTGGGTCACATGCGCTTGAACATCCAAAATTCGTCCCGACTGGGCCAGCTTATACAATATGGTCAATTCCTCTTGGGGCGGAGCGATGAGCGGTGTGGCAGTTGTTTCGCTATGATCGCCTGGTTCAACCCAGATCCAATCAAGTTGGAGATGTGCTTGCAGTATATCTAACAGGTTGTCCATTTGGACGGGCTTGCGTAGAAAGGCATCACACCCAACCGCCCGGCTCTTTTCTTCATCCGCTTCCAGTACACTCGCCGAGACAGCAATGATTGATACCTCGGCGAACGTGGGTTGTTGTCTGAGTTCCTGGGTTGCTTCTATGCCGGTCTTGACCGGCATCACCAGGTCCATCAAAATCAGATGGGGTTGCCATAGTTGCGCCACTTCCACCGCTTGTTGCCCATCCTCGGCCGTATGTACCTCAAAGCCCAACGGGGCTAGCATATCAACCAGCAACTGGCGATTAAAGGCTTTGTCGTCAACCACCAACACTTTTTGCCGTGGCCCCTCGTAACCAATGATTTCGCGTCTTGAAACTCGCTGATCTGGCGCGGCCGCGCCAATCACCGGCAGAGTCACCTCAAACCAAAACGTGCTACCGCGCCCTGGCTCACTCTTGACTTGCAGTTGGCTCCCCATCTGTTGCACAATTTGCTGGCTGATACTCAATCCCAGTCCGGTGCCTTCCACCCGTCGCTCAGCCCCACTCACCTGCTCAAAAGGTTGAAAAATATGCTCCAACTGATCATCTGCGATGCCAATACCGGTGTCTTCCACCTCAAAGTGTAGATGACAGACGGTAGATGGGAGAGGGAATGTGCTTCCTTCCTGTCCACTATCTACCGTTTGCTGTCTACTGCTGATGCGCAACGTGACATGTCCCTGATCGGTAAACTTGACGGCATTACCCAATAGGTTGAGCAAGACTTGCCGCAAACGCTTCTCATCAGCCAACACCGTAATGGGCAGAGAAGACAATGTTTCATAGTTCAGCGTCAGCTCTTTGGCTTCGGCACGGGCGTGAATGATGTCAATAATCTGGCGCAAAAATGTGGGTAGCTGTACCGGTGCGGGCGACAGATCCATCTTGCCCGCCTCGATCTTGGCCAGGTCGAGCACATCATTGATGAGGGTCAGCAGGTGTTCACCACTTTGCTCAATGACGGTTAGCCCATTGCTCAGGGGGCTGGTGTGATCAGTATACCGTTTGAGGATGTCGGCATAACCCAAAATGGCGTTGAGCGGGGTACGCAGTTCATGGCTCATGTTTGCCAGGAAGACACTTTTAGCCTGGTTGGCCGCTTCGGCTAACTCCCGGGCTTGTTCTGCGTCTTCTTCGGCCCCCTGTAGCTGTTGGTTAGCATTAATTAATTCTCTGGTACGTACTACTACTTCACGCTCCAGATCCCAGGTTCTCTGGCGCAGGCTCCTGACGCGATACCCGTACCCGGCGGCAACCGCACCCACAACCGCCAGCCCAGCCAGGACACGAAACCCCCATGTTTCCCACCAGGGCGGCGTGATCGTAAGGCTGAATGACACCCCTTCTTCGTTCCATACACCATCTTCATTCGCTCCCTGTACACGAAAGACATAATCATCGGGCGGTAAACTGGTGTAGGTAGCAAAGCGACGTTCGGCATCCACCTCGTTCCAATTGTCTTCAAACCCTTCCATTTTGTAGCGGTACCGGTTCTCTTCGGGGGCAGCATAGCTGAGGGCCGCAAATGCGAAGGAAAAAACGTCCTGATCATAGTTGAGAGTAACGTGTTCCGTATCCCAGATGGCTCTTTGCAAAATCGAATCTTTTCCGATAGCGACCGATTGATTAAAAAGCTGAAAATCGGTCAGGATCACTGGAGGGCGATACGAATTGTCGGTGATCTGTTCGGGATAGAAAGTATTCAGACCGTTTATACCGCCAAAGAACATCTCCCCGCTCTGGCTATGGAAATAAGCGTTCTGATTGAACTCGTCACTTTGCAGGCCATCATAAACATTGTAATTGTGGAACGTGTCAGTACGGGGATCGAATTTCGATACCCCTTTGTTGGTTGAAAGCCACAAATTACCGGTGACATCTTCCATAATGGCGTAAATCACGCTGTTGGGCAGGCCGTCTTCTTCGGTGTAATGGCGAAAGGTTTCACGCTGGCGGTCAAATTTATCCAATCCACTGCTCGTACCTACCCATAGGGTTCCTTCCTGATCTTCATGAACAACGTAGACCTCTCCTCTGCCCAGACTTTGCGGATTATTAGGGTCATGCCGGTAGTTCACAAACTGCTCCGTCTTTGGATCAAAGCGGGTCAATCCCTCGATCCAACTGGTTAGCCATAAGAACCCGAATTGATCAGGATAAATGCCTCTGATCGTTCCAGGCCTGAACGGGTTCAGATCGCCGGTACCAGGGAGATAGTGGTGAAACACACTGGTCTGGCGATCAAAACGGTTCAGCCCACCCCCATCTGTGCCAATCCATAACGTACCGGTGCTGTCTTCATAAATCGCCAGGATGATGTCACTGGCAATGCTATTTGGCTCATCCGGGTTATGCAAATACCGTTGAAATTGCTCTGTCTCCCGGTCAAAGATATGGAGACCTCCCGCAAATGTGCCAACCCATAACGTACCGGTATTATCTTCGTAAATCGCGCTGACCGACCAACTCTCGTTAAGAGCGTAAGGGTTTGCCGCATCCGGCAGGTAGCGGGTCACTTGATTATTGAGCCGGTCAAAACGGTTGAGCACACCGTCATCGCCGCCCACCCACAAGATACCGTCTCTATCTTCATAAATGGAATAGATATAACTGGTGCTCAAGCTGTTGGGATTATCGGGCAAGTTTCTGTAATGCGTGAACTGTATTCCCTCCAGATCAAGTTTGTTGATGCCCCCTCCGTTAGTGCCCAGCCAAAGGACACCCCCACGATCTTCATAGAGGGTATTTATATTGTCATCAGACAAAGCATAAGGATTGGTGGGGTCTTTCTGGTAGCGAATGAATTGTCCGGTTCTTGGATCAAACAGGTTTAACCCTTTCGCGGTAGCCACCCAATACGTACCCGTGTGATCCTGATAAACCTGGCGAGCAGTGTTGTCGCTGATACTGTAGGGGTCATCCGGGTCATGCAGAAAATGGGTAAATTGCCCAGTTTCACGATCCAGCAGATTAAGCCCACCCCCTTCGGCGGAGATCCACAAGTTATCAGCTTCATCCTCGTATACATTCAAGACTTCACCAGGGCCAATCGTGGTGGCATCCTCAGGATCATGCTGGAAATAGGTAAGCTGGCTGGTTTCCCGGTTAAAACTGACCAGACCTGCTACGTCATTGCTCAACCAAAAGATGCCGGTTTTGTCTTGATAAATGGCCTTGATGTTCTGCCCTGTGGCAAGATTGGTTGACTCAGGTGGGGTGAATTGATAATGGGTGAAGGTTTCACTATCAGGGTCAAATTGGGTCAACCAACCTTCATCCATATACAGCCATAAGTAACCAGCCTCGTCCTGCCAGACACTCAACACTGTATTATTTTTCAGGCTGTTGGGGTTGTCAGGATCGTACCTGTAGCGGGTAAAGGTATCTGTGTCTGGGTCATATTTATTCAGTCCACCTGCTTCCGTACCAATCCAAAGAATTCCTGAAGGATCTTCTACGATAGTCCTGATCCGGTTGTCACCCAAGCTGTTAGGATCGTTGGGATCATGACGGTACACAACAAAGCTGTAGCCATCGTACCGGTTGAGGCCATCTTGCGTACCAAACCACATGAAGCCACGGCTATCTTGAAGGATGGAGATGACGGTCGTTTGAGATAGCCCATCTCCAAGAGACAGGTGGGTAAATCTAAAGTCCGGGGCAATGAGGGGGGCAAACAGTGGCGTATCTTTATCGATACTCAGCGGCGGGGTTGTTGTCTCCGGATTATTCCAGGCAAGCGCAGAGATTGACAATGAACGAAGGAACAATAGGATGGCGAACACGGTAACGATTTTTAGAGGCACAGGCAAGATGAAATGCTTGAGCGTTATCATTTTTCCCCTCTTTGAACGGATTGTGGCAACGAGAAATAAGTAACATCACATCATCCAATCTCACGAAACAGAGTTTGATCTTCATCGTTCGTGCCCTGAATAGCACGGTTGAACTGATCGAGACTGACAAAGAAACGAAGCCAATCTTCCACTTGTGTCAATAAATCTGGTTGGAACGCTTGATATAAAGGTGAAGGAACTGTTGTACGGGGAGTCAGGGGCTGTAGGTCGTTCATAATAAGCCTGACTCCATCGTCTGGTGTTTATCATACCGCTACAAACGGTGTAATAAACCTTGTTTGGGACAACTGCCATGGGCCTCTCTTGCTTGAACATAGAAATTGCCCATTTCTACGTTCAAGTCCCTCGAATGTGTCAAATCATTGCCCGTGTGACTATAAATAGAGTAACGCATCGGAACGGGCATGGCTAATAACGAAAAGCCAATAAAGAGGTGATTTATTTCATAACAAACTCAATCTAATCGAAGCCTGGTGATGCATTCACAGGTACTCAACGATAAATACAGAGGGATTTGCCAGTGCAATTCCCTCTTGCTCTCCCCTCTCGCTCTATACTCCAGTGAATTCTTGTCGAAATTATTGGTGTATTCGTCATAAAAGTCTGGCGCACTGGCCATAGGACAACCCAAAACCACCTGTTACCTGACTCAGTGTTCCTGCGGGGAAAATAGTAACTGTTTTCTTGTTACGAGGGAGCGCACTGTACGGTGCCTTCAACATATTATGAAATGCCACAAAAGCGCATTATCTGGCGATGCAAGGGTACGGGACGGTAAAAAAATCATCATGCCAGACCTCGGGCACAGTTTGGGACTGGCTTAACAATAATGTTTGGGCCATGACCACAGCACAAAAGAAAGTGAAAGCTTGGTGACCATGAGCTAATTTAGCAGAAAATGTTTACGCTGATATTACGCTATCATGTGTGGGGTGTGTTCAAAAGTTGTGTACAGCTCACCGACGGTAATGAAGCGGCCACTTATTATTCCGCCAGCCGCATCACCTCCCCACTCCCGCCCAACAAGCACTCATACCCACCTCTCTCTTAAAAGCTCACCCCTCTTCTCTCCTCGAAACCCCGCAACTCCGTTCCACCCTCTCACCCCACCTCCTCCATCACCCACCACACCACCACCCCGCTACCCTTTTTCCCCGACCAATACGCCACCCCGCGGCCGCATCTCCCCCATCCTTTCCCCGCACTAGCCCCATTCCCAAAATACCCCTGCACCACCCCACCCCTCTGCCTGTTCCCCACCCCCTTGTTATCGCAGGTCTGTCAGTTGGCGATTATGTAGCGGCCGCGACTCGTGTGAGTCTGAGGGCCGAAGTAATTGTTGGGCAACTGCCAGACGTAGTAGGTCTGGTATAGTGGCCGGGCCAGACAAATATGCAGACACCAGGGCGGTATGTGGAGCAGAGTAAGGTGGTCAACGAGGGGATTCAGTGGGAGTACTGAGGGTCTGCTTTGAGTACATCCCGCCTGATTATTGAATTATTTGGAGTACCTGGAAGAACCTGTACGCACAGTACCCCAGATTCGAGGCAGTATCAACGCATCGCTCCGGTCTTAAACGAAAGATATCCCAGGTTCGTTGGGATATCTTCCCAACCCCAGTCCGGGTAATTTTCCCAGGAGAAATAAGGTCCCTGCCTCATGACAAAGGATTGAGGGATCGGCTACAGTGAAAATGACGAAATCATTAGCGCTTTGTACAACAAGAGAGGTTGACTAACCATGAAAAAGGTATTGAAGTGGCTGGGGATTACTCTGGGGGGTCTCATCGTTCTGATAGCCGTTACAGCTGTCGCCTTGAGCCTTGCCGGTGAGAGTCGGCTCAACAAAACACGTGATGATATCCAGGCCGAAACCATCACCATACCCACCGACGATGCGGCCGCGGCGCGAGGCGAGCATCTGGTTCATGTAGCCTGTACATCCTGTCATGGAGATGACTTGACCGGGCAGGCCCTGATCAATGACCCGTCTATTGGCACGGTTTATTCATCTAACCTCACCGGTTTAGCGGAGACCCACACAACTGCCGACCTGGTACGAGCGATTCGCCACGCCCTGGATACTGACGGCCGCCAGATGATGATCATGCCCGCCGAGGTATTTCTCTACCTCAGTGAAACCGACCTGGGGTCCATCATCGCCTATCTCCAGACCCTACCCCGCCAGGGCGATGAAAGACCGGAACCGGAACTGGCCCTGTTCGGCCGTATTCTCCTGGGGGCGGGACAATTGGGTAATGTCTTCCCCGCCGAGTATATCAACCATGATTTACCCTTTCCCGAGATGCCCACAGTCGGTGCCAATGAGGCTTATGGCCACTATCTGGCCGGGTTGTGCCGTAGCTGTCATGGGACAGAGCTAACCGGCGGCCAACCAGGCGAACCGGAATCGCCGCCCGCACCCAACCTGACACCAGGCGGAGACCTGCAAGATTGGACAGAAGAAGCGTTTATAACAGCGATGCGCACGGGTATGACCCCCGATGATCGCCTGCTAAACCCCATGTTCATGCCCTGGCCCTCCGTGGGCAAGTTAGACGATGGCGAATTACGCGCTTTGTGGCTGTACCTGACATCACTTCCCGCGCAACCGTCGGCTAACGAGTAGAACTGGAGTTTAGAGCGAGAGGAGAGAGTGAGAGGAAATTACTCTGGAAAACCCTCTGGCTCTGAACTCTAAACTCAAGGTAGAGGCATGGTTCAAAAGTCCGCAAACTGTGCTTAACAGTTTGTAGGGCGATTTGGTAAATCGCCCACGAGACGATTTACAAAATCGTCCTACAAATTTGTAAAGCTGACCTGAACCATGCCAAGGTAGAAAATGAGGCGGCGACGGGGCATCGGCAATCTCTCGCCCTGTCACAACCCAATAGAGGACACAGAAACATCATGAACACACAGGCTTTATTATCCGAACGCCAAATCACAGCCCTTCTGCTGATTGCCTGTGGCCTTATTTTTCTGGTCGGCGGCATCCTCTTTACCGGACGGGTTATCTGGAAATGGCCCAGCGGACAAAGTGCTGTTTATCTACTCTGGGAACGCGGCTTTGTTCTTGCGGCTCTTTTGCTTAACGTTCTGGGTTTTGTCCTCCTGGAGGATCTCCTACGAAACGCTGGCGACTTAATCATCGCCCGGTTAGTTTTGGTGATTTACCTGCTCAGTGCGGCACTCCTGGTAGTTGCGGAAACAACCTATCTCCACAACCGTGAATGGGTCTATCCGCAGATTGTGGCTTATGTGGTACTGGCTCTCCTGGCTCAGGCCGCTTTTGGCCTATCGTTACTCCAGACCGGGCTGGTAGCTGGCTGGGCCGCCTGGGTGACGATCATTTGGAACCTGTTGTGGTTGGTCGTCTTACCTATCGCTACGCCTCATAACATGTACTTCCCGGCACTGCACCATGCCGCCCCTCTCGCCATTGGCATTGCGCTGTTAACCACCAGATGAGGCTAGTATTTATACAGGTGTCCACACTCATTCCCACGCTCCGCGTGGGAATACCCTCTGGGACGCTCTGCGTCCTACGCGACACAGAGCGTCGTAGGGAGCATTCCACGCAGAGCGTGGAACGAGTATCTGTATAAACAGTCTGCGTTAATTAATCCGGAATGGGTACAACAAACATGAAAAACAAAATTTTCTTGACGGCTTTTGATGCCGGGATAAGTCGCGCTCATTGTGACGCCAGCGGCACCTGGCGCGTTGAACACCTGGTTGCCGATCACCGGGTCACCTGCCTGGCAAACGATCCATCTAACCCCCAAATTGTTTATGCCGGGACGCGCAATGGGGTACTCCGTTCAGATGACTGGGGCCAAAGTTGGCGTCTCAGTGGTATGGACGGTTGGGTCGTTAAGTCGCTGGCCGTTAGCCCACACGATAGCAACGTTGTTTATGCGGGCACAAAGCCTGCGCTGATGTTTAGCTCTGGCGATGGGGGCCAAACCTGGGCCGAATTGACAGGCTTCCGCCGCATACCCAACCGCTGGTGGTGGTTCTCACCAGCCGAGCTACCCGACCGGCGCCCTTATGTCCAGGCCATCGCCCCTTCGCCAGCGAAACCGGGAACACTACTGGCAGGGGTTGAACTGGGGGCCGTGGTACGGAGTGATGATGGGGGTCAAACCTGGTCTCGTCACCGGCGCGGTGCGTTACGTGATTGCCATTCGCTCAAATATCATGCCACCAACGAAAACTGGGTCTATGAAGCAGGGGGGAATGGTGGTGGGGCCGCCTTTAGTCAGGACGGCGGTCTAACCTTTCGCAAAGCCAGGCAGGGTTTGGCGAAAAATTATGGCCTGGTATGTGCGGCCGATCCGGCAAGCCCAGAAATCTGGTACATGTGTGTCGCCCCCAGCCCTTATAACGCCTTCGGCAAAGAGCCAGAAATCTATCTTTACCGCACCAGGGAGGGCACTGGCTGGCAACCCATCGGCTGGCAAGCTCACCCACTCCGCGTAACGCCGACAGCTCTCACCACTGTTCCCGGGAACCCCGGCCACCTGTACGCAGGGCTGTACAACGGCGACATCTGGCACACAACCGATTATGGTGATTCCTGGGTAAAAATGCCTTTCAATGTGGCGGGTATCTGGTTTTCAATGCTCGTCATCTGAACGGCGGGCCGAAAGTTCGGGGAAATTAAGGAAATCAGGTTGCGCAGGTGAAGAGGCGTCGGTGGCACAAAGGAGGATCGCGGCCGCGGCCCCTTGAAGGTGATGCGCATATGACGGGGCTTCCGCCAGCAGTTTTCACGCCCGAGCGTTTAGAGAGTTTTCATGGCTATGTTTGTGCCCATGAAAAACATAAGGATGCATACTGATGACTGAAACCGCTTTTCGCTGGAGTGGACTTCTCTTAATGGTTGGCGCATCGCTTCAAGGGGTGGCAACGGTCATCTTGGCGATGCAACCGGTGATGAACCAATCTTTGTCGCCGGGCGTCAGTCTTCTCTTCCTGCTGGCCGGGATATTTCTCCTTTTATCACTGCCAGCCGTCTATGCCCGGCAGGCAAACAGGGCGGGGTGGCTGGGTCTGGTGGGTCATGGCCTGCTAGAAACGGGTATCCTTCTCTGGATCGTTCTGGCCGCTCCATCCCTGGCCTATCCTTCACTTAACCTGGTTCCCGGTGAAAACGCGCTGTTTTTTTTCTTGGGTATTGCCCTTACTTTGGGCTTTCTTATGACTGGAATCGCAACCATTCGTGCGGCTGTTTTTCCGCGCCGGGTGGGAATCCTGCTGTTGGCGGCCACGTTCGGGTTCTTCTTCTCCTTTTTCGTGGCCGAGTTTTTGCCAGCGGCGGTCGGCCAAATCAGTTCCGCCACCTTTGCCCTTCTGCTCGCGCTGGCCCTGGCCGGGTTCGGGTTGGCTCTCTGGACGACCCGCGAACAGGGGCCGACAGATGGCAAGGAGAGCCACCAGGGCATACGTAATCTGGTAAAATGGGGATCATGAAACGGTCAGATCAGCCTCAGTCAACATCCACGTCAACTGCCAATCGGACACCGAGCCGCCTGGCCTGGTCGCTGGTCCTGCTCGCCGCTACGCTCTCCCTGGTCGGGGTGGTAGTGACCGTCTACTACGCCCTCACCACTGGCGATATGAGCCGTTTGCTTTCCCACACAGCGTTGAACCCTTTTATCGCCATCATCTACGGGATTGTGGGCGCATTAGTGGCCTCACGGCATCCCCGCAATACGATTGGCTGGATTTTCGTCTCCGTGGCTGTACTTTCTGCCTTGAATATCGCGGTTGGTGCTTATGGTCGCTACCCAGTTGTTTCCCAAAGCACTGGCGTAACCCATGATGCCCTGGCAAATTGGCTCGGTAGCTGGTTCTGGCTTCCCACCTTCTTTTTGCCGACGATATTTGTCTTCTATTTGTTTCCTGATGGCCGGTTACCATCCCGCCGGTGGGTCGTCCTTTTCGGCGCGGCCGCGGTCGGCTTGATAATGGTCACTGCCGGAGTAGCTCTCCATCCCGGCCCGTTGGAGATGTGGCGAACTGGCCCGAACCCCTATGCTTTGCCGGTGGCCACGACTCTCCTTGACCGGCTCAATCAGGTGGGTGCGGGGCTATTAACCGTAGGTTTTCTGGGCGCCATTGCGGCCTTTAGCCTGCGTTTCCGTCACGCCCAGGGCATCGAGCGCGAACAGATGAAGTGGATCCTTTATGCGCTGGGCCTATTTCTCCTGGGTGTGGTCGGCAGTAGCGTGGCTATGTTTGTCTGGCCATCAAATGAATGGGTATTACAGTTGAGCATTACCAGTAGCAACCTGACCGTCCTGGGGGTTGCGGTAGCCGCTGGCATTGCCATCCTACGCCATCAGCTTTACGACATTAATCTCGTTATTTACCGCACCCTGCTCTACGGAGCATTATCAGTCAGTGTAATCACTATCTACGTGTTCGTTGTTAGCGGGTTGGGGGCATTGTTTCAGGCACAAGGCCACCCGTTCATCGCCTTGCTGGCTACCGGCCTGGTGGCTGTCCTCTTTCATCCCTTACAGGAGTGGTTGCAACGTGGTGTCAACCGGCTTTTCTACGGCGAGCGAGACGAACCTTTGGCGGCTCTCTCCAGGTTAGGTAAACGGTTGGAAGCGGCCATGGCCCCGGACGTGGTTTTACCAACATTGGTAGAGGCGATTGCCCAGACCTTGAAACTGCCCTATGTGGCCATCACGCTAGAAACCGGTGAGGAATTGACTGCGGCCGCGGCGGTCGGCACCGAAGTCGAAAGCACGCTGAGTCTGCCTCTCATCTATCAGGGGGAAAAGGTGGGCCAGCTTATTGCTGGCTCCCGCAGTGTGGACGAACCCTTTAGCCAGACAGACCACCGCCTGCTCGAACACATCGCCCACCAGGCTGGCCCGGCCGTTCACACCGTCCAACTAACCGCCGCCCTACAACATTCCCGTTTGCAGATGGTGCGGGCGCGAGAAGAAGAGCGTCGTCGCCTGCAACGCGATTTGCACGACGGTCTAGGGGCCACTCTGGCCGCCCTGAATCTGGAGGCTGGCGTTCTGCGCCGCGCCATCCGGAGCGATCCGGCAGAAGCGGAAGCGTTAGTGGATGAACTGCGGGTAGAGATTCGCGCCATGATTGACGATATTCGCCGCCTTGTCTATGCCCTGCGGCCACCGACGCTGGACCAACTGGGCCTGGTAGCGGCCGTGCGTGCCCATGCCAATCAATGTGGCCGCCCCAGCGAGAATGGCTATGTCCAATTACAGGTTGAGATCGAAGCGCCCGAAGAATTACCCCCTTTGCCCGCGGCCGTTGAAGTAGCGGCCTATCGCATCGCCCAGGAAGCTCTGACAAACGTTGTTCGCCACGCCCAGGCCCGGCACTGCCTGGTTCGTCTTGAGCTAAATGGGGCCTTGAACGTGGAGATCAGGGATGACGGTGTGGGGCTACCGGCTGGTGGTCGCCAAAATGGTGGCCTGGGACTCCTTTCGATGCGGGAGCGGGCGGTAGAGTTAGGCGGCACTTGTGTGATTGGGCCGTTACCCGGCGGCGGAACCCGGATACTGGCTTCGCTACCCCTCCCCAAGGTGTAAACCATGAATTCGCTCACCATCTTGATCGCCGACGATCACCCCCTATTCCGCAAAGGGATGCAGGCGCTTCTCAAAACCATGCCCGATATGGAGCTGGTTGGCGAGGCCAAAAGTGGCAAAGAAGCGGTCAGCCTGGCCCTGGCCCTACAACCCGACATCGTTTTGATGGATTTACAGATGCCGGATGGAAGTGGCCTGGCGGCTACCCGTGAACTGAGCCAGAGTAGCCCAACGATGCGCATCCTGGTTGTCACCCTTTTTGAAGATGATGAATCCATTTTTGCCGCGCTACGCGCTGGGGCGCGGGGCTACATTCTGAAGGATGCCGACGAAGAGGAAATGATGCGTGCCATTCGTGCGGTGGGGGAGGGTGAAGCCATTTTCAGCCCGGCGATTGCCACCCGCCTGATGGAGTACTTTGCCACAACGCGTACCCTCGTTCCTCAAGGGGTTTTTCCCGAACTCAGCGACCGCGAGCGGGAGATATTGACGCTGATTGCCCGTGGGGAAACGAATGGGGTGATCGCGGAACAATTGAGTATCACCTTGAAAACAGTCCGCAACCACGTTTCTAATATCTACAGCAAATTGCAGGTAGCCGACCGCGCCCAGGCTGTCATCCGGGCACGAGAAGCTGGCCTGGGCTAAGGAGACATTGAAGCAAAAGGACGAAACAATAAGTTTATCGGAAGAAAACAGATACGGTTGACCGGATGGAATTGTCGCGGGATATTGTGCAGGCGATGGTAGGGTATAAACCGTATTTGCGGCCGCGGGGCACACTCCTTCGTGGCAGCCGTAAAAATGAAAAGCTAACTGATGAGGTGATGTCGGTACGGGGGGTGGGCGGCCGCATCAAAATCCTGGGGCGGGACATCCTGGGCATCTGGGAACTCAGCCCCCACGACCTGCGCCACACGTGGGCCACCCATGCGGCCAAGAAAAGTAACCCGTTTGTATTGCGCGATGCCAGGGGCTGGACGAATATGCAGACACCAGGGCGATATGTGGAGCGGAGTAACGTTACCAAAGCCATCAGGCCCAAAAAGATGAATAAACGACGCCAGCGATAAACCATAATCAATCTCCTTCGTTCTTAGTGGCATTCTGCCAATGGGTCAATTGGGCTAACAAATCGGGCAGAGTGGCGAACGAGTTAAAGTAAAGCCACCGTTCGCTGTTGACAGCCTGAATCGAACCCCCTACCTGGGGGAAGGGTCCAACAAATCCACCGGCGGCTCCCGCCAGACACGAACAATAAAGGCATATCGCTCCTGTTCCATGACACTACTCCTCAATGGACACAAGTTAGCAAACGCCTATCAGTTGGTTATCGTGAGAACGGACAAAAAGGGGAACTGTTGTGACAAACCGCACAATAAGCCGGGACATCCATACCTGCGGCTGGCAAATTACAACCCACAACCAATGTTCTAACCAAATCTGAATCTTACACAGGTGAAAATCGTTATTTGAAATCGGTTTAGAAAGCTTTACCCGATAAAATATCGGCTCTCGTGCTTCTCACCAGTATGGGTCTTCGGGATTTCGTGGAGTACGGGCAACCCTTGTGGTTGCCCCACACTGGGCAGGCACAAGGCCAGCCCGTACATTGGGTCAACCCCCTGAATTCCCAAAGAGCCACCATTATTCACTGCACACTCATGGAGGAAAATCAGTTGCAAACGAAGAACCATCACAACCTTTTGCCGGTATGGCGAATAGGCCTGAGTTTACTTTTGTTGATTCTGGCCCTCATCACAACCTCGATAAGCCACGCGGCCGCGCCCCCTACCTCCTCACCTCAATCCCAACACATCTCCCCTGGCCTCGTCCCCGACGGGCTAACCAGTGAAGAATGGCATGACCTTCAGACCCAAATCACTGCCGCACCTTACAAACCCTATGCTTCCGAACAGGGCGCTTATGTTTCCACCAACCCGGCCCAACGGTGGCAGATCAGCTATACCCCAAATGGCACAACTCAATTGACACCCCAAGACGCCACCTGGCAATGGGGCTTACGGCTAACCGGGTACGGCTATGGTCGTGAAGACCTGCCAGTGCCTGCCCTGAATGCCGTGAAGGGCTGGCAAAACCTGACAGGTCTGGAACCAACGCTCTTAGCCGCCGGGCAAACCCTCACCTACCAGTGGGATGGCAACCTGAGCGAATGGTGGCACAACGACCCCGCCGGGCTGGAGCAGGGTTTCACCCTCCAAACCCGCCCCACACAGCCTCAAAACCAGCCCCTACAGTTGACGCTGACCATCCAGGGCGACCTGCTGGCCCGGCAAGTAGGCCAGACGATCACCTTTCGGGATGAAAGCGGTGCGGCCGCGTTTACCTACGACAAATTACAGGTCTGGGATGCTACCGGGCAAACGCTCCCAGCCCGTTTCGCCCTGCACAACACCACCCTACACATTCTGGTAGACGATACACACGCCACCTACCCCCTGACCATAGACCCGCTGGTCCAACAGGCATACCTGAAAGCCAGCAACACCGGAACAGATGACAATTTTGGCTATGTCGTGGCCGCCTCCGGGGATACGGTGGTGGTGGGTACACCCTACGAAGACAGCAATGCCACCGGGATCAATGGGGCCAACAACAATTCGGCTCCTGACGCCGGGGCGGCCTACATCTTTGTCCGCAGTGGGGGCAGTTGGACCCAGCAGGCTTACCTGAAAGCCAGCAACACCGAGATATATGACTATTTTGGCACTGCGGTGGCCATCTCCGGAGACACCGTGGTGGTGACGGCAACTGGCGAAGACAGTAACGCCACGGGGATCAATGGCGATCAGACAAATAATTCAAGATTCAATTCCGGGGCGGCCTACATCTTTGTCCGCAGTGGGGGCAGTTGGAGCCAGCAGGCTTACCTGAAAGCCAGCAACCCCGATACAGATGATGCTTTTGGCTCTGCGGCCGCCATCTCCGGGGACACCGTGGTAATTGGGACAACATCCGAAGCCAGCAATGCCACCGGGGTCAATGGCAACCAGGCAGACAATTCGGCCTCGGCTTCCGGGGCGGCCTACGTCTTTGTCCGTAATGGGGGGAGTTGGAGCCAGCAAGCTTACCTGAAAGCCAGCAACACCGAGACAACGGATCGGTTTGGCCATGATGTTGCGGTGTCCGGCGACACCATAGTGGTAGGAGCGCAAGAAGAAGACAGCAATGCCACGGGCATCAATGGCAATGAGACCGACAACTCGGCGGCGAATGCCGGGGCGGCCTATGTCTTTGTCCGCAGTGGGGGCAGTTGGAGCCAGCAGGCTTATCTGAAAGCCAGCAATACCGGGGCGGATGACGAGTTTGGCTATACGGTTTCCATCTCCGGGGACACGGTGGTGGTGGGGGCCCACTTCGAGAACAGCAATGCCACCGGCGTCAACGGCACAGAAACCGACAATTCGATGAACAATGCCGGGGCGGCCTACGTCTTTGTCCGCAGTGGGGGCAGTTGGAGCCAGCAGGCCTACCTGAAAGCCAGCAACACCGCCGCCCTTGACGGCTTTGGTCGAGCCATCGCCATCTCCGGCGATATGGTCGTGGTAGGGGCGACCGGCGAAGATAGCATCACCACCGGGGTCAATGGCAACCAGGCGGACAATTCGGCCTCGGCTTCCGGGGCGGCTTATGTCTTTGTTCGCAGTGGGGGCAGTTGGAGCCAACAGGCCTACCTGAAAGCCAGCAATACCGGGGCAGGCGATGTATTTGGCAATGCGGTCGCTATCTCCGGGAATGTGGTGATGGTGGGGGCACGCTTTGAAGACAGCAGTGCCACGGGCGTCAATGGCAACCAGGCCAACAATGCCGCCACCGATGCCGGGGCGGTGTATCTGTATACCTCGTGTCTACACTCGGCCCAGAGCGGGGCCTGGGAAACCACCAGCACCTGGGTGGCGGGTGTCGCTCCCGTCAGCACCGATGGCGTCTGTATTGATACCGGCCATACCGTCACCCTAAACGGGAATGCGGCCATTGACCAACTCTGGGTCTACCCTGGCGGCACCCTGGACTTAAGTACCTACAGCCTCACGGTGGAAAAGACAGTTGCCAACGATGGCACCCTGCGCCAGACACAAGTTGTGAACAATGCCGCGGTGGAATTCTTGCACCTGCAAAACGCCGCCTTAACCCAAACCAACTATCGGGGTGTCCTGGTAGACAGCAGTGGCACAGCCCAAAACCTGGGAGCCACCACCGTTACCGTGCGCGAGTTAAACTTCGCTGAATATTGCACCGCAACCGGGGCCGGTTCTCCCACTTATGCCCACCGCTGTTATCAAATCACCCCTACCAACAACCAACCCGCCACCGTGCGCCTCTATGCCCGCACCGCCGATGAGCTAAACGGCATCGCCCCGGCCAATCTTTCGGTATTTCATAACAATAGCGGCTGGACGGAACTGCTCACCAACCGGATAACGGGCAATGATGGGGGCAATTACAGCTATGCTCAAGGAGATACGCCTGGCTTTTCTCACTTCTTGTTGGGGCAAACGGGAGCCAACCCCACCGCCATCACGGTGCAACAGGTGGCGGGTGGTGTGGAGCAGTCGTTGGTTTTATGGGGCGGGGTGGTTCTTCTGCTCCTGCTGACCGGGGTGGTACTTATTTCGCGGCCGCGTACCGCGTAAACAAATGATTGGTTCAATTTTCAGAAATGGAACCAATCTAAACCATACTCACTTACCACCCCGGAGCGATTCAGGCTCCGGGGTGGTTTTTTTGTTGTCACGGGACCTGACCTCAACCCCCACACCCAATTTTCTAACCAAATCCGAACCTTTTTCGGGGCCACAACGGGTGTTTGGAATCAGTTTGGAATCAGTTTTTTAATAAAATAGGCGGATTGTTTTGTGGGATATCAGAAATTCTCGACGTGCTTCAGGTTGACATGACAACTTTATGGGTCTTCGGGATTTCGTGGGGTACGGGCAACCCTTGTGGTTGCCCCACACTGGGCAGGCACAAGGCCAGCCCGTACATTTGGTGTCAACCCCCTGAATTCCCAAAGAGCCAACTTTATTGGGCGATTTGGTAAAAATCGTCCCCGGAGCAATTCACCCAATCGCCCTACAAAGGGTTAAGCACAACGGGCTAACTTCTGAACCACACCCAATTTTTTGTTATACAAGACAAGGAGTTGGAGATGAACAAACAGCGGTTATTCAAAACCACAGCCCAATTGATAGGATTTCTGCTCTTGATTTTGCTCATCATGAATCGGGTTCCGGCCCCATTCGTTCATGCGGCCGCACCAGGTTGGACTCCGTTGACAGGCGGTTCTGGTACAGGCACCAGTGACGTGGTCAACGCCTTGGGTTTAGATAACAGCAATAACCTCTATGTCGGTGGCGATTTTGTTACGGCAGGCGGCATAACCGTCAACGATATTGCCCAGTGGAATGGAACGGACTGGTCTGGTTTTACTGGCCCTTCAGCCACTGGGCTTGCCTCTGGAGGCTATGTCAGTGCGCTCCTTATAGACAATACAGGCCGACTCTTTATCACAGGTGACTTTGCTACCGTAGGTGGGCTGCCAGGTGCATACCGGGGCAGTGGGGCCAAGTGGAACGGCACAGCCTGGGAATGGCTCGATCCTACCCTTGATTACTTTGTTCTTAGTGCCGCCGGACTCGCTATGACCCAGGACAACAGCAATAACATATACTTTGGGGGCGTGTTTGGGCAGGCAGGCAACACAGAAATCACTGTATTGGGTATCACCCGCTATGTTGATGCCAGCACCACTTTTTTTAGCTTACAGGATGCCACCACGTCAATTGTTGGCGTTAATACGCCTATAGATATCCGTGCCCTGGCTTTAGATGGTAGCAACCATCTCTATGCCGCAGGTGCTTTTACAATCGCGGGTGGGGAAGCGAACACAGCCCGAATCGCCCGGTGGGATGGCAGTAACTGGTTTCCCCTGGGGGCGGGCATTGACAATGGTCGGGTAAATGCCCTGGCTTTTGACAACCTGGGCAATCTGTATGCAGGCGGGTCGTTTACCAGTGTCAACGGGGGTACACCGGCGGCCGGGATTGCCATGTGGGATGGGTCTACCTGGACACCCCTCGGCAGTGGAGTATCGGGCGGCAGTGTCAATGCCCTGGCCTTCACACCAGACAATGTTTTGTACGTGGGCGGCAGTTTTACCAGTGCCGGTGGCGTGGCGGGAACCAGCAGACTGGCCCGATGGAGTAATGGGTGGCGTGCCTTACCGGAAGGAACCCCCAGCGGTACGGTCAATGCACTGCAATATGATGCGGCGAATAACGATCTTTATGTGGGTGGCTTTTTCGCCACCGCAGGCACTCTGTCCACCGTGGTCAATAACGTTGCCATCTATCACCCCACGGGCCTGGTCGTTACAACGGCGAGTGATGTTATTGATGCCAATGGGGGAGTATGTGCTGGTTTGCCCATTGTCAATCTGCCTGGGCCGGATGGGTTTACCAGTTTACGGGAAGCCATCTGTGCGGCGAACGCCGCCCCTGGCCCCGACAGCATCTCTTTTGCCGCAAGTTTGAATGGCATACCCATCACGCTTTCGATTGTCGGGACGGGCGAAAACCAGAATGTGACCGGCGACCTCGATATTCTGGATGACCTGACAATTGTCGGCAATGGCCCAGAGAACACGATAGTCCAGGCCGGGACGACCAACCTCAACGGAATTGACCGTGTCTTTGATATTCGGAGTAATGACACGGTTGTTATGGAAAGTCTGACCGTTCGTTTTGGGCGGGTAAATGATAATGGGGCTGGCATTTATAACAACTCTGGTAATTTGACGATGACCGAGGCCAAGATAAACGAAAATTCGGCCAATTTTGGCGGCGCTTTTTTCAATTATCAGGGGACTATAACGATTGAGCGGAGTACCGTTGCTGATAACAGTGCGGTCAATAACAGTGGTGGAGTGGATAATACAGCCTTTAGTGGCGGAGCAACGCTAAATGTTTACAACAGCACCTTTAGCGGCAACAGCGCTGGCTTCGCCGGAGGCGCCATCCTGGCTTATACCGGCGGTGGGGGTGCAGCGACTGTCAATCTGGTGAATGCTACCATCCATGACAACCTCGCCGCCGTGGGAGCACTTACCGCCTGGGATAATGGCAATGTTGCTGTTATCAATATGGAAAACAGTCTTGTTGCTGACCAAACGGGTATAACGCCCGATTGTGTGGCCATAACTGGGGGGACATTTGTCAGCAATAACTACAACCTGGATAGTGATGGTACGTGTAACCTGGTTCAGGCGAATGATATTCCGGATGGGACGGCTAATTTGGGACCGTTGCAGGATAACGGGGGTCATACGCAAACACATGCTTTGCTAACCGGCAGCCAGGCCATAGATAGCGGCAATAATACAACTTGCGCGGCCGCGCCCATTAACAATGTAGACCAACGAGGGGTAGCGCGGCCGCAAAACACCACTTGCGACATCGGAGCCTACGAACTGGTAACAGCCGTTACCCCTGGCGCGGCGGGCGGTCTTGGCCCCGGTGGCGTCGGCCATACGGATGGGAGTACACCCTTAGTGCTCTGGCTACGAGCTGATTCTGGGCCTTTTACGGATGCGACCTGTATCTCAGGCAATGAAACCACGACGAACGGAGATCTCGTGCAGTGTTGGGAAGACAAAAGCGGTTTTGGGGCAGATTCCACTCAAATCACAACAGGAAACCGTCCTAACTACCAAACGTCAGCCCTCAATGGATTACCCGTTGTGCGCCTGGATGGAACGAATGATTATTTCAATATTCCTCTGAGTGTGATTAGTGGCAAGACCTCATTCAGTTTCTTTACCGCAGGAACTTTGAATGCGGCTAACGGCTGGCAAAGATTCTGGGACTTTGGGCAGAATACAACCATAAATGCCTTCATCACGCCTAATAGCGATACAGGCACGCCACGCTTTGCCATTACCACAACTGGTGCTGCGGGCGAAGAAAGGTTGACATTTGCTTCCGCTATTCCCCTGGGGAGCGGACAACTCACCGAGGTGATTTGGGATGGATCGGGTGGAACCGGAAATGGTCTCCGTAACGGCAACCCAGAAGCAACTGGTTCATCATATACCCTGACACCCAACAGTTTAGGCACCATTACGCAGAATTATCTGGGGCGATCTCTCTACCCTGATCCCTACTTAAGTGCAGACATCGGTGATTTCATCGTTTTCGATACCCCTCTAAACGCCACAGAACGTATTCTGATAGAGAATTACCTCTCGGCAAAATATAATATTCCTTTAGCCGCGAACGATGTCTATGATGGAGATACTGGTGGCAATGGCAACTTTGACCTGGATGTAGCCGGGATTGGCCGTTTTGGGGGCAATAATCATACCCAGGCCCATGCCGCCGGGATGATCGTCGTCAACGACAATTTCCTGCAAGACAATGGCGACTGGCTGCTCTTCGGCCATCGTACCCTGGTCAACAGCAACACCACAGCGGAGTTGCCCACGGGTGGAGCCTGGAGCGGCAGCAATGATGTGCGTTGGGCACGCCATTGGTACATTGATGTAACCGACGCGGCGGGTGTCAACTGTGCTACCCCAGGCACCTGCTTTGTTGACATTGTCTTTGACTTCAGCGAGGCAGGGATGAATGGTGGTTTACCGCCCGGTGGCCCCATCAGTAACTATCGCCTGCTGAAACGCACACTCGATACCGGGTCGTTCAGCGACATTGCGACGGCAACAGCCATCGTAGGTGATCAGGTGCTTTTCCAGGGGATAGATGTGTCCCTCTTGGGCAGTAACTTTACGCTGGGGTCTTTGGATGGTGCACAATCTCCCACCGCCGTGACCCTGCAAGCCGCAAACACAAACACCCCGCGCCAACTCATCCTGCCTCTGATGATCCTTCTGCTCGTTGGGGTGACGGTGTCGGTGTGGGTTGTGCGTTATGCCCGCATCCCGTCCCGCTTCTAGGCGAACCCTATTAGCCCCCTGGCCCATGGCTTAAACTATAGATATTCAGAAAATCATTTGGGGTTTTGGTTGGTAGTAACGGCTTTAGCCGTCCAGCGTGAGACCGCTAAAGCGGTTACTACAAACCCAAAATCTTTTTCTTGAAAGCTATAATAGTTGGTTCAATTTTTGTAACGATTAACGCTTTTGTGGGCTGACGCCCAAAGCAGTGGCGAGATCAGCATCGGTGGGAGCGGCGTTTTGCGCGGCCGCGTCCCTCAACATTCTCGCCACCACCGCCTGCCGCCGGGCCGTCTTATCGGCAATGGCTTCATCTTCCAGGGCTGAGATGGTCCAGGTAATGGTGACGTAATCAGCCGGGGTGCGTTTGCGCCCCAATGGGACATCCGCCCGCACCAACTGCACCGTCACCTGCTTCTGCCAGACCGCCAGAGCCGCCTGAATCTGCTGGTTGAGGGGGAGTTGGGCCAGAAACCGTGCCCGATCCGGGGAGACAAGGGGGACAGCGATTTCGTACATGGCGGTTTGGGCCAGGAGCAGGTGTTGGCGTGCGGCCGCATCGGGCAGGGCTTCATCCAGCGCGGCCCGTCCTGGCGCACCTGTTGTTGTCGCCAGTAATCAATGACCCGGTGACGGGCAATCGGGAACAGCCAGGCGGCAAAGGGGCGTTCGGGCCGATAGTCGGGCAAGGCTTTGATCATTTGCTCAAAGACATCGCCGGTCAGGTCTGCGGCCGCGTCCCGCTGGTGGACCCGGTAAAAAATGAAGCGGAATACATCCTGCTTAAAATGTTCATACAGGGCAGTTAACGCGGCCGCGTCGCACCCCTTTCCCACATCAGTCCCATTCTCGTAATACCTTTGCACCACCCCACCCCTCTGCCCGTTCCCCGCGTCCCCATGTCGTCGCAGTCTGCCAGTTGGCGCTTGTGAGAGTGTACGCGGCCGCACCGCCCCCACCCTAGCCGTACAACGGCAACCAGGCCCAGGCCGCATCCTATACGAAGTAATATTTGCCCAGCACACGGCACAACCCCCATCTTTCCCCTCACCCCATGCAGACGCCCATAACCGCGTTGCGGCCGCAGACTCCACACCGGACGTTACTCGCGGCCGTGATAACCCCCACACCCTTCGAGCCATGTGACCAAACCCCAGGCCAGCCAGGTTTCGTCTGGTGGTACAAGAGTCCCTGGAGAAATCTATCGCGGGGTGTGCCTCGGGCACGCGGCCGCGAGTTCGGCCAAGGTTATTCTACATTCTTATCGTAGTAATCGTTCGGAAATAACGTAGGTGGCTCGGTCAGGAGACCGGCCACAGCAAACCGCTACGTTAAAAATGAAGATGACTAAGGCCCCACAATTGTATTGTTATTGCCCGTATTCGTGACCGACGTGGCCGACTGAATCGAAACCCAGTTGTTATTCCCCCGCACTGTTACAGCCCCACAACTGCCCAACAACGTAATCGTGTTATTGTTGCCATTGATTGTTACTGAGTTGCCATTGCAGGTATACGTCCGCGTCTGATCATTCTCATTCACTACAATTGGCCCGCTGGGCGGGGGTGGTGGCGGCTGGGTAGGCGGCGGTGGTGGCACTGGGGTCGCCGTGGGCGGCACGGGCGTTGCGGTTGGGGGCACGAATGTTGGGGTGAAGGTGGGCACAGGTGTTGCCGTGGCGGATACCGTGGCGGTGGCTGTCACCGTCGCCGTCGCCGTCGCCGTTGCTGTCATTGTGATGGTAGCTGTGGGCGTCACCGAAGGCGTCGCTGTGACGGTCACGGTTCCCAATGGCGTGGGTGTTGGTGTGGGTAGGGTACAAACCGGCCCCGCCGTCACCCCAAAGCCGACATCCGGCCCTTTCACCCCCACCTGCGTCGTGCCAATCGCCCAATGCCCATTCACCGTCACCGTGAAGACCCCTTCCTCAAAACCGTCCCCCACTTCCCACTTCACCCCCGTCAGATGATAGTTCGGGTCAGGATTGACGAACTCCCACGGTTCCGGGGATGCCGTCAGCGGCAGGGCACAACCCGGCAAGGCTACCATCCAGTTGCTCAAATCCTGGGCGCAGGGCAACTCCGCCACGTGGTAACGCCAGGTTGAACTGTTATCCGGCAGATAATCCACCCCTAAGAAGGTAATCTGGTAGCAGTTGATGATGATAGGCGGAACCGGCGTTTGGGTAGGCGTCGCCGTAGCGGGGGCGGTGGCTGTAGCCGTGGCGGGTGTTGTCGTGACGGTGGTCGTTATGGTGGCGGTTGGGGTAGACGTGGGCAAGGGTGCGCCGATTTCCTCAATCACCAACGCCACCAACGTCCCATCCGATAATACGGTGAAGGTGACTTGGGCCAACGTGCCCAAATCCAGGTTGCCGATCAGCTCCGTCTGGCTGGTTACGGCCACCGACACCGCCCCAATCTGCCAGAAGTTCGGCCCCATGTTTTCGATGGGAGCCGTAAAGCTAAAGCTCGATGCGCCGGGCGTCGTGACGCTGATCACATCGGCCAGCCATATATTGCCGGAGAGAATGCGGCCGCTTACCGTCACAAAATCTCCCACCTGCGGATTCCCTACAATGGTGGTCTGCCCCACGACTGTTACCGGCAAATTGCCGATGGTCCAGATTGTACCGGCGCGTTGGGTCAGTTCCCCTTGCCCGGCGAATTGATACGCCGGAGCCAATGGGGCCTGACCGGGAACACCCACCGTCGCCTGCCCCGCCTGCACCGTGACCGTCTCCCCGGAACCGGTCATCGTGACCTGCCCTTCGTTCACGTTCACGTTGGTCTGGCCGTTGGCCTGCACCGTGACGGCAAAGATTGTGCCGTGTACCTGCACCGTGCCGCCGGGCGTTTCGACGAGATAATGGGAACTGCGGCCGCGCAAAGTCACCACCTCATGCTCCGTCGCGCCCTCTACCTGCGTCCACGTTACCTGCAAGGCACTCCCCAACCGGCCCGCCACCTCAGTTAAGACGGCTTCCCCGTTGGCGGTCAGGGTCGTGGTTGTGCCCTCAAAAAAGCGCACCGTCACCGACCCATTGCCCCCGGTGCGAATGCGGTCGCCGCTCCGCACCTTATCATTCACCGGCAAAGGCGTCCATCCGGCATCGCTCAGCACCTCAACCTGCCCCACCGCGGCCGCAACCCGGGCGACTTTCATGCGGCTGTTGTTGATGAGGAAGGTTGTTAACAGTAAACCGGCACAGAGAAACAGGATGACAAACGCGGCCGCGAAGCCACTTGCCATTTGCAGCGGCGTCAGGCGGGTACGCAGGCCATTCATCCCCTGGGCAACCGAGGCACGCAGATTATCCCAGCCGCTTCGTGCAGGGGGTGAAGGATGGGGCGCGGCCGCGACAGGCTTACCTTGCGCCGCCAAATAAGCTTGAAAACGGGTGTCCGCGGCCGCGGGCAGTATCGGATGTTCCAGCCCGGTAATGGCCGCCGCCAATTCCGGCACACCCGGTTCCGCGTCAAACCCATCCACTCCTTCCGGGAGTTCCCGGTAGGCGTCTAATTCAGCCCGATACATTTGCAGGCGTTCTGTTTCACTCATGGCATTTCCTCTCCCAACAGTAACCGGGTGCGTAATGCTTCCAGGGCGCGTTGTTGCAACATCCGCACCGACCCTTCGCTTTTGTCCAGGGTGGTGGCGACGGTTGCCACGTGCATCCCGGCCACAAAGCGCAGAAGCAAGACATCACACTGGTCTGCGTTCAAATATTGCAGTGCCCGCACCAACCGCTCTACCGTCAACTGATGGGCCACTTGCTGTTCCGGCAACGCGGCCGCATCGGGCAGGGCTTCATCCAGCGGCCCGTCCTGGCGCATCTGTTGTTGTCGCCAGTAATCAATGACCCGGTGACGGGCAATCTGGAACAGCCAGGCGGCAAAGGGGCGTTCGGGCCGGTAGTCGGGCAAGGCTTTGATCATTTGCTCAAAGACATCGCCGGTCAGGTCTGCGGCCGCGTCCCGCTGGTGGACACGGTAAAAGATGAAGCGGAATATATCCTGCTTAAAATGTTCGTACAGGGCAGTTAACGCGGCCGCGTCGCCCCGCCGGGCGGCTTCAACCACACGAAGCTCGGTTGGTTCAGGCATTGTCACTCTCCTGATGTAGACGTCTAAAGATAATAACGGTTGAGAGGGAAAAAGATCACGGGCAATTTGGGAAAGACGATACAAAACTGCGGGGTAGAGTGCAGGTCGCAAACTACCTCTGCCACCCCTTTCCCACATCAGTCCCATTCTCGTAATACCCTTGCACCACCCCACCCCTCTGCCCGTTCCCCGCATCCCCATGTCGTCGCCAGTCTGCCAGTTGGCGCTTGTGAGGGTGTACGCGGCCGCGACACCCTCTCCGGCCGCGTCCTATACGAAGCCTTGTGCCCGAACCTGCTTAAGCCCAGTTCACGTTCAAGGCAACAAGTAAGGGGAGTAAGGGCGCGGCCGCGAATCGCCAAACCCGCTCAGATGGGACTTTTCTGGCCTTGGCCAGTGTCTACCCCTACCTGATACCAGCCTGCTTTCTGATTCTGCCTGTCCTTCGACTCGTTGTTGCTGTTCGTCGGCGAACACGATAACCAGACAGGGCCGGGATCATCCACGCTCGTTGGCAGTTCTTACCTCTCCTGGCTATACTTTTGTTCACCATCGGTCCCGTCTCACCCAGAGTCAACAATAAATTGGGCCTTAATTCTCAAACGAAACGAGACCTCACACCCGGCTTAGTGAACATCTAAAAATAACTTCCCGGTTTAGACCTGACAGGTTTTCGGAAACCTGTCAGGTCTGCGCGGAACTTATTCTTGGACGATTACTTAGGGTTCGCTCGCAAATAACTTTTGAGTTTGTTGTGGCCGGTCTCCCGACCGAGCCACCCAACTTAATTTCGAGTGAACCCTTAGTTCAACAAAGATTATGCGGCCGCTCATTATCAGCTTTAGTCATTTTTGCCTTTATCGCGCCGCATCAATCTCTTAATTCGTTGGCTGGCTTCGTGCAAAACTAAGGGATACAAAATGAATTGTCCTGTTTGTTCATGGTCATCAGAAAATCCCATCTATTTATTGTTGTATGAAACGAAATATTGGCAGATTGTGTTAGCACCAAATCAGCACCTTGAAGGAAATCAATAGAACAATGAAGCGATTGTCGGAAAAATATCCCTTACACACGGCCTATTCTTTTGTTTTTGGCATCTTTCTGTTGAGAATTATTGATGTGTTTATCATACGCTCCGATGAGTTATATGGTGAACAAATTCTTACAAAAGTTGTCGGGTTGATTCTGGTTTTTGCTTACGTTTGGAGCGTTAAAGGCACATTGGCTGGTATCGGTCTTCACGCGAAGAATTGGAAGGTTAGCGTATTGATTGGTCTTTCTATTATGGCGGCCGGGTTGGTTGCGGGCTATGGAGTAGAGTGGTTATATCTTTACGGCAGGGGGCTGAATCCAGAAATACTGATTGAGGCGCAGGGAAACACATTAATACCCGAATATGTTGCAAAGGGTGGGCTATTTTTTGCTATCACCCTTTTAGTCGGAAATATTATCAACTCCTTTATGGAAGAAGGTTTGTTTCGCGGAATATTAATGACGCACTTGGGATCTCGGATGAGCCATGCCAAAGCGAACATCATTCAGGCAAGTCTATTTGGCGTTTGGCACATTGTCTGGTCACTTCGAGATTATTTGGATGGGCGCATAACTTTAATGGTGGCAGTAGGAATATCCGCAGGTTATATTTTGCTTTCAGGGTTAATTGGTTTTGTTTGGGGATACTTCTATCAAAAAACAAATAGTCTATGGGCTTCGTGGTCAGCCCATACTTTGAACAACACCGTTTTTAATCTCGTTCATATCACCACTTCTGCGGGTATTCCCGAAACATTGGGCTTACGAGTTGCCGTATCAGTTTCAGTCGTTGTAGCGCTGTTGCCCCTTGTGCGGCAAATAGCCAAAAAATGGCAATTAGAAGGAATAATATCTTGGTGTTAATGAAATCTGATTTATGTTTGTATTCCAGGATGTCTCCTGGCTGACAATCCAATGCTTTGCAAATGGCCTCTAAAGTTGATAAACAATTCTCACCAACTTGGGCCTGACATTCTCCACTAAATTCGAGGCTCGGCGTGTCTCACTCTATATTGACACAAGGGGCGGAGAGTTTCACTTTTCCGACAACCTGCTAGCCCAATTATTTCTGGCAATCGCCCTCATCATCAAACATTAGGCGTAAATCCCAAACCACTATAAACGAATAATCTGCGCGGCCGCGCGTTCTCCTGATAGGTATGCGCCGTGAACAGTAGCGGAATGGTGAGCGATGGTGGCTTCCCCGGCAAAAAAGAGGCGGTCGCTGATGGATTCGGCCAGGGTGTCGCGGTCAGCATTGCTGGCGCCAACGCCGGGTGAGGAGTATGACCCCCAGGCGAAGGGATCGGAACCCCAGCGGGTGATAAGCCAGGCGGTGGGATCCGGGATCTGTTGACCGTAGATAGTACGTAAAACCTGCATCGCGGCCGCAACCACAGCCTCATCTTCCATTTTCTCCAGGGCTAACCCATAATCCCCGGCATTAAAACAGAGCAATATCGGTTGCCCGGTCACTTTGTAAATATTCAGATATTCAGCCCACTCCCCTTTGTTAGCGGCCATGTACCCCAACAACACCGCTTCATCATCCCAAAATACCGCCGGGAAACGGAGATAGAGCTTGTTTAACACCCCAAAGCCAAATTTGTGGAGGGCGGCTTGTTTAGCTGGGGGGAGGGGTGGCACAAATTGCACCCCCCCTTTTTGCAGAACCCCTACTGGCAACGTGATGATGGCACGCGCGGCCGCGAACTCACCCCCACTCGTTACCACCCGCACCCCCGTCTCGTCATAAATCACCTGCGTTACCACCTGGTTCAAGCGGATGTCCAGCCCTTTGGCCAACGCCTGCACCAACCAATCGTACCCACCGGGAAACACCACATCATCACCCGTGAAACTCTCATCTTCATCCCAATACCAGAGGGACATCTGGCTGAGGTCGTTGGCGTATTCATGTTCAATGTAGGTATTGAGGGCGTAATTGATCTGGCGTTGTTCGGCTGTGGTCAACGACTCCTCAGCGAGTACCCGGTTGATCCCTTCTTCCAGAGCAATATCCACGTCTAGTTCTTCCCCCAACGCGGCCGCGTCTTCCAGCACCTCTTCCACCCACTCATCCAACTCGTCCATCTCCTCATCGCTCAAGGCCCGGCCATCCGCATCATAGATGGCTATATTGTCGTAATCGGTCGCCACTGTCGCGATACCTGATTCTTCGGCCAGTTCAGCAATGGGGTTGTCTTTGATGCCGTGAATCCAGGATGCGCCCAGGTCCAGTGGTGCATCGGCCCAGGTACGATCCGTCCACACCCGCCCCCCCAGCCGATTCCGCCCTTCTAACACCAACACCTTCACCCCAGCGTCCTGCAAACGGCGTGCGGCCGCAAGCCCGGACACCCCCGCCCCCACCACAATCACCTCAATTGGCTCATTGTCAGACATAGGACTCCCCTCTATGTTTTCATTTTTGGGCGCACAACTGTTCAGCATCGCGGCCGCGCCCCAGACCGCCATTATTTGGAGAAATTCACGTCGTTTCATATCTTATGTAAAGTTGTCAATCTAGCCGAAGGCAGATTGCTATAAAACTCAATTCCATTCCGTTCAACCGCCTGAATCGTCAGATAGGCAGGGCTGTAACCCGTTGGTTGCAGGCTAAGGTGGCAACTGAAGGCAGGCGAGTGGATTATAGCGCATGGTTTCCCTGTTACCGATCCATTTAGCTACGCCTTTCCCAATCAAGCCTGGATTAAATTGCGCTGGCTGTTTGCCGTAGTGGCCCACGGGCTGTTCCGAACCGGTGGTCTTAATCTGCTCATTGTAGTTAGCGGCCTGCCCTCACCTGCACATCCTGACAACTGGATGACCGATTTGCCCTTTTGACCGGGGGAAGCCGGGCCGCCTTGCCCCGCCAGCAAACCCTGTGTGCCGCCCTTGACTGGAGCTATGATTTACTAGAGTCAGACGAACAGACCTTGTTCCGGCACTTGTCGGTTTTTGCTGGGGGTTTTACCCTCGCGGCCGCGGAAGCCGTTTGCCTTGATTCATCCAGCCTCGTGCTGGACAGTTTGACCCGGCTGGTTGACAAATCGCTCGTGGTCGCCACCGGGCCTCGTTATCAACTATTGACCACCATCCGGCAATATGGCCTGGACAAATTATGGTTGTCCGGTGAAGAAACCCATGTGCGCCAGCGTCATCTGGCCTGGTTTACCCAACTGGCACTCCACGCTTCCCAGGCGTTGTTGACGGACAAACAACAATCGTGGCTTGATGAACTGGGTGATTACACGGTGGCCGAAACCGTGTTGCAGGAAGGGTTACATCTGTACCGGGGGCTTGGTGATAAGGCGGGGGTGGCCTTTGTTTTGCACCATTTAGGCTGGCTGAATACGGCGGTGAAGCGGTTCGCGGCCGCGCACGCCTACCACCAGGAGAGCCTGACACTGCGCCGCGAACTTGGCCCCGTGGCCCAACGGGATGTGGCCGAATCCTTGACTTACCTGGGTCTGCTGGCCTGGTGCGAGGGGAATCTGGTGGCCGCTCGCGCCTATCAGGAAGAAGCGTTGGCGCTGAAACAGGCCTTGAGCGAACCCTGGGCCATCAACTTTTCCCGGTGGAATTTGAGCAATGTGGCCCTGGCCGAAGGGCAACTGGCGGAAGCGGAACGGTTGTACCGGCAATGTTTGCAGGCCCTGGCCGATTTGCGGGAGCGGTGGGGGTTGCCCAGTGTATTGGAATCATTAGGAACGATTGCCTTGACTAAACAACAATGGGAGCGGATGGCGATTTTGTACGCGGCCGCGGAGAAAATTCGGGCGCAGACCGGTTCACCTTTGCCGTGGGTGTGGCAGGAAGCTCGCGCAAGTACCCTGGAGACAGTGCGGACAATGATGGGAGAAACGGCGTTTGCGGCCGCGTTCCCCTGTTCCCCCATTCACCATTCACCATTCACCATTCACCATTTACAATTTACAATTTCTGAGCCACGGATAGGTGGCACACGGATGAAGAGGATGGGCAGATGGTGCGGCCGCGTTCCCCCATTCACCATTTACCGTTTACCATTTACAATTTCTGAGCCACGGATAGGTGGCACACGGATGAAGAGGATGGGCAGATGGTGCGGCCGCGTTCCCCCATTCACCGTTCACCATTTACCGTTTACCATTTACAATTTCTGAGCCACGGATAGGTGGCACACGGATGAAGAGGATGGGCAGATGGTGCGGCCGCGTTCCCCATTGACAACAAAGAATTTGAGGAAGGAACGAATGGTTTGCGGCCGCGTACATCCTCTTTTTCATTGACCGGTGAACCGTCCCCCCTACCCCGTTTGAGCCAGGATCATTGGCTGGACAGGCTCGAATGGGGAGATGTGTTGTGAACCGACGCAAGGACAAAGTGCCGAATTTGTTCGAACCAGATGGCATCTTGTTCTACAACCACAGATTTGACCCGCACTCCTTGTAATTCCTGTTATTGACAAGCCATAAGGCAATGCTACAATCCTACTGTGCCACAAACGCTTAACCACAAGCCGTTTTGAAATCACTTCTACATCTAAATAAGCCCTAACATGTCGTAAAGCCAAGCCAATATTTTTGGTAATTTAATGTTTTGCCGGAGCAAAAAGAATGATTCGGCAACATGATGTAGGCCATGGCCTGGGCAATTGCTCGCGCTAATTCCACGTGCGTCAACTTTGCGTTTAGATGTGGTTGTGCCGCAACTCTCTTTGTACTGGCTGAACGACAAACAGAATAAACAACAAGAGGCATCTATGGCCAGATTACTCACTGTGATGGGCTGGAACATCGAGAATTTTGGGACAGCCAAACACAATTCGCATGGGGCGCAGTTAATTGAGTTTATCGCACAAGTGATAAACCAGAATCAGGTGGACATCGCCGCCTTTTCCGAAATGCGCTCCAACCTGGCTGGCCCCATCGGAACGGCGCTTGCCACCCGGCTGGATAATATTCAGGCTTTGGCCGCAGGAACCTGGCATTCACGAGCCAGCATCCAAATGGTGCCAAAACGGCTTGAACAGTATTTGTTTGTGTGGAATAGCAATGTTGCTACGACATACAACGGCGCCCCAGACCCTGTTACGGGTGTTGCCAATAGTGTGCCTTTTCAGTGGTTGTATAACAACCCTGCGCCTCCTCCAGCGAGAATTGGCTTCCCCCGCCAGATTACCGGTGATCGCTCTCCATTTTTGGGCTATTTCCAGGCAACGGATTCTCATGCGGCAGTCCGTCAGGTACTGGTGGCGGTGATGCATTCGCCAGAACCAGGTTTTTGGAAAGATACCCGTGATGCGGCCAGAAATATAGCCCGCATCACTGAGTTCAATAATAACGGAGAGACCTGTGTTATTGTTGGCGACTTCAACGTTAAATACCAATCTGATGCGGCTGTCGTCAATTCTCGGGGGGCGGGGGCTTTTGGCAACCTTGTGGCGGCTAATTTTGTCCAGGCTATGAACCCTGTTGATGCGGCAACGAGTCTCATTAAAGCCGTGCATTGGGTTCCCCCCCCGGCAATGGTTGCCGGTAATTACCAAAACCAACCGTTTGATCAAGCATTCTTTCGTACAACAGCCCCGGCTGGCGCACCCCTTAATCATCAACCTGCCTATACCGATGATGTGATCCAGGATTGCATTGGCGGCAATTATTTAGAAGCACCGCTGGGTGCGATTGCGGATACAGCGATTGGCAACCCTCCTGGCACGACAGTTTATGGGGCCAACATCAACAATGCTTTTGTTGATTACCGCAACTATGTCAGTGATCATCTGCCGGTGTTTATTCAAGTTGATGATTAACCACTGTACTTAAGTTTAGAGTTCAGAGCCAGAGCTAGAGGGTCTTCCAGAGTAATTTCCTCTCGCTCTAAACCCCAGACTGTATTTACCTCTCGTAAACCAACTGTTTGAGTGAAGGGGTTCTTATGCGTCCGATAACCATTGATGTACAAAGCCAACACAATCTTTATAGCCAACAATTAGAGTTGAACCAGGTCGTGCGGGCTAAGATTCATGATGTTGGCTACGATAAAGGCCAGGAGCCACCGGCTAAAAAAAGGCGTAACACAGGGCACGTGGTTGAAGACGTGACAGTTGAAGCCGTTATCGAAAGTATAGAAGCCCTTCTGGCGGGTAATTGGGATGCACAGGCAAAATGGAATACGACAAATAATCGCCAAACCTGGGAACGCCTGGTAGGGAATGCAGGTGCAGGTTACGAAAATGCGACCACGGATCTGTTGACACAAACAGGCAGGTACTGTGCATTTTGTGATACTCCGTTCGCTTCGGGATTAAATGCAACCCCTTTTAAACCCTTAAAATGGTTTCCCCGAAATGCCTTTGACGCCAACAACTTACTGCTTATATGTCCGGCCTGCAATGCGGCACGTGAAAATAAACCCCGGCGTAATGACACGACGGTTTATGCTTTACCCACAACTTATTGGCAGGGTCTTCAAAATAACTCGTTACTGCCGTTTGAATACAAGTTAACCAAAACTTCGGGTTTTGACTTCACCCCAACCCCCATTCCCCCTGAACTCATTAACTCAACTCTGGCTCTTGCTGGTCAGTTAGGGTTCATACGGGTGGATCGTTCCGCTTTGTTCAGGGAGGCCGAAGTTGTGGTGGATTTGGTTGATCTCGTTTCCATTCATAACGGCGTGCAAAATGTTCCGTTTCCTAAATTCGATAGCCTTTACCAGTTGCATGACTTAGCCAGGTTACTTGGCTTAAACACGCTTAAAAACCTTCTTGAAAATTTAAGTGCCTTGTTTAACGCCATGAATACCCAGTTCAGAAATTTTTCTTTAGCGGATGTTGCGGAGAGCGGTGAAGACGAATATACAGTTGATGGGTTGCGTCTGCATTTCCGTTTAGCCAACACCCAAGAAATCACCAATTCACTGACCAGGCTTTTGGCTGTTCTCAATGAGCTAAAAACACACCGGAAAATAACCCTGGCGGTGCATGCGGCCGCAAGGTCATTTTTGCCTGGGGCCAATGCAATCAAAGCGACTATCGAGCTTTTTAAGCTCAATGCCGTTGTGCCGGGTTATGATGGAGCGAATTTTTTGGACAGGCGTGTTGAACTTCGGACATTGGCCTATTTTAAGGCTCTTGTAATGAGAGACCTCCTGGTTAAGACGCTAAAGGATTACCCAACACTTGAACCCATCATGCTGGAACAGTTAAAACAGACAATCGCGGCCGCAGGCTTTTGGGGCGTCTGGTTAAATGTTTTTGGCTCATCCATCCAGAATAGCTTACGTGAAGTAATGCCTGGCACGGCACCTACAACATGGCAAGGCTGAGGGAGTGTCTATGCGCCCAGTTTTGAAAATGCCCACCAAAACCATCAGTCCGTATGAATCGGATAAACGTTTGCGGCATCAACTGATTGACGCCGTTGGTGCTTATTGCGTCTACTGTGAGTCACCTCTATCCGTAGACATCCCCCCTGGGCGGAAGGTTTCGGTAGCCGATGAAAGTGAAACCATCACGATAGATAGACAACTGGTTGACTTATCCATAGGCATCAATCGCCGCCAGTTTGATCGTGCCTGGGTTAATCAACAGTTGATGTGTACGGCTTGTTTTCGGGCGAAAGGGGAGAAACCGGGTATGAGCGAGGCGATACAGTTTCTCCAGACCAATGCCGATGGTCTCTGGCAGACGATTAAACCCAAGCTCGTGAACCGGCAACGTCTGGCTGATACTGACTGGGAAGCACTTTTTACCGCGGCCGCGCTGTCATGGCTTTCACCGGATCTCTCTACAGATGAAATGGGGCAGATCCTCTATAGTATTCCCGGTGATTACACCTTCAATTTGTTCACGTATACCAAAGTGAGCTATACCCCTCTCCAACTCTATCAAAATGGTTGGCTCAATTTAACCCCTTCGGAGCGTCTCCAAACCTGGGTCAACACCGCCCAAACGATGGTCTGGGTGACACCCAACACCCAACAGATTCAACAGTTCCAAAACCAAAATCCCCACCAACCTGATCTGAACACACGCGTGCTGGCGACGCTTAAAGGGTTAAACCTTAATTACCACAATCCTACGCTCACGGATGGTAAAGATCGTCGCGTTATCAACCGTACTCAGGCATGGGATGTTGTCAATAACGCCTGGGCAAAACTGGATGCGCTGGTGAAACAACTGGTTCAGGCGCAGATTGATGTAAACCAGGTGCTTTTTACGCCAGTAGTTAGCTCGTTTGTCACTGCCATTCGTCACACATTACAAACGGTAGGATTTTGGTCGCTTTGGGCAACCATTTTCCAGGCGAACCTGCAAAACCCGACTTCCCAGCCCTGGCAAACCATTCCCGCACTGGCCCGAAACCTGCTACTGACAAGCCTGCTAATCGAGCACGAAATTGACACACGGTTCATGGCTGCTCAAGTTAAGTTGATGGCTGGTACGCCCATCGGGAATGATTTAATTGCCATCCGCTCTGTACTACCCGGTACGGATATATCACGTTTAACTTTCCTCGGTTGATGGATTTGATATGTCCCATCTGAAATTTCTCAATATTTCGAGGCTGTGGCCGGTCTCCTGACCGAGCCACCCCAAGTTATTGAGAAGACACCTTGATAACCATTCAAGGTCGTATGCCAGTTTTTGCTCACCACAATCCTTGAAGTGCCAGCCACTTCATACCAGAGAGTAGGAAACCGATTATGCCTGGATCAAACATCATCAATCCAAGCGATGTGGAAATCTTTTTTGAAGATGGGGTAGTCCATGTTACCTGGAAGCCAGGGGATGTGCCGGATGGTTATGAGGTAGAGGTTATTGTCAAGGATGGACAGGGAGCAGATTTAACACCCCTGCCGACCATCACCTATGCCAATAACACCGCGACCGTTTCCGGGAGTGCCATTGTGGCGGGTGCGACATTAGATGTCTCCTTACGGCTGGTTGCGCCACCCTCAACCCCCACCCCGGTTACGCTCATCGCACTGGCAAAACCTGCGGCCCCAACACTCAAATTCACGTTGGCCGGTTTGAATGTGGACTGGACGAAGGTTGATAAGGCCACTCAATACAATGTGGTCGTGCAAAACAGTACCGATACAACGGTAACACCCTACACCTATACGTCAAAAGACAATTCATATCATGCGCTTGTTCCCTTTAATGAGTTGAGCGAGCGGGCTACTTATCAGGCGCGGGTTCGGGCTGTTGCTGATAATTCGCGCAGTGTCTGGTCTGACGATGCCACGATTCTCATTGATAAATCGCTACCGGTTGATCCGGTACTACGCGCCTTATACGACCGCTTGCATACAGCCGGGACAAACTTTGATCTGAACGCCACTATGGTCAAAGCCGGTAATATCACCACCCCATTTGTTACCCTACTCAATCAAACGGGCCAAACAATCGCCCTTCGTGACGCACAACTTAGTGCCACGATTTCTTCTGTAACTGTGGTGGGCCACCTGGATATTTACAACAAAACAGGTGTTCAAGGGACATTTGTCTTTACCGTACCATCTGCCATGCTACAACTTGATTTAGAAATAGCGTTAGGCAGTATGAGTATCGCGCAGTTGAAATCAGCCGAATTAGCCCCCGCCGATATTTATTCGGTTGGTGCGGCAACGAGTTGGGTTGATTCGTTGGCGACCATTGATAACGCGGTTTTGCAGTTTAACAGTGCGACAAATTCCCTCGTTTTGACCAGTAGCGATGCCGGACCAACCTGGTCTGTGTTGGGGTTAGCCAATATCAGCCTGGGGTCACTTAAACCCCAACTGCTGGTAACACGAGTCACAAGCACCTCTGATAAATATTATGTGCCCCGTCTTGTGACAAAACTTCATATAGACAGCACCCATGAACTGGATGCTTATTTGCAGTTGCCCACAGGTTATCTGCCCTGGCAGTTAGGTCTGGCTAAGCCATTCTACCTCGGCTCTTTAGCCGATATATATGCGTTATTTGGGGGGAACAAGTTGTCTGTGCCCACAGAATTTGAAAGTCTGGGGCAAATAACGCTTGAGCAGTTGACCCTGCAACATCCCCCTGGGAGTAGTGTCTGGAAATGGTATCTCGCGGCAACCCTGACGCCGGTTCCTGACGTAAACAATTCAGTCGTTCCCAGCTGGAAGATTATCCCCACCGTACTAGAACTAGAGCAGTTAGGTTTTGGGCTTAAAGTTAATGTTTATCAGTCGGCGAATGATTATTTCACTGAAACAGCGGGCATTATTAGCGGCCGCTTTAAGCTCGGTACCCTTGACCCCATTGATGCCCAACTACAGGTGCCCGATGCGAACGGCGCGTGGACGCTGACTGCGGCAACGAGTGTAAGCCAACCCTTTTCCCTTGCGGAAACAGCCCAACTAGTCAACAACAACAGCACCGCCCTGAGTAGTTCCCTGACGAAAGTCGGCACGGTAAGTGGGTTCAGCCTGGAAGAACTCAGACTTTCCGTTACCCTGGAACCGACGGCCCAAATCACCGCCTTTTCGATTGCCTTCCAGATTCAAAATTGGTCAATTGCGGCTTTGCCCTGGTTTAAGATGGATCAAATCAGGGCGCGGCTAAACGTCCTTAATCCCCGTAATGACGGCAATCGTGTGATTACGGGTGAGTTGATGTCGCTGATGACATTGGGGTCGGTGCAAGTTGGGGTGATGACATCCTTCGACCAACAAGGCATCTGGCGTCTGGCCCTGGGCGTACAATCGGCGCAGATAACTGCCTTAACTGATATTTCTAACTTTGCTTCACCCAGTAATGTGACAGCCGCCCTGCCTTCTGCCATGCCAACCGATGCAGGCTTTGAAATGGTCGCTTTTGGCATGGCGTATGACAGTGTGAATGGGTATATCACCGAGGCAAAATTTGGGTTGCGGAGCCAACTGAACTGGCAGATTATCCCTAATCTGTTTGCGCTGGAGGCGATTGTTATAGATTTGCAGATAACCCAGGCCAACGCCACGGCGGCTAAGGTTGTCACGGGGTTAATAGCCGGTTCGTTGGCGGTGGGGAGTGCCCGGTTTACGGTGCAAGGTAGCCGTCAGGATGCGTCATCGCCGTGGTTATTAAACGGCAGACTTGATCATCAGGTGACGTTTGATTTTAATGAGTTGTTGCAACGCCTCTTGTCGTCAGAATGGCGCTTGCCTACGGGTTATGGTTTTCCGACGAGTTTAACCATTGTCGGGGCGGAAGCGACGCTTGTTCCAGCGACGGGCAAATTTGATTTCGTTGGTGATGCCATAACCGAATGGTCGTTTGGTTTTGGGTCATCGCAATTTGCTGTCCAGGCACTTGGGGGTGAAATTCATCGCTCCGGTACAGATGAAACCACACCATCGTCAGGGAAGTTGTATGGCATTTTTACGATAGGGGAGAATATTTGGGGTGAGGCTACGCTGGCCCTGGGGGCGGGAACGGTGGATACGGTGATTACCGTGACCGCCAGTAATACAACACAGCTTAGTCCGGCGGTGCTCGCGGCCGCAATTTCAGGCGATTCCACCATTGTCTCCGCAACCCCGCAACCATCCGATTTCCCGTCACCGCTCCAATTCCAGGCCGGTATCGAAGTCAACCTCACCAAAGAGATTTTTTTGGCATGGGGAGAACTGGTGGTGGGGGCCAATGACACCTCACCAATGTATGGGCTTGTCGCCCTGCTCATCCAAAAACTGCCCGTGAACCCGGATACACCCGCCAATCCCACCTGGGGTTATGTCCTCGTGGCCCAACTCAAAAATTGGCGTTTTGCACAAATCAGCCAGAAGCTCGCTGTGGTTGATTCTATCATCACGGTCGAGGCCGCCGGGATAGCTCTGGCAAGTTATGATGTTGACGCCAACACCCAACAGTTAATGATGGGTAAATTGCAGTTGGGGGATGGGGTGGGCAGTACGGCGAAACGCGGGCTGAATTTCTACGCCACCCTGCAATTTGGCAGTGGTTTGCTGGCGCAGGTGGCCCAATTACTGGGCATTACAACGCAAGGCCCTTTCAAAGTGAAGGGGTATATTGCCCCTGATGCCACGCAATCGGAATTTGAAGCAAGTCTCGGCCAGTTGACCTTACTGGGTTTCCTATCCTTTAAGAATATTGTTCTCAAATATCTGGTTCAGCAGGCGAACACCTTCACCCTGACGGGCGATATTGTCGTAACGATTGATCAGCCCTATACCTTTCATGGCGATCTACAGGTTGTCCGTACCACCGCCAACAACATTACAACGACGCAGGCCAACGCCCATATTGCCACCACCCAGGCCATTCACAATCCGCTGGGGATTCCCGCCCTCAGCCTCAATGCCCTGTTTTTTGACTTTAACTATGATTTTGACGGCACACAATCTGACACCCAATATGCTCTGGGGGGAGATGTCAGCTTTAGTGATGTGTTCAGTTTAAGAGGGTTTATCTATTTTAAGAACAACGCCCCGGCGGTTGTTCTTATCCAGTTGGATAACCTCGATATTGGTCTTTTCTTTGGCAAAATTTTTAACACGACCTGGCCCAGCGATACGTTGCCCCTCCGCCTCAAGAATGGGATGTTGTATTACGCGCCGAACCCTGTTTCCCTGATGCTAGAGGATCGGGCGCAAAAGAAGACGACAAAGGTTGATTTTCTGGCGGGCTTTCGGGCGGCGACTGATGTTGACATTCTCTTTATTAAAGATTTCCACATTGATGTCACCGTCACCAACAACGGCATTATTGCCACCGGCGGTTATCTCACACCTATTGATTGGGGGTTTATCCAGTTCTATCGTGGCCCCTTTACCGATGGCAACAATCAACCAGTCCTGGCCGATCCCACCAAAGGGCCTGTTGTTTCAATCAATAGTGCCACCTCTACTTTTACGCTCAGTGGGGGATTTGGGCTGTTTGGGACACCCATCGCCAGCCTGCTTATGAGCGTTAAGGCGAGTACCGTGAATGGGCATATTACCCTCGACCAGGATGTGCCCGTGTTTGGACGCCCCTCGTTTGATTTTGTCTGGGATGATGATGGTTTCCGTGTGACCAACTGGGGGTTAGGCAAAATCAAGTTGCCTGATTTCGATTTTAACAATCTAAATCTGGATGGAGCTTGCCCGGCCGCGGGTATCATAAAAATACCGATCCGCTCGAAGGTGGATATTACGCCCAGTTTTTCGATCAAAATGATCACCCCATCCGGGCAAACCACCGCTTCCCCATTCTTACAGATTACGATCAATGGGACGTTGAATCTGGTTGCCGGAAGCAGTGCGTATGCGAGTGATCCGTTGATCACCGCCAATATTGTGAATGCCCTGTTGAATGTGCCGTTTCCGGCGACGGGTGCGTTTACCTGGGATACGCTTGGCAACAGCTTTGTGGATTGTATTACCAGCGCGGCCGCGAGCATTTTCGATAATCTGGTAAAAGACCCCAAAAACCTGGCCAAACTGTTGGCCGTCGAAGGGATTGTCTGGGGGATGGATGCGGTTAAGGATTTCTTGATTTGTGAGGGTGTGGAGGCCGCGGCCGCAGAGCTTTTTGTTGAGGGTGCTGCCGGAGCCACCGCCGTGACTATCGGCGTTCCCATTTTGGGTGTTGTTGGGATTATCGTCGGGGGGGTGGTCGGGAGCATTGACTCACATGGCAACCATCATAACGGGGGCAGTGGTCACACCCCCACCACCCCACGCCCCAACCCCCCGGCCGCGCCCACACTCAGTTACAGCCAGGGTCAACTGACCGTCAGTTGGGCCAGCGTAACCAACGCCAGCCGGTATGCGGCTGTTGTCAAGCGGGATGGTGCGGCCTACAAACAGACCGACGCGATAACCGCGCTCTCTGTACCCATTCCGGTAGAGGATGGACACACATACACCGTGCAGATTGTGGCGGCGGGTGATGGCGGCACAAGTGATCCGGGGGCCGCTACCTCTCTCACCGTTCTGGGGCATGTCAATATAACAGGTGTCAGTTATGGGAGCGGGAAAATTACGGCGCAGTGGAGCAATGGGGTTCCCAATGCCAGTCAATACGTCGGGCAACTGGTGAACGCGGCTCACACAGCAATCACCCCCCCCGCTTCGGCCACGATTACCAATCTACCCAATACCTTGAGTCTCTCGATTGATGTCCCGGAAGGTATCCCGGCTGGCCCGGTGTTTGTATCCGTCCAGGCGATTACCCAGACCCCTGGCGCGGCCGCGGGCGATATTGCCTACTCCAACAGTTCAATTTTTAATCTCGACCACCCCACCATCACCGGACTCAGCTTCAGCAATGGCGAGGTGATCATCACCTTGCAGGCGAATGTCAACCAGGCCACCCGTTACACGGTGCAATACCTGGCGGGTGAACACGATACGGTCGTTGCTGAGTTCCCGGATATCCCCGTCGCCGCACAACCGGTCATAAATGTGCCTGCCACCAGTATCGCCACAGGCAATTACAAAGTGCGGGTACAGGCGGTCGGGGCAGTACAAACAACCATTCCCAGCCCGTTCGTCTCTTCATCTACCACGGTGCTTGTCCCTGGTCTGATTACGCTGACAGGGGTCAGTTATGCCAACAATGTTGTCTCTGCCTCATGGACGGGGAGCAACCTGGCCCAATCTTATCATTTTGAACTGCGCGATAGCACCAACACCGCTGTCGCCTCTGGTACGGTTGCCCAACCCAATCCCCAGACACCTGCACCAACGACGCTTCAAGTGCCAATTCCGGCGACGGTAGCGCGAGGGGCGCAGTACATGGCGCGTGTCCAGCTTGTCGTCAATGGCTTAGTTGGCCCCTGGAGTGCTGAGCTTCCGGTTACACTGCTGGATATTCCGTCAGGTTTGATGCTCAGTTACACCGGCACAGAGGTGCAGGCGACGTGGCAGTCGGTGCTGATGGCAACGGGATATGTGGTGGAGATTCGCGGCCGCGATCCCCAACTGACCCGCAGTGCCACCACCCCGCCCGCCATCCCACCGGCCCCACCCGCCACAACGGTAAATGTTGATGTACAAGGCGTCCCGGTTGACATTTACACCGCCGTTATCAAAGCGACCGCCAATCAACTTGCCAGCGCATGGAGTGAACCCATAACCCTGGTTCTGCTCACCACGCCCCAAATTAACACCCTTCAATACGCTAACAATGTGACAACAATCAGTTGGTCGGCAGTCACTGGCGCAACCCGCTACAACGTAGAACTCTACGACGGGGCAAGGCTCGTGGCGACCGGGGAAACCCAACAAAGTGGGGTAACACCCCCCGCCACCCAAACCACGTTTGATATGACAAACCTCACCAGGGGTGTCACCTATACCGCCCATGTCAACGCAGGCATTACAGGTGGGGTTAGCGGCTGGAGTCCCAATCAGAGCCTCCTGGTTCTCGATCCCCCGACCGGTTTGCGGCTCGAATATGTATCCCCCAATGTCGTTGCCCACTGGGATCAGGTAAGTTATGCCGACTCTTATAATTTTGTGCTACGCGACACGGACGATGGCCCCCTTATCCCTGTGCGTCCCGAGATTCAAGTCCTGACCTACGCTCTGGACGTTAGTCAGGTGGCCGATGGCAATTATCCGGGCCATGTACAAACCAACATGCAGGGGCAAACAAGTGCCTGGAGTGCGCCGGTCACGGTTCAGGTGGTGCATCTCACCCTGGAGAAGCTCGCCACGCAACTCCATGCGTCAGGCGTCATTGCGCCTCTGGCCGCACCGCAGATCATGGCCGCCTTCTCCACTCAGTTTGCTACCAATGCGCCCGGCATGGTGACTTTGTTGCAGGGGTACTTCCCCGAATCAAGCAAATCATTGACGCAACTGGCATGGGCAGTTGCTAAAACGCCTTATGATAGCCAGGTCGCCACACAGGCCCTTTCCGCTCTATCGGGGTCTTCCTTAACCGCTGTTTGGGCGGCCATCAAGGCGGCTTATCCTACCCCGTCGGTACAACAACAGATTACGGAATTACAAAGTTCACAAACTGCGGCGCAAAAAGCCGCCCAATTGATTCATACCGCGCACAGCGACCTGAATGCCCTGCCCATGGCGGTTCTCCTGGTAATGAATTTTGCGGATACCGTCCCCACCCCCACCGCAATGGCCCAGGCTCTGTTCCAGGGCGGTTATGACAGTGCCAGCGCCATGAGTACCCTGCCGGAAATCTTCCCATTGCATAGCCTGGCCGATTTTATGGCGGCTATCCGGGCGGCTTATCCGGCTACGCCGCAAGGGATGGCCCAACAGTTCCATGCCGTTCAGGTCATGGCGGCGGATGCCGCACCCCGTCTTAAACAGGCGTTTGCCACTTACAATGATGATGCGGCGGGGTTTGTGCAATTGTTACAAAGCAACTTCCCAGAGTCGGCCACGAGTCTGACGCAACTGGCCTGGGCGCTGGGTGCATCTGGTTACACTGCCTCGGCCGCCACCACTGCCTTGAAGGGTGTTTCCGCCAACCTCGCCAATGTCATAGGGGCGATTAAGGCGGCTTATCCTGACCCCGCGACACAGCAGAAAATCCAGCAGTTGCTCAGCCAACAGACCAGTGGGACGGACGCGGCCGCACAACTTCATGCGGCCAACCCAAGTATCAACGCTTTACAGATGGCCGTTCTGCTGGCGATGAACTTCCGCGAAACCGTCCTGACCCCTACCCAAATGGCCCAGGCCCTGAAAGCGGCCGCATTCAGTCAGTCAGATACCGGCACTGCGTTGTCGCAACTTTTCCCCTTGCGTGCCGCCGCCGATCTGACAACCGTCCTTGACACGGTATACAACCCGTAATCTGAAATCCAGGAAGAAAACATGATGAGCGAATATCTTATTGAATTAGCTAGAGTAGACATAGAAGCCGGTCATCGCATTGATCAGGTGGCCAGGCATATCGTGGCCCAGGCACCGCTGATTGAGGCCAAACAGCTTATTGCCGTGCTGAAAGCGGCCGCATCACAGGATGTCAGTGCCGTATCTTTTGCCGCCGGTGATGAGGTCGCCGACGCGATTTATTATGCGGCCATTGCCGTCGCCGCGTTACCGGACACCACCCCATCTGAACTGGCTATCGCATTGAAGGATCCCCAGAACTTCCCCAACCTCACCGCCCTGCAAATGGGGCAGGTGTTAAAAGCAACCAGTGTATTCCCGACCATTACGGCCCAACAAATGCAAGATGCACTCACCGCGGCCGCGTACTCCCCCAGCGATGCGGCCGCGGCCATCGCCCAACTTTTCCCCCAACCCACCACCAGCTACCGCCGTTTAGGCCCGGCAGGTGCAACCGGGCAAATGCCCTTCGACGATAACAGCGAGGCCACAGGGGGACAGCCGCTCACGCAACTCAACATTCGCCACGGCAACATTATTGACCATATTCAGGCTTATTACGGCACACCGCCGGTTGCGGCCGCGGCTCATGGCGGCGGCGGCGGCGGGGCTACCGTTGTGAACCTGACAAACGATCCTATCGTCGCGGTTTCTGGTTATACGGGGTATTGGTTTGGGGGAAGTTATGTCCTACAAATCACCATTCGCACGAAATCTAACGTGTTTGGCCCTTATGGCGACATGGCTTACGCGCAATCGTCAACCCCCTTTAGCTTCCAGGTCGAAGCAAACGAACAGATTGTGGGCTTTTTCGGTTCGGCCGCCTACGGCAATAATGGGCAGTCGGTCTTTTTAGGCTCGTTGGGTGTCATTGTAAAAACGAACTGATTATGGCTCTGTTTAAGATTTACCGACTTAAACCCCTGCCCAAAATTGTCTTGACAATCTAGCCATCATATCCGCGTCAGGTTGGCGTGGGCTGAACAGCGCGGCCGCGTCCCACATTCACTCGCCTCGCATCCGACACTACCCCCACCCCACAGCCATCAACGGCCACCCCCCACCCCACAGCCACGGCTACCCCAACCCCCTGGCAACCGCCCGCGGCCGCGACCCTGGGTCAGCTTGAAGGGGAAGATGTCTGGTCGCCCTATCTGTTTGGTGAGGCTAATCAGGCTGTCGCTTATCGCACCTTCTTCCAGCCCGACCCGGAACGCCCTTTTGCGCTGGTGGTGGTGGTCGCCATAGATTTGACCCAGACCCAACTTCACTTTGTCCTGGGGTCGCAGGAACCGTCACAGCCCGATGGGCCACGCGGCCGCGGGCAGATACCTGCGGAACACAAGGACACCGGTATACTCCTGGCTACGTTCAATGGAGGTTTCA
>JAGNBF010000136.1 GCA_018004935.1 Chloroflexota bacterium | reverse complement strand
GATGTCCATTGGGCTGTTCACGAACTTGGACACTCTTTTGTAAGTGCTGTTGGTAAGTTCTCCTTACGGACTGGTGGCCCGTCTTATACACTCCCATCGCTTTTGGAGGCTATTCAAGGCCTTGGCATCGGATTCCCTGATAGACCTAGTGGGAGCGAAAAGACTGAGACTTGGGGCTTTGCTGGTGGGCGATGGGAATGGCAAAGAAGCTCGAGCGGTTTGGCTTCAGAAGAATTCGCTGATATGTATCTCGGATGGGTTTACAATCAGTGGGAAACAAATGCTGGCGTGATGACTGAATCTGGGTCTATGCGATCAGATTTTATGAATGGTGCCATGCCCTTTGCGATAGATCTTGCGATTGGTCATTGATAATCAGAGGATGAAATGATGAACGACTGGAAATTCTTATCCGCTGAAAAGTTATTTATTGTCGTTGTTTTCTTTACCCTTGCCGGGTGTACCACTACCTCAATCACGCCCACTACTATTGGGTCTGGAGAGACTATATCTTCAGTCAATACCACTGTTGCCACACCTCCACCGCCAACCCGAACGCCTCTCACGGCCACACCAACGCCGTCAATGACGCCCACTCTAACACCAACAGCAAGTAGCACACCAACATCTATCCCTACTATTGCGGCTACGGAAACGCCTTTCGCTATTCCGACACCGCCAGGAATGGAGTCCACAGAACAGGTACTTTGGTTGATGGAAACAAACAACGGCTGTCAACTGCCTTGTTGGTGGGGAATTACACCAGGGCAGACAGAGTGGTCAGTAGCTCAACAATTCCTTAGTAGATTTGACTCCAATATCTATGAGGCGTCTGCCCCATCTGGATCGATATATTACGGGATAGGAATCCCGCTTCCCCCTGAAATATTTCTGGTGGACCGTATGGAGTTAGGTATTCTGGTACATGAAGGTGTTGTGGAAAGAATCCTTACAAATGTTTCTTTTAGCAAGACACCCCCTGGGTACCTCACCCAATATACCCTTTCTACGTTTCTAAATACTTATGGACGACCCGCAGAGGTGTGGTTATTTACTTATCGTTCCCCGTTTGAAGAGAACGATTTACCGTTCGTTGTCGTGTTATATTATCATGATCAAGGCATTGTAGTCCTATATAGCGACAATGGCGAAAGGCAAGGGGAATTAGTTCAGGGATGTCCTCAAGAGGATCCAGTATCCTTCACAAGTCTATGGTCGCCCGATTTGAATTTGACTTTTGAACAAGTAACAACTGATACATCAGCATTGGACATGAATTATCTCGCTTTGGAAGAAGCGACGGAAATGGATGTAGTGACTTTTTATGAGACCTTTCGCCAGCCTGAAAACACAACCTGCCTGGAAACCCCTGCTGATTTGTGGCGTTAGGATAAGTTCTGATGTGATACACTCTCGTGAGTGTATCTTGTCCCTTCCCTGCTACCGTGCCACTGTCCGGGCATTTACGCACCATCAAGCGCAGTACCTACAGCCTGGCCGGGCAGGCCATCGCCACCCGCATTACCGGCGACCCGGAAACGGGCAACAATGGGCTGTTCTACTTCCTGGTAGACCATTTAGGCAGTACCACCCTCATGGTAACGACGGCGGGGGTGATCATGTCCACCGCCTACTTCTTACCCTACGGCGGCTATCGTTATCCCAGCACCCCACCCCCCAGCGAACTGACCGACACTGGTTTTACAGGTCATAAGCATAACGACAGCGTAGGATTGATCTACATGCAGGCGAGATTCTATGTACCCTCGATTGGCCGCTTTGCCAGTGCCGATACCATCGTCCCCGGCCCCACCAACCCACAAGCGTTCAACCGCTATACCTATGTCCTCGGCAATCCTCTCCGCCTGGTTGACCCATCGGGCCATGGGCACTGTGCAGCTAACGATAACTGCATTAGCCAACCTTATACTCCCCCGCCACCACCTCGACCTTTTATAGCAGAAGATCCCATGATACTCTTTGCTGGAGAAGGTTGGACTGACCCCGAGAGAGCAACGATCCAACAGTCGGCATATGATACGGGTTCGGCATTGGCGCGAACAATTAACGCCGCAAATCCCAGTTGGAACCTCTCGCCTGAAGAAGCCTTCTTATTAGTGTACGGCGGCTCTGTTACATTCACCAAAACAGGCCAAAGTTGTCTGGCCGCTACAGGCTATAGTGGTTGTTGGGGACGTTCAACAGGCAAAAATAGTGTTGAGGTTTTCACCGATATAGTTGATGCTAATGGGGTCAATCACTTGGTGGGTGATGTTCATTGGGCTGTTCATGAACTTGGACATTCCTTCGTTAGTGTTGTTGGTAGTTTCTCTTTAAGAACTGGCGGGCCTTCTTTTACACTCCCATCATTCCTAGAGTTTGTTCAGGGTCTAGGCATTGGGTTCCCTGATAGACTTCCAGGGAGCGACAAGCTTACGAAATCTGGATTTGCAGGTGGTCGATGGGAATGGCAACGGAGTTCAAGTGGCAAGGCTTCAGAGGAATTTGCAGATATGTATCTGGGGTGGGTTTATGGTCAGTGGGAAACCATGGGAACTGCTGGAACACCGTTAACTGAAGCGGGATCTATGCGATCTGATTTCATGAACACTGTAATGCCCTTTACTGTTGACCTGGCAATTGGCAATTGATAATTGGAGGGGTTGTCAAGATGAACATCGGAAAATCTTTATGCGCGGTAAAGATGTTTGCTATCACTGGTTTCTTCGCTCTAGTTGGTTGTGCCGTTACCTCTCCAGAAACTACTCCATCTCAGGTGGTGGTATCTTCAGTTAATACGGTCATTGCAACCCATGTGCCAATTACCCAAACGTCGCTTCCACCCACTCTAACACCTTCAACTACACCTACTCTAACACTGGCACCCAATAGCTCGCCGATAGCTACCCCAACTATGACGCCTACAGCGACAGAGACACCGTATACCATACCAACACCATTAGGAACGCAAGTCACTGAACAGGTAGTTTGGCTGTTGGAAACGAATAATGGTTGCCAACTGCCTTGTTGGTGGGGAATTGTGCCAGGAGAAACAGAGTGGGATGTGGCAGAGAATCTCCTTGTCCTGTTTGATCCCCACATTTATACAGCTTCTGCTTTAGGATTTGATTATTACAACCCATCTATTCCACTTCCTGTGGAGATATTTTCAGTTGATCACGTCAATCCAATCTATACGGTACGAAATGGTATCGTCGAGAAAATTGAGACCCAGGTTACTATTGGCGATACTCCGGCAGATCATTTCATGCAGTTTGCTTTGCCTTCATTTTTGACCACGTATGGTCAGCCGGAAGAGATATGGTTAAGTACTTATGGTGCTGCTTTTGAAGAAGGGGATTTGCCCTTTTTTGTGGTTTTGTTCTATCCCAATCAAGGGATTCTAGCTGTCTATGACGACAATGGTGAAAGGCATGGTGATTTAGTTGAAGGTTGCCCTCAAGAGGATCCTGTATCATATCTGGTATTACTAGCACCTAGCTTAGTTGGAACTTTCGAGGAAATTATCAGCGAAACATCTGGGTTACGAGAATGGGATTATTTACCTTTGGAAGAGGCAACAGAAATAGATGTGGCAAGCTTTTATGAGATGTTTCGCCAGCCTGAGAATACAACCTGCCTGGAAACTCCAGCCAATTTGTGGCGTTAAGAGAAGCTCTGAGATGTGAGGTGTGGTACTCCCCTGCTGTGGTGAGGTGTTCCTGCTTCACAAGAACGCTTGCTGTGGCCGGTGTCCCCACCGTGCCACAGGTGGGCAACAACGAATGGGAGGCAGGAACGGATTTTAGAGCCGCTAGCAGTTAGCCGTTGGTTGCTGACGGTTTTCTTGTTGTGCATTCCCCCTCTCAGTCCTTACCCCTTTTACCTCAGTCCTGGGTTTTGCGAACACGGATGAACAGGATTGGCGGATGATGCGGCCGCGTGCTCCCATTGACAACAACGAATTTGAGGAAGGAACGAATGGTTTGCGGCCGCGTTCCCCTCTTTTCATTGACCATTAACCATTGGCTATTGACCGTTGACTATTGACTATTGACCATTAACCATTTGAGTTTCGCGGCCGCGTTCCCCCATTAACAACAACGAATTTGAGCAAGGAAGGAATAGTTTGCGGCCGCGTACTCCCCTCTTTTTCATTGACCATTGACCGTTGGCTATTGACCATTGACCATTTGAGTGTTGCGGCCGCGTTCCCCCATTAACGACAACGAATTTGAGGAAGGAACAAATGGTTTGCGACCGTTGACAGTTCGCTGTTTGCCGCTGGCGGTTTTGTTTATTGGGGTTGCGGCCGCGTTCTCCCCTTGTTGGATAAACAGAAGGAAAGGTGGTTGCGGCCGCGTTGCCCCATGACAGAACTACCCCAACATCTCCCCCTCTCCTTCTCATGACCTAAAGCCAGTGGCGCTAACGCGCCAACTTCGTGAATTGGAACCCCCTTCTCCTCTCTAACCCCTTTTCTGTAGGGTGACAAAGTTATTGCACCAAAACAGGGCCAAAACCGGTGTTTTTGACAAAGTTATTGCACATTTTTGACAAAGTATGTGCGCGAATCCCCGTTTGTGACAAAGATATTGCACAAATCCTCTCTTAGCCCGATCGCCCTCAAACACATTTTACAGGAGTAGCTGGTGCCTATCCGGCCAAAACTAGAGGGTTGGTGCAATAACTTTGTTAACCTACACCAACCAACTGATTGGGGAGTATCCCATCCTAGACGAGGTGCGTATGAGGGGCAAACACCGACCCCCGTTGCGGCCGCAAAAACACCGTCCCCTCAAGCCACAAAGCCGGTTATCCGGGAACAGCATCCGGTACAGACAAAGGCCCAGGCGACAAACGCGGCCGCGTCAACCCCTACACCTCAAGCCAGCCAGCGGCCAATGGCGAACGGTCAGCCGCCAACTCGCCCCTTAACCCGACGTGGCCCGGCCGGGCGAACGATGCCGGAAAAGCGAGCTTCTACTATGCCACAAGCAAGCAAACAACCGGCCCCAGTCGCGGCCGCGATCCCTGTCATACCCACTGCTCTGGTCTCTCGGCCCAACAATATCGTTCAGCAGACGGGACAGGTGCAGTCCCAAGCCACCGCTATAGCCGAGGCTCTTTATGGTGCGGATGAACAGCCGTTACGTTATCGGAATGGCATGTTGGTGGACAGGACAAATGCCGCTGAGGTTGCGGCGTTTCGGCAATATCAGACAGAGAAAAAAGGGGATCCGCTGTCGCGGCCGCAATTACGGACTTACATGAGGCAGAAGATAGCTGCATAAGTAGGTCCTGACTTTTGTCTCTTAACAATACTCCCAACCTCTATTTGAGAACGGCTGTGCTATAATGACGCGATTCAAGAGGCAAACATGGAGAGTGTGTGATGAACAGCGACAAAGCCTTGGTTCAGCTTCAATTTGAAGGGTATCGAATTCGCCGAATTTTGGACGAGGAAACCCAAGAGTGGTGGTATGCCGTTGTTGATGTCATTGAAGCGTTGACGAATAGTCTCAAGCCGCGTGATTACTGGTATCGTATGAAAAAACGGGTGGCTGAAAACGAAGGACTTGAACTGTCGACAATTTGTCGACAGTTCAAATTAAAAGCCCCCAACAGTCGCTTCTACGATACCGATTGTGCAACCGTTGAAGGTATGTTACGCATTATTCAATCCATCCCTTCTCCCAAAGCGGAACCCTTTAAGCAATGGTTAGCTGAGGTCGGATCTGAGCGGCTGGAAGAGTTCGACAACCCGGAACTGGCGGCCGAACGGCTGCGCCAGATTTATCAGGTGAAGGGCTATTCAGACGATTGGATTGATCGTCGCTTGCAGTCCATCGTTACCCGTAATGAGTTGACAGATGAATGGCAGAATCGAGGTGTTGAGGCCGGGCGCGAGGTAGCGATTCTTACGGCTGAGATAGCCAAAGCGACTTTTGGTATGACACCTGCCGAGCATAAAAAGCTCAAGAAGTTGAAACGAGAGAACCTCCGGGATCATATGACAGGACTGGAACTGGCTTTCACTATTTTAGGTGAAGCGGCCACAACTGAAATTACCCGGCAAGAAAACGCTCAAGGTTTTGACAAGAATCAAGTGGCGGCCCGCAAGGGGGGCCGGATTGCGGGCAATGCTCGCCGGGAACTTGAAGCGGAAACAGGGAGACCCGTTGTTTCGCCTACCAATTACCTGGAGCGGCCGCAAGCAGAACAAGATCGTCTGGATTCAGGGGAAAACTAGGGTGAAGGAGTGTCGTAATAGCCAGTTGTGCGGCTCACGTTTGTCACGTATACATACAACAACTGTTAGGTCAATAGCTTAAAAAGGCATGGTTCAGGTCAACTTTACAAATTTGTAGGACGATTTTGTAAATCGTCTCGTGGGCGATTTACAAAATCGCCCTACAAACTGTTAAGCACCATTTGCCGACTTTTGAACCACGCCCTTAAAAAGAACAACGACAGGTCTTGGGAAAATACGACCTGTCGTTGTTTCAGTTTTGTCTGGTGAAGGAGTATGTCAGGTCAGTTCACCCTTCTTGTCGGCGTCTCTTTTGACCCGTTGTAGATTGACCGTCGTTACGGATTGGGTCAATACGCCAATGACGCCCATTTTTTTGTCGTTATAGGGATAGCCTTCAATGATGAGCTTATCTTCCTGCTCTTTAATCGCCTCTTCCACCTTGCGCCACTGTTTACTGGCGATGTAGACCAGGTAAATGGTAGGGTCCTGGCTGGGCAGGGCAGGCAGCCCTTTGGGCAAGGCCGGGGGTTCACCGCTGGCGAGAGTAACAGCGACAAAGGTGTCACGTTTCAAAATTTTGGCCGGTCGGCCAACAAGGGTAAGTTTCATGTTCGTAGCCACTCCTGGGTGGGATTTGAGTTGGGCGTAGATGGCCTGCCGCTCAGTACCACTTAAGGTAACGATGGTAGGGGGAGTGGTTTTGGCTGCTCGCGGCGGCCGCGGGAACAACACCTTTCTATCTTCGGCCGTGATGCGGCCGCGAACCAGGTAAAAGAAGACACCCCCTGGCGTACGGCGGCGTTGTTTGTCTTCGGTGAGCATACCCCCTTCCGCTTCGAGGCGGAGCGTATCAGCTACAGCCGTAGCCACAAATTCATCCCCCATGCGCTCCACTATCCGTGCGATTTGGGCCAGAGCACCGGGGTCGGTTTCGTTGAGTTGGGTGGCGATTGCGGCCGCGGTCAGTGGTTGGGTGGAAACGGTGGTTGACATGCCTGTATTGTCCCCAACAGTTCAATGGGTGACAAACAAACGAAAGGATCGGGTAAGGTGCTCTGACCCAATCAACTGGCCGCTGTGAGTTTACCGTTGTACCGACGGGGGGAATCCCAGCCCATAATTATCAGCCACCGTAAACGAACCGCTGTGTTCTACTTCCAGACTGAGGGCCATATTGTTCTGCGTGTCTATCAAAGTCGGATGCGCCAGCCACTCCTGCAACCCCTCATCCCATCGAAACACCACTATTGTCCACGGGGCTATCTCCTGCACCGGATCATATTGGTGGTAAACATGAATAGGAGCCTGGAAGGGCTGATCCAGCGGCACAGTGGACAATTCCTCTAACGTCCTGATATTCTCGGCGTAAGCCAGCCAGGCATCCCCTGTCACCAACAAATACCGTTGCAGATGATCCGGTCGCGTATCGCCGCTGGGATTGTAGGCCACCCAATACACAGTCGTCGCTTCCATAACGGCCCCAGGCGTGAACTCCACCCAACCCTGGCCATCAGGCGAACGCAGCCAACCCCCTTCTGGCCCAATTGTGGCCTGGGTGACGGCCATCTCGGCCTGGGGCGCGATGGTGGCCTGGACGTTGGTCTGCCCCTGGTGCAGAAGCTGTATCTCCGCCTCATGCAAAGGCTGGTCAAAGATGAACATATTGGCGTATTGACCGGGAATACCGGGCTGCCCCGCGGCCGCGCCCAGGCTCATCGTGCGGAAAAAGGGCATGGGCATATCATCCCAACCCTGGACAACAGGCGCGACATAAGGGGCCACCCCAATCAGTTGGCCGTTGAGGTAAAGGTGCATCTCCCCCTCACTTTGCCAGGTAGCCACGACCTGCTGCCAGGTGTCAGCGGGCAGCGCGTAAGGGGCGACCAACGTTTGCCCGGCTAAGGTCAGATGAAACGCCTGACCATCGTAGGTCAGGAACGGTTGCTGGGTTGGTGGGGGTAGTGTTTCGCCTGGGGCGGGCGAGTCGCCAGGGAGTTCGGTATCGGCGGCTAAAATAATACCGGTGGGGTTGTTCGTCTGCGGCCGCAGCCACATCTGAAAAGTTCCCGCTTGTACCGCTGAGGAAAAGTACCATCTCCCTGTGGCCTGGCTCTCCGGCTGGGTCAGTTCCAACACCGGCCGGTTCTGCCACCCCAGCGGCCAGTTGACCACGCCGCTGATCGTCTCGATCTCTTCCGGGTCGGCCAGGGGGGAAATCTCCAGGCCATAACCCACAGATGAGGCATTTTCGTCCTGGGGATCGGACGGCAGATAGAGATCGTACAGATCAGGCGGCGAACTGGCTAACCGGCCTGGTGCGCCGTAGTAAAGATAATAATCTCCCGTTTCGCCATTCGGCCCGGCCTGCAACGGGAAGATCAGGGTCAGGGTTTCCCCTTCCAGCCCTGTCGCGCCATAGCCCAGTTCGCGCCAGCCCACCGCTGGCCCGCCCCACCAGGCCAATCGCAAATCATGCTGATATTCGCCAAAAGCCAACTGCTCCCAGATGAGGCTGGTAGGGAATGACACCTGGGCTAATACTGGTAGCGCGAAGGGAGAGGTGGGCAAGGGTAAGGCTTCGGGCAGGCTGATTTGTCGCCGGTAGAAGAACACATGGCCCCACCAGGGCGGGTCTATGCTCATGGGGGGTGGGTTTAAGACCAGATCCGCCGGGGGCGTGGGTGCGCCTGGGTCGGGCAGTGGCGGAACGGCCGCGGCCGCGGGCCAGGGCGATGCACCCGTACCCGATCCCACGAGCCACTGCGGGTTGTGATGTCCTAACCCGCGCAGGGCAGGATTCTGTACCGCCAGCCAGGTGATGGCTCCCGTCACCACATCGAGCCGGAACAGTTGTGGACTCCGGTCTCCTTGATAAGCCACCCCGGTCAGCCCTTGACCATCTGGTGACCAGGCCAACTGCCGCTCGACCAGTTCCGCCGTGAAGGTAAGCTGGCGACTGACCGCGCCATCGGCTCGGAGCAGAACCACGTCATCGGCATAAATCAAGGCCAGCCACGTCCCATCGGGCGACCACTGCGGTGGTTCGATCAAGGGCAAAGCCATCTCGACCAGGGACTTGGGATCACCACCATCTACAGGCCAACTGATCAGCCCGCTGTTTGTCGTCGGCGAACTGGTAAGAACCGTCTGTCCATCTGGCGAGACCAACGGGCTACCGGCCATGCCAGAGGCATTGTTTTGCCAGATGGTGGTTAATGTCGCGGTGGCGGTGGTGTAACGGTACAGGCCACGTACCAACTGCCCTTCCTCCGACAGGCCAACCTGCTGGGCCACCACCCAACTGCCGTCAGGTGACCAACTGGCCCCTTCGACAAAACCTGGCTGGGGACTGGCATTGGGGTCTGAGAAAATGAAGGTCAGCGGCAAGGGCAAAGCCACTCCCTGGCCGGTTGCGGCATCGGCGACAACCACCCCATCTTGAAAGACGAGCAAAATCCGTTGTCCATCAGGCGACCACGTGCCGTTATAGGCCGGACGACTGTCCAGGCTGATTTGCTCCTGACTGCCGTCCAGTTTGAGCAGGTAGGTGCCCTTCATCTGGCTGGTCATGAGCACCCACTGCCCATCGGATGTGCTATCGAGCAGATGTGCCCCATTGTCAAAGGTTTCGGCCAGCACCACCAGATTACTCCCATCTGGCTTGACGGCGTACAACGTGACGGGAGCGTACTCGTCATCCCGTTCCAGAAACAGAACCCAAGAGCCATCGTCAACCAACGTTGTGGATGGGGGGAGTGTGGTGACAGGGGCTGGTGTTCCTTGCGTCACCGGAACAGGTGAGGGAATAACCGCCTGAACCGTTGGTGTACTTTCTGTCACATTTACCCCTGTGGCCGTACTGGTTGGTGGGGTAAAAGTAGCCGTTGTATTAACGCCCATGGACCCACTATCACCGATCTCTGTTGGGATAATGGCCAAGGGAACAAGTGTAGGTTGAACCTGTGAATCTGATGGTGGTTGTTGTTCACAAGCAACTATTAGTAACAACAAAACCAGTCCCAAATGATACTTGGTGACATACAATAGGTTATTTTCCAGTTTGGACCACAACGGGAGTTTTTGATTGCCATTCACCTCTAAACCTCAGCTTTGCTTCTTGCTCTCTGCCATTCTGAGAAGCTCTTCCCGTTTGACAACGGCATCATGCTGCCGATGTTTCGGAATACCGTTTCTTATGACCACACCGATGGCTGATTCTTCTTGCCCGTCTTTTACCATTTGCTGATGAAGAAGGTAGATTTTGTACATGAGCCAGGCTTGCTCCACTTCTTCCGAGCGATGTTCAAAAACATCATCTATCCAGGCTTGCAACCCTTCAGGTTTCCGCACTTTGGCTTCCCATACCCACCGATTCATCTTCTGGGCTTCCTCTATCAGGATCGGGATGCAATAGCCATATTCCCGCTCTAACCAGCGTAACCACTCAGGTTTGATCCACTCTGGCGGTTTATACATAAACCACACCCACACAGCTAATGCACTCCACATAATGCAGATGGCGATATACGTGAAGGGGAAAATGTCTGGATCATAGTTGGGAAGCATGGGAACAAACGCTAAGAATATAAAACAAAGACCCAGTGGCAATGCCGTATATATCATTCTGGCAGATAATAGGCCGGGTAACGTCTTGAGGATAAACCAGGATTTGATAAATCCCATCTTTACAGTAGCAAAGATGCCTATCAGGACAAGACCAAAACCAATCATTATACTCATAAGGAAAACCTTTTCGGACTTAATGAGATGCTAAGGTAATTGTAGGGGAGCCAAATCCCTTTTAGGGAGCCAATCAAGCGCAGGGAAAATGACGGACTCAGTTGCCCATGTCTCAATAGTCCACCCTACAATAACACCGGCAACAAATCCTATCGGTCCAGTTCCTATAGCAAGAGCTACGACTACCCCACTTCCCAAACCAACTATTCCTGAAACGGTTGCTCTCCCCAGTTTTTGAGCAAAAGGTATGTATGGATTATCTAAATCCTGAGCGAACTGCCAACCTGCGTCAAATATGAAACCAAAACCACCATCACTCAGAATCTCAGCCCCTGTAAATGCCTTAACCCATCGACGATTACAAGTTAGGACGCCACAAACTAGCGGCGTAAATTGCCTGGTGGACTGTTGATACCAGTCACTGGCTGACTGAATACTCAAGCTCCCTTCTGCCAGGTCTCTATGCAAATGGGATATATAGCGTGAGGAAACACGGTTACGCAGGTCATCATGAAGGGGGAAGGTGATAAGCTCATTTCCGTGAACAAACTGATTAAGTTCGCTTACCCCTCCTTCTAAAATCCCACCAAAAGCCCTCACTCCACCACCGCTGTTGAGCCGTTTTGCATATCTAGGCAAGTTTCCTGTAGAAGCAACTAGGAGAGCGGAACGTGTTTCTAGTTTCGTTTGTAACTGTGCCCAAGTTCCTGTTTCTTGTGCGCCTAGATCAACAAGTATATCGCGTAGATCAATGATTCCAGATGCAGAACTTACTTGAAGTACACCGGGCTGGCCCAGCGGCGCGGCCGCGTACCGGTTCAACGCCTGCGGCACAGTTGGTGGCGCACCACCCAGGTTGGGTTGCAGGGGTCTGCCCAGGGCGGGGTCGTAGTAGCGGCCATTACCCTGATACACCAGCCCCGTCGTCCCATCCGGCATATCCAGCAAGGTCTGTGTCAACGTGACCGGTATCGTGCCCGTCAGCACCGCCCCATAGCCATCATACACCACCTGCCAGGCCGTGTCTCCCTCAGCGTCCGTCATCGTTAGGGAGCGGCCGCTGGGGTCATTCAGGTGGTAGAACAATGTGCTGTGCGGCCGCGTCGCTACCTGCCATAGCAGGAATCGTCACTCAGGTTACCTCATAGCTATTTCACTTGTCTTCGGAATCCTGAAAAAGCCATTCTGGTTTCCGTTTCAAGCGGCGCTCTCTGGCGTTGTCCAACTGCTGTCCACGCAAACGCACGGCATCGTCTACATGACCAGCATGATTTTCAAGGGCGTAATCAGCTAATTCCAACATTCCTTCTTCTGTCTCAATCTTGTTACACCATTCATGGAAGGGCATCTTTTTCCAGATACGGATGAATTCACTGACTTGCTCATAGCTGAATCGTTCTTCCAGACGCCGTTGCCAGGTCGGTTTGGCCCAACCTGGTGTCCACAAGACCATATAAACAGCCACAATGATTCCCACGATGCCAATAATACCTGCTACCTCTGTAAAATCATCGCCAGTCAACCCAAACAAGGACAAAAATGGTATACTGACAAACATGGCACTCATAGGCCACAGTTGAATCCATCCCCGCCAGGAAAAGGGGGGAAGAAAAGGGGCAAAGTACCATCTTTTATAAATGCCTACTCGTGCTAACAGCCAAGGCAAATAAATAGGCATTCCAATCACCCAACTTAATATACCTGCTAATAATTTCTCCATCATATTATTTAATTCCCTATTGGCTTTAGCTTTCTGATTTCCTGGTAAGGATCGATTCCTCCAGAGCTGGTGAATATCCAGCTTACAGCAGGCCTGATAGCATGCTCCCAGGCTGCATAAACGATGACCCCCGTACCTGTGACCAAGACGAAAGTAACAGGTCCGCCCCACCCAGATGCGGCGGCTAAACTACCAACCCAAACCCCCGCTCCGGCCGAAGCGGCCGCGCCACCCACAGTAACAAGATTTTGTACCGCCCGTTGCCCATCATTAAAGTATGGGTTTTGCCAGGGAGCAATTAGATCGGGAACAGACAAGATGAGGTTGATGCCAAAGCCAGCCGCCAACTCACCTCCTCTGGTACGTAAGAATTGTTTCCAGACAGTGTCGTCTAGGACCGCAAACGCCTGTTTAGCAGGGTATTTCACCATACCTTCTGTTTCTAGACGAGCCAGGTCAATGATCTGCCCAGAATCTACCGTGCGGAAAATCGTATCATCCAGTTGCTTTACCAGTCCACTTAAATAGTAGTGGTTGCTGATACCGGGCACCCGTCTAAAGAAAGCAGTCATCCCGGCAGTTTGCAATGCCTTACCAGTTGTTTGAATAAGCAAATCACCTACAAGATCCTTCGCATAAGCCGAGATAGCCATACCAGCTCCAGCACTGATAGCATTCGAGCCAGCAGCCGTTAGTAAAGGAGCGAAGCCTGGCTGACTTTGAGCGTGAAATACCCCCGGCTGACCTAATGCCGTCGCCGCGTACCGGTTCAACGCCTGCGGCGCAGTTGGCGGCGCACCAGCCGGGTTAGGTTGTAGGGGTCTGCCCAGAGCGGGGTCGTAGTAGCGGCCATTACCCTGATACACCAACCCCGTCGTCCCATCTGGCATATCCAGCAGGGTGTGTGTCAACGTGACTGGCATCGTGCCTGTCAGCACCGCTCCATAGCCATCATACACCACCTGCCAGGCCGTGTCTCCTTCTGCATCCGTCATCGTTAATGATGTACCACTGGGGTCATTCAGGTGGTAGAACAATGTGCTGTGCGGCCGCGTTGTCACTTTGGGTACGCAATTAGGCACGGCTGGCTGGGTTCAAGGGATGGTGGGAGTCACGAAAGAATCAGATTGAAAGTGTGAAAAATTTCGTGGCTTTCCACCTCATGTGAAATTGATAGTTCATGGCTTTTTACTTAGCCGTTGCCAACCGTGCTTTTGAGCTACACTGTCAGCCCATCGCTCTAGCTCTGCCTGGGTGCCGGTTTCTTTTTCCCATTTCTTTACCCCCATTTGACGTGCTTCCTCAAACATCTCGCCCAAAACATGTTCGTAATTCTCCACAAGCCAACGAAACCACATTGGTAATATCCAATCTGGTAGCCAGAGGCCTAAAATGACACCTGTAATGAAAAAGATCGCCATCGGGATTAATAAATTCCACTCAGGAAATACCATTTTTAATCCGATAGTAACAATACCCAAACCCATGGGAATAGCTATCAAAAACGCACCAGGGGAAGCTAAAACTGGAAATCCTCGATACATCAAAAGGTCACGCTGTTTGCCTAAACGAACCATGATGCCAAGATAAACTGCCCATCCACCAAACAGAAAAATTCCTGCCGCCCACAAATCTTTTTCCATGAAATTGTCCTTTTATCTGTTATGGCAATGGAGCCAAATGACGTGCAGGTGTATTACCGGTCCATTCAAATATTTGTGGCACAACGTACAATTCACCTAGTGTTCCTAAAGTAAAACCAGTTATTGCTCCTATTGCTGTACCCACCCCTGGTGCAACACCTGTACCCAAGGCTGCTCCAATTTTGGCTCCTACCCATCCGCCAGCTAGAGTTGCACCAAATCCAATACCACCAGAGATAAGAGATCTATACCCTTTTTGTTCCCCTGTTAGGTATGGGTTATCCCAGTCATCATAGAGTTGGAACCCAAAACTGATGACACCAGCAGCAATTGATGATTTGAGCAAACTATTCCGCGGATAAAATGTCCCATACGTACCCCGTTCTATAACTGGCACTTCCCATTGTCTTAGCAAACGGGCAGTGTAATACCGGCTGCTAACCACCCCACCACCAGCAAGCAATTCATCAGCTAGTGTACCACCCTGGTCCAGCCGTATTATGCTAGTCACAGTTTGATAACGTCCAGCATATTTTGCCGCTACCCACTTTCCCAACAATGGCAGTCGGGGTAAGAACTGCCCTACCCTGCTGGTAATGGCCCAATTGATCCAGCCAGCTACTCCTGTCGTTGACAGAAACTTCTCCTCTATCTCCCCCCATACTTCTTTCCCGATCACTCTGCTTGCTGGTGACAGCTCAATAGCTACCCCTAGAGCTGTACCGGGTATCTGATGCCCAAACGCGGTGGCAACCCCGTTGTTCATGGTTGCCTGGTAAACTCCCGGCTGGCTTAACGGCGCGGCCGCGTACCGGTTCAACGCCTGGGGTACAGTAGGTGGCGCACCAGCCGGGTTGGGTTGCAGGGGTCTGCCCAGGGCGGGGTCGTAGTAGCGGCCATTGCCCAAGTGTACCAACCCCGTCGTCCCATCCGGCATGTCCAACAGGGTTTGCGCCAACGTGACCGGCATCGTGCCCGTCAGCACCGCCCCGTAGCCATCATACACCACCTGCCAGGCTGTGTCTCCTTCCGCGTCTGTCATGGTGAGGGATGTGCCACTGGGATCGTTCAGGTGGTAGAATAACTCGCCATCCACTCTCGTTGCTACCTGTTGCCCCCTTGGATTATTACTCACTGATTGGGGTTTAGTTTACTTAAGCTCATGTTTTCGTCGCACTTCTGCCACCCACGCTTCCAAATCAGTCCAAGTTCGGGTAAGTGATTCTAACTTCGCTTTGTCCATTCCGATTGCATCTTTGAGCAGGTAGGGAAGAACTTCACCATGTTCACGTTTTAGTCGTCGCAACCATCCAGGCGATAACCAACTAGGTTGAAGAAATCCACATATAAAACCTGCTATGACACACCCTACACCCACATTAGACCAAACAGATCCTTGTTGGGGATTCTGACCAAGGAAAAAGTCATCAACACCAAAAAACAGAAATGCTATGGCTAAAAACGGCATAACATAGTACCAGAATCGAGCAACACCAAATGCAATTGAGGTTGAGGATGTCTGGAAATACCACGTTTTTTTGGAACCAAATCGCCCTATCAACCAAATAGTTAGTGGCATAATAGCTATTATAGAAGCGCGTAACACACTGGCTATCAGGCTGTTAGACTCGTTCATTTTCACCTCTTATGGACTCAATGGTGCTAAATTTCGTGTTGTTACAAACTGCCCAGGAAAGATCACAGGATGTAAATTATTCCACACAATTGTAGCTGCAATATATGCTGGTATCGCCACCCACAATGATGGATTCCACCAGGCAATAGCTGCTACAATAAATACATCACCAGCGATAGCTGTTTTTGCTTGACTAAATTTTTGATCCGGTGACCAATAAGGATTTCCCCATCTTCCTGTACTTGTTGCGTATTCAAACAACTCAAACGCGAAATCGACGCCGAGAGTAACCCCAACGCTCATAGATACACGAAGTGCGCGAGATTCACCAAGGAGCCACCCTCGTTGATAAGACATAAGTCTCAAGCCTGTAGCATCAACCGTGGCACCCAATTGACTGAACCGATAGAGATCCCCTTCCAAGGCTTCAATCAAACTGTAGTAGCCACCGGTACGGGCTTCATACGTTACCCATTTTTGGGTCAGCCAACCTTGTAACCGCGCTCCCACGAAAGGAACATGCCCGCTTGCCCGGATGGCCCAATTGCCAAGCCATCCTCCCTTTGTTATCGTTCGCATGGCAAAGGGAATGCCTTTGCCACCTAAGGCATCTTCTAGTGCAGTAGTACCCCCACGTAAAATGAGCTGTGATGGTGAAACAACAAAAGTTCGATTGACAAAATCAAGAGGGATATTACTCAAAGCACCGGCTTGCGCCGATCTAGAAATAGAAAGCCTGTTTAGAACTGTTGCAATGAAACCACCAGATTCGGTTTGGAATGCACCTGGCTGTCCCATAGGTGTTGCTGTATACCGATTCAACGCCTGGGGTACAGTGGGCGGCGCACCAGACGGGTTGGGTTGCAGGGGTCTGCCCAGGGCGGGGTCGTAGTAGCGGCCATTCCCCAAGTGTACTAATCCCGTCGTACCATCCGGCATGTCCAGCAGGGTTTGCGTCAACGTGACGGGTATCGTGCCCGTCAGCACCGCCCCATAGCCATCATACACCACCTGCCAGGCGTCTTACCCTCAGCATCTGTTATCGTGAAGGGTGGCAATTATGAAATCAAGCATCTTTTGGAACAGTTTTATCGCGGTTATTCCAATCTGGTTCTCTGTCGTACCTCGTTAGCCCACTCTGCTAGACCTTCCTGAGTGCTGGTACGTTTTTTCCATCCAGAGTAATCCTTAGCGGCATCTTTCATAAGAATATGTATTACAAAGGAGTCATCGTAATTCTTCCTTAGGTATCGGAACCACCATGGAGTCAAAAACTGTGGCATTGTTAGACCCAAAACAATACCAAACAGTGAAAACACACTAGTAGTTCAACCAACAAGATT
>JAGNBF010000216.1 GCA_018004935.1 Chloroflexota bacterium | reverse complement strand
CCCCTAACCCCGCCGCCCAGGGGCGGGGAACTTTTCTATGGGGCATTTTTCGGGGCGAATGCCCCGAAAAATGCCCCATTGGAATTCCCCCCTTCCCTCGGGAATCGGCAGGGGGGATGGGGTCAATGAAGGCGTTACCCGATTAAAAATTTAATGAACAATTACGACCGGGCTATCGTTACGAAGGCCGTTGACCTGGCGTTTTAGTCCGTAGGGCTTTGTCCTTTTAGCCCGGCGGTTTGACCGCCGGGCGGGGTAACTGAACGGTTACCCTGCAAGGGGACATAGGATCATGGTTTGATTTTTGATTATAGGACGTTTTGCTCCAGAGACGTATGGACTAAGGTCTGATAAATAGCGGACATGGGTCTGATGATTCTTGTGACTGTTGACCATTCCTTTCATCGCGGCCGCAATCTAGAATCAATTAAATAAGATGCGTTTCCAATATGCCGCCAGCCAACACTCGCACACTCACAGGCCACCAACAACCAGGCCGTATCTAACGTAACGATTCACCCTTTTGAGGGCTGAGCTTGTCGAAGCCCGTTTGCCAACTTTTGAACCATGCCAAAAAGGGGTCGTTATTTCGGCGCGAAAGCAACATCTCAGGTAACACAAAAAACATTTCGAGGCAATGACTATGGTTATTAGTACAGAAAGACGGGCCTGGTTCGCCGGATATGATAAACAAAGCAAAACATTTCTGGCTACCTACGGGGTAGCGGGATTGGCTTTTGCGCTACCGTTTCTGGTATATCTGTGGACGTTGGCACCCACAATTTATAACCTGGATAGCGCGGAACTAACGACTGCGGCCGCGACCGGGGGCATTATCCGGGCAACGGGTTATCCTCTTTACCTGATCTTAGGCCGGTTATGGAGCCATTTGCCGGTAGGGGATGTAGGCTACCGGATGAACTTACTTTCGGCCATCTGTGGCGCGGGCACATTGCTCCTGGCCGAACGGATCCTGTTTCGTCTGGGAGCCAAAGGGTGGGCACGATTGGGGGCCATTGGCCTGTTAGGCACGGCTCCATACTTTTGGGCCTTGTCCCTCATTGCTGAAGTATACACCCTCCACACCGTTCTTATGGCCGGGCTGATTTTTGCCCTGCTACGCTGGCGTGACAACCCCACCCCGGGGCGGCTGGCCGTGGCCGTGTTTATTGCGGCCGCGAGCCTGGGCAATCATATGGCTACGGTATTACTCGTCCCTGGCTGTGTGATGTTTGTGTTACTGGTGGGGAAAGGGAATGTATTGCGGCCGCGGAGCTTCATCCCTGCCCTCATCGCCCTGCTCCTGGGGTTAAGCCTTTACCTCTACCTCCCCTGGCAATACGAACACAAGCCTGTTTTTAACTATGCTGGCACTTACGACGCCAGCGGTCAGTTCAACCCCATCAACCTGCAATCCGCCACTGGGTTGTGGTGGCTCGTCTCCGGGCGGGCCTTTGCCGGGCAAATGGGTGGCTACACCCTGGCCGAACTGGGGCACGAATTACTCCACTTTGGTGAACAGTTATGGCAATCCTTCTTTGGGTTAGGCATTGGCCCCGCTTTATTAGGTTTTCTCATCCTGTTCCGCCGGGACAAAAACAGTGCACTCATGTTAACCCTCATGTTTGCGGCCAATGTGCTCTTTTATGCCAGCTACCGGGTCATAGACAAAGACACCATGTTTTTACCCGCTTATCTGGTGTGGGCCATCTGGCTGGGGTTGGGATACCAAAAATTATTAGACTGGTTGGCCCAACCTTCGACCAATAACAGGCGGTCGCGGCAAGTTGTCTGGCTTCTCCAGACGGCAATGGCGAGTATCGTTCTGCTAGCTCTCCTTTGGAACTGGGGACAGGTCAATCAGTCAAGTGATTGGAGTACGCGCCAACGCGGGGAAAACATTCTGGCCCAGGTAGAAGCCGATGCTATCGTCTTGGGCTGGTGGGATACCGTGCCTGCTATCCAATATCTGCAACTGGTTGAAGGACAACGGCCCGATGTGTTAGCCATTAATCGTTTTCTCATCAATGGTGATGACATGCTCCAACTCATTCGTGAAGAAGCCAGCCAGCGCCCTGTTTACATCAACAATCCACCCGCCGATCTGTTACAAACCATGCGCATAGAGCCGGTCGGTGTCTTGTACCGTCTATATCCTCAATAGAGTTTAGAGTGAGAAAAGAGAGCGAAGGCAAATCAATCGGGAAAACGCTCTCCTCTTGGCTCCGAATTCCCCACTCAGTCCTCAATAAGGAGATTATTATGAAATCGTTGCGCTCAGAATTCTTGTTCCGTTCCATCATTGCCATCGTCATTCTCTTAGCCGGAGTGGCTATGGCTCCGTTTGTAGATTTACCCCAGTTACGCCTGGGCTGGCAGATGTTTGCGGGTGTATATGAAGCGAACCTGACGGTAAACTATCCTGATGGTCAGCCGGGTAGCTTTTTTCACTTTTCGGGCAATGGTTTTGCCGCCAACCAACCGGCAACCATCATGGTCAATGGCAGTACAAACGGCCAGGTCTGGACCGATGGGAATGGCTTTTTAGAGTTTAATCTGGACACGCAAAATGCCCCGGATGGGGTGTACACAGTGACGGCGTTTGTGGACGGCAACAGTTCTGCTTCTGCCAGCTTTACGTTATCCACAACCGCACCTTTGCGGCCGCGAGAAGGAAATGGGGATGTCCTCTTTGCCATGCACATGATCTATCTGCCCGTGTTGCGGAAATAACGTAAGGGCTAGAGCAACGATAATCGTTCAGATGTGTCATTTCATCCGCTATAGAGTTTCCCCCACCCCTCGGAACTTTTCTCGGCGCGGTTTGGGGGCGGACGCCCCAAACCGCGCCGGAACGAAATGTCACTTTATGACCACTGAACGCTTACAGTTCAACAATTAATTATTCAACTCATTTGAAACACACCCATTGGGAAAAGGCAAGAACCACATTTTTGTGGCTAACAGGATTCAACCGTATGAATGAAAACAAGTCGCAGATGACACCCATTGCCACTGACGCCCCTTTCTTAATGAATGCGCTCTCCCACCCTGCTTATGGGCTGGGAAAGGATTTAGTCAGAGCGGTTGCGGCCGTGCGCTGGTTTTGGGTGCCCTTTCTGGCATTTGTTATCACCCGGCTGGCCATTATCGGTGTGGCGTATCTTGCCTTGCCCTTTATCCAGGATGCCAGTGATACCGTTTATCATCTGCGGGGCACCGACAACTTCTTTGTAGATGCCTTTGGCAGTCGTTGGGATACCGGGTTTTACGTCAGCATTGCCGAAGAAGGGTACATTGCCGACGGTGTACGCTTCCCAAATGTACCCTTTTTTCCCCTCTTACCCTTGATGATGCGGGCCTTGACTCCTCTGGTGGGGGACACCGTTGTGGCCGGGTTGCTGATTACCAACCTGGCCTTGTTAGGCGCAACCATTCTTTTGCATGTCTGGGTAAAGGATGAATGGGGTGAGGCGATAGCCAGCCGGGCTGTCTGGTATTTTCTCATCTTCCCGGCGGCCTTTTTTGGCACGGCGTTATACAGTGAATCGTTATTCTTGCTGTGTGCGCTGGGGGCAGTCGTCTTAGCGCGGCGGGGTTATTGGGAGAGTGCGGCCTTGTTAGGTTTCGCGGCCGCACTCTCCCGCCTGATGGGAGTAAGTGTAGCCATTCTGCTGGCGCTGGAATGGTGGCAACAGTGGCGTCAGGCCGGGTCTCAGGTGAAGTGGTGGGGAATTGCGGCCGCGGCCGCGCCTGTTTTAGGCTTAACCAGCTATCTGGCCTATCTCTTTCTAGCTTTTGACGATCCCTTCATCTTCGCCCGCGCTTCCGCCGAAGCCTGGGGCCGTACCCCTCAATCCCCCTTCACCACAATTGCCGTACTCTTCCAAACCCCGGCCCAGGGATGGAATCAGGCCCTGCTGGCCGGGCAACTTCCACTCAATGATTACATAGACATGGGTTTTGTCCTACTTTTTTTGGGCCTGGCAACCCTCTTGTTATATCGCGGCCGCTGGGGCGAAGGATTATTCGTTCTGGCCGGGGTAATTGTACCGTTTAGCTCCGGTTTGCTGATGAGCCAGCGCCGCTACATGTGGATACTGTTCCCCGTGTTTGTTCTGCTGGCCCAATGGGGTGAAAAATATCCCTGGCTCGACCGCCTCATCACCACCCTCTCACTCATTGGCCTTGCCTTATTCACCGCCCTTTTCGCCAATGGGTATTGGGTAGGGTAAAACACGGTTATAAAGTGACATTTTATGGGCGGCCACAGCCTGGGTAGGTTGGGGCTGAAAACCCATCACCTTCCCAGAGAAACCGCGCCAAAAAAAGTTCCCCGCCCCTGGGGGCAGGGTTAGGGGTGGGGGAAACCATACTACCTGACTATTTTTTAAACAACAACGGGGAAGGGGAGAAACCCCCCAGCGCGGTTTGGGGCGTCTGCCCCCAAACCGCGCTAAGAAAAGTTCCCCGCCCCTGGGGGCGGGGTTAGGGGTGGGGGAAACCATACTACCTGACTATTTTTTAAACAACAACGGGGAAGGGGAGAAACCCTCCGGCGCGGTTTGGGGCGTCTGCCCTCAAACCGCGCCAAGAAAAGTTCCCCGCCCCTGGGGGCGGGGTTAGGGGTGGGGGAAACCGGCCACAATACGTAATTCCTCTCCTAAACCCTCGGCCCTTATTGGCGCAATAGGGTGCGGGCGGCAT
>JAGNBF010000135.1 GCA_018004935.1 Chloroflexota bacterium | reverse complement strand
GCCATCCTTGCCACCAACGAAGAAGAGGCCCTGGCCGCCCTACAAACCCACGCCAACGACCTGGATCAGGTGGTCATTCTCGAACCGGATTCAGCGAGTCAGCTTGTCAGCCTGTCAGCGAGTCAGCCTGTCACTCTGTCAGCGAGTCAGCTTGTCACCATTACACACTATGGGCTGAACCGGGTTGAACTCACCGCCGATATGGCCGAACCGGGCTTTGTCGTCCTGGGCGATACTTACTATCCGGGCTGGCAGGCGACGATAGACGGTGAGAAAACCCCGGTTTACCGGGCCAATAGTATCGTCCGCGCCGTCTATGTCCCTGCTGGTCAGCACACTATCACCTTCACCTTTCGCCCCCCCGACTTCATCATCGGCGCATTTATCAGCGGCCTGACCCTATTCGGTAGTTTATGGCTCTGGTTAAGGAATAAGTAGGCCAAAGGGGTACATTTTGTTGGTAAGCGTTCAGTTCCCTGAGAAAAAGAGCCTTCCGAAGGTTTCGGCAAAGGTGTTGACCAGTGGTACAAACCTTTGGAAGGCTGAACGGTTACCATTGGACAATTATCTAGGGCCAATCAGCAAATTATCACCCAGTTTCAGACTATCTTGCCCATCAGACGTGAGCAGACGAGCACCGGTTGTGGCATCATACAATCCCACCATGAGCGTGTAAGTTCCGGGGAGCAGATCGGGGGGTAGGGGAATGGTGTAGGGGTCTACGACAACCTCATCGGTTTGCCAGCAGGTGGGGGGCCACTGCCCATTAACAGGCCAGTTATCTTTTTGGGCTACGAGATTCCCATTTTGGTCGAGGAGATGGGTGAAGACGGTGTAGGGCCGTGCGGCCGCGTGCTCCGCCATCCAATACAACGTCACCGCCAACACCCCACCCGGCCCCACCTGCTCCATGTCCATATCATACCCCCTCAAGATAATGGCTTCGCCAAAAGGGACAGACAATTCATGCGTGGGGGCCGTGACCGACATCTCTGGCCGTTGTGCCACCACGATAATCGCCTCAATGGGCTTCCACGCCAGACCCAGGCTGAGGACAAGAATAAGTTGAGCCGCGAGGAAGATGCTGGACCGGCTAACAAGCTGACTGGCCGGAATGCTGACGAGTTGACCGGCAGAAACAACCGCCAGAAGGGGCATGAAGAACAGCCAGAGGCGGCCAACTTCGCCACGGGCAGAGCCAGAAAGGTCAAGAGTGAGGATAAGAATAGTCAGGGCGAGGATAAGGCCATGAGAACCAGCCTGTCGCAGGCTCAGGCGGCGTATGGTGCTGAGACTCGCGGCCGCGAACCCCAACACAACCACCGGTCCGGCAAAAATAAGCAGGTCAACCAGGTTATAGACCACCCACCACTCATAGCGGCGCAGACTCGTCACCAGTTCATAATGTTGTTGCAAACCCACACGGGCCACCGCCCACGGCGTGACACCCCAACCCACCCAGTAGATCAGCCACACACTCCCCAGACCAAGGAGAAAGAAAAAAAGCCAGCGGTTTAGGAATAGACGGGGATAGTGGTTATGGGTTTTGTGCTCTTCGGTGAATTGTTTGCGACCGCGCCGTTCCCGGGCTTCATGCCAGAAATACCAGAGGGCGTAGATGACCAAAACCAGCAACAAGGCTCCATTGCCCAGGCTAAAAAAGGTAGCCAGGGAGAGCAGTGCTCCCGCCAGGAAGGCGTAAGAAGCGTGACACCGTTGCACTGCCACAACCCAGACAAACAAAATAATAACCGAGAGCAGGGCGAAGAGTTGGTCTGGGGTGGGGGCAAAGATGAGCAAGGCCGGTAAGGTAGCCCCCAAGAGAGCCGCGAGTCGGGCTACGTTGGCCTCATAAAGCTGGCGGCCCAGATAATAGAGCGGGATAACCGTAAACGCGGCCGCGACCAACGGCAAAAATGCCCCTATTGCCAACGCCGCCACGGTGGGGGCCGGTTGATTCAGGAGCCAGGTGTCGGTACAACGCAGGGGATAAACGGCTGAGGCCAGAGGGGCCGCGGCCGCGCTCAACTGTATCGTCAGCCATTGCCCCAAAATGAGGCCAGGAGGGTGTGTACGTGTATGTTCACTGGGTAGGCTGGGCATTACCTGAGGAAAATCACGGAGTAAAGTATTGAGGTTGGTTATTGCGGCCGCGACGGTAAAATAACCATTCGTCTCATTAGACAGAGTGCGGTCTATTAGTTCGGCGGCAACCTGGGGGCGATGCGCATATACCAGGCTGAGTTGTAATAACAAACTGCCCACCACTAACCCGGCCAGTCCCACTCCTACGAAGGGTCGTCGTTGGCGTAACCACCAGACCGCAAAGAGCCAGACCGTCATGGCGGCTAAGAGAGGGAGCCAATAACGGCTTTGCGGCCGCAATTCATACAACCAATGCCACTCACTCGTTTCCGGGGCCGGGCCACGCAACGCCGGAAGCCAATCAGTCAGGATGAGGCCCGCCAGGAGCAAGGTCAATCCGACCAGAAACAAAGAAAAAAGAGAGCGGCGGCGCATGGCGTTGGACAATACTTGAGGCTCCTGGATCTGTCAATTTTTCGGTAAAGAACGATTAACTTCTCAATGTTTCGGGGCTATGGCCGGTCTCCTGGCCAAGCCACCAGCGGTCACGGTCAGGAAACCGGCCCGATCCACCCCAAGTTATTGAGAAGATACAAAAACGAGAATTAAAGACCCATCCCCCTTTCCGGCGGGAAGGGAGAAACACCCATTCGTGTCATTTTTCGCGGGCGTCCGCCCGCGAAAAATGACACAAGAAAAAGTTCCCCGCCCCTGGGGGCGGGGTTAGGGGTGAGGGATAAATTAACACAACGAAACGGTTACATACAAACGAGGTGATTGATGTTACAAATTGAACACATTGCCCTCTGGACAAATGATTTAGAACGGAGCAAGGCATTTTATGAAACCTGGCTGAGTGCACAGGCAGGAGCGAAATACCATAACCCCGCTAAGGGGTTTTCCTCCTATTTTTTATCCTTTGGTAAAGGAGCCAGATTAGAGTTGATGATGAGAGAAGAACTGGCGACCGCGGCCGCGATGCCCACCATCGGTTATGCCCACTTTGCCCTTGCGACCGGATCCGTTGCGGCCGTTAATCAACTGACCGAGCAGTTGCAGGCCGCTGGTATCCCCATCATAGACGGTCCCCGCTGGACCGGCGACGGCTACTACGAAAGTGTCATCCTTGACCCAGATGGCAACCGGGTAGAGATTACTGTATGAGACAAGGTCGAGGCTGAGGCTAAACAGCCTGGCAGTCTATTTTTGCCCCGTGCCCGTTGGAAGCGGGTACAGTACAATCCTCGCCAATAACCATCTCGGCTACCCTCTCAAAAATCCAACCACACAATGACCACTAACCGCCAACGCTGGCTCTATGCCCTGGCTAACATGGCTACGGTTATTCCGTACCAGGCTATGCCCTTTGCCCAATTCTACTATACCGACATCAAACACCTGCCGGTAGCCTGGGTCAGTAACCTGCTCTTCCTCTTCGCCTTCTACAACGCCGCAAACAACCCCATCATCGGCTACCTCTCCGACCGCACCCGCACCCGCTGGGGGCGACGCCTCCCATTCATCCTGTTTGGCACTGCGCCTATGGCCGTCTTTTTCACCCTCATCTGGGTGGCTCCCTTTGATGGCCTGACTCAACCCGGTCTGCTTATCGGCTGGTTTGCCATCACATTAATATTCTGGGAACTAGGGAGTACGGCTATCGGGACAAGCTATTTTGCCCTACTACCGGAGATGTTTGTCACCTACGCCGAGCGGACGGATATCGCCGTGCGCATGAATATTTTCCAGACGATTGGTCTGCTGGTGGGAGTAGCTTTGCCCCCCATTTTGTATAGTCGCATTGGCTGGGTGCCGATGGGGTTGTCGTTTGCTCTGGTGTGCGCGGCCGCGATGTATATTGGTCTCCCCGGCATGTTTGAACGACCCGAATTTGCCAATCGTCCGGCCCTGGACCTACTCCCCTCGCTCAAGGCCACCTTCATCAACCGCAGTTTTGCCACCATCGTAGCCGCCTACACCTTGCGCTACTTTGCCATCAGCACCCTGGCCACTGGCGTTCCTTTTTACATCAAATACAGCCTGAAGGTAGACGATGCCCTGGCCTCTGCGATTCTAGCCAGTGCCTTCATTACCGCCGGGTTATTGCTCTGGCCCTGGCGTCAATATGTTGCCCACCGCTTTGAAGCACGCACAACGATGATGTTGGCTTTTTTAATCATGGCGGCGGGAGCCGGGCTGTTATTTTTTGTACGGACAATAGGCGGGGCCGTCGCGGCCGCGATGCTATTCGGTGTAGGTCTATCTGGCATGATCCTCATGACCGATGTGATCCTGGCCGATATTGCCGACGAGGACGAGATGCACACCGGTCTGCGGCGGGAAGGGATGTACTTCGGCATGAATGGCTTCATCACCAGCCTGAGCTTTGCCCTGGTCGCCCTGGTGTTTCGCTGGCTCCCCCCGGCCTACGGCTACGACTCCACCCTGACCGTACAACCAGATTCCGTAGCGATAGGGTTTCGTTTATATATGAGCTTAGCTCCCGCGGCCGCGTGCCTGCTGGCCATCATCGCTCTCTACCTCTACCCCCTGCATGGTTCCCGTCTTCGCACCGTCAAAACATTCCGCCAACAGACATTCAGCGATCATTTGTAACTTCTCAAGAGTTCGGGGATAACGAGGAGAACCCCCAGCGCGGTTTGAGGCGAACGCCCCCAACCGCGCCGAGAAAAGTTCCCCGCCCCTTTGTTCATTAAATTTTGGTTCTTTCGAAATTCGCGGGGTGTGGCTACATGTAGGGGCTGGCCTTGTGCCTGCCCCGCCGAGGGCAACTACAAGGGTTGCCCCTACAGATGGTGTCAACCCCCTGAAATCCCGAAGACCCTAAATTTTTAATCGGGTAATGCCTTCATTGACCCCATCCCCCCTGCCGATTCCCGAGGGAAGGGGGGAATTCCAATGGGGCATTTTTTGGGGCGAATGCCCCGAAAAATGCCCCTTAGAAAAGTTCCCCGCCCCTGGGGGCGGGGTTAGTATACACGTCAGAAACCGGGTTTTTCTCTTGTAGGGCATAAGTTGGCCTCAGCAAAAACCCGGTTTCTCCAGTGAGTCTGTAGAGTATGGTTGAATTGAGGTAATATTATTACAAAGGCCACTGGCCTGGGGTTTTAGCGCACCCTTCCCAGCGGGAAGGGGAAAACCTTCCACCACCTCAATCCGCAACCTGGGCGGTAGCGCCCCCATTCGTGTCATTTTTTGCGGGCGTCCGCCCGCAAAAAATGACACGAGAAAAAACTCCCCGCCCCTGGGGGCGGGGTTAGGGGTGGGGGAAGCTCTATACCAGTGAGTTGAATAATTAACAATTGAATTATTGAATGGTTAATGAAGCGGTAGACGCTTCCCTCGTTAATCATTCAACAATTCACAAATTCACCGATTCATTATTTTCTTCCTCTCAACCGATCTGGCGGAAATAATATGGCGCAAAAAAAACAAAGTATAACCACCAAACCGACCCCTCCTCCCAGTGATGACCCACCCCATCAGTCTCCCCCCTGGAATCGCACCACCAAGACGATTGTAGCGTTGGTTACGTTCATCTTTTTTGTCCTGGTGGCGTACCGCTTCCAATCACTCATTGGGCAGGTGGTCGCGGCCGCGATGCTGGCCTATGTTCTCAACCCCCTCATCCGCTTCCTGGATGAGCGCACCATCCTACACCGAAGCACCTCTATTCTCATCACCTACCTGGCCGTTGCCGCCCTCTTCATTTGGGCGGTCGTGGCTCTGGGGGTGGCCGCCTACCAACAAATCATCACCCTCATCGAAGAAGCTCCTGACATCATTACCAACGCCCTGGACTGGCTCATCCGCATCTCCAGCGAACCCATCATCCTTGGCCCCTTTACCCTCAACCCCACCAGCCTCGATTGGAACGCCATCCGGGATCAACTACTCAGCATGATCCAACCAGCGCTCAGTCAAGGCGGCCGCGTTCTCGGCTCCGTTGCCAGCTCTACCGTTGGCTTCGTCGCTTCCGCCTTCTTCGTCTTCATCGTTTCCATCTATCTGGCCATCGAACTGCCCAAACTGGGCGATTACATCGGCCGCTTTGCCACACAACCCGGCTATCGTCAGGACGCCGAGCGGCTCATGCGCGAATTTGGCCGCATCTGGAGTGCCTACCTGCGTGGGCAAATCATCCTGGGGCTAGTCATTGGTCTGCTGGTGTGGATTGCCCTGCTGGCTCTGGGGGTACAAAACTCCTTCGCCCTGGGGGTCATCGCTGGCCTGTTAGAATTCATTCCCAATGTGGGGCCGATCATCTCGGCCATCATTGCCGTCATTGTCGCTCTTTTTCAACCCACTAACTATCTGGGACTGGATGCTGGCTCTTATGCCCTGGCCATCATTATTGTGATGATCATCATCCAACAACTGGAGAATAGCGTCCTGGTGCCACGCATTGTCGGCGAAGCCCTGGATTTGCACCCGCTCCTGGTCATTGTGGGTGTGTTCATGGGGGGATCATTGGCGGGTGTGGTAGGGGCAATTTTGGCCGCGCCTGTGTTAGCAACGCTAAAACTCCTGGGTGTTTATGCCTGGCGCAAATTATTTGACTTGCACCCGTTCCCCGATCCAGAGGATAAAGATGAAAACCGACGGCTAGGGTTATGGGCACGCGGCCGCAAACTCACCCACTATCTCAACCAACGCCTACGCCCCTCCAAATAAGGTTATGTCCCCCTTCATCTGGTTAGGATCCAAACGCGCTAAAAAAGCCGGTGTCGGCCATAAAGGGTCATTACTCGATTATGCCGCCCGTATGGGGTTGCCTGTCCCCAACGGGGGCATTATCTTGCACGAGTTTTATCTTTATGCCCTGGAAAATGGCCTTATCCACCAACAAAATGGGCAACTGCTCCCCTCAGAACCTGGGGCGTTGGCTCATACCCTACTCCACGATTTTCGCTTCCCCCGCCTGAACAAAACGGTGGCCGTACGTTCTGCCTTCGCGGCCGAGGATAGTGGCAGTCAAAGTCTGGCTGGCTATTTCGACACCAGGCTCCATATTGATAGTGGTGATGAGGGGGCACTTTCTCAATCGCTATGCGAAGTGTGGCACTCTGCCGCACGCTTCCCCGGTGCGTTTCGGCGTGATGTGCTGATCATGGAAATGGTCGCCGCGCAGGTGGCGGGCGTCGCCTTCAGTGAAGCCGCCCACGCCGATGATCTGATTAATTTCACCAGCGGTACCGCTGACAAACTTGTTTCCGGCCATGTAGAAGGGCAAACGCTCATCCTGCCTCAGTTGCAGGCGGGTGAATGGCCCACAGCCAAAGAACCGTTTGCCCGACGGTTGCAATTGCTCCTGCGCGGCGTGCGCCGCACCTTTGGCCCTGGCAATGGGGCCACGGAATGGCGGGGTGATTGGGATATTGAGTGGGCCGATGATGGACAGGTGTGCTGGCTGGTACAAGTGCGCCCGGCGACTCGCCCCACCCGCCGCAACGAGGCTTTTACCCAGGCGAACTTTAAGGAGATCTTACCGGATCCTCCTTCGGTTTATATGACGAGCGTCATCGCGGCCGCAGGCCCTGCCCTGTTCAGTTATTACCGGAAATTTGACCCCTCTTTACCCGCTGACCGCCCTTTGTTAGATCTGTTTGCCGGGCGACCGTTATTCAATATGAGTCTGCTCACGGATGTGATGCGCTGGTGGGGTTTGCCCACACGTCTGGTGACTGGCTCCATTGGCGGCACAGCCGATGTAGAGGAAGGGTTGCGCCTGGGGCGTTTTTTGCGGAAGGCGCCTGTTTTGCTGAAACAAGGCTGGGCACAGGTGTGGGCCGTACATACAGCCAGGGCACGGGTGCGGGCCATGTGGGCACAGGTAGGCCGTGAACCGTTGGCAAGTAATATGCCCCTGGCCGAGGATACGTTTGCCGGATTGGCAGATTTATGGCGCTGGCTGTTTACCGGGTTTGTGCAGGAGATGTTTACCTTGACGGCGGCGTTGAGTGCCCCATTGCTGATTTTGCGTGAGGCGGGTACGCTGGCCGAACACAGCGCCCGTCAGCGCACGCTGGGCAGTGAGATGCTGACCGATCTAGACCCGCTTCGGGCTTATGTGGTGGCTCACCCGGAGATTCAGGCGGATTTGCTTCAGGGGGATTTGCCGGAAGATGCTGATTTTCGGGGGTTGTGGCAGGTATATCTGGACAAGCATGGACATCGGGGGGTGTACGAGACGGATGTAGCGCGGCCGCGTTATTGCGAAGCCCCCACCCCACTTTTGCAGAGTCTGGCCTATCCCAGCCGTGCCATCCCCCCGGCCCCGGCCCGCACCCTCAAGGGCTGGCTCACGCAACCGGTCTGGTGGCAATGCGGCCGCGTCATGCAGGCACGGGAACAGTTTCGTTATGAGGCCATGCAGGTATGGCAACAGATGCGTCAGCGGCTGTTGGCTCTGGCCGGACGGGCCGTCGCCCAGGGACAGTTGCCCGATGAAGCCTCGTTGTGGCTGTTGACGCTGGATGAGACAGCGCAACTGGATGCCGGACAGGGGTTTGATCTAGATTTTTTGGCCCGACGGCGGCATGAAATTGAGCGCCGGGAGTCTTATGCGTTGCCGGAGCGGTTGCACCGGTTTGATGATCTGGAGCAATACCGGCAGGGGGTGAATCTGGTGCCAGCCAATGGCCCGGTGCATGGGGTTAGTTTAACAACGGGGCTGGTACGCGGCCGCGCCTGGGTGTTGGCTGAGCCAGAACATCAATTGCCCGGTGGTTTTATTCCGGCCCAGACCATTCTGATTGCCCGGTCAGTAGATGCGGGTTGGATTGCCACATTTAGCCAGGTAGCTGGGGTAGCTGTGGATATTGGGGGCGATTTGTCTCACGGTTCCATTATTTTGCGCGAGATGGGGCTACCGGCAATTACCAATTGCGGCCGCGCTACCCGCCTCTTCCAAACGGGGGATATGGTAGAGCTGGATGCAGGGCATGGGCAGTTGGTGAAGCTGGTAGATGAGGGCCAATGAAAATTGGGGCTGGGGATTTCGCGTTGAATGATCGGTTTCTCTCGCATTAAACTCTAAACGCACGTTATAATGAGGGGGCGTTTTTTACCCGACCAAGCCATTATCAGCGGGATCACAGAGTTATTCTGATCACGACACCACCTCTAGAGGCACAATATGAATATTAAAGGCAAAGCGTTAATGATCGGCGCAGGCGTCGCGGCCGCGATCCAAATTTTATTCGCCCTTTGCGGTCAGGCCGCATCTTATTATCAATTGCAATCTATGAGCATCCTTGATCCTGCCACCATTACCAATCCTGAACAAGTGATGGATTCGATGGGTATCTTCACCATCGCCAGCTTACTCATCTGCTGTATTGGTTTGCTATCCGATGTTGTGGCAGGGTATCTGTATAGCCACTTTCATGCCAATGAAGACCCGCTCCTTCAGGTGCAAGATGGGTTAATGGGAGGGGCAGTGGCCGGATTGGTGGCCCGCATTATCAGCGGCTTGTTTGGCATTTGTGTAGGCCTTGTGATCAGCCAATTCTTGCTGGCCAATTTTTACGCCGATTTGGGGAATGGGGCCTCTGCGTTCGGGGCGATTGGCTCACTCATTGGCGGCGGCGTTGGCGGTATTTTCAGTATATGCCTGTACGGCTTTATTGGCCTGTTCCTGGGTGGTGTGGGTGGAGCGATTGGCGCTTCGGTACGCGGCCGCAAATAATCGCCACCCACACACGCCAGAATCAACGAGGTTTTTGCCCCCAATTAAACGAATTATCGGTATGGTTCAGGTCAGCTTTACAAATTTGTCGGACGATTTGGCAAATCGTCCGACAAAATATTAAGGACTGTTTGCCAACTTTTGTACCATGCCGAATTATCTATCCAGGTGGGGTACGGCGAGACCGGAGCTTGTCGAAGGGGGAGCCGGGCTTCGAGAAGCTCTGGCATTGAGGACGTAAATAGTTAATAGTGGAGTTTAGAGCAAGAGGAAATTACACGAGTACATTTTGGCGAAAATAGAAACCAGGTTTTTATATCGAATTCCGAGCACTTTACAGGAGAAAAACCTGGTTTCTAAACTGGCTAGAGATTTACGCCCAGGTGTACTAGAAAACCCTCTGGCTCTGGCTCTGGATTTTAAACACCCAACGTATCTTCTCAATATTTCGGGGCAAACGAGGCCTGAGCTTGTCGAAAGCCGTTGGTTTCGACAGGCTCAACCAACTTCACCACACTTTATGGAGAAGATACCCCCAAACCCTTATATATAGGAGAAAAAGATGAAGACCAGCCTGAAAATTTTCGTTTTTTTGTTAGCCGCTACTCTCTTGTTGGTCGCTTGTGGTGGCAGTGGCGGTGATGATCTGCTCGCTGACATTGAAGATCGGGGTACTATCCGCGTTTCTACCGACCCTAACTATGCACCCCAATCGTTTTTGAATGAAAGTGGCGAGTATGAAGGGTTTGATATTGATGTAGCGCGGGAGATCGCCGAACGGTTAGGTGTGGAAGTAGAGTTTGTGGCTCCGAGTTGGGATCTCATCACCGCCGGGAATTGGGGCGGACAATGGGATATGAGCGTTGGCTCGATGACGGTAACGACGGCCCGGCAAGAGGTGTTGGACTTTGCCGAACCGGCTTATTATTTCACCCCGGCTCAGTTCGCGGCCGCGGCCGCTTCTGGTATTAACTCCCTGGAAGCCATCGCCGGGCAACCCGTCTGCGTCGGCACCGCTACCACCTACGAATCCTGGCTCAACGGTGATCTGGCCGGTCTCGGTCTGCCCGAATCCAGCATCTACGCCCAGACTCCTGGCGACATCACCGTTGTCCCCCTCTCCACCGATGCCGAATGCGCTCAATCCATTCAAGCCGGTCGCACCGAGTTCTCTGTTTTCCTCACCTCAGCCACTGTCATTGATGCGGCCATGGCTGAAGGTCTGCCCGTCGTTAAGGTGGGGGATCCCGTCTTTTCCGAAAATTTGGCGGTCGCCTTCGACAAAAACGGCGAACTTAACAATGACACTCTGGTAGCCCGTGTGAGCGAAATCATCGCCGAAATGCATGCGGACGGCACCCTGAGTGAGTTAGCATTGAAACATTTTGGTGCGGACCTGTCCGCCGACCCATCTCAATAACAGCAAGTGAATAGTGAATAGTGAATAGTGAGTTCATTGAAAAAAGGAACCGCCAAGACGCTGAGAACGCCAAGAATGGATGAACTCCAGAGAAAATCTTGGCGACCTTTGCGTCTTGGCGGTGAAAACTCCCCTTTCTTCAGTAGACTCAACGGTAAACAGTGAACAGGGTACCCTGTTCACTGCCTACCGTTCACTGCCTACTGTTTACTGTTCACTGTTTACTGTTTACTGTTCACTGTTTACTGTTTACTGCCTACTGTTTACTGTTCACTTCCCCCCCCTATGAGCGCGATCCGCGAGAAACCGAGCCAGCTTGAACAGATCATCGCCCGGCAACGCCGCCAGAAACAGCGGTTTAGTGCCGGTGTTAATTTTTCTTACGCCATTCTCCTTACCTTCCTTCTCTTTTTATTCAGCGGTTTCGAGTTAAACCTCGGGCCTCTCCATATTTCTACCATCCAGCTTGATTTTGCTTTCATGGGCAACTGGATTGGTTTCATCTTTGGCGGTGTGGGGCTGACCATCCTGTTAGCCATTCTCTCTATTGCACTCGCCTGCATTCTGGCTCTATTGGGCGCGTTAGGGCGGCTTTCCAAAGTGCCCCCAGCTTATGCCCTGGCGACTTTCTACATCTCCCTCATTCGCGGTACGCCCTTGTTGCTCCAGGTAATCTTTTTCTTCCTGGCCTTACCCCAACTAGGCATCCGCCTCTCCGGCTTATCTGCGGGGGTGTTAGCCTTAGGGTTGAACTATGGCGCTTATATGACGGAAATTATGCGGGCGGGCATTCAATCTGTGGGCGTTGGTCAGCGGGAAGCGGCGATGGCTATCGGTATGACACAAAGCCAGATTATGCGCCGGGTAGTCTTACCCCAGGCTTTGCGGCTGGTTGTGCCGCCTATCGGCAATGAGTTTATTGCCATGCTCAAAGATACGTCGCTCATCTCTGTGACCGGTTTTGTGCGCGAAATCTTATGGCGGGCGCAAAATGTCGGGCAACAGCGGTTTCGGAGCCTGGAAACGTTGCTTATTGCCGCCCTCTTTTATTGGATCATTACCATTCTTTTTAGCGCCGTGCAGAAACGGTTAGAAACGTATCTGGCAAAAGGCGAACGAACCGGGGGGATGCTCCATTGAACGAGATAGTTCGGGTTGGTGAATTGGATAAATATTTTGGGCAGGTGCATGTTCTGAAGAACCTGGACCTGACGGTTAAAAAAGCCGAAGTTGTGTGTATTATTGGCCGGAGTGGCTCGGGGAAGAGTACTCTTTTGCGCTGTATCAACTTTTTAGAGCAACCAGATCATGGTTGGGTGGAGGTGGATGGTTTGCGGGTAGCGGCGCAGGGTAGCGGCCGCGACTACCGCCAACAAATTCATGATCTCCGCCTCAAAACAGGGATGGTTTTCCAATCCTTCAACCTCTTCCCCCATATGACGGCATTGGAAAATGTCATGGAAGGGCCATTAACCGTCAAGGGGTTGGAGAAAGAAGAAGCCCGACGCATTGGTTTGCGTTATTTGGAAAAGGTGGGGTTAGGATATAAGCGGGATGAATTTCCGTCCCGGCTTTCTGGGGGTCAGCAACAGCGGGTGGCGATTGCTCGTGCCCTGGCCATGCAACCACAGGTCATGCTCTTTGATGAACCGACCTCGGCTTTAGACCCGGAACTCATTGGCGAGGTGTTAGAAGTGATGCAACAGCTTGTCACCGAAGGCATGACCATGCTTATTGTGACCCATGAGATGGGGTTTGCGCGGGAGTTTGCGCATCGTATCGTCTATATGGATGAGGGGCGTTTTGTAGAAATTGGCCCTCCGGCGCAAATTTTTGATGCCCCCCAGGATGAACGTACCAGCATCTTTATGACCGCATTTAGCCGGTTTGATAAACCAACAAAATAGGACTTACGGGGTCGCTCGAGCCAGTCTCCTGACCGTGCTCGTCGTGACTCGGTGAGGACACCGGCCACAGCAAACCGCTCAGTTAAATACGAACGATTACCTGATAGTTACAATTTCAAGTAAATCGCCCAGCGAACGATTTACAAAATCGTTTTACAAATTTTCATTCCTCTTGGTGCTTGTCCCTGCTCAGTTGAATGATCATCTCCCGTAACAGAGGTAAGTGCAGGGGTTTGCTCAAGTAACCGTTGGCTCCTGCCGCCAGACAGCGCTCGGGATCGCCAGACATAGCCAGGGCGGTGATTGCGATGATGGGGGTGGATACAAGCCCAGGCAAGCCCCGCAGGCGACGTATCGTTTCAAAGCCATCCATACCGGGCAATTGGATGTCCATGAGGATGAGGTCGGGCGGAGATTCTTGGGCCAGTTCCAGGGCCAGGAAGCCATCTGCGGCCGCGATAACCCCATATCCCTGAGCGCCCAGGTAATCCGTCAAGATCTGCAAATTAGTTTCATTATCTTCTACGACGAGGAGCCGGGGGCGGGTCTGGTAGTCAGGGGTAGATGCGGATATTCCTGATTTGGTTGGGGCTGATTTAGACGACTGGCTGAGCGGTTTAACTGACAGGTGGCCCTTACGTAAAGGGAGCGATGGTGTGGGGATGATAAAGTAGAAGCGACTTCCTTTACCGGGTTCACTTTCGACCCCAACGCGGCCGCGGTGCAATTCCGCCAACTGCCGCACCAGCGCCAGACCCAGCCCCGTTCCCGTATACTGCCGTGATAACGTACTATCCAGTTGCACAAACGGCTTAAACAGTTTATCCAATTGATCCGCGCTGATACCAATACCCGTATCCCAAACCGTAAAACGCAGGGCATCCTCATTTAATTCCTTCGTTACCGCTAACCCAATCCAGCCGCCCTCCGCCGTAAACTTAATAGCATTGCCGAGTAAATTCACCAGCATCTGCTTCAAACGTCGTTCATCCCCCACAATCCAATCCAGGGTTTCTACACGCATATAAGACACCTGGATCTGCTTCTTCTCCGCCAATTGCCTGACCATCTGCAAAGACAATTGGCACACACTCTCCACCTGAACAATATCAATTTCCAGATCTAACTTACCAGCTTCAATTTTGGACAGGTCCAAAATATCGTTAATCAGGCGGAGTAGATGACGGCCGCTCGTTTCAATAATGTTTAATGATTTGAGTTGCTCCACATTGAGTGCGCCATAAACAAATTCCTGCAAACTTTCAGAAAGGCCTAAAATGGCGGTGAGAGGTGTCCGCAGTTCATGGCTCATACTGGCGAGAAATTCATCTTTCATCCGTGCCGCTCTGGCTAAAGCGGCATTGGCAAAACTTAATTCTGCCGTGCGCTCTTCCACCCGTTGGGCCAACAGGTTATGCTCTTCCGCCAACGCCTGTTCCATCTGCTTACGCTCAGAAATATCTCGAAAATTGATAACGATGGCGGCGACACTGGGTTCAGCCAGCAAATTACTAAATGTACTTTCAATCCAACGCCAGCCTTTGTCCTTGTGCAAGAAACGATATTGAAGCATTGGAGTATGGTGGGGGTTTTTGATAAGGTTGTCTAACAAGTTCAGTACCAGGGGCAGATCATCGGGGTGGGTCATGGCCGAAGGCGAAAATTGTGTGATCTCATCAAAAAAGTAGCCAAATATTCTCTGGCTTGAGGGGCTAACATATAAAAATCGGCCATCAACACTGACCATGGCAATACCATCGGGGGCATTTTCGGTTAGCGCTCTATAACGCGATTCCACCTGTTTAAGCGCTAATTCTGCCTGTTTGCGTTCTGTAATGTCGAGTGAAACACCAAATAGCTGTGCTGGGCCTTGCGGCCGCGTAATCAAACGCCCCTGTGAAACAAAGTAACTGAGCCGACCATCCGCCTGTATCATGCGCGATTCGACGGTATAAGGCTGACCCGTTATCAGCGCCTCTTGCAATGCCTTAGTCACGGACGCCACATCATCCTGATGTATCATCTCTATCATACCCATAAGTGACCCAATACGGGGACCTTGCCAGGTAGATGTAGAGGCCAGATTCAATAAAGTATTTGTTTCCGGATCATAAGTCCATACCGCCAGATTAGCCGCCTCAATCGCAATTCTTAAATGCTCTTCACTCTCCCGCAATTTCGCCTCAGTCCGTTTATGCTCAGTAATATCGAGCGTGGTTAAGATCACTTTTGAATAATCGTCTTCGTGACCAGGTACAAGGGACCAACTGAGACTAATTTCTAGCGGTTCACCGGTCATTGTCTCATCACCACCTTCCCAAGTATGACTACTTTTGCCCTCCGCTATAGCAATAAAATCTTCGTACAAATGCTCCTGCTCCCCCTGGCTCAGTGTTTCAAATGTACTATTAAATAATTCCTCTCGGCTGTTTGCCTTGTACATTCGTAGAGCGGCATTGTTGACATCCACAATTTTAATCAGCAATGAACATTCAAGGATCGCCTCAGGATGTTCTAGAAAATAGGTACGAAAATCAGTAACACCCTGCTGTTGTAATGAATTCAGATGTTTCTTGAGCTGAGAATAATCTTCTTCCCAAATCGGAATAGGGGAGTCTTGAAACAAGGTGCGATACCGCTGTTCACCTTCGCGCAAGGCATCCTCCACTTGCTTGCGTTCAGTAATATCCTTCACAGCCCCCAAAACACACATCGGAGTGTCATCTACAGCAAAAATAATATCAGCGTATTCCAGAACGATACGTTCACTACCATCAGGACGAATCACCCGATGTTCAACTTTATACGGCTTTTTTTCCCTAAGCGAACGGTTGATTGTCTCCGCAACGACTAACCGATCATCAGGATGAACATGGGCAAAAAAGAGTTCATTGGTTACTTCTACCGCTCCCGGTTCATAGCCAAAGATACGATATACCTCATCTGACCAAAACAGTGGGTTAGCGCTCAAATCATTAGGTTGGTTGATTTCAATCGTCCACGCACCCAGATGGGCTATTTGACCCGCCTGAGCCAGAAGGGTCTCAGTGCGGCGTAAGGCCGTTTCTGTAGCACGGGCGGCCATTTGCAATTGATGCCGTTCAAAAGCATAACGAATGGCGCGTGGCCCCAAAGATTTACTCATTTCGCCTTTAAACAGATAATCCTGCGCTCCAGATTTCACTAATTCCAGAGCCGCGGTTTCGTCTAAAACCTCAGACAAAACCAACACCGGAATAGCAGGAAATTCAGCCTGTAATTGCCTGAAGGTGTCCTGGCCCTGACTATCAGGAAGGTCTAGATCAAGCAAAACGACATCAAATGGTCCCTGCTGTAATTCTGCCAATCCTTGTTTCAGGCATTCAACCACGATTAGCTGGAATTCAGACAGAGGATCCTTTTGGAGAGATTCTTGCCAGAACAGAACATCGGCTGGATTGTCTTCAATTAAGAGGACTTTAATGACTGTTTTTTTCATAATCATTCCGCAGAATCATCATATTACGGTAGCTCGTTTTTGGCTGGCTTTAAAAAGGGTGTATCTATACAGGTGGTATACGGTCCCGCCTTCGACACGCTCAGACAGAGCCGGGCTTCGACACGCTCAGCCCTCGAGGATGTGTATCGTTATAAAAGGGTATGGATTGTGTTTCACCAAGAGGTGTGTCACGGCAACGTGAAAGGGTAACAATAAAGGAACACACCTAACTGCCGTAATTCTGGACTATAGACGTTACCTGGGGTTCACTCGAAATTAAGCCAACATCCAAAAATAAAGGGTTTTGGGGATTTCGCGGGGTGATCGGTTTTGTAGGGGCTGGCCTTGTGCCTGCCCAGCCAGGGGCAACCACAAGCGTTGCTCTTACATAGGGTTCGCTCAAAATTAAGTTAGGTGGCGCGGTTGGAGACCGGCCACAGCAAACTCAAAAGTTATTTGCGAACGAACCCATAGGATGTCAATCCCCTGAATTCCCAAAGAGATAAAATAAGTTGGGTGCGGTGAGCAGAAGACTGATCACAGCTAACTCAAACGTTATATAACTGGCGGCGAACAGTATACAAAGGCCGTTGGCGTGGTGTTTTAGCCCGTAGGGTTTCGTCCCTTGGGCTTGGCGGTTTGACCGTGGGGGCGGGGTTACTGAACGCTTACCTGTATGCGCATAGATTAGCAGATTTTCAGTTTTATCTCTAGTACAGCTTTACACAAGTCCTTTACTTAGTAGGTTTAGGCTGAAGACCCATCCCCCCTACCCCCTTCCCGGGGGGAAGGGGGGGATTTAACAGCGCGGTTTGGCGGGCATTCGCCCGCCAAACCGCGCCAAAAATTGTTCCCCGCCC
>JAGNBF010000134.1 GCA_018004935.1 Chloroflexota bacterium | reverse complement strand
CGGATCTGGCGGGTCGGCCCGGTGAGCAACCGTTGCAAAATAGGCAGGATAAAAGCCGCCGTCTTGCCGGTTCCCGTTTGGGCCAGCCCTAAAACGTCCTTGCCTTGCAGGACAACGGGGATGGCTTGTTGTTGGATAGGGGTGGGGGTGGTGTAGCCGACCGCCTTAATGGCGGTGTTCAGGCGTGGGTCTAGATTGAATTGTTCGAAATTCACGAGGTCTCCTTGACTCTGGTTGAGCCAAGTCGCACTCTCAGCCCGAAAAAATAGTTGGCCCAGTGTGGGGCCAGTGACAAAGTAAAGGCCGCAACGGGGGTTGCGGCCGCGAATGAAAGTATACCCACTCTCCACCCCAAACGCCAATCCATCACCCCAATTACAGCAATTCTCAATTTAACCAACGCTTAAAAACGTTGCCCGCCAAAAGCACGCTCGAAAAATGGCCCAACCCGTAGAACAGCCTTTCAGGCTGTTCGCCCTACACGTCCTCGAGGGCTGAATTTGCCAAAGCCCGGCTCCCCCTGTATAGAGAGCGCACAGCCTGGAAAGGCTGTGCTACGCCCAGTTGACCGCCGGGCTATCAATACCAAGAATACCAAGCCCTACGGACTAAAACAGAAGGCCAACGGCCTTTGTAAGTATAGCCCGGCCCGTTTTACGACCGGGCGGCATCTACATTTTTAGAGGCTCAGACCAAATTGAGAATTGCGGTTTACTTTTGTCTGACAAGAAATTATGGGTTTGGTTGACGATAGAACTAAAGTAATGGGTATCCCACAAAACAACTCTGTACTCTGGTGAAAGAATAAGAGCAGAAAGGCTATATATATTATTAGCAGTGATGAACACTCAGATAGATCAATTGGCACTTAAGGAGAGTGTCACCATGAATAAAAAATATTTGCAGTTCTATATGCTCTTAACCTTGATAATTGCCTTTGCTTTCATGTTTGGGCAAATGTCACCTGAACAAGCTTACTCCGCTTCGCCTATGGTGGATGACATCATCATCATACCACGGAACTACATATTCACCTGGGGTTCAAGTGGACAAAGCATTGAGCCGAACAATACTGTCTATTGTTCATCAAATTCAGATCACACACGAGTTATATATTGGCGTACAAGTGATACAAATTCATCCGCAGGGGTAAACGACTGGAATCCCAATATCCTTGTGGCGGGTTATTATGATATATCTGTTTTTATTCCCAGGTATACTCATAATGCTGACATTACAACCCAAGCCAAGTATTATTTGGATGGCGTCCAGATAGGAGACCCGGTTGACCAGAACCAAGGACAGTGTCAGAATCAGGGAGATGGTACAGGTTGGAAGTTCATAGGCAGGCGTTGGTTTAATGCTGGCACCGGACAAACAATATCGATGCCTGCTCAAACTTCAGAAAACCCCTACCGTTTGATAGCTGGTGATGGCTTGAAACTGGTTTATGTTCCCCCAACACCAACACCAACCCTTACACGTACCCCAACTTCCACGCCTACCGGAACACGAACAGTGACTCCCATACCAACTGTCACAAGAACTCCTACACCAACCCGCACTCCAACATCTACTCCTACACCTTTACCATACAATATTGTTGCGGGAGCACGTGCTGATATTGGTATGCCGTACAGTGCAGATCGACAGGTTTATTGTGGCAATAAAGGCCCCTGGGATTCGGTTAAGGGAGTTTGTACAGACTTGGTTATTGATGCTATTTTAAGTGGCACAAACGGTACTGGCCCTAACCTGAGTTGTGGTGTTAGCACATGGACTGCCATGCACCAGAATATTGGTGGCATTAACATAGAAGCACTTCTCTATGCTGATTCACGAGTAAATCCAGGACGTTATCGTTGGGCTTCTGCTCGCAATGCAAATGACATGCGTATCTATTTCCAGCATAACCAGATTTACTTAAATCAAAACCAGCCATGGAAACCAGGTGACGTAGCTTTCTTCGACTGGAACCATGATGGAGTAAGCGATCACGTAGCAATTATCAGTGAGATAAACACTAACAATATGCCAACGAGAATGGTTCATGCACCAGGTTGTACTAACTGTTCATGCCAAAACTATCTTGCCTGTGAAGCTAATTTTGGCAATAGGATGCAATATGTTATGGCGCATGGACGACTCAACGGTCTTGTTTCCCTGCCACTTATCGAGCCGGTAGGTGCCGGGTACACAGGCAATTATTTAGAGATCACTGTCAATCAAGCCAGCCCTACAAACCTGGTGCTGACTCTCTATGATGCAGAAGGTCATTACCTTAGTCACTCTCTAAACTATGACTTCCTGACTAATAGAAATGACGAAAGCATTCCATACATTGGCTTCGCAGAATACTCTCAAGACGCCAGCATACAAACAATAACTTATTATGCGCCGCCGGAAGGAGCTTACCGTGTCGAACTCACTGGAGGAAACGCAGTCAACTACACAGTACAGATCAAAACCTACAATAATAATACAGTCATCAGTAATCTGTCATACACCAACAACATAGGTGCGAGTGAAGTTCAAAGTCTAGACCTAAACTTGGTACTTATTGGAGGCAATTTAGTTGCTTCTGCTACCCCCCCTCTGTATACCGATCAGATTACTGCACCTGAAATTATAAGCCAGACCGTTTATGCTAATCTGCCGTTCACTTTGGATATTCCAGTAACAGAAATAACTGGCCTTTATAACAGTGGCATTGTCACAGCAGATGTGAATGAGTTTATGACTGGGGATAATGCTTACTTTACTCCCACCATTCTGTCATCAACTACTCCTTACCTCAATGCAGGTCAGACAGCCCAGTTATCAATCACTCTATCCACGAACGCATTAGTACCCGAAGCAATTTACGATGGCTCGATTGTGATCTACACCGAAAGTGGACAGGTGAGAGTCGTCCCTGTACATTTGACTGTGCAGTCACCACAGTCAATCTTTATGCCATTTCTCCAACGGTAACCCACCTATAGGCAGAAATAGGCTTATGGGAAAATCGCTCGACTATTTTTTGCCTATAAACTGGTACCATAAACAAAGAGCGATCACGCCTAGCCCATAAAACATCCCGAATGGCCTAACTATTCGGGATGTTTCGCGTGAAAAGCTGAGGCGAAACATCACCACGTGTTTTCCCACCCTCTCTGCGGTACAATTTTAAGTGAACGATACCAGACTTGAGGCAAAGAGTATGCTGAAACTTGATAAAGAACTGTATCGCCAGGTTTATGGTTTGCACCAGCAGTGGTTTGAAGCAGAACAGCAGGAACGTATCCGCACGGCCCCACAACGTTCACCAGAAAAAGCATGGCAACAATTCATAGATTTATGGGAATCTGGTCGCAAGATGGGGCTTCAACCAAGCCAACAGCAACAAGAGCAGAAAATCGCCTCACTCATGACTTATTATGAACGGATACAGACCTTAGAAGCCTGGAGAAAGAGCCGCAACCAGGAAGTCAGGCTTTTCGATCTCCCAGAATGATAGTTCACCCCAATAAAAGGCCTGATTTCCTGCCTTACTCACTACCCCTTCCCCCCAACAACGCCCCCAAATTCAGCGTCGTCCCCTTGGTCTGGCTGGCGAGGGAGACGTATTGCCGGGCCAGAACATCTTTGGCCGCACCTTGCACCGTGCTGACCAGCCCAATCGCCTCAACCAACTCATCCAAGGGACATTCCTGAGCGACCTTCTGCCAGATGGCAACTTCCAGGGCATTAAAGGCCGTTTGTACTTCCAACAAATCATGCCCGGCGGCAAATCGCTCTTGGGCAATGCGTTCGGCATGGGCAATAAGCGCTTCCAGGTATCGTTGTTCAATACTTTGCCGAATGAGATCGTAAAGTCGGGCTAGACGTTCCTGGCTTTCCTGTAGCCCAGCCTGTTCGTAATGGGGAAAAGGGGGACGGTTGAGGCTGGCCGCGGCCGCAATCTCATCTCGTTATTAAGTAATCATTCGTTTTTAACGTAGCGATTTGCTGTGGCCAGTCTCCTGACCGAGCCACCCACGTTATTTCTGAACGCTGACTAACAGAATTAGCCTGTTTCCAACGCGGCCGCAATCTGCATCAACATTTCACCATCAATCAGGGTAATCGGCTTCCCTTTCACCCATTCCCGGGCCGCCGGGGAAATATCCGCCGTCGTAATCAGAAAGGCGTGTAACGCTTTTTCGTGGATCAATGTCCCATATAATTCCCGTACCAGTTCGGCCCCCACCGTGTTTTGATACCGTTTACACTGCACAATCGCCCGTCGCTGACCGGGAGCCAGAAGTTCCAGGTCTACCCCCATATCGCCAATGCCGCCCCGTCGCCGTACCACATACCCTTTGCGGCGAAAAAGCCCGGCCACATACGCCTCAAACTCTGCGGGGGGAAAAGTCAGAAGTTGCTCCAGTTCTAGGAGCAGAAAAGGGGGAGCCACTGTCAGGCGCGGCCGCGTTTGACGCCAGCCCAGCATCCCCCAGACCGCCAGCAATGTCAAAAAAGCCGATAGCTCAACCAGGTGAATAAACTCCCGTCCCCACTCCGGTAATAACATGAGCCAATACGGTTGCCAGAGGGCATGATACAACATCCATCCTAACGTGAGCAGAGTAAACCCGCCGATAATCCACCAACCGGAAGCAAAAAGACCCTGCGGCCGCGTCTTTTCCTTCTGGCGAAGCGGTACACTAAACCACTGCTCTGTTTCCCAATATGCCCGATACAACATCAGCTATTTCCATTATTTACAGGCTACAGGACCATCCCGTGAAATCTCTTTGCTCTGGCTTGATTCCTAACCGTGTCAAAAGTATAACCAGTTGCCATAGGTGTGCCAACCGGTAGGAGTCAGGTAAACTATACTGTCAACGGACATAATCGGACATTTTTTCGCCCCGTCGAAGCGATTCGTGGCCCTCGCCCCATTGTCGTTTAAAAAAATAATCAGGTAATGGAATCCCCCCCACCCCTAACCCCGCCCCCAGGAGCGGGGAACTTTTCTAAGGGGCATTTTTCGGGGCGAATGCCCCGAAAAATGCCCCATTGGAATTCCCCCCTTCTCGCGGGAATCGGCAGGGGGGATGGGGTCAATGAATGCGTTACCCGATTAAAAATTTAATGAACAAAGGGGCGAGGAACTTTTCTCAGCGCGGCCTGGTGGGCAACCGCCCGCCAGGCCGCGTCGTTGAGTTTACCCCCTTCCCTCTGAGATCGTGGGGGGATGGGTCTTCCGTCTAAACCGGCTAAGGGTTCGCAAAAATATAACGTCCCGGTATAGACCTGACAGGTTTCCGAAAACCTGTCAGGTCTTGGCGGAACTTAATCGTTTACAGACCCTATGGCCTTGTGTAAAGCTGTACCAGACCAGTACCCAGGGCGGATTCTCGGAAATTGTGAGGTTTATCATGGAAAAAATTAAGACCATCGTCTTAAAAGAGTGGAGTGAAATTTTCAAAAACCGCTTTGTTCTGCTCACCGTTCTCCTCATGCCGCTGGTTCTTACCATCATACCCCTTGTCAGCCTGGCTTCTATCACTGGTGCCATGAGCGCCGAGGTAGATTCTTTTGCCACAACCGACGAAAGTTCACCAGATGCTTTTACCGAACGTTTTTGCCCTGGTGATTTTAACCAGACCGATTGTCTCCAGGTTTACATGATCAACCTGTTCACCCTCATGTTTATGATCATGCCCGTTGCCATTCCCGTCACCATCGCCGCCTATAGCATTGTGGGTGAAAAAACGAACCGGAGCCTGGAACCACTCCTGGCAACCCCCCTCACAACCGTAGAGTTAATCGTGGCCAAGATTCTCGCGGCCGCGATACCAGCACTCCTCGCCACCTGGACCGGCTTCACCATTTATGTTATCGCCCTACGCCTCATGATGGCGGACCACATTTTCCGCACCATCCTCGACCCCATGTGGTGGATGGCTATCTTCATCCTCGGCCCGCTGTTCACCTTATTAGCCATCAGCGTAGCCATCATGATATCCTCTCGCGTCAGCGATCCCCGCATTGCCGAGCAGATATCCGCCCTCGTGATCCTGCCTATCATCTTGCTCATGGTCGGCCAATCCATGAACCTCATCATTATCAATCGTACCTTTGTGATCATCATGATCATCGCGGCCGCGATCCTCGATACCATCCTCATCTTCCTCAGTTTTCGTATCTTCCAACGAGAATCCATTCTCACCCGTTGGAAATAACTTGCGAAAATATTCACATTCGTTATAATCCTCTCCGCTTTATCACTCGACACACACTCCGACGAATCAGGCGTGCTTACCCCAAACCGGTGAGTTCCTGATCTGGATGAAGAGTGTGGATGAACAAAACGAAGGAGAAAACTAATGGCTGTTATTTCGATGAAAGCCCTGCTTGAAACGGGCGTCCACTTTGGTCACCGCACGCGTCGTTGGAACCCCAAGATGAAGCCCTTCATCTTCACCGAACGCAACGGTATCCACATCCTGGATTTACAACAAACCATTGTCATGATTGATCGCTGTTACAACCTGATCCGCGAAACAGCGGCGCAAGGGGGCCTCGTCCTCTTCGTCGGCACCAAGCGTCAGGCCGCCGATGCCATCTCCCGCGAAGCCGACCGGGGGGCTATGCCCTACGTCAGTGAACGCTGGTTGGGTGGTACCCTCACCAACTGGCAAACCATCCGCCAACGCATCAACTACCTGCGCCGCCTGGAAGCCCGCCGCGACGCTGGTGAATTCAATGTCCTCAAGAAAAGAGAACGGCTCATGTTAGAGCGCGAAATTGAAAAGTTGAACCTGCGCCTCGGCGGTATTCGTTCGATGATCGAACTGCCCAAACTGCTGTTCGTTGTTGATGTAAACCAGGAAGAAACGGCCGTAGAAGAAGCCAACAAAATGGGTATTCCTGTAATGGCTATGGTTGATACCAACTGCGACCCAGACAAAATTGACTATGTCATTCCGGCCAACGATGACGCCATCCGCGCCATCAAACTCATCCTGGCTAAAATGGCCGATGCCGCTCTGGAAGGTCGGGCAATGTACAAAGAGTACTCCCCCGAATCTGGTAGAGCCACTGTGCTCGATGAAGAAGGATTCGATGGTTATGGTGACCTGTCTGACGAAGAACTTCTGGGCGAGTCCACTCTAGCCAAAATTCGCCGTGCCTCCGTTGTTGGCGATGAAGATGCAGATGAATTTGAAGAGTATACAGGCTACGAAGAAGAGGAAGAGGCCTAAACCAGACCGCTAGTCGTTCGTTTTTAACATAGTGGTTTGCTGAGGTGGTCTCCAAAGGGTTCGCCTGCAAATAACTTGAGTTTGCTGTGGCCGGTCTCTTGACCGCACCACCCAGGTTAATTTTGAGCGAACCCTAAGTAAAAAGATCGTCTTTATCTCTTGCTCTGAACGCTAAACTCAAGAATTTGACAAAAAGGTAACGACTAAGGCGTTGCCTGAGCTTGTCCAAGACAACACGAGGCTTCGACAAGCTCAGCTCTCGAGAACCTTAGTCGTTACACAAAAAGAATGGTAATTTGTGATTGGTTCGTTCCAGTTATGAATTACCATTCATTTTGCCAGGATGTGAAACCTGCACATTTCCCCAGAATAAAACACCAACACGGTACGTCTCGTCACCGGGCATGAAAAACCTGGAGATTTGTAGGGACTCAGGGAACACGGAAGCCCGGATCAAAACTTGGCGATTTGTGTCTCTTGCAATGAAAAAACTTCTTTTTCAGCCGATATAACCGTGTTCATTTGTGTATCAGTTTTTATAGGAGAAACCCATGAGCGTAACAGCTAATATGATCAAAGAACTGCGCCAGGCCACCGGCGCCGGTGTGCTGGAAGCGAAAAAAGCATTAGAAACGGCGGATGGTAATTTCGACAAAGCGGTGGATATCTTGCGCGAAAAGGGCATGGCCCGGGCCGCAAAGAAAGCTGACCGCAACGCCAAAGATGGTATTGTTAAACTCTATGCTCATCCTGGTAATCGCGTGGGGGTGATGTTAGAACTGAATTGCGAAACCGACTTTGTGGCTCGCAATGAAGCTTTCCAAACGTTGGCCCATGATCTGGCTCTGCATATTGCCGCCATGAGTCCGCGCTACCTTACCCGTGAGGATGTACCCCAGGGTGATCTGGAACGGGAACTGGATGTTCTTCGGGCACAGGCTCTGTCCGAAGGCAAACCTGCCGAAATTGTGGACAAAATTGTCAGCGGCCGCGTCAACAAATTCTACGAAGAACTCTGTCTGATGGAGCAACCCTTTGTCAAGGACGAAAAACGAAAGATTGAGTCCATGATCAAAGAAGCCATTAGTGTTCTCGGCGAAAACATTATCATTCGCCGTTTTGCCCGCTACGAGTTAGGTGAGGGGCTGGAATAAACCACTCCAATAGTCATAAGGGCGAGTTCTAAACTCGCCCTTTCTTTATTACCCGAGACTTAGGGTTCGTAAAAATATAGTATCTATACAGGTGTTGTTCGCCTCTGCCTGAGCTTGTCGAAGGCGGAGTCGGGTTTCGACAAGCTCAACCCTCGAGAACGTGTATAGTTACAAAATATAGGCTCTTTGGGAATTCAGGGGGTTGACACCATATGTATGGGCGGGCCTTGTGCCTGCCCCGTGTGGGGCAACCACAAGGGTTGCCCGTACCCCACGAAACCCCGAAGGCCCAAAATATATACTTACCACGGTCATAAAGTGACATTTTGTTGGCGGCCACAGCCTGGGTAGGTTGGCGCTGAAGACCCATTCCCCGACGATCCCAGAGGGAAGGGGAGAAACCCACCGGCGCGGTTTAGGGGGCGGCCGCCCCCTAAACCGCGCCGTGCTGGATGAAAGGCCGTTCTGGGGAACGGCGTTCCTGGATAATCTTTGGTGCGACCGAAGGTTTATGTCAATCACCAGATTGGCAATCCGTATTCTCTTCATCAGCGGCTATTTTCAGAGGAATTCCCCATGAGCGACTTAAAATACAAACGAATTTTGTTGAAACTGGGCGGCGAAGCCCTATCTGGCCCTTCTGGATTTGGTATAGACCCCACACGAGCGGCCAGCGTTGCCGCAATCATCAAGGACGTATATGATCTGGGCGTTCAGGTGGCTTTAGTAATCGGTGCAGGCAATCTGTGGCGGGGTACCAGTGGTATGAATCAGGGTATGGAACGTTCCACGGCTGACCACATGGGAATGATCGCTACAGTGATGAATGCCCTGGCCCTGCAAGATGCCCTGGAGCGAATTGGCGTCATTACGCGTGTGCAAACCGCTGTCGAAATGAGAGCCATTGCTGAGCCGTATATCCGTTTACGCGCCATTCGTCATTTAGACAAAGGGCGTGTGGTGATTATCGGTGGGGGTACAGGTAATCCTTACTTTACTACTGATAGCGCTGGCGCTCTTCGCGCTATGGAAATTGGGGCGGATGTCTTGATTAAAGCCACAAAAGTGGATGCTATATATGATGATGATCCTATGAAAAACCCTGATGCCAAACGGTTTTACACGCTTTCTTATATAGATGCGTTGAATATGCGTTTGCGCGTCATGGACAGTACCGCCATCTCCCTGTGCATGGATAACAATATGCCTATTGTTGTTTTGAATCTCTGGCATGAGGGGAGTGTGCAAAAACTATTGTTGGGTGAAACGGTTGGTACGATTATTAAGGCGTAATAACGATCAAGGCTGACTTGTGTGGTCAGCCTTTTGCCTTCGCCCCGGAAATTGTAGAAAGGGCGGGAAAATGTTGTTTCACCCCTTACCAACAAAGGAGGCACAGATGATACGCGACGTTTTGCAGGATGCGGAATCTCGAATGAAGGGAGCTATCCATTCTCTGGAAGCAGACCTGGCCACCTTTCGCACGGGTCGGGCATCGCCACATTTGTTAGATAGATTGGTGATTGAGCAATATGGTGTAGAGATGAAGCTCAATCAGATGGCGGTGGTTTCAGTGCCTGAACCGCAACAGATCGCCATTCGCCCCTATGATATGAGCGCCCTTTCCGCCATAGAACGGGCTATTTTGAAATCTGATCTGGGCATTATGCCGAATAATGATGGGAAGATTATCCGTCTTATTCTCCCCCGTCTGACGGAAGAACGGCGACGCGATTTAAGTAAACAGGTTAATAGACGTGTAGAAGAAGGGAAGGTAGCTGTCCGTAATGTGCGCCGGGATGCTATGCACACGTTGAAAGAGTTAAAAGATGAGACGATGATCAGTGAGGATGAACTTAAAAAAGGGCAGTCGGATTTAGATGACCTGTCGAAAAAATATGTTGATCTGATTGATCATGTGGGTAAGGCGAAAGAAGCCGAAATTATGGAAGTCTGATGTCAGGTCAGAGTTAGAGGTGATGTGAATGTCCAACAGGCAAAAACAGCCGTTAGAGATGACCGGGATCAAGATACCTACCCATGTGGCGATTATTATGGATGGGAATGGTCGTTGGGCACGGCGCCGGGGTTTGCCCCGTCAGGCGGGCCATCGGGCAGGGGTAGAGAATTTACGCCGGATCATTGATGCCTGTGTGGAGTTTGGCATTAAGATTCTGACGATTTATGCTTTTTCGACGGAAAATTGGGGCCGCCCTCCTACTGAGGTGCGGGCGTTGATGCGTATTTTTGCCCGGGTGTTGGATCAGGAAGTGTATGAGTTGCATGAGCAGGGCGTTTGTTTGCATCACCTGGGTGATTTATCGGGTATCAGTCCCGATTTGCAGACCAAGGTAAAACGGGCGATTGAACTTACGAAGAATAATTCAAAACTTATTCTGAATGTGGCTTTCAATTATGGCGGCCGCGCCGAGATTATTCATGCGGTTAAACAACTGTTACAGGATGGTGTCGCGGCCGCGGAATTAACGGAAGATCGATTCAGCCACTATCTCTTTACCAAAGGTCTGCCTGATCCTGATCTGGTGATTCGGACCAGTGGTGAATTGCGTATCAGCAACTTTCTCATCTGGCAGGCGGCTTATGCCGAATACCTGGCGGTACCAGAATTTTGGCCTGATTTTAATCGTGAAGCGTTGCACAAAGCCCTGCTAGCGTTTAGCGAACGGGACCGGCGTTATGGTCTTGTGGCGGCTGAAGCTGAATAAAGCAGTCTCTGGGTCTTTTTCATGTTTCTACAGCGTGCCCTTATCACTTTTACGCTTGGTCCTCTGGCTATCTATTTGATTTATTTAGGTGGCTTGTTTTACTTCATCCCGGTCATGGCTATTTTGGCTTTGGCCACAGTGGAGTATGTGCAGTTAACCCAGAAAAAGGGGTGGCATACCCATTTGGGGGTATTACTGCCCGTGGTGTTGGTTCAACTCGCGGCCGCGCAGTGGCCCCAATATCATCTGGTTGAACCGGCACTCCTGGTAGGCATTATCGTTGTCACCGGTTATGGGTTATGGCTATATGAACGCCGTACCAGTGAAACCACGTTAATTGATTGGTTGGCGATGTTGGGGGGAGTGTTGTTAGTGGGCTGGTTGGGAGGCCATTTCTTCCGGTTACGGCTTTTGCCTGATATGGCCTGGCAATGGACGATATTGGCCATGACCTCTACCTGGATTTCTGATTCGGGGGGCTATGTCTTTGGCAAAAAGCTGGGACGGCACAAACTCGCTCCTCGTCTTAGCCCCAATAAAACGGTGGAAGGGTATGTGGGGGGAATTATCTCCGGTGTACTCTTTGCCGCTCTCATCAGCTACTGGTTGGATTTGCCCATTGTTGCCGGGACGATTCTCGGTCTGATTATTTCCCTATTAGGGACAGCTGGTGATTTGTCCATTTCCCTCTTAAAGCGAGAATCTGGGGTTAAAGATTCCGGTAATCTGTTACCGGGCCACGGTGGAGCCTTAGATCGCACAGATAGTTTGCTTTGGGCAGTAGCGATTACCTACTATTTTGTCACTCTTTTTGTCCAATAATTGAATCGGGAACCGTTTATTCCCGATGCGGTTTTGGTGCTCGCCCAAACCGCCATCCCATTCCCAAAAGGTAGGGGTTTGAGGATTTCGTGGGGTACGGGCAACCCTTTTGTTCATTAAATTTTTAATCGGGTAACGCATTCATTGACCCCCTCCCCCCTGCCCCTTCCCTCGGGAAGGGGGTAATTCCAATGCCCCTTAGAAAAGTTACCCGCCCCTGGGGGCGGGGTTAGGGTGGGGGGGGATTCCATTACCTGATTAATTTTTTAAACTACAATGGGGTTGCCCCACACTGGACAGGCACAAGGCCTACCCCAACATGTAGTCACACCCCGCAAATTCCGAAAGAACCCAAGTTATTTAATCGTCAATCCTTTATGACCGTGCTGAGCATAACTCTCCCCATATGTCGTGGCCCACAAATTGACCATCGGCAATGAGAACGCGGCCGCGACTCAGCGTATACACCACCTTGCCCGCAACTATCACATTCTCATAGGGGTTCCAATCTGCCGCGCCGGGAATGTGGGCCGCTTTGAGCGGAACGCTTTCCCGTTCATCCCATAGCACCAGGTCTGCATCCAGACCCACAGCAATTTGCCCCTTACGATCATCCAGGCCAAAAATGCGGGCGGGGTTTTCCGCCAGTAACTCTAGCAGGCGTTTGAGAGTAATGTGACCGTCGGTCACGCCATAGGTGTAAAGCAGGGGAAACAGAGTCGCGACGCCGGGGATGCCGTTAGGCGTACGGGTGAAGTCGCGGCCGCCACTTTCCTTTTGTGCAACGGTGAACGGGCAGTGGTCGGTGGCTACGATGTTAATGTGACCATCCGCCAGGGCTTGCCACAAAGCTTCGGCATCGTTGCTGGTGCGCATGGGTGGGGTGGTGATGTACCAGTGACCGTTGGGCCGTTCAAACATGCCTTCAGTCATTAGCAGATATTGGGGGCAGGTTTCCAGGTAAATTTTGGTCCCTTGGGCGCGGGCCTCTAGTCCGGCCTCTAGTCCAGCCTGACTGGATAGGTGAACGATGTACAGTTGGGCGTCGAGTGAGCGAGCGAGCGCGGCCGCGTCCCGCACGGCTTTGGCTTCAGCCGTGGCCGGGCGGCTCCGGGCATGGTAGATGGGGGCTAGATTGCCTGCGGCCACGTTTTGCCCTGTTGCCTGGGCAATCAGTTCATTATCCTCGGCGTGGAGCATCAGGAAACCCCCATGCCGCCCGATTTCCCCCAGTATCCGCCGAAAATCATCTCCTTCGATCATCATACCGGCTTCCCGGTAGGTGGTGAAGGCTTTGAAGTGGGTGAAGCCTTCTCCAATAAGCTCGCCTATTTCGCGTAGCCACAAGGGGTTATTGTCGGTGACGTTGATGTGAATGCCGTAGTCAATGTGGGATTTACCTTGTGCGCGGCCGCGCCGCTCTTCGAGGGCCTGCCGGTAGGATTGCCCTTTGGCCTGTACGGTAAAATCAAGGATGGTGGTGACACCGCCCCAGGCGGCCGCACGTGAGCCACTCTCAAAATCATCGGCTGACCAGGTGTCTTTAATGGGGATGCCCATATGGGTGTGGCAATCAATGAAACCGGGGAAAACGAGCAGGCCTGAAGCGTCAAGGGTTTGGGTTGCGGCCGCGGGGTCTAAATCCGGTTGCAGGGCGACAATTTTGCCCTCTTTTATCGCAATATCTACTGCACTTGGGCCATAGGGAAGAACAGCTTGTCCATTTTTGATCAGTAAATCAAAGGTCATGATGATGGCTCCCTTTTAATGAGTGTGAAAAGTTGGGGTGTGCATCTGGGCGAATGACTCCGCGTATTCATATTCACTCCATAAAGGCAAATGAGGCTAATACCCGCTCTAATACGGTTGGTTCAAGCAGGGTAGGATCAGGGACAGGGCAAAAATCGCCTGCGGCGAAACCCACTTCAAAGAGAAAGTTACCTCGTTTAATGAAGGTGGTATGCCCAAAGGCATTCGTTCCGTGCGAACGGTAATCTACCGGGATACGCTCCTCCGCATAAATACCTAATGTCGTTTCACCCACTTCAGCCGAATTGACCCGACCCAGCAGTTCATTGACGAAAAAATCAATCTGGTTGATTCGTCCATCGCGCACCAAGATTTCACTGCGTAACCCCCAACTAACCCGCAGGGCGTAGGTGAGGTCATCACCAGGGGTTTCACGCAGGGCACAGGCCGCATAGGGTTCTTCATCAAAAATGGCCGGGTAAATAAACTCGAAGTTGTAGGTGATGTTGCGGTATAACTTCCAGCCATCGGGGATAGGGGTAGCGGTGGGGGTAACTGGGCCAACACCGATAACCGCACTGGTCTCTGCACCGGGGGTTGAGGTAATGATAGGGGCTGGTGTTGGAGGGATGGGCAGGCCAGCCACGGCTGTTGCGGCGATAGTTGGCTGATTGGTTATCGAGTTATCCTGGCAGGCCGATAACATAAATACAAACAAGAAAATGGGGGTGAGAATGATTGCCTTTGTTGTCATGTTAGCCTCAGAAATGAGTTGCGGGGTACGGCAAAAGGGTGAAGTGACACCTGAATAGGTGTTTTCATTCGTGTATCTTTAACAAAGAGCTTGGGCTAAACCTGACAGGTTTTCAGAAACCTGTCAGGTTTGTAAGCACAATAACCTTGTTAAGAGAGCATTAGGCTAAATGACCCTCTGCCTCGGCTTTTTCCAGTACGGCCAATATTGTTTGTACCAATGATCGGGCCGCCTCTGCCGTGAGTTCTACGGCGACTCGCGCCCCTGGTCCTTGTGCCGAGTTGACAAAATCAATGTTCAGTGCATGTTCCAATGGGGCATTAAACGGATGGTCGTAGGAAACATTGGCCTGGTTGAGCGTGAACCAGCCCTCTCGTCCTTTGCCACTGCCTTCAATTCCTACTTGTTGCACAATCATGGTACACATATATGGATCCTGTTTTGAAAAGGGGTTGGGAATAAAAAGGAGATCATTTTCGCCAGTATGACGCGGCCGCGCTATCGGCTAAATCGTTGTCAGAGGCCAGACGGCCACATGGAGCAGGCGGGCAAAATGGAGGAGGGGGGGAATGTCAGGCAGGGGTACACCCGCGGCCGCGGCCATGTTATTCACCTCTATCTGCGCCATTGCCGGTTGTAGGGGCCATGGTTGATGATGTATTTCACCCCGATAGACGCGGCCGCGACGCCCCACAGCATACAAACAATACCGCTCCGTTAACCAATGCTCCAACGTCCCTTTTTGTGCCCAGTACATAGGGCCGGTTGGAGCGTATGTGCCTTGAAATTGGGCCGGGGGTGCGCCTTTGTGGATGCGTTCGCTGGTGTAGGCGATGCCTGCCCCTTGCGGCTGGCACTCCATCCGGGCATGAAAATAGGGCAGATGGAACCCTGTCCGGGCGATTTGCACGGCCAGGGGATTGCCCGCTTCCAGGCTGAAGAACCAGACGCCCGGCTTTTTACCATCGGTGACGTAGGTGCGGACGTTGAGTTCAGGGAAAATAGAAAGGCGAGGGACAGAGGGCAGGAAACGCGGCCGCACGTTACTCATTCTAAACGGCACTACCGCCAGATAGGCTTGCCCTTCGTAGGTGTCAATCTGGAGCGATGGGGGGATATGCGGCCGCAGGTCTTCAACACGTACAGGCCAATGGGCAAACAACAAATCATGCCACGTCTGGTGCATCACCCAGGGAGTGCGGGGGAGGGGCCAGGGGCGGTGAGCGGTGAAGTGGAAGATGGGGAGCATAACCGTGAACCGTGAACAGTTAGCAGTTAGCAGTGGTTTTACGGTTCACTGTCTACTGTTGACTGTTCACTGACATACCGACGCGACCAGGTATGATACATTTGGGTGCGGACGCGCCCTTTGCCGTCACGCCAGCGGGAAGTTGTCGCTTTTTTCTCGGCTTTGTATTGTGCGTGTTGGCGATCATACATAAGGAGATCGGCTTCATCCATGGGCAGGGCGGCGGTGCGTTGCGGCCGCGGTGTCACCACTACCCGCACCAGTTCGGCCCGGTAATCCAGGTGAATAACCTGCCCCTCTTCCGGTAGACGAAAGACCAAAAAAATGGGGTTGGGATACCAATCTGTCTCGATGACGGCGGTGAGTGGTTGTAACAAAGCCGGGGGATTGTTGGCCGGAATGATGAGACACACCTGCCCCGGTGCTGTTTTGAGGACGAGACCGGGATCAATCAAGAAATGAGTTCGGTCAAACTGATCAAGGGGTGATTTGCCCCCAAACTCTTTTTTCAGTTGTTCCAGATTGCCTACGACCAGTTCTCCGCCGTTATTGCTAATGGTGATGGGGGTGATGAAGCCGTAGAAAAGTGTGTAACCGATATTTTGGCCGTCTAGCCACGGTTTACAGTGAAAGGGAACGATTTCCGGGGGTGTCGCGGCCGCGCGCATCCGCTGTTCCTCTGTTATAAGGGGTTTGGCCGGTGCCGGATCAGGGCAATAGAGGGCAAACTTATTAAACTTTAACATGACACATCCCCATCTGTGACACCACTGAAAGATCTTCGTAACTAGACAGCCCCTCACCCTAACCCTTTCCCAAAGGGGGAGAGGGTCAACTTCACCCTCTTATTCGTGGCGCAAAGAAAGCCACTACCTACCAGTAGGTCACATGCCGTGAGTTCCGCATAATAAGTTTCTCGCGAAAGGTCAAATTAGCACCTGGCCCTTTGGGATACATCAATCGTTCCGGGTCGTCTGTATGGGTGAGGAAACAGGCGTGACCTACTTCATGAGCCATTACCCGGGGGTTTTTGACGCGGAACATTTTAGCCTTGAGGGTGACATATTCGGTGAGGGGGCCGAGGGAGCAACCGCCGATGGTAGAAACGGTACGCACGACAAAAACTGTCACTGGAGAAGCGTAACCAGTCCATTTACTCCATGGGGTATGCACCGTGTGTGGCCGAAAATAGTTCCCGGCGATGTCGCAATCTTCTTGCCAGGCTCCATCGGTGCAATGAACATCTAACGCTTCTACCGGTGCCGGTTTGGGCAGGGTGATGATACGCGGCTCTATCGGCACGACTTTCACCCGGGCCTCACGCATAAACACCTCTTCCATGGCCTGCCAGCAATGATCCACTTCTTGCGGTTCAGCCAGAGGAGCACCCTGTTCATCGCGCAAAATGACAACCTGAATGCGGATTTTCTTGACCGGGTTGTAACCCACCAAATAACCTAATGTATCGGGCAGGCCTAAAAGACGGTTAAAGGTTTCTTTTACGACATTGATGGCCTGGGTTGTGAGGCCACGTACTGCATGGCGCATTGGCTGACGGATTTTGTTGGGATTAAAAGGGCGATCTTCTTTGCTCATACCGGTCACCTGAATGAAAGGAAAAGAATGAAGAAGGAAAGAATGAGAGAATGAGAACGTTTCGCGGATTTTGCCAACGGTTTTTGTCATTTAAAAAATTAATCAGGTAATGGAATCCCCCCACCCCTAACCCCGCCCCCAGGGGCGGGGAACTTTTCTAAGGGGCATTTTTCGGGGCGAATGCCCCGAAAAATGCCCCATGGGAATTCCCCCCTTCCCTCGGGAATCGGCAGGGGGGATGGGGTCAATGAAGGCGTTACCCGATTAAAAATTTAATGAACAATAACCGTGGGACTTCGGGAGTGAGCG
>JAGNBF010000133.1 GCA_018004935.1 Chloroflexota bacterium | reverse complement strand
GGGCTTCTTACATTTAGCTAAAAATGTGGCAGGTTTAGTCTGAAGACCCATCCCCCTCCCCCTTCCCCGAGGGAAGGGGAGAAACCTACCGGCGCGGTTTGGGGGCGTCTGCCCCCAAACCGCGCCAAGAAAAGTTCCCCGCCCCTGGGGGCGGGGTTAGGGGTGGGGGCTTTGCCTTCTATCCCACCCCGCAAATTTCCAAAGAACTAACTCTCTGATGGAGTCAAACATGAACCCTACCCGCATATTACTCGTAGATGATGATCACGAACTGGTGCGTAGCCTGCGTGCCAGCCTTGTTCAGGAGGGGTATGACATTGTAACTGCCCCAAACGGGGTCGAAGGTTTACAAGTGGCTCATCACAGCCAACCCGACCTCATTATTTTAGATGTTAACATGCCCTGGATGGATGGTATCGAGTTATGTCGTCGCTTGCGCCTCGATGCTGATTCTACCTTGCGTCAAGTACCGATTCTCTTCCTCACCTCTCGGGATAGCCTCGACGAACGTGTGACCGGCCTGGATGAAGGGGCCGATGATTATCTAGGCAAACCATTCCAGGCCAAAGAACTCAAAGCCCGGGTGCGGGCCTTGCTCCGGCGACAAGGGCACACCCAGGATGAACCCCGTACCCAGCTCACCGTAGGCCTTTTTACCCTGCATTTGCAGGCTTGTTGGGTGCGTTATGAGGATGGCCCTATCACCCAACTTACACCTGCCGAATTTGATTTGCTCTACTACCTGATGACCCATCCCAACCGCCCCTTTTCTAGCCAGGAGCTGTTGGAAGAGGTGTGGTCATATGCCCCCGGCACCGCCGATCCCAGTCTCACCCGCTGGCATATCAAGAACCTGCGCCTCAAAATTGAACCTGATCCACTCCATCCCACTTTTCTGCGTACAGTAGGCCGTATGGGGTATATGTTGGCTATGGAAAGTGGGCAGTGAACAGGTAGAGCCGCACCCTCATTTGTATTGAAATAAAGGTATTACCGATTTGGCCTCACGATACCCTCACGCAAGACTCGCACAAAGCTTACGCTCCACAAGCAAAAACAGTTGTAAAGTATGCACATAACGCAACGGGAAAGAAACACAAAGACAACCAACACAGCGAAATCAATCCCTAAGCCAAACTGTTTACAACCTGTAAATGCATCTTCTCAATAAAGCTGGGTGCCGTTGGTTGAACTTGTGAAAACCAACAGCCTTCGACAAGTTCAGGCCACGTTTTCCCAAAATATTGAGAAGAGACCTGTAAATCTTGCTAAAAGGAGCAATGAAAATGAACGGTAACAAATTCTTCCACAATCTGCATCGGGATGAGGCGGGTATCACCGCTCTAGAAACGGCCATCATCTTGATCGCCTTTATCGTTGTCGCTTCAGTTTTTGCCTTCACGATTCTATCCGCCGGTACATTCTCAACTGAACGAGGCAAAGAAGCCGTCTACTCTGGTCTGGCCGAAGTGCAATCGTCAATGGAAGTGAAAGGGTCGCTCATCGCGACGGCAGGTGTTACTGGCACAACCACAGCGGAAATTGACACGGTTGTTTTCACCATCGGCAACGTGGTGGGAGGTGAACCATTGGATTTGAACACGGCCGCTCCGGTTATGGTTATCAACTATGTGGACTCCACCCAATTCGATAACGACATGACCTGGACAACCGAATGGATCGTCAGTAACGATGGGGACGAACTGTTGGACAAAGGGGAATTGGTCGAAATCACGGTTGATTTGAGTGGTCTGACCAATGTTCTCAGCATCAACACTGCCTTCACTCTGGAAATGAAACCACCCAAGGGCGCGGCTCTGACCATCCAACGCACAACTCCGGCTTACTTCGACGATGTGATGGACTTGCACTAATCATCAAACCAATAACGCTCATTGAACAGTCTGGCCGGGCTAATCAGCCCGGCCAAACTACTGTTGTATCAATACAGGTAGCGATGTGGGGCGGGTACGGCTCTGCCTGAGCTTGTCAAAGGCTGAGCCGGGCTTCACCAAGCTCACCACACCAACACAGCAATAACCAACACACCAATAACCAAGAGAGGCTTCTGTGGACATGGAACAAAGGGTCAAAACCCTGGAGCAAGAAATGAAAATCTTAAAGAACCAGATTCAGAAGACACTTCTGGATGTTCAAGAACAGGTTTTGCTCCGTTACCACCCGGCTTTAAGACCAGATGAGGGTTTGAGTAATGGTCCCGCGGCCGCAGAAAACAACCGATTGGCCGAAACAAACCATCAGGACCAACCCGCCGCTCGTTTTACCAGCCCATTGGTACGGCAGGTTTCTCTGGCCGAGGGGCGTACAACCCCGGCGGCCCCTCCCACAACCGCAACTCATGTCACTCTACCCACCACGGGTCAGGATAGCTTTGCCGCCCTATCTGCCTGGGTAGCCACGAGTGTGGGGCAAATTGGTGGCGAAAAGACCCGTAAGATTTTGGCCTTACGTGCGGCCGCAACCGGCATTCCCCCCCATGTTCACGACACCTTAAACGAACTCATTGGCTTGTATAGTGACGATGAAGAAATGCGCCAGGGCGCGGCCGCGGAGATGCTCCAACAACTCAACCAACTTCTCGATCCTGAACCAGGCCACCACACCGTGGGATGAAAATCTGTAGGACAATTTTGTAAATTGTCCACTGGGCGATTTGCCAAATCGCCCTACATTTTCGTAGGAGGCCCATTATGGACAAAGCCATCATGACCACTATGCTCATTGTTATCAGCATGGTGATGGGTATTTTATTATTTAACGCCGCTTATCCAGCCATCATCGAAAGCAACGATGCGATGTCCAGTATGACCAATCGGGCCAATGAACAACTTCTCAGCCAGATTAGCATCATCCATGTCGCCAGTGAATTAGACAGTGATGGCTGGTGGCAAGATGGTAATAACAACGGCACCTTTGACTTTTTTATCTGGGTGAAGAATGTGGGATCGGTGCGCATGATTGCCCTGGAGCAGATTGACCTGTTTTTTGGCCCGGAAGGGAACTTTAGCCGCATAACGCATCAGGACGCGGCCGCGGGCTACCCTTACTGGTCATGGCAACTAGAGAACGCGGCCGCGTGGACACCCACCGCCACCCTAAAAATTACCATCCAATATGGTGCCCCCCTTGCTTCTGGCCGTTATCTTGTCAAACTGACAACGCCCAATGGCACCAGCGATGAGTACATTTTCAGCCATTAACAGGCATCAGTCCCCACCTCACCACCAGATGAACGAGAGTAACGGGTCTAAGTCATGGAAACCATCTTAACCGCTTTTATCGTCCTCGCGCTCATTCTTTTTGCTGTCCTGACCACCTTTCACGGTTATTTGCAGGCACAAGATACTCTGCGCGTGGGCTGGCAAGAGGTACAAACCCGCCTGAGCGATCAGACCCATACAGATTTGACACCGCTCACCGCCATCACCAAAAGTTCAGGGGCCGTAGTAGAGCTAACGTTACGCAATGATGGAGATACCCGCCTGATGGATTTCCCAACCTGGGATGTTATCGTGCAATATTACACCGCTCCCGGTCATTACCAGATTGATTGGCTCACACCAATAAACGGAGAACCAGGCAATGGCGAGTGGAGTGTCATAGGCCTTTATAGTAACGCGGCCGCGGCCACACCAGAATTTTATCAGCCAGGTATTTTCAACCCTGGCGAAGAAATGCTAATTCGATTACGCCTTCTACCCCCCGTTGGCCCCAGCAGTATCAACCTGGTCAACATCACCACCAGCAACGGGGTAGGCACAGCCATGCAATTCATCCGCTAACGCTCAAGGATTATAACGACTAAACCCGTTGCCTGAGCTTGTCGAAGGTAACTGATCGGCCATGGCCCATCGCCTGGAGCGACAGCCCGGTCGTTCACACCGAGAAACTTATGGCCTCCCGAATCCTGGTTGTAGATGATGACATTATGACGGTTCGCCTTCTGAGCCAGATATTACAGCGGCAAGGCTACGAGGTTCATGTCGCCTACAATGGCGAAGAAGCTCTTCTCCTGGCGCGTTCCCTCAACCCCCAGCTCATCATCCTGGACATTATGATGCCTGGCCTGGATGGTTATCAAGTATGCCAACGACTCAAAGCCAGCCCTGACACGGCCGATATTGTAGTGCTGATGTTGACCGCCAAAGGGCAGGTAAATGAACAGACCCAGGGCGGCAAGCTTGTCACCCTGCGCATGACGGAGCAGATGCGCGGCTTTGCTGTCGGCGCGGCTGATTTTGTAACCAAACCGGTACAGGCCGGATTTCTGCTCAAACGGGTTGAGACCTTACTGTGGAGTGGTGGAGCGTAAATCATGCCCAAACGAATCCTGGTGATCGAAAATGATCGCAGTTTGCGCCAAATGGCCGAGAGCATCCTGGTAGAAGAAGGGTATGAAGTGGTCGCGGCCGCGGACGACGCCCAAGGTCTCAAACTCGCCATCACCGAAAAACCCCAACTCATCCTCCTCGACATGTTCCTACCCGGCATGTCAGGCGAAGAAGTCGCTCGTTACCTACGCACCGACCCCGAAACCGCCGAGATTGCCCTCGTTATGCTTGTTAGCGAAACCCATCTCGATCACCTCACCATCGGCAGTGACTCACCCGTAGATGATTACCTGGTCAAACCCTTTGAAGCCGCCGATCTCATCACCCGGATTTTGCCACTCATGGGGCGCAAAGAGCCACAGAAAAACGTCATGTCCTCAGGCAATGGTGAACTCGATAGCAAAATGGGCGGTGGTATTCCCCTTGGCTCTCTCACCCTCATCGAAGGCAGTTCCGGTGCCGGTAAATCTGTTCTCACCCAACAAATGATGTGGGGTTCTCTCAACGATGGTTTCACCCTCTCTCTCTTCACCAGCGAAAACAGCGTCAAAAGCCTGGTCAAACAAATGCGCAGTCTTGACCTGGACATTTTAGATTTCATTTTATTGGGCAAATCACACATATATCCGGTGGAAATGGCCCGATTAGGCCAGCAAGCCCCCGAAAGCCTGATCCAGGCCATGCGCCGCGAAACTGGGCGTGACATGCTCATCATAGACTCCCTGACCCTGGCCATTGGTCAATCTACCGTTGAAGAAGTTCTGGGGTACTTTGAAGAATGCAAACGACTCTGTGCCACAGGCAGTAGCATCATCGTTATTCTGCACTCTCATGCCGTCAGTAGCGAATTGTTGGTCCGAATTCGCTCACTTTGTGATGCCCATCTGCAACTCCGCACCGAAGAAGTAGGCAAGAAGCTGGTTAAAACCCTGGAAGTCACCAAAGTCCGGGGCGCGGATAAAACCACCGGTAACATTGTCAGCTTTGAAGTTGAACCCGGCTGGGGTATGCGCGTCATTCCCGTCAACAAAGTCAAAGGGTAAACAAAGGAAACAACATGGCGCAAACAGTTCTGCCTTTCGCCCTTCAGCACCAAAACCACTGTGATCATGGGTCGGGTTGTACGTTGCAGAATATCCTGCCCCCGCCTTTGCGTGAAGCCTGTGATCAAGCCGAATTCCTGGCCGAATATCTGCACCATGTGCCCCTCGGCGAAATTGGGATTCCTGCCTATTACCCGCAACTAACACGCAAAATGCAGTCGTTGGAAAAACGGAACCTCATTTACCCCATCAACAGTGGTTTGTACGTCCATGTTTACCCAGATGCCGTGGCGGCGCGGGATCATTATGTCTCAATTGAGCCAACGGTTCTGACCAATCTAGACGAAATCATGCCCCAAATTGAAGAACGGCTCATGGAATGGGCTGAGGATATTGGGCAGGTAGAAGGGGAAGAAGAAAAGAAGGCGATATTGCTCAAACTGATTGACCAGATTTGTACCACCCAACCACCGCCTGTTGTCAGCGGCCGCAACGCCAAAACCACGCCCAATAAAAACAAACCAGAAAAAATCTACGTTACAGCCCAACAATTTGAAGCCATCCGCTACCGGATTCTGCGGGATAAAGTAGGTTTAGGGCCGTTACAACCCTTATTGCTCGACCCCTACATTGAAGACATCAGTTGTAGTGGAGTAGGGTCTATTTTTGTTGAGCACAAAATTTTTAAGAGCCTGCAAACCACTATCAGCTTTGAAGGGATGGACCAGCTCGATGATTTTGTGGTCTGGTTAGGAGAGTGGATCAAAAGTCCCGTCACCGTCCGTAACCCCATCGTAGACGCCATGTTGCCCGATGGCTCCCGTATTAACATTGTCTACGGGCGGGAAATTTCCAAACGGGGGAGCAATTTTACCATCCGTAAATTTGGTGGTTCACCCACCAGCGTATTGGAACTCATCGAATTCGGTACGCTGGATTACACCATGGCCGCTTACCTTTCCCTGATGCTGGAAGATGGCATGAATCTGTTTGTTGTAGGAGCCACAGCCTCGGGTAAAACCACCACCCTCAATGCCCTAAATACCTTCATCTTGCCTGAAGCCAAGATTGTCACCATTGAAGATACACCAGAAGTAATGGTGCCCCATAAAAACTGGATTCGGGAGGTGACCCGTGATATGGGGCGGGAGGCCAAGGGCAGTAGCGTCAATATGTTCGATCTGCTCAAAGCCGCCCTACGCCAACGCCCTGACCGGATCATCATTGGAGAAATCCGGGGCGAAGAAGGGCGCATTGCTTTTCAGGCCATGCAGACGGGGCATGGGGTCATGTCTACCTTCCATGCCGCTTCGGTTGAAAAACTGATCCAACGCCTGACCGGCGACCCGATTAATGTGCCCAAAACCTACATAGATAACCTGAACCTGGCCGTTGTTCAGGCGGCAGTGAAACTGAACAACAAAAAAATGGCCCGGCGCATCCTCAGCATCAACGAGATTATCGGCTATGACCCATATAGCGAAAGTTTTTCCTTTTTGGAAGCGTTCCGCTGGAATCCGGCCAATGATACGTTTGAGTTTCCCGGCTATATGAATAGCTTCTTGTTAGAAGAGCGTATTGCCATGAAGCGGGGCATTCCGCCGCATAAGCGCAAAATGATTTATACGGAGCTGAAACGGCGGGCAAAAGTATTTGAACGGCTTCACAAGAGCAAAGGAATACGTGGCTTTGATGACTTCTTCCAAATCCTTGCCGAAGCACACCGGCAAAAACTCTTATAAGTTTAAAGAGGTCTCCTCTTTTGAAATGTTTTATCAACTGACGTATATGTCGGCGACCGCGGCCGCGGGCATATCCCGTAGTAAAACATTTGAACTGGCGGCTCAATCCGGCTCCCCGGCGGCCCAATATTTTGAGGCGATCAACACCCTGGTCAACGAACTCCGTTATGACTTCCCCGAAGCCTGCCGGGGCATTGCCGACAAAACATCCTCGGAAGATGTAAAAAGTTTCCTGCTTCGGCTCTCTGATGCCATGCGTTCTGGTGAACCATTACCCACCTTCCTGGCCCGCGAAGCTGAAGTCCAGGGCGATAATTACAGCAACAACTACGAACGAGATCTGGAATCACTGAAGAAATGGTCAGACGCCTTTTCTTCCATTATTGTGTCAGTCGCCCTCATCGTTATCATCAATCTGGTTTCCACGATGATCTACCAGATGGGTATTGGAACCATTAGCGGGCTGATAGCCACATCTATTGTTATGGGCTTTTTTGGGGCCTGGGTTCTGTCACGAGCGGCTCCGCAGGAACAAATGGTGGTGGCCTCAAATCTTGGTTCGGCCCAACAACGGCGGACGCTTTATCTGGGGCGTATTATTATCCCGGTGACGGCTCTGGTTACGGTGGCCCTCATTGTTTTGGGGGTGAGCCGGTCATGGGTGCTCATCAGCGCGGCCGCGATCCTGTTTCCCCTCGGCCTCGTCAGCTACCGGGCCGACGAGGTCATCACCAAAAAAGATGCCGAAATCAGCTCCTTTCTCCGTTCTCTGGGCGGAATGGCTACATCCACTGGTTCTACCCTGCGCGAAGCCCTGAATCGCATAGACATTACCTCATTTCCCATCCTCAACAATGATATCGAACGGCTGGCTACCCGGTTACAAGCTTTGGCCAATCCCATTATCTGCTGGCAACGGTTCGGCTACGAAACGGGCAGTCAACTGGTACGCCAATCTATCGGCATTTTTTACGAATCCATTCGGCTAGGCGGCGATCCTGAACGGGTCGGGTTTCTCTGTTCCCTCTTTGCCTCACGCACGGCTATGCTCCGGGCCAAGCGGCGCACCGTTGTCTCCACCTTCTCCTGGTTAACCCTGGTTATGCATATCGTCGTAGCCGCCCTCATGGTGTTTGTGCTGGAGATTATTCACAACTTTCTGCTCCTGATGCAAGCGGCTATCTCCCCTGAAGAAGCCTCTGCCGTCGCCCAAAACCTGGCCATGCCCATGGCCAACATCAGCCCCGCACAGCTACAATTTTTGGATGCCATTACCATTATGATGGTTGTTTTGCTGGCGGTTGTCAGTGCGTTAGCCATTATTGCCAGCGATGGTGGGTATAAGTTCAAGTTAACCCTCTATCTCTCCCTGTTGTTGTTCATGTCTGGTATCAGCTTTTGGGTGGTTCCCCCCCTGGTGGCACGTTTGTTGACGGTGTAAGGCTATTGGCTCATTCAGACTAAACCTGCCAAAGAGTTCTATAAACATGACTCACGAACATAATAAATTACGACACCGTTCATGGTCTTTCCCCCTCTTTTTGCTAGGTGTCATTCTAGGTTGGTTGGTCATCGGCTGGTGGTTGTGGCCCGTGGAATGGATCAATGTGGATCCGTGGCAACTTTCAGCCGAGGGGCAACGGGCTTATCTGGCGGCAGTAGCCGAAGGGTATGCCCTGACCGGAGATGTGACGGTGATGCAGGCACGGCTCAATGGCTGGGATGGTGAAGCGGTGGCCCAGTTACTGGCTTTTATGATTGAGTCAACTCCAGACGCGGCCGCGCAACAAACGCTTAACAATTTGCGTGAAGCCCTGGCCTTACCCCAGGTCAATGTCACCTTTCTAGACCTGATCTTGGGGCAAAAGATGATTCTGGTGACGATCAGCGCGGCCGCGCTATTACTGGGGGTAGCGGCCGTTTTGGCCCTGTACCCGTCCTGGCAACAGGCCCAAGTCGCCCGGTTAGAAGCCCAACGCTTGGAGGCAGAAGAAGCAGAGGCGGCCACGATTCGGGCCGAAGCCACAAACACCGCCAGAGGGAATGCTGTTACCGGAACAGAAGAAGCTGAGGCCACGGATGCCGATGCCACGACAGAGACTACCCAGACAGATGCCCCGCCCACTACCCCCAGTGAGGAGTCTGCCGGGGGTACCGCGGCCGCGAGTAGCCCCGCCGCTCAGGCCAACAAAAATAAACCCCAAGGGACACCAGAAATCCAGGCCACCACCCAGGTTACGGCCCAACCCCTGGTGGGAGCACGCCCCACGGGCCAGTTGACGCCTGAAGATCAGACCAATGTGGAAAAATTGCTCGAAGACGCGACCGGCAGTATTCAAGAACTTCTCACGAGTGTCTTTGATGACGAAGAAAAAACGGCCCATTTCGACACGTTGCTCAAAGGTATGGGCGATGTGGATATGAATACCTTGTTGCGGCTTACGGAACGAGTCCGCGACCAACTGCGGCAACAAGCAAATTGACCATTAATTTGTACGGGTAAATGATGCCAACTGTAACCCTCATTCTTTTGTCTTGCACCGGGGCTGGAGTCGGCTGGTTCCTCAACCAGATCAGTAATCACCTGGTGAAGCCCCCGACTGCTGTAGCGCCCTCCCGAAAATGGGGCTGGTTCGCGGCCGCGTTCACAGCCGCCCTCGTACCCTATTTTGTTTATCAGGCACAATGGCTCAACCTCGCCATTGGCCTCTTCTTTCTTCTTATTGCCCTCATAGACAGCAAATACCGCCTCATCCCCAACCGGCTCGTCTACCCGGCGTTGCTTCTCACCCTATTGGGCCAATATTGGCGAGGATCCCAACCTTTTGGGGTGGTGTTGCTCGGTGGCGGGCTGGCTTTTACAACCTTTGCTTTGGCCGCCTGGTTGCGCCCCGGCCAGTTGGGAGGGGGTGATGTCAAACTTGCGGCCTTGATCGGTTGCCTGTTTGGCTTTCCCGCTGTGTTATGGCCCTTATTAATAGGTATTGTGACGGGCGGTCTCGCGGCCGCGCTTCTGCTCTACCAGGGTTATAACCGCCGCTACCAAATTCCCTACGCCCCCTTTCTCTGCCTGGGGGTGTTCCTTGCCCTGCTTTAGCCCCCACGGCTGAATTCACGTTTCCTTGCTTGTTCCCCTCTTAACACCTCGTTATAGTGTGACAAATCCCATTATGATGGGCAATTCTCAGCAAACAGGGCGAGGCAACCGGGAGAAGTAGTTACCGTCCATAAGAAATAATTTTTTCGCTACACAAACCAGGCTGAAAAATTATCGCAGGTGTTGCAGTGACTGTTCGTAATTCCCTCGATATAGATGCTGTTCTGGCTCGCACGCAACCGCCCCCCCCTTCCCAGCGTCCGCTGATTCTCTGGCTGATTATGTTTGGACTGTTACTGCTTTTCGTGCCGCTTTATCTGTTCGCGGCCGCGATTGGGGCCAACGCCAATCAGTTACAGAGCGAGCTAGACCAGGCCCAACTCGACCTCGTCAGTGGCCCTACCCCTGACCTCACCACCGTAGCCATTCAAACCGAGGTGAGCCAGGTGGTGGCAGAGGCCAGTGAGTTGGATGCCGTTCAGGCCAGCCTGGATAACCAGCAAACCGACTGGCCCGCCATAATTGCCGCCATCAATAGCTACCAAACCGGCCCCATTAGCCTCACTGGGGTAACACAAACGGATAACCGGCTGACGATCACCGGCGCGGCCGCGAGTGATGCCGCCGTTATTGCCTATGCTCAACAGCTAGAAGCTTCCGGGCAATTCCAGCGGGTTATCGTGCAATCCATCGCCCTCTTGCCTACGCCCCAGGCCACTGCTACCCCCACCGCCACCCTCACCATCCCCCCTTCACCCACCATCGCCCCATTGCCCACGGCGACCCCCAGCAATGGTACATCAGGCACGGGTGGTGGGGGCACAACCCCCATTGCCCCCACTATCAGCCCAAAAGATTTGTTTGAGCCAGATGACATCACCCCCAAACCGATTTTTGTCGGTCAGGCGCAGGGACATAACTTTTACCCCACCTTTGATGTGGATAACAGCTATTTTCTGGGTAAAAGCGGCCGCACCTACGCCATCACCACCGCCAATCTGGCTCCAGGCGTAGACACCTTCCTCAACGTTACCATCGGTGACATCGTTCTCAGCAACGATGATAGCAAACCGGGAACCCTGGCCTCAGAAGTAAGCTTTCAGATTCCCGGGGGCGACATCCAGGTTTTTATCCAGGTTACTAACCGGGGTCAATATGGGGCAGAGATGGCCTATCAGCTCTTCGTGCAAGAAATTGTCTCCACCCCCGTACCCACAACGATGCCTGGCCCGACGGCTACCACCCAGCCCCAACCCACCGCTACACCCACTGTCACCAACACGCCTGATCTACGCGACGCTTACGAACCAGACGATGTGTCACCCGCAAACATTATCGTTGGCGAATCCCAACTCCATAATTTTTATCCTACCGGTGACACGGATCGGGTGCAATTTATCACCAAGGCGGGGCGTTTCTATCAGGTAGCAACGGCGAACCTGACGCTGGGGGTGGATACGTTTTTAACCGTTGGGCTAGAGGGTAATCAATGGAAAAATGATGATTATGCCCTACCCGGCACGGGCAACTTTGCCTCATCCGTCTGTTTCCCGGCCACGATTGATAGTACCGCTCTGGTCACGGTGACGAACAAGATGCAACTGTTCAATCCTGATCTTACTTACAATGTGGGTGTGGTGGAAGTGCCAGCCCTTTATTTAAACCTGAACGAACTTAAGTTTGGCCCGGTTGTGGCTGGTAGCCCTGACCCGCCCACCCAGACGCTTTGGTTGAGCGGTGACAGTACCCTATCCTGGACGGCGACGGCGGGAACAACCTGGCTAGATGTGGGGCCGACAAGTGGCACGGCACCGACCTGGATTAATGTGCGACCCTCTATCAGTGGATTGCCCCCAGGCATTTATGAAGACACCGTGACCTTGGCCTGGGCTTCGTTGTGTCGTCGAGTAGTAACGGTAACACTCCAGATTGATCCGCCCCCGCCAGCCCAAGTCGCTCTACCGATTGGCGCGGCCGCATCAACCTCCTTACCCCTTATCCGGCCCCTACCCCTGGCTAAACCGCCCCTACAGGCCAGCCCGGGAGTCTCGTTTGTCATCATTGTAGAACTGAAATAAAGGAGTCTTGGGGATTTCGCGGGGTACGGGCATGGTTGCCCCACACGCGGCAGGCACAAGGCCAACCCCTACAGTTGGTGTCAACCCCCTGAATTCCCAAAGAGCCAAATAAAGATGGACACCTTCAATAATTTACGCGATTCGCTCCGCGAAAATTTACTCTCCGTTGTCGCGCTGGTTTTCATCGTGATGATTCTGATGGCTTATGCCATTTTCATTGCTACCGGGATTGTGCCTCGCTGGACGGCCCGTCAGGATTTGGCCGCCCAATTACTGACGATGCAACAAACAGCCCGCCAGACGCAACAGCAACAAGAGAGTAGTAATCAGGCTCTCCAGGCGCAACTGGCAGGAACTCAGGCGCAACTGGACGCGGCCGCACGTCAATTTCTCAGTGAAACCCAGGCGGCCGCAATCCTGGATAACCTTTATCGTTATGCCAGCGAAACGGGAGTCGTTATTGTGGGTCTAGAGGCCCAAATTCCCCCTGCGGAAACAGTGCCGAAGGCCGAACTGTACGATATTCGTATTTTTGCTTTGCATGTGGAGGGGATAGTGCCCCAATTGCTGTCATTTATGGGGCGATTGCAGGAAACGACCTGGCCCGGTGTGGCTTTAGCTCAGGTTAATCTTGTCGAGAACGAGGTACAGGCGGTGTTGACACTGACCCTGTCTTTGTATACCTCACCGTATGCCCTTGGCGACGCGGCCGCGGTCAGCATCCCTTTCCCAGTTCTAACCCCCGTGGCCCCCAACCCAGCCCCATCTCTCACCCCACCCCCCCAAAACGATACCAATATCCTCATCGCCAGCCTGGATGCCCCCTGGGCGGCACAAGACTGGCCTACCGTCATCACCTTATTGGAGCAAATTGTCACTCTGGCCCCTGATAATACGGAGATGAAGACGAAGTTGTACGCCGCCTATGTCAACTATGGCTACCGGTTAGCGGGCGAACAAAATCTTACACAGGCCCAAACCATTTTTGTCCGAGCCTTAACCATTTTTCCTGATGGAGCCGAAGCATTGGCTGGTTTACAAACTGTTACCAATCCGGCAGGCACAGCTCCTACCACCACGCCCACCATTCATATCGTCAAATCAGGGGAAACCCTCTTCCTGATCGGCCAGCGCTATGGTGTTACCGCGGCCGCGTTACGCACCGCCAACGGCCTTAGCACTAACACCATCTACCCCGGTCAGACACTCCTCATTCCCCGCTAAATGCTTTCCTCACACCCTGTTTTTTGCGGGAAAACACCAGAGGTGCTGGTAATGGAGCGCGGCCGCGCTCCATTACCAGCACCTGAGAAAGTTCCCTGCCCCTGGGGCGGGGTTTAGGGATGGACGCCCCCAAACTCCGCCGAGAAAAGTTCCCCCAACCTGCTAACCCCCGGCAATAGCCCCGATAATTAAAAAGGGTTCTACCCCCGACACAACTGGGTCGGGCAATGGCGTATCTGGTGACTCATGAGAGAGGTCTTCTTTGCAGGCAAAAAACCGCAAAAACGACCGACGCTGTTGCGTGGCATGATCACGGATGGTCCCTCGTAACATAGGATAGCGTTTCTCCAGGGCATCGAGAATCGCACGTTGCGTAACAGTCCCCTCAATGTCAAGAGTCACCTCAGTACCAACTTGCGCCAGCGTACGTAAATGGGCGGGTAGGACAACGCGGATCATGGCAGTACCTGAACCTCTACCGACAACACGGCTGGCAGATCCCGAACGATAGGTGCCCAACTATCGCCCCCATCCGCTGAGGCATAAACCTGTCCACCGGTTGTGCCAAAATACACACCGCAGGGTTCCAGGGTATCAACGGCCATCGCATCACGCAGAACATTGACATAACAATCTTGTTGCGGCAAACCATTTGTGAGTGCCTCCCATTCATTGCCCCCGGTGCGACTACGATAAACGCGCAACTTGCCTTCTGGTGGGTAATGCTCGGAGTCACTCTTGATAGGAATAACATAGATGGTATCTGGTTCTTGGGCATGTACATCTATAACAAACCCAAAGTCGGTGGGCAGATTGCCACTGACCTCATACCATGAATTCCCGGCATCATCACTGCGCATCACATCCCAGTGCTTTTGCATAAACAGCACATCGGGGCGGGATGGATGCAGGGCCAGCCGGTGAACACAATGACCAACTTCCGCCTGGGGATCAGGGATGTATTCGGAGCGTAAACCTTGATTGATGGGTTGCCATGTTTTCCCGCCGTCATCAGTGCGGAAGGCCCCTGCGGCCGAAATGGCGATGAAAATGCGTTCAGGATTTGTGGGATCAAGAATGATCGTGTGGAGACACATACCACCAGCACCGGGTTGCCAGGATGGGCCGGAACCATGGCCGCGTAACCCAGCCAGCTCTTGCCAGGTCTGTCCCCCATCGGTTGAGCGAAACAGGGCGGCATCTTCGACACCAGCATAAACCGTATCCGGCTCGGTGAGGGATGGCTCAAGATGCCAGACGCGCTTGAATTCCCAGGGGTGAGCCGTGCCGTCGTACCATTGATGGGTTCCAGGAATGCCCTCATACCCAAATTCATTACCCACCGGGGCCCACGTTTTGCCCCCATCATCAGAGCGATGGATCACCTGGCCGAACCAGCTACTGGATTGAGACGCATACAGCCGATCAGGGTTAAGGGGGGACCCTTTTATGTGATAAATTTCCCAACCAGCAAAATGGGGGCCACTTACTTCCCACTGTTGGCGGGCGGCGTCTGATGTCAGGATGAACGCGCCCTTCCGAGTGCCTACCAAAACTCTTACACCACTCATGTTTTTTTGCTCCTTTCCGAGTTTTCGGAGATGTTTGTCCGGCGATGATGTTGTTGATCGCACCTTTGGCTAAGGGTGTATCGGTGTATGGGGGTATTGATTGTTTGTGTTGGTAAGACCAATTTTATCGGAGCCGGTTTTTGCGGATTTTTGCACGAATACAGGATCATTACATTCTAGAACATACATTCTGTTTTGTCAAAGATATATACTCAGGGCGATTGCCTGCTCACCCCAATGAACCCAGCACCCTAACAATTCCTGGCCAGAAGGGGAAAAAACCAATTTGAGCCGTTTTTCGCGGGCGAATGCCCGCGAAAAACGGCTCTTAAAAAGTTCCCTGCCCCTGGGGGCGGGGTCAAGGGTGGGGGGGATTCCATTACCTGATTAATTTTTTAAACGACAAAAAGGCTGTTCTACGGCTTGGGTCATTTTTCGAGTGTGCTTTTGGCGGCCAATGATTTTAACCGTTGGTTAAATTGAGAATTGCCGTGAGAAGATATAATTGATGACCGGCAGGCAAATATGTGGATAATCACGCGTTATTGATGGATGGTTGCTGATGCCTGATTGGATACGTAAACTTTTTCTTGTCTGGATATTACTCGCGGCCGCGTCCCTGCGTTTGACAGGTCTGGCCTGGGATGAGTTTCTCCATTATCACCCAGATGAGCGATTCATCGCCTGGGTGGGCACTACGATTGAATGGCCGGAAAAATGGGACGCGGCCGCGTTTGATCCCCATCGCTCTACGTTTAACCCCTTTTACTGGCCTGCCGAGAAATTTACTCAGGGGGTGGTTGTGCCCCGGGATCAACCCCGCGATTTTGCCTATGGACATCTCCCCCTTTACCTGGGCGTTGCCGTTACCCGGCTCAGCGAATGGCTGGTCCCTCATCTCCGGGCCTCTCTCCCTGCGGGGTGGCTGTTTACCCAGGTGGTGTTGAACCAACGGGGCGCTAATGAGTTTGATCAGATCGCGGCCGCAGGGCGGATTGTCACCGCATTGTTTGATGTGGGCACAATTGGGCTGGTTTACCTTCTAGGACGACGACTATATGGTGATGGGGTGGGGTTGTTCGCGGCCGCGCTCCTCACTGTCAACGTCATGCACATTCAACTGGCCCACTTTTACACCGTTGACCCATTTCTCGCCTTTTTTGCTACCGCCTGCCTCTATTTTCTGGTAGCCAGCCATTTGCCCGGCCCACGAACCAGTTCATCTCCCCATAATATTTCCCATACGCACAGTCGGGCGGCAACGGCTTATTTGCTTCTGGCGGGGGCTATGGCTGGGTTCGCTATCGGCTCTAAGTTTGCCGCCATTTTGTTACTCTTACCGATAGCAGTCAGTTGTGGGCTGATGGCAACGCGGCCGCGGCGACACCGTCTGCTTCTTTTTTTCTTCGCCCTTTGGGTGGGGTTTCTGGCCTTTTTTCTAACCAACCCCTTTGCTGTGCTTGATCAAACTTGTACCGTCATCAGTCCGGCCATAAAAATAGGGGTGGCGGAAATACCCGCCCTCAATTGGCGCTCTTGTTACCTGCAAAATGTGGTAACACAAGGGGCAATGGCCAATGGGGGTACAGATCTGGGTTTTACTCGCCAATACGCAGGCTCAGCCCCTTACCTCTACTTTGCCGAAATGCAGTTTAAGTGGGGAATGGGGCCACTGCTGGCGGTGGCGGCTTTGTTGGGCCTGTTGTGGCTCAGTGGCCAACAGTTTAAGCAGTTACGCCAACGGGGACATGGTTCTACCCATGCGGCCGCGCTCATTCTTCTGGCCTGGGTATTACCCTTCCTGCTTTTCACGGGTAACTTTTTTGTCAAATTTATGCGCTACCTGCAACCCGTAACCCCCTTGTTGATGCTGTTTGCGGCCGCGTTTCTATGGCAGTTGCGGCCGCGCTGGTTAAAAATCGGGGCGGTCACTGCCGTATTACTCACGACAGCCCTTTATGCGCTGGCCTTTGCCAACATTTACCAGGAGCGCCATCCCTGGGCGGCCGCCTCGGCCTGGATTTATGCCAACATTGAGCCAGGGGCCATTCTTTACTCCGAACAGTGGGATGATCCTTTGCCGACCAGCCTGGGCGACGAAGAGCCGCCTCTGTGGGCCAGTCAATACGTTACTGATAAAGAGTTGACCTGGCTGACTTATACTGGTTCTGCCGACAATGTGGCGCGGCTCCAGCAAAATCTGGAATTGGTCGCGGCCGCGGATTATCTGGTTATTTCTTCCCATCGGGTCTACGCGGTTGTTCCGCGCCAGCCAGAACGATTCCCCCTTTCCAGCCAATATCATCAGTTACTTTTTTCGGGTGCGTTGGGGTATGAACCGGTGTACACTGGCACGAGAATGCCCCACCTGGGGAATCTATATCTAAAATGGGATACGTTTGCGGGGGCAGATGTTGCCCCCCCCCCCGCTGTGTCCCACTACTTTGCGGCTCTCCCCGGTTGGACAATAGGGCGAGCCGACGAAAGTTTTACGGTTTATGATCAGCCCTTGCCGATTATTTTGGCG